>JBCCYY010000033.1:0-48141 GCA_039188575.1 Planctomycetota bacterium | reverse complement strand
GGGGGCCCGGGGCGCCCCCCTGGGTGTTTTTGTTTTATTAAATAACCGGTCGGCCCCCCCCCCCCCGCGCCGCCCCGCCACCCCCGCTACAGCGTTCCGTTAACAACCATCAATGAATCCCCAGCGTCTCGTCGTCGTGCTCAATGATCGAGTCGGCGCTTGTTGCCAGGTTCAACACGGCCCGGAACTCGGTCGCGGTGCCGACCTGCAGGCACCTCGCTCGTGTATCGGCTTCGCCGAATGTCTTCGCGACGAGTGCGAGGAGTTCGAGCTGTGTTGCGGGCTGATCGGTTGGGGTCAGGAGCAAGAAGATTAGTTTCGCGAGTTGCCCGTCGGGCGCGTCGAAATCCACGCCAGTGTTGGACCGGGCAACGATGACGGTGGGCTTACTCAGTTCTTCGAGCCGTGCGTGTGGCACCGCTAAGCCGTTAGGCAGCGCGGTGTGCATCACGCTCTCGCGGGCCCAGACCTCCTTAAAGATCCGCGTCTCTTCGATCTCGGTCAGCTCGACGGCTCGCTCGCTCATCGCGTGTAGCAGCGACTCGATATCGCCCGCCTCCGGGTCGAGCATGATGTGCCGGTCGGTCAGGAAGTCCTGCAGCTTGCGCTGGCTCTTGACCTGTAAGATGCGCTGCATCGCAGGCCCGGCGAGGATCGAGGTGCCTAGCGCCATAATCACGATCGCGACCATGAGTTCTTCGCTGATCAGCTCGGCCTGATAGGCGAGCTGGCCTAGGATGATACCGACCGCGCCCTGCGCCGCCATGCCGAAGCCGACGGCCCAGCTCTCACGCGGCGAGAGCCCGGCAAACATTGCACCGAGGTAGCAGCCGCTGACCTTGCCAACCAGTGCGATGAAGCAGACAATCGCGACGGTGTGCAGCTGGAAGGCGTCGAGGAAGTTGATTGTCAGCCCGATGCTGGCAAAGAAGACCGGCGCGAAGATGTTCATGACGAACTGGTGGATCGTGTCGCGCGTACGCTCGCGGAGGTGGTGCGAGTCGCCGATCGCGACGCCTGCAATAAACGCGCCGAAGATCGAGTGGATGCCGAGGAACTCGGTGAGCGCCGCGCACGCCATCGCGATCACAAACGCGAACGAGATCACCCCGCCTGGCCAGGACCACCGCGCCTGCACATAGGGCAGCGCCTTGTGCATGAACAGCCTGCCCAGCGTAAGCATGAACGCGAGGAACACCACCGTTGCGCCGATGGTGCCTGCGACACCAAGCGAGGCCCCCTTCGTGACCGCGGTGCCATCGCCTCCAACCACCGGTGGCAGCAGCGCGAGCACAACCGCAAACCCGATCCATCCGATGAGGTCGTTGCACATCGCCGAGCTGATCACCAGCACGCCCATGTCCGACTTGGACAGGTTCAGGTCGATCAGGATCTTCGCGATGACCGGCAGGGCGGTGATCGACATCGCCAGACCGCAGAAGATCTGGAACGGCAGCAGGTTCTCCTGCGCCCGTCCGCCGACGCCGAGCAGGTCGGTCATGAGGGTTGCGGCACCGAAGCCGAGCGCGAATGGGATCACGATCCCCATCGCGCTGACGAGTGCCATCGCCTTGCCCTGTCGGACTACGGCGGAGAGGTCGACTTCCAAGCCGACGACAAACAGCAGCAGCGCAGCGGAGAGGGTGATGAAGCCCTCTTCCGCGATCCAGGCGGCGCTGCCCTCGGCGGCGGGGAAGAGGTAAGCGTAGACCTCGGGCGTAATGCTGCCAAGCAGGGTCGGGCCGAGGATGATGCCCGCGACGATCTCGCCGAGCACCGCGGGCTGGCCGAACTTCCGGCAGAGCTCACCCAGCACGCGTGCCAGGCCGAGCATGACCGCGATCGCGAGCAGCAGCTTGGTGATCGCGCTTTCATCAAGTGCGCTGTCGCCGGCGGCGAGGATGAGGAGAGGGGCGTGATCCATACGGGTGTCGCTTGGTCAGTGACGCGGTAGAGTGTACCGGGTCAGTGGGCCGGCGCACTGCCGACCGCGATCGCGGCGCGGAACTGGGTGTAGCCATCTGCCTCGACCGCGGAACGCCGCCTGGCAGGATCGTTGAAGACCTCGGCGACAGCGCGCAGCATTTCGATCTGGGCGAGCTGATCGTCGGCCGGGGTGAGCAGCATGCAGACGATCTCGGCGGCGAGGCCGTCGCCCGCGTCGAAATCGATGCCAGGTGGCGAGACGCCAACCACGAGCTGCGGCTTGGCGAGCCCCTCGATCCGCCCGTGCGGCACCGCGACGCCGTTGCCGATGCCCGTTGACATCGTCTGCTCGCGCTCCCACACGGCGGTGTTGATGATGCCGGCATCGTGCCCGGTGACTGCTGCGGCGACCTGCGAGAGCTCTTCGATCGCGTCCCGGCGGCTGACCGCCTTCAGCCTCGAGATAAACGCCTTGCTCGAGAGTAGGTCGGTGAACTTCTTCTGCTGCCGACGGTCCAGCGCCTTCTGCATCAGCGGCCCCGCGATCACGGACGTTGCGATCGCCATGATCACGATGGCGACAAATAGCTCTTCAGTAATGAGCCCGAAGCTCAGTGCGATCTGACCAAGGATGATCTCCATTGCACCGCGGGCGGACATGCCGAACCCGATCGCCCAGCTCTCGCGCTTATTCAGGCCGGCGATCTTCGCGCCGAAGTAGCACCCGACGACCTTGCCGATGATCGCGACGACCAGCACGATGATGACGATGGCGAAATCGAAGTTGTTGATGAAGTCGATACGCAGCGCGACGCCGGCAAAGAAGATCGGCGCGAAGATGTAGGTCACGATCTGCTCGATCGTCTCGCGCGTCCGTGCGGTCAGGTGCTTGGAGTCGCCCAGCGCGATCCCCGCGAGGAAGGCGCCGAAGATCGCGTGGATCCCGATCCACTCGGTCAGCGCTGCGCAAAGCAGGGCGAGTACAAACACGAAGCCGAGGATGCCGCCGGGCCAGGAGGTATGCGCCTGAACCAGAGGGATCGCCTTGTTCGCGAGCCAACGCCCGCCGGTGAGCATGAACCCAACGAACACAAGCGTCGCGGGGATGACAAACTGCAGCGACAGCGCGGACTCACCCTCGGGCAGGATCATCGCCAGCACCATCGCAAACCCGATCCACCCCAGCAGGTCATTGACCATCGCGGACGACATGATGAGCATGCCCATGTCGGACTTGAACATGTTCATGTCCATAAGGATCTTGGCGATGACCGGCAGGGCGGTGATCGACATCGCGATGCCAAGGAAGAGCGCAAAGGGCATCGCCTTGTCCGAATCGACGTTGTAGCCGATCAGGCCCGGCGCACTGACCGCTAGCAGGTACGCCACGCCGAACCCGATCACGAAGGGCACGATCATTCCCATCATGCTCACTGCGACGGCAGCCTTGCCCTGTTTGGTCACGATCGAAAGGTCAACCTCGAGTCCCGCGACCAGCAGCAGCAGGCAGACGCTAAGCACTAAGAACGACTCGAGCCCGACCTTGACGAAGCTCGGTACCTTGCCGTCCTTGTTTTCTGTGTCAGGGATACCGACTTCGATCTGTTCGCCGGTAGTCGGGTGAGTGATCGTTTGGGTGAAGGGGTCACCCGTCTCGGGGTCGATCTTGTCGTAGTAAACCGGCTTGTCGGACTGGTGGTCCTTGAACTCCTGAGGGAAGAGCCTGTTGTAGGTATCGGGCGCGATGTTCCCCAAGACGGTCGCGCCAAGGATGACGCCGGCCAGGATCTCGCCTAGCACGGTGGGCTGGCCAAACTTCTTGGCGATTTCGCCGAGCAGGCGGGCGCCACCAAGCAAGACCGCGAGCGAGAGCAAAAAGACCGTGATTTCGGAGGGGGTCAGTATGCCCGCGGCGAGGGTGTGCATTGAGGTTTCCGTCCGTGGTTAGTGGTAGTTTAGAGCGTCTTGGCAATCGGGGTTTGGAATTGCAGGTGCGGATTGTGCGATTGGTTTTGGAGGTTGTCGTTTGGCGGCTAAGATAGAGTGGTGAAAGACGAGCCTTCATCGAGCGATGTCGAAAAGGGCACCCTGCCGAGTGGCGGGAGCGTGGTACTGATGCGCGATCGATCCGGGCCCTGCGCGACACTGCTTGAGGCGTTATCGGAGAGGGGCCTGTCGCCGGTCGTGGTGGAAGATGTACCAGCGGTGATGGTCGCCCTAGCCGGGTTCATGCAGCGGGGGCTGCAGCGGCGGGTTTTGATTGTGGTCGAGCCTGGTAGGTGGGCGCGCCTGGACGAGCTGTCGTCAGCGGTGCGCTCGTTCCATGGCCCGGTCCATTGCTGGCAGTTTGATACCGCTGATCGAGCGCAGCCGATGCTGTCGGCGCTGCGGATCGCTCCGGATGAGCAAGCCGGCTCAGAGACCGGCCCGGTTGGAAAGATCCACAAGCGGACCCGTTCGGTCGATCGGCTGCTGGTGTCGGCCCCGGGCGAGCCGATGTCGACGCGCGAGGTCGTGACGCAGCAGGAATTGACGATGTTGCTCGGGCCTGCCCCGGGCGAGGCGGGGTAAGGTACTGATGGCCGAGCCTGGTGTTTATTTCGTTGGAGACTCGACGATGGGCGAGCAGACGCCCGAGACGCCGAGGGTGTTGGTGATCCGCAGTGATGAGTTGCGCGACCGTGTGGCGGCCGCGCTCGAAGCGGCAGGCGTGCAGGCAGTTGTGGAGCTGTCGCCTAGCTATCTCTCCGCGATGGGCTGGCTCACGCAGCAGCAGGCCGCGGTCCTCATCGGCCCGGTTTCCGCGATGACGGGGATGGTCGGCTCGACCGCGCGGGCCCTTCGCAAGTTGTCCCCGGGCATGCGCCTGATTGCGATCGCGGGCGATGAAGAACGTGCTGAAGCGAGTGCGGCGTCCTCTGCGGGCTTTGATCAGTGTGTCTACGAGCCGGCGGACGCGACCGCGTTGGTCGCTGCGATCGGGATCGCGGGTCAGCCGATGCGTGAGGCCACAGCGACCGACGCGTCGTCATCTGAACAGGATGCGCGCGTCAGCGCAGCAGACAACGCAATCAAAATGGAAGCGGCTCAGCAGACGAAGAAGCCAACCAACCCCGACTGGCTCGAGTCCGGTTTTCAGAATGCACAACCTGTTGAGGTCGGCTCGGAGGTCGGCGATGTCGACCTCGCCGAAGCGGTGATGCGGCGGGACGGTTCGCTGCTGCCGCTCGCGATGCGTCTTCTCCGTGATCAGTCGGGCTTGGCCGACGCTGCGTTCACCCCGTTGGGGCAGGCCAAGGGCAATGCACGCTTTGCTGTCGATGTGTCCTACGAGGGGACGAACTTCGGCACGCTGACCTCGCAGAACGGCGATGTGCAGGCGCTTGGCTCTTGGTCCGCGTGGCTGTCGCGGTGGGTTGCGCTGGACCGCCGGCAGGGTGACCTCTACGACATGGCGATGCGCGACCGGCTTACCGGCCTGTGGAACCGGCGGTACTTCCAGCTTTTCCTCGAGCGTGTCCTCCAGCACGCCGCCTCCGGCCGACAACAGGTCACGCTGCTGGTCTTCGATATCGATAACTTCAAGCAGTACAACGACAGCTTCGGCCACCCCGCGGGCGACGAGATCCTCAAGTCCACCGCGACGCTGATGATGTCGCTCGTCCGTGAGCACGACGTGGTCGCACGGATCGGCGGGGACGAGTTCGCCGTGATCTTCTGGGACAAGGGCGAGCCACGCCATCCCGGCAGCCAGCACCCCAACAACGTCATCGGTATCGCTAAGCGGTTCCAAAAGGCGATCGTTGAGCACAAGTTCCCCAAGCTCGGTGAGGAGGCGGTCGGCAGACTGACCGTCAGCGGCGGGCTCGCGGGCTTCCCGTGGGACGGCCGAACGCCGGACGAACTGCTGGCCCGTGCGGACGCGATGGCGATGCGCTCCAAGCGACAGGGTAAGAACGCGATCTGCTTCGGCCCGGGCGCGGCGCCCAACAGCAGCACGCCGAGTAAGTGAGCGTAAGATCGGCGCATGCGATCCCAGCAAGGCCGCGTCTTGCGATATCATGTCTCACCCAGCCGTGTCCACGGCGAACCCAACCCAGACAATCCCACTCGGAAGGACCCGAACCATGTCGTTTGATTCGACGATCCACGCCAAGGCGGTTCAGCTCGCCAAGCTCACCTATCAGATCACCGGAGCCGCTGGCTCGGGCCACCCATCGACCGGCGCTTCGCTTGTGCATCTGGTCAGCGTGCTGATGTACCAGCACATGCGCTACGAGCCGACCAACCCGCTACACCCCTCGGCCGATCGGCTAGTGCTTTCAGAGGGTCACGCCGTGCCGGTGATCTACGCGGCCTGTGCCGACCTCGGCGTGCGCTACGGGACGGACAAGGACAACCTCAAGCCGTTAACGCTCGACATCGCAAAGACGCTGCGCGAGATCGATTCGCCGATCGACGGCCACCCCAACCCGATCGAGGGCTTCCCGTTCTTCGATACCGCGACCGGGTCGCTGGGCCAAGGGCTGAGCAGTTCAGCGGGTCTCGCGATCGCGGCCCGATTAGATGGTTATGACAAGCGTGTGTTCTGCATCATCGGTGACGGCGAATCGCGTGAGGGTCAGATCTGGGAAGCCATCGACTTCATCAAGGACCACGACCTCAAGGCGGTGTGCCCGATCTTCAACTGCAACGCGTTCGCGCAGACGCAGGAGGTCAGTCCGCAGCAGGGCTGGGAGACGACGGCGAAAAAGCTTGAAGCCGCCGGCTTCAACGCGCTGGTAATCGATGGCCACAAGGGCAGTGAGATCGCCGAGGCTTTAGCCGAGCATTCCCAGGCGATCAACCCGGATACGAAGCCTGTCGCGATCGTGGCCAGGACGGTGAAAGGGTGGGGCGCCGCCTCGCAGCAGGGCAACGGCCACCACGGCACCGCGGTGAAGGGCGAGGCGCTAATGAGCGTGCTCAAAGAATACGACACGACCGAGGTCAAGCTCGGCGCGATTGCGGACGTGCCACTGAAGATCGCGATGATGTCGCCACGCCCGACGCGTGATGAAACCAGGCCCGTTAAGCCGCTTTCGTTCGAAGACGCGATGAAAACGTTTGGTCAGGAAAAAACGCTCGAGTCGGGCAAGTTCGCGACACGCAAGGCCTATGGCATCGCGCTGCGTGCGATCGGTCACGCGTACCCGGGCGTCGTCGCGTTGGATGCAGACGTTAACAACTCTACGTTCTCTGGTCAGTTCCTTGTAGATGACAATCTGAGCAAGCGGTGGGTCGAGTGCCGGATCGCGGAGCAGAACATGTTCTCCGTGGCGGCGGGTCTGGCGGCGGGGGGCAAGATCCCGTTCTGCTCGACCTTCGCCAAGTTTGTGACGCGGGGCTACGACCAGATCGAGATGGCGATCAACTCCGGCTGCCAGCTCAAGATCGCTGGCAGCCACGCGGGGATCACCCTAGGCGCGGACGGCCCGTCGCAGATGGCGCTGCCCGATGTCGCCTGGTTCTCGAGCTTTGCGACGATGACGCACAACGCGACGGGTAAGCCCGGCTTCTATGTGCTTACCCCATCGGACGCCTACTCGGCCTACGCCCTGACCTGCGCCGCAGCAGAACACGAGGGCAGCGTCTACCTCCGCACGCTACGCCCCGAGACGGAGTTCCTCTACACCGCCGAAGAAGAGTTCACGCTCGGCGGGCACAACGTGCTTATGGAAGGCAGCGACATCCTCATCATCGCTACCGGCTACATGGTCCACGAGGTCAACAAGGCGCTGGAGGCCTTGGACGACCACCACATCGAGCCGACGATCGTCGACCTCTACTCGCTGCCCTACGACGAGGACGCGATCCTCGACTTGGCCAACGACTGCAACGGCCTGGTACTTACTGTTGAGGACAACTACGGCAACGGCATCGGGGCCCACATCGCTAGTACGGTCGCCCGTAGCGGAGATGGCTTCACCGTCGAGCAGATGCACGTTACGAAGATACCCAAGTCCGGCAAGAGCGAGGCAGACCTGCTCAAGCACTGCGGCCTGAGCGCTGACGACATCGCCAAGAAGGCCATTACGATGATGGATGCGCTGCCGGTATGAGTCTGTAAAATCTCTTCATGCCCACACTCGCCGCGATCAGCTTTTTCGGACTCATGGACCGTGGCGGGATAGTCATGTGGCCTCTGCTTGGGCTGAGCATCATCGCGGTCACACTCATCCTCGAACGCACCTGGTTCTACCTCAGCACCAACGGCCCTGCCCGGCGAGAGCGGATCTATCAACTCGGTAAGCTGCTGCGTGCCGGCAAGCTCGACGAGGCCAAGCAGGATGCCAAGCGCGACCGCAGCGTCTATGGCAACGCGGTGACGCAGCTCCTTGATGAGCAGGTCAGCGAGTCCGCCGCGGTTGATGCGGTCGAGGCCCAGCGTGGACGGCTCGAGCGCTTCCTGCCCATGCTCTCGACGATCATCACCGCCGCGCCGATGCTCGGCATCCTCGGTACGGTCATCGGCATCATCGGCGCGTTCAACGAGCTGTCCGGCAACCGGGCCGACCTCGACCTCAGCGACCTTGGCGGCGACATCGGTCAGGCCCTGATCACCACCGCCGCGGGGATCACTGTTGCGCTGCTGACGCTGTTGCCCTACAACCTCTTCCGGGCACAAGCCGACCGTTCGCTATCTCGGCTAGAATCGCTGGTTGCTGCGGCCTTGTCACGCGGCGAGCGCTGATCGGCGTTATGCACAACTGTGAGTGTTTGGTTGCCCGCGTTGGCTTGAGCACCTAGACACAGTTAAACTCAGATCGCCTGTCCTGACCCGCGTAACTCGATCGAGGGTACCTCCATGAGTTGTCCCGACCTCGCCCGTGTCCGCCGTTTCCATGTCGCGCCGGTGATCCCCGAGCCGTTGCAGCCGCTCGCAGAGCTCGCGCGCAACCTCTGGTGGACCTGGCACCATGACGCGATCGACTTGTTCATCCGCGTCGACCAGGACCTGTGGCAGAAGACCCGGCACAACCCCGTACAGATGCTCGGGCTTGTTTCGCAGCAGCGCATTGATGAACTCGCCAGCGATCAGACCTTCCTTGATGCGCTCCGTGGTGTCTGCGATCGGCTCGGCAGGCACTGCGACCGCCCGGGCTGGTTCAATGAGACGCACGGTGAGCACGCTGACAACCCCACGCTCGCCTACTTCTGTGCCGAGTTCGGCATGACCGAGTCGTTCCAGATCTACTCCGGTGGCCTGGGTATCCTTGCGGGCGACCACCTCAAGTCCGCCAGCGAACTCGGCCTCCCGCTTGTCGCGGTCGGCCTGCTGTATCGGCACGGCTACTTCCAGCAGTACCTCACGCCCGACGGTTGGCAGATGGAGTACCTGCCGGACCTCGACTTCTCGCAGATGCCGGTGACGCCCGTGCTCGGCGAAGAGGGCGAGCAGATCAAGGTCTCGGCCCGCCTGCCCAAACGCGATGTCACGATCGCGCTGTGGGAGGCACGCATCGGCCGTATCCGCCTGTTCCTTCTGGATACCGACCTGCCCGAGAACGAAGAAGCCGATAGAGCAATAACCGCTCAGCTCTACGGCGGCGATATGGACATGCGCATCCGGCAGGAGATCGTGCTCGGCATCGGCGGTGTTCGGGCGCTTAACGCGATCGGCATCACCCCCGACGTCTGCCATATGAACGAAGGCCACTCTGCCTTCCTCGCGCTTGAGCGCATCGGCGACCTCATCGCGCAGCACGGCCTGACGTTTGATGAAGCACGCCAAGGCGCGATGGCCAGCCACGTCTTTACGACCCACACCCCCGTCCCTGCGGGGATCGACCGCTTCCCTTCCGACCTTGTAAAGACCTACTTCAAGGAGTACCACAGCCGGCTCAAGCTCGACATGGAGGGGCTGCTTGCGCTCGGAAGGGATGATGTGTTTAACAAGGACGAGCCTTTCTCGATGGCGACGCTAGCGATCCGATGCAGCGACTGGGCCAACGGTGTCTCCGCGCTGCATGGCGTGGTGTCGCGTTCGATGTGGAAGGGTGTCTGGCCCAACATCCCCGACGAGGAAGTGCCGATCGGCCACGTGACCAACGGGGTCCACGCCGCGTCCTGGCTCTCGCGACCATTGGCAGAGGCGATCGATCGGCAGGCCGGCACCAGTTCGCGTCTTGCTAAGCCTGCCGAGCACGACGTCTACCGCGTGGTCAACGATATCCCCGACAGCCTGCTCTGGTCGATCCACTCCGAACGCCGCCACAAGCTCGTCGCCTATACCAAGCGCAACGACCCCGCCCGGCCTGAGAGCCTTGGCCCGGTGCGTCACGCCGACAACGACCTCGACCCCGAGGCTCTGACCATCGGCTTTGCCAGGCGCTTCGCGACCTACAAGCGCGGCAACCTGTTCATGCGTGACCCTGAGCGCCTCATCGCCTTGCTCAATAATGCCGGCCGCCCTGTGCAGTTTGTGATCTCCGGCAAGTCGCACCCTGCCGACGGCGGGGGGAAGGAACTGATCAAATCCATCGTGAAGTTCACCCGGCACCACGGGCTGACCGGCAAGATCGTTTTCATCGAAAACTACTCGATGCACTCGGCCCGCTATCTCGTCCAGGGCTGTGACATCTGGCTCAACAACCCACGACGGGGGATGGAAGCGTCGGGCACCAGCGGCATGAAGTCCGCGATCAACGGCGTGCCCAACTGCTCGATCCTCGACGGCTGGTGGGACGAGGCCTACAACGAGCGTGTCGGCTGGGCGATTGGATACCGCGAAGAGCACGACAACCCCGACCTCGCCGACGATGTAGAGTCCCGAATGCTCTACGACCTGCTTGAGAAGCATGTCGTACCGATGTTCTACGAGCGTGATGAGCACGGCCTGCCCGTGCGGTGGATCCAGATGATGAAGCAGTCCATCGCCGAGCTCGCGCCGTTTTTCAACACCAACCGTATGGTCCAGCAATACACCGAACAGTACTACCTGCCCGCGTTGTCGCGTTCACGTTCGCTCGTGTCGGACAGCATGTCTGGCTCGGTTGCAAGGGCCCAGCTCAAGGAGAAGCTGCGTTTCGCATGGCCATCGCTGCGCTTTGAGAAAGTAAGCAGCAACGTTGAGAACGTACTCCGTCCAAACGACATGATCGAGGTCAAGGCCGAGATCAATCTCGGCGGGCTGTCCCCGGAAGAGCTCCGCGTACAGGCGCTCATTGGGCGAGTTGATGATTCGGGCCGGCTCGTCGCCCCGGGTATTGTCGAGATGGCGTGCGATGACCCCGGCAGCAAGACAAGCCTTTACACGGCTAGCGCCCGTGCGCTGGGCTGCGGGCCACACGGTCTTGCGCTGCGGATCGTGCCTGGCGGGGCGTTGATGGATGGCGTCACCGAGCCCGGCCTGATCTACTGGGACGGCCAACCGGTACCCAAGCCCATTCAGAAGGCCGACCCCGAGCCGGTCAATTGACACTTGGCCAAGCGTTCCAAAGTCTTTAAGGACGAATCGTGAGGATGTGCAGGTCGTTGCCGAGCAGGCAAAGGTGACGCCCGTCCGGCGAAAAGCGCATATCGAACACGGCGAGTGGCAGCCTGCTCTCAGGCGTCAGATCGGCGACCACGCCGCCGTCCTCAGGGTTGAGCAAAAGCAACCGGTACTCTGCGACAACGACCTCCCCGGTCGGAGTGAAGGACACATGCGGCCGAGAGATTCCAGGCACGTGCTTGCGTTCCCATTGCACCTGACCGCTCTCGACATCGAGGCAAGTGAAAGACCCGTCCACATTGACCAGGACGATTTGCTTGCCAGAGGGTGAAAGCGCGGCGCGGTGTACCTTCGCCGGCGCATCGAGGAAATCGAGCGAGTTATCTGAGAGGTCTAGCACGCTCAAACGCGTCAGACCAAGCCTCTTGAGAAATACGACCTTCCGGCTGTGCGGATCAGTCCCGGCAAAGCGCAGGGCGTTGTGCGATACCTGTTCGTCTTGGTCACTGATCAGAATACTGCCATCAAACGGATGAGGCGAAGCAACCAAGATGTCAGTCGTCCAACAGTAGGCTTCAGTGATCGGCGGATTGAGTGGTTGGATCTCTGGTCCCTCGGCGGGACCAAACGTCTGTATCGTTTTGCCATCCTGGGTAATCAGGCTTGGGCGATCTTTGGCTCCAAATGCCACAGCGAGTGGATAAGCCTTGGCCCCCTCCAGCTTCTGTGGTGGTCTGAGCTGGTCGTCAGTCAAGGGATAGAGGCGGGTTGTGCCATCGGAGAACGCGGCCAGAAGGGCGTTCCCCTCGCTATTGAACGCGGCTTCAAGCGCAATGATTTGCCCATCGGTAGGGATCGACTGCGTCTTGACCGTCTCCCAAGGGGAAGCAACACGAGGTTCTTCGGTATCGACCTGTTCCATTGGAACGGACTTGGATTGTTCGCGCAGGTCCGCCCCCATCTCCAGCATCCGCCACGACCACCAGCCGACTCCGACGATGAAGCAGGCCACCGCCAGCGAGAAGACTACACCCGCCGATGAGGCACGCCAGTGCCTCGGCGTTATCGGCGGGGAGACCTCCGCCTCGATGGTATCCGTTCCCAGTTCGATCAGCTTTGCGAGGTTGTCAGATGACGCTTGATCAATCCCAGGTGTTGGCGGCGCTTTACTAGCGGCCTGGTTGGGTGCGTTCTGCGATTCGTTCATGATCGCTCCTTCGCAAGGACTCTTCGCAACTCTGCAAGCTCCTCTTCGACTTCGTTCTTATCTCGGGCGTACTTCATGATCACGCCGTACATCCCGCGCTGATAGACCCTTTTGGCGGTCACTATTGCGTTGGAGACCTGCTGTGGCGAGTCCATCCCGAAGCGTTTGGCGAGTTCATCGTTGCTCACCGGCGGCGCATGCTCGAGGATCGGAGCGATCACACGGGCCTCGAACGCCTGCCAGACCTCAGGCCGATTGGTCTGCTCGCAGTGCTGCTTCACCACTTCGATCGTCTGCCGGACGATCATCCGCGCCCATTCGATCTCGAACAGATCGTCGGCGGGCGGTGTATTCGTTGAGGCCGGTACATCGCCATCGGGTAGCGGCTTGAGCCCAGTCTTTGGAGCGCGCTTCTGTGCCTGATCTCGTTGATACTGGTTGCGCAAGAAGTTATCGAGCGAAGTCAACAGGAACGTGCGGAACTTCCCGCGCGATTGATCCACGTGACTAGCCAACCCCTTGCTCAGGAACCGCTGCAGGATGAACTCTTGCAGCAGGTCTTCTGCATCGTGCACTGTAAGCCCGCGTCGGTGGATGAGGTAGGCCCTGAGCGGCGGGAGGTAGTCAGCAAGGAATACACCGATCTCCTCATCAGAGGGGTCTTCGCCCCGGGAATCGGCCATGAGGTCGATGAGGGTCCAGTGCGTGGTGGGCCAGGGGCTGAGCTTGGGTTCCTTAGGGTCTGCCATGGGTTTACACAAAAATTCTAAATCGTCAGCGCAAGATAGTGTCTTGCATCCTGTAACGGTAGTGAAAGGCGGCTTTTGGGGGCCGAGGCGAGTCGCGATTCCGGGAACCGGCGGTCCGAGGAGGGCACCTAGCCCTCCTCGGGCAACCTGCCGGTGGCGGGGCCGGCATCCGACGGGCCTTGCTGCTCTAACGGGAACTTCCACTTTTCATGCAGTCGAGCGGCCTCGCGGGCCCATCGCGCGGCCGCCTCGGGCTCGCCCATCTCTTCGGAAGCTTCGGCCAGGCACTCGTAAGTCCGGTACAAGAAAAAGGCATCTCCCCACTGCTCATCCGCCAGGCGGTCTTTCCATTTAAGGATGGTCTTGCGAGACCGACTCGGTTGGCCCGCTTTCATCTCGCTGCGGCCCATCGTCACGGCGATCTTCGCCGTCAGGGGGTGCTCTTTGCCAAGCGCTCGCACGGCGTCATCCAACAGCAAGTCTGCCTGGAGCAAGGCCTCACCGTGCCGCCCACCTTCGCTATATGTTGCCACGAGGATACGTCGCTCCTTGAACGTACCAATATGATCGGGCCCCAGCAACGCCTCGTAACGACCCACGGTATCGAGGTAACGATCGATCGCCTCGTCGTAGCGCTCTAGGGCTAGCTCACACCGGGCCAACTGACTCAGTGTCGAGATCGTATGCAGGTTCGTCGATCCAAGGTTCCGCTCATTGGCTTTGTGCAGGTAAACAAAGCGGTCCCGGGCTGCCTCATATTGCTGATCCTGCATCAACGCAAGGGCTAGCGCATGTTCATCGGCCAGCGTCTCCGGGTGGGACCGACCGAAGCGGTCGTGCGCCTCGCGGAAAATCTCCTGGCTCAAAGCCAAGCCCCGCGTTGTCTGCCCCACCAGGTAGTAGCCCCGCCGAAGCATCCGACGGACGCGCAGGTACCTCTGAGGATTGCGGTGGAAGAGTTCTTCTGAGTCTTTTAATAGCTCTTCGAGCAGCCCGACGGCTTCCTGCGTTTTGCCCGTGCCGAGGTAGGCGTGCGCGAGGTTAAAGCCGGTATCGAGTGTATCACGGTGCCTCGCGCCCAGCGTCTGCACCCTGCGGTCGTACAGCGACACGAGGACCGGTGACGCGTCGTTGAATCGTCCCAGTTCAAGCAGCCCCCACGACCAGACCGATTCGATCTTTGCAATGCCGCGTGGTTCAAGCAGTGCAATCAGCGCAATCGCGGGGTAGTGCGTTTCATAAAAGGAAAGCATGTCATCGATCTGGCGGTTGGCGTAATAGCAATGCCCAAGGTCGACAACTATCGTGGCGTGGAGTTGTGATTCATACCCGTCGATCCTGCGGGCCACCGCAGACAACCGCTCTAAATCGCTGACGATGCTAGAGACCGGAACCCTCTCCGCTTGCTCCATAGATTTGCCCCGCCTTGCAAAGACGGAACTGCCTGAAGCGGGGCCGAGGGATTCGGTTAAGAGCTGGTCGGCTTTCGTGAACTGATCTACGGCCTGCTCATGGCGACGCAGCCGACTGTAACCACGCCCAATACTGAGCCTGAGTTCTGCGACCGCCTGGGGGAAGAGGTCCGACATGCCATCAGCGATACGCTCGGCCGCAGCAAGCATTGCCAGCAGTTGTGCTTGTTCCTTATCGCTAGCGATGTCGCTGTCGAACTCGCTGATGAGTGTTCGATAGATCACGCCTATCGAATCGGATTGAAGGCTCCTGTCTTCAGCAAGTTGGCGCATCCGTTGCTCGTCCGCCAGCACGATCGCCATCGCGCGCTCGCTCCCCTCAGCGCGATAGGCGGCTGCCTGCGCCTCTAGACGCCGCTTCTCCGCCTCGGCACGCTGTTGGGCCTCACGCCGCTGGGCCTCGACCGCCCTCTACAGCCCCAGCGACGTGCCCAGCATCCCGAGCACCAGCGTGACAAACACTGCGGCTAAACCCACGACGAGCACCTTATTACGTTTGGCGAACCGCGTGGTCTGGTACCAGCCGCTGGGCGGGCGCGCCTCGATCGGCTGGCTGGATAGGTACCGACGCAGGTCCTGGGCCAGCGCCTCAGCTGACGCATATCGGCGATGGGGCTCCTTCTCCAAGCAACGGCCCACGATTGTCTCGAGATCGCCGCGCATTGCACGGTCGTGGGTGCTTAGTGGGGCCGGGTCTTCTTCTCGGATGATCCGTGCGGCCTCGGGCAGCGAGTTTGGGTTGATGTTGTAGGGCAGCTTCCCGCAGAGCAGCTCATAGAGCGTGACACCCAGCGCGTACACGTCGCTGCGCGCATCGATCGATGCCGGATCACCGACGACCTGCTCGGGCGACATGTACGCCAGCGTGCCTAGCAGCTGACCGATGTCGGTTTGCATCGTTGTCAGCGTCTGATCACTCCCCGTGACACGGGCGATGCCGAAATCCAGCACTTTCGCCTGACCGGAATGATCGACAAGGATATTTGCCGGTTTCAGATCGCGGTGGACCACGCCTTGCTCGTGGGCGTAATGCACCGCATCGCAGACGGTGATGAACAGCTCGACACGGTCTTCGATCGGAAGATCATTGGCCTCGGCGTAGCGACAAAGACCGACCCCATCAATCAACTCCATTGCGAAGTATGGCGTCGGCGCGCCAGCCGCATCCGTTCCAGCCTCGATAACCCCGGCCTCGTAGATACGGGCGATCGAAGGGTGCTGTAGTTTGCCAAGGATCTCGGCTTCTCGTTCAAAGCGACGCATGGCACGCTGCGAAACAGCGGTGGCACGCAGCAGCTTCAACGCAACCGGCCGCCGCGGTCGCTGTTGTATGGCTCGGTACACCAGTCCCATCCCCCCCTGGCCCAGTAGCCCCTCCAACGTAAAGCCCTGGATCAAATGGGGTGCAGGGGCAGTCAGGTCGCTGTCGAGTCCGGAAGAGTCGGTTTCCATCACCGGATTCTATCGTCTGCTGCCTGCTCCAAGAAGCGGGGCGGTCCTACTGGCAGCACAAAGCTTGATCACGTGTGTGATTACCTTTAGAAGCATCAATACACCTAGACTATTGCCATGCCCGACGACCTCCTGTTCCCGACCAGCGATGACGACCTGCTGATTAGCGTGTACCAGAAGCAGGGGCGTACGCTCGATGACCTGCCCTACACTGACGCGTTCGAGGACCTGTACGCTTCTATGTACGGCAATGAATCGGGCGCGCCGTCTCGGGCTGAGGTGTTCCACCGCCTGCACAACCTCCGCAAGGCCGGCAAACTGCCGCGGATGGGCAGGGCCCACGGCGAGCGACCAAGGATCACGCCCGAGCACGAAGCACTGTTGGTGGCCAAGGTCGATGACGCGATCGGCTCACTGTCTAAGCGAGATCAGCTCCTCTATACCGATGCGTTCGAGGAACTCTGCACGGCTTTTAATACCGATGCCGGGCTTGAGCTTTCACGCCACGATATCTGGCGGCTTATCGTGAAGCTGGCGAAGTGATAGCAGTACAATCCTACCATGCGTGAGTTCGAACTCATCCGATCGATCACGGTCCACAACACGTCGCTGCCCGAGCACGTCAAGATCCCGCCGGGTGACGATATGGCGGCACTGCAGCTGGGCGAAGACCAACTGCTCATCGCAGTAGACCAGGTCATCGATCAGGTCCACTTCGATCTTGGCTCGGCCACGCTCAGCCAGATCGGACGCAAAGCGGTGACACGCAACCTTTCCGATGTCGCTGCGATGGCGGCAAAGCCCCTGGCGACGCTCGTCTCGGCGGTGTTCCCCAAAGGGTTCGCCGAGTCGGACGCGGAACAGTTGTTGTCGTTCGTGCGCGAGACGGCTCGGGCCTACGACGCCCCCTTGGTAGGCGGTGATACCGCGACTTGCGATGGCCCGCTGACACTGAGCGTGACAGTCCTCGCCACCGCGGATGGGATCGAGCCGGTAAAACGCACAGGGGCAAAGCAGGGCGATGTGATCTACGTGACCGGTCAGCTTGGCGGGTCCAGGCATCAGTACCAAGGCACCACGCGCCATCTCGAGTTCGTGCCACGCCTCACCCTGGCCCGCACCCTTGCCGCCAACCCCGACACCCGGCCGACCGCGATGATCGACCTGTCCGACGGGCTGGCCCGGGACCTGCCGCACCTCGTCCAAGGCGCGGAGATCTACAGCCACTTGCTGCCGATTACGCCGGTCGCACGGCAGGTCGCCCTGCAAGATGGCCGGCCGGGTTGGCTGCATGCTGTCGCCGATGGTGAAGACTACGAACTGCTCTTTACCGCTGCCGCTGACGCGCCAATCCCTGGGGAGATTGACGGTGTGCCGATCACCCGCATCGGTGAGGTCAACGACAAGGATGGCGTCGTCCTGCTCGATGGCCCCGAGGCCACCGCGATCGAAGGCCTGGGATGGGAGCACCACGGGTGAGCCGGCCCCTACTGACCATCGAGACCAACACCACGGAGCAGACCGTTGCTGTCGGCGAAGCCATCGGCTGCTGCTGTTCGGCTGGTGACCTCATCGCGCTCCAAGGCGAGCTCGGCGCGGGCAAGACCCAGCTTGTCCGTGGCATCGCCAAGGGTATGGGCCTCAACCCACAGCAGGTCAGCAGCCCGTCCTATGTGATGGTTCAGGAATACGAGCCGGCTCATGAAAAAGGGGAAACTCCCCTTTTAGTTCACATCGACGCCTACCGCATCAGCTCCCCAGACGAGCTTGAATCAATCGGATGGGCCGGCCACGGCGAAGAGCTGCGCGAAAACGCCGTCGTCGCAATAGAGTGGGCCAAGCTGATCCGACCGGCGCTAGGCGATGACATGCTGTGGGTTGCGATCGAACACAGGCCAAATGGCAGAATCATTTCGATCTCTGCACGAGGCAACTGGCAGGATAATATCCAGCAGTTGTCGAAGGCTCTCGAACAGTGCAGCCTGGACTTTCAACACAAAGCTGAGTTATGACAGACCCTGCCATCCACAAAACCACAAAAACGACGCCTTGCCCGATCTGTGGCGAGCCTACAGCCTATAACAACAAGTACTACCCGTTCTGCTCGGAACGCTGCCAAACGATCGACCTGGGGCGGTGGGTAGATGAGTCCTACAAGATCACCCGGCCGATCGAGCAGCGTGATCTGGAAGAGGGCTTGGATTGACTCAGTCTTCTTCCGCCTCTTCCGCTTCCTGGATCGTCTGAGCCGCG
The DNA here is from genome assembly GCA_039188575.1 of Planctomycetota bacterium. Lineage (GTDB taxonomy): Bacteria > Planctomycetota > Phycisphaerae > Phycisphaerales > Phycisphaeraceae > JAHQVV01. The sequence continues at coordinate 29,607 of JBCCYY010000033.1, read as the reverse complement.
GGGCTCGAGCCGTAGACCACGAAGCGGTGGCTCAGTGGTTCGTAGCCATGCTCTTTGCAGATCTTATTCATGAGTTCGTCGAGTTCTTGCGTCGGGAACTCGATGATCTGGTTGGTCTCCAAGCAGACGAGGTGTCCGGTCGCCTGCTGACCAAAGGCAAGCTGGTAATGCGCCCGGCTGGAGTCGATCAAGACTTCTTTGATGATCTTGGATTCGAGCAGGTGCTTGAGGGTGCGGTAGATCGTCGCCTTTGAGACGCGGTGGTCGGCCTCGCGCATCTCGTTGAGCAGTTCGTCCGCCTCGAAGACGCCGTCCTTGCCTAGCACCGCGTCGAGGATCAGGGCGCGCTCGGTGGTGAACTTCAAACCCTTGCGTTTGAGGAACCGCCGGAAGATCGCGCACATCGGCGGTATGAAGGTGAAGTCGTCGGTCGTTGCGGGATTGGCTTGGCTGCTGGTCATGGCTGTATTGTAGGGCGTTGGCTGATCGATGGCCGGGCGGGTATGCTTTGCGGCCCAGAGGAAACAGTGACAGGAGAGCCTTTTGGCAGGCGATGTGATTGGCGTTGGGATGATCGGCTTGGGCACCGTGGGCGGCGGTGTGGCGAAGCTGTTGCGTGACCAGGCCGACCTATACGCCCAGCGGACGGGCAAGCGGATCGAGCTCCGCAGGGTGCTGGTACGCGATGTTGAGAAGGCGAAGGCAAGCGGTCTGGTCGACCCCGCGACCGTGACCGACGACCAAGAGGCGATTATCTCACCCGATGAGATCGACATTGTCATCGAGGTGGCTGGTGGGATCGAACCGATGGGCTGGCTGCTCAGCCTTGCCCTGGAGCACGGCAAGCACGTGGTGACCGCGAATAAGAGCTTGCTCGCTGCGAAGGGCCCGGAGCTCTTTGCTACGGCAAGGGCCAGCGGGGCGTCGATCGGCTTCGAAGCGTCATGCGGCGGCGGCATCCCCTGCGTCACCGCGCTAACGACCGGCCTGATGGCCAACCGCATCGATGCGCTCTTCGGCATCCTCAACGGCACGTGCAACTACATCCTCACCGAGATGACCGGCAGCGGGAAGACATACGCCCAGGCCCTGGCCGAGGCACAGGAGGCGGGCTTCGCCGAGGCCGATCCGACACTTGATGTATCCGGGCAGGACGCGGCGCAGAAGCTGGCGATCCTCGCATCACTGGCCTTCGGCGTGCAGATCACCGGCGACGATGTCCACGCGATCGGCGTCGATGGGTTGGACCTAAAAGATATCGGCTTCGGTGATGAACTCGGCCTCGATATCAAGCTGCTGGCGATCGCCGAGCGCTGGCCGGGCAGCAAGTGGGTCAACATCGGCGTGCAGCCATGCTTTATTAAAAAAGATGAGCTGCTCGCGCAGGTCGCTGGGCCCTACAACGCGCTCTCTGTTCACGGCCACGCCGCGGGACACACGCTGTACTACGGCCAGGGTGCGGGACAGATGCCAACCGCCAGCGCCGTAGTGAGTGATTTGCTGGGGATCGTATCCGGCTACGGCCCGGCCGCGTTTGCCAACCTCCGCCTGACACCGGACCTGACCCAGCCCGCGCACATCCTCGACCGCGGTGACACCGAGAGCGCGTACTACCTCCGCATGGAGACGCTCGACGAGCCTGGCGTGATGGCCAAGGTCACCTCGATCCTCGGCGGCAAGGGGATCTCGCTCTCGGCCGTGCTGCAGCACGAGTCCAAGGCCGGCGAGGTCGTCTCGCTTGTCGTCACGACACACCTGACCCGCCTCGGCGATGTTGAGGCCGCGGCAAAGGAAATCGCAGCGCTCGACTCGATCCAAGGTGAGCCGGTGATCATCCGCGTGATTGAGATGCCGGAATGACTAGCCGAACTGCTTAACTATCTCCGGCAGCTTTGCCGTGAACGACCCACGCGTCATGACTTCGCTGGCCCCGGCTTCACCCGCCGCGTTCAGCAGCTGGACCGCGACGTGTGGGCCCCATGCAAGGATCGGAAGCTCTGTGTTATGTGCCCGTGCTTGCTGGATCAGATCGAGCGCCGGCTTGCCAAGGTCCAGATCGACTAGCAGCAGGGCGACCGGGCCGTTGGGCTTGCCATCGTCAACTTGGTCCAGCCGCTTTTGCAGCATTTCGCCGTTGCGGGCGGGCCGGGAAACCGCGCCCAGCGCTTCGCACGTCGAACGCACCTTCGTCGCAAAGATCAGGTCGGCACAGCAGTAGACAATCATGCGGGTAGTGTAGCCTGCGCGACGGATACGAAGGGCATAACATGCCCGGACCCGGCCATTGTGCCGATACACTGGGTAACCCGCTAGCGAGGAATACGCATGGCCAGCGCTGCAACCACGATCCTGTCTGAACTCGGCTTCCGCTTCGACCCCAACAACCTCTACCAGCAGACGGCGACGCAGGTGCTCAGCGCGGCAGAGCTGCTGGAGTTGCCGAACTTTCTTCAGCTGGTTCTCGCCCAGCCGAAGAACGAGCTCATGGTGCACTTCCCCGTCCGCATGGATGACGGGGGCTACCGGCTGTTCAAGGGCTACCGCGTGCAACACAACAACCTGCTCGGGCCCTACAAGGGCGGGATGCGGTTCCACCCGTCGGTGTCGCTGGATGATGTGAAGTCGCTGGCACTGTTGATGACGATGAAGTGCGCGTTGGTTCGCTTACCGCTCGGCGGCGGCAAAGGTGGGGTGCAGGTTGACCCACGCGCGCTCTCCAAGAGCGAGCTTATGCGGCTCACCCGCCGGTTCACCAGCGCGCTGGGCGACAACATCGGGCCGGACTACGACATCCCTGCGCCGGACGTCGGCACCAACGCCGAGATCATGGGCTGGATGGCCGATACCTACATGAACATCACCGGCCGGGCCCAGCGCAGCTACGGCAACGCCGTCGTTACGGGCAAGCCACTGGCCTTCGGCGGGTCGGCGGGCCGGGAGAAGGCGACCGGGCAAGGACTTGTCTTCGTGCTTGAGGTCATGCTCCCGGCGATGCATATCGACCCCGCCAAGATGACCTACTCGGTCATTGGCTTTGGCAACGTTGGCTCGTGGACCGCGCGCCTACTCAAGGAGCGAGGCTCCAAGCTCACCGCCGTCATGGACCACACCGGCTCGATCATCAACCATGATGGGATCGATGCGGACGAGCTGGCTGAGTATGTTGCTCAGAGTGGCGGCGTCAAAGGCTACAGTGAGGCCGAGGCAATCGATACCGACACGTTCTATAAGCACGGGGTGGATGTGATGATCCCCGCGGCGTTAGAGCAGATGATCGACGAATCGCGCGGCAGCCAGATCAACTGCAAGGTCTTGGCCGAGGGCGCAAACGCGCCGTGTACGCCGCTGGCTGACCAGATGCTGGAGCAGCGGGGCGTGCAGGTCTTGCCCGCGATCCTGTGCAACTCCGGCGGGGTGACGGTGAGCTACTTCGAGTGGAAGCAGAACCGCCAGGCCGAGCGGTGGAGTGCGCAGAAAGTGGACGACGAGCTACGCCGCCTGATGCATGCCGCGGCAGATCGTGTGACCGATTTGGCGAAGGACAAGAAGTGCGACATGCGGGCCGCGGCGTACTGCTCGGCGCTGCAGTACCTCGACGAGGTCTACGAGATCCGCGGCGTGTTCCCTTGATCGTTAATCCCTCGTGTCGCGATACAGCCCGTGCTTCGCGATGTAGCCGCAGACCGAGGCGGGTGTCCACTGCCCGATCGGTTCGCCCGCTGCAATCTTCTTGCGCAGCTGTGTCGAGCTCAGATCGATCATCTCGGCCTCGACCAACCGATCCGCCCACCCGTCGCGCTCTTCCGAGGCAAGCGAGCCAAGCAACGACGCACGCGTGTCCGGCGGGCGCACCATCACCACGGGTTCCGCGAGTTCGATGATCCGCTTTGGATTCCGCCACGAATCAAAGATCCGCAGTTGATCCGCGCCGATCAGAAGACGCAGTGTCGCGCCTGGATCGATCTGCTTGGAAAGCGTTTCAAGCGTGTCCACGGTATAGCTGGGATCATCAGCGCCGCGTTCCACCTCAAGCGTCAAGGCTTTCGCGGGTATCTCGCCCGGCTCATCCTCCAACGCAAGCCGGAGCATGGCTAGCCGGTGCCGCGGGTCCGTCTGGACACGGTCGAGTTTGTGCGGCGCCCGACCCGCGGGGATGTATGCGATCAGATCGGCACCGATCACCTTGGCGACCATTTGCGGTAGCCGGGTATGCGCCCGGTGTGGCGGGTCGAAGCTGCCGCCGAAGAGCAGGATAGTCTTGTAACCGGAGAGGTCGCTGGGCATAGTGATCAGCTTACGACGTTGTTTGGATTCCCGTCTAGGTACCCACGCACGTTCTCTGCTGCGATCTGCAGCAGCCGTCTCCGGCTAGCGACCGTTGCCCAGGCGATATGCGGCGTGATGATACAGTTCGGTGCAGTTAGTATCGGGTTGTTGCCATCGGGCGGCTCGCTGCCGAGTACATCCAAACCCGCGCCCGCGATGGTGCCTTGCGCCAGCGCCTCGGCCAACGCCGGCTCATCAATCAACGGCCCTCGCCCGGTGTTGATCACGTAAGCACTCGGTTTCATCGTCGCTAATCGGGACGCATTGACCAGCCCTTTGGTATCCGGCGTTAGCGGGCAGTGGAGGCTAATTGCGTCGGCCTGATAGAACAGCTCATCCACGCCGAGCCACCGCACTGGGAAGCCCACTTCTTTCTTGGTCCTACTGTGCGCGGCGATCTCCATGCCCAGTGCATGCCCGACCCGCGCGGTCGCCTGGCCGATCTCGCCCATGCCCACGACCCCGAGTGTCTTGCCGGTGAGTTCGATCAGTGGCCCGGTGGTGAAGCTGAAATCCTTGCAACCCGCCCACCGCCCGTCGTGTACCGCGCGGTCGTGCTCGGTGGTTCGATTGCATAGCTCAAGCAGTAACGCGAAAACGTGCTGCGCGACCGATGGTGTCGAGTATCCCGGGATATTTGTGACCGTGATGCTATGGTCTTTCGCCGCCTCTAAATCGACAACGTTGACCCCTGTTGCTAGCACACCGACGTACTTCAGCCCCGGGCAGGCCGCGAACACCTCTGCCCCGATCGGCGACTTATTCGTTAGCACAATCGATGCATCGCCGATGCGTCCCGCAGTCTCGCTCACCGCGGTGCGTTCGTGCACGACCAGTTCGCCGAGTTCGCCCAGCGGCTGCCAGCCGACCTCTTCGTCGCTTGCAGGGGCGTCGGCTGATAGCGGGCTGGTGGTGTAGCCATCCAGAACAACGATCTTGGGCATGGTGCTTCCTTGTGGTTGGCAAAGCATCCTAGCGGATCGCAAAGGGTGAGCGTGGTATCATGCCAGCGTGCCCATCCATATCGACGACCATCCCTCGACCCTGACCGCCGGCTCCATGCGTGAGCTCTTGGCTGCCGTGAGCGAGTCCCTCGCACCCGCTGGTCGGGTTGTCGTAGAGGTTAAGGTCGATGGCGAGTCGGTCACCGGCCCCGCGCTCGACGACGACCAGCCCACCGCCGAGGGCAGCGATATCCGCGTCTACTCCGCCAAGCCCAGCGAGTTGGTCGTCGGCATCCTCGAAGACATCCGCACCCAGCTCGCCGCGTCGCAGCAGCAGCAGCAGCAGGCCGCCGAGTTGCTGCAGCAGGACGACCCGGCCAAGGCCATGGACCTGGTTAAGCAGTCCATCGACGGCTGGCTCCAGGCCCAGCAGGCCGTCGGCCAATCCTCGCAGCTCCTGCAGCTCGACCTGCAGGCCATCACGGTCGAGGACCAGCCCGTCATCGAACGGATGAACGAGCTCATCACCGCGCTGACCGAGCTCAAAGACATCGTTGTAGCCAACGACTTTGTCGCACTGGCGGACGCGCTGCAGTATGAGTGGCCCGATATCACCGAGCGCTGGGACACCGCCCTGGGCGCGATCATCCAACACGTCGAGTCCGCGGATTAACCAGCCACTAAACATGATCAACCTCGACCACCCAACCCTGCTGCTGATCAAAGAAGCCCTGCCTAAGGCCAAGCTCTTCGCAACCGAGTTCCGCGGGCAGACCACGCTCATCGCAGAGCGCGACGTCCTGCACGGCCTGCTCCACTTCCTCCGCGACGATGAGCGCACGAAGTATGACCTGCTCAGCGACATCGCCGGCATCGACTACCTCCGCTACCCCAAGCCCAAGAACGCCCCCGCGGGCCTGCCGACCGGCCGGTTCGGTGTCGTCTACAACCTCACCGCGACCGGCACGAACGGCCCGGAGTCCCGCCGGCTCTTCATCAAAGTATTGCTCGATCCGTCGCTACCGACCGAAGGCATCGAGGAAGACCCGGCGCTCATGCTGCCGACCGTGACCGACCTCTGGCCCGGCGCCGAATGGATGGAGCGCGAGATCTTCGACATGTTCGGCATCCGCTTCACCGAACACCCCGACCTCCGCCGGATTTTGACCTGGGAGAGTTACCCGGCGCACCCATTGCGGAAGGACTACCCGGTCAAAGGTCGAGGTGAGCGCGAGGACTATCGAGTCGTGGATCGGGATTCGGCCTGAGTTTGCACAGTACTGTCACTCATTCTGCTGCGGATTTTCTGCAATAGTTCTTCTGTTATACCGATTCCGCACTCCGGGCAATGATCTGATGTCAGCATCTGTAAGTCATAGCCACACGCAAAACATGTGGTCTGCTCGGCTTTGATCGCCGCTTGCTCGTATCGCTTCATCATCAGGAACAGAATTGTGCGGCAACTCCATGCCCATACCAATCCAAACCACCCGACTACAAACATGCTGTAACAGCCGCCCAGATAGCGATCACAGGATCGGTACACCCAGTAGTTCTCTTCAATCCCGAACAGGCTAGTGACAATCATTGTGAGGCCAAGCACTGAATAGATGAGTGTCCATCGTTCCGCTTGCCAATACCGATCTCCACCAATGAACGCATAGCTAAGTGTCAGCAATGCGAAGAATCCAACAAGCGTCATGACGAGGACTACGGAGACCCAAGAGATGGGGTGTGCTATCCCGCTCTGAGGCCTGTAATCAATACTCAGAGGTCCAACAGGAGGTGGAGGAACATTGCTAGTTATCGCGTGAATACCTGTATCGACAAAGAAGGAGTCGATGTCAATATCAAACATATCAACGAGTCCTGCAAATGATCCAGCGACCATCAAGCCTAAGACGATTGAAGCTGTGATTTTCCCTCGTGTATGAATACCACGTATTGCTAGGAAGCTAATCGATTTCCCAGAAGCGGGTACCACGTAGCAAGCGATCAGGGTGGCAAGTGTAGCGATGCAACTGAATGCCCCAAGGTGAATTGGGTAAAACATATCTTCGAATTCATCCCAATCATGCCAAATAGATCCCTCAAAATACAGGCCAAAGACACCGTGTAGACGCAGCTTTAAATGCTCTGCATCTGAACCAAATACTGTGTGCCAAGCCATGAAGTCAGGCGTCAACCAATAGTCGAAATCACCTGGTAGCAGTACGAGTGACAGAAAGAACGACCAGCTAAACAAACATAAAAAGAGATAAGCCCAGCGGAAGCCGAAAAAACGAGAGGGCGATTTGTTTCCGGAATCGGCCATGCGGCCATGATATCGCGACTCGGCCTGATCGCCCTACGCCGCTTCTTTCTGAATGTCTTCTTCCAACTCATCGCTCAGCGTGCCGTCCCATTGCGGGGCTTTGTCGCGGTGGGCGGCCTTGGCGAGCATGTGGCTGCCGACGGGCGTGGAGACGAAGATGAACAGCACGACCGCGATGGACTTGGCGATGACGTCGCCGGTGCCAACGTGCAGGCAGGCGGCGGCGAGCAGGCCCATCATACCCAGGGTCGAGCACTTGGACGCGGCGTGGAGGCGGTTGAACGCGTCGGGCAGCCGCAGCACGCCGATCGCGCCGACGAGCATAAAGAACAGCCCGGCGATGAGGAAGAAGATCGCCAGCGTATCGAGGATGAGTTGGCTGGTCATACGGCCTCCTCTTCGTGTTCACTCCCGGGGTCGGGGGCCGATTTGTTCTTTGCGCCGATGTACTGGGCGAAGGCGACCGTGCTGACAAAGCCCAGGATCGCGACGACCAGCGCCGCGTCGTAGAACAGCGCGCTGTCGTACTTGATCGCCAGCACGACAACCAGCCCCGCGACGAGCATCGCCACGGTATCGCCCGCCAGCACACGGTCGGCAAGGTGCGGGCCCTTGATCATACGCCAGAGGCACAGCACCACGCCCAGGACCAGTACGATCACGCCGATCTGTGTGATCCACATCAGTGGCAGCGACATGAGGCTGCCGCCTCCCCCGGCGGAGGCCGCTTCAGCGGCCTTGCCGGTATCCGAAGCCGCGGCGATCAATATGTTTGGCAGCATCTCAAGCATTGGTCTTGTTCAGCTCCTTCACACTCGTCTGGAACACCAGCCGGAGCAGCTTGTCGCGCAGCTCGTCAAGGTCTTTGGTCGCGTCCTTCTTCTCTTCCGCGTACATCGCGTGGATGTATAGCGTGTCGCCCGCGTCGTTGATGTCCGCGCTCAGCGTGCCCGGCGTCAGTGTGATCGCGTTGGCCAGCGTCGTGACCTGCACCGGTGTCAACTCGGTCACGTCGTAGCGGATCATCCGTGGCTTCATCGAATAGCCCGGCGTGATAATCTCCCAGGCGACATCCAGGTTCGCCTTCACCAGGATATAGAGGAAGTAGCAGGCAAAATGCACAAACGACCACAGCCGACCGATGTACAGCGGCCGGCCCGCCGCACGCAACGCCATCTCCACGACGACCGCACCCAGCGCGAAGCCGAGGATGCCGTTGAGCAGCGTGGTGTCCCGGTTGAGCATCATCCACAGCAGCGTTAACGCGATGTTGAATAGGAACGGCGTGGTCATTGTCCGGCCTCCACGAGATCATCCGAAATAGCAGACCGAACGTTTTCAATCCTTGGGCCGGTTTCATCTAACCAAGCGGTTGACGCATGAGGCTCGACGGTTTCCATGGCGATCCGCTCTTCGATCAGCTCTTCGACCTTGGCGTAGGCGTCGTCGCCCAGCACCGCGGTGATGTAGAGCTCAGGGTTGTTGAGTTGATCGCCCGCCCGGTTCGCGACCTTGTAAACCGATTCGGCACCTAGACCCAAGAACAGTGCGCAGATGACGAGCGCAGTGATCGCGGCGTAGGCGGGCTTGCAGCTAGCCTTCACGGCTTCGGGTTTTTCTATTGTTGGAGCTTGATCCGGGTTCCAGTAGCCGTAGCTCCAGATCTTGAGCATGGACAGCAGCGTGATCGCACCGGTCACCAGGCCGATGACGCCAAGGATCCATGTACCGTCGTTGGCGAAGCCCTCACGGATGATAACCATCTTGCCAAAGAACCCCGACAGCGGCGGCAGGCCGACGAGCGACATCGCGGCGATGAAGAAGAGGACGCCCAGGAACCAGTCGCGCTTGAGCAGCCCGCCGAGCTTATCGAGGTCGTCGGTGCCCGCGTGCCTCTCCATAACGCCGCAGCAGAGGAACAAAGCGCATTTCACGACCATGTGCTGGATCATGTAGAACGCACAGCCCGCCAGCGCGTTGCCGGTCATGACAGCGATGCCGAAGACCATGTAGCCGACCTGGCTGATGACGTGGACCGAGAGGATGCGTCGCACATGGTGCTGCGACACCGCGCCGAGGACAGCGAGGAACATCGTGAACGCCGCCGCGACGATGAGGATCGTCTGAATGATTGGCGAGGTCCCGCCGATCATCGTGCCGTCGGGAAGGATGGTTTCAACATCGCCGTTACTGCCGAATATCAGCGGGAACAGCCGGGCTACGGTGTAGACGCCGACCTTGGTAAGCAGCCCGCCGAACAGGCCGGCGATCGAGATCGGCACGGTGTAGTACGTGTCCGGCAGCCAGAACCACAGCGGGAAGAACGCGCCCTTGAGCCCGAATACCAGCAGGAACATCACCGCCAGCGATTTGAAGCCGGTGGGCAGTTCACGCGTCGGGTCCGCTTCGATCTCCGCGATGATCCGGGCGAGGTCGGCGATATTCAGCGTGCCGAACATGCCGTAGACCATGCCCGCGGCCATGAGGAAGATCGTTGACGCGAGCACGTTGAGCAGGATGTACTTGTAGGCCTGGGTCAGCTGTGCTTTCAACCCACCGATGGTCAGCAAGGCGTAGCTGGCCATCAGCATGATCTCGAAGGCGACGAAAAGGTTAAAGAGGTCGCCGGTGAGGAAGCTGAGGTTGACCCCGAACATGAGGAACTGCATGAGCGGGTGGTAGTACCGCCGCTCGGTCCGCGGGTTGATGACGGAGAAGCTGTGGACGTAAGCCCCAAGGCCGACGGCCGCCGCAGCGCAGATCAGCAGGCCCGACAGCGAGTCGAAGACGATGCTGATGCCGAACGGCGCGGTCCAGCCTCCCATCTGCGAGACGAGGATCGACTCACTCTCCGGCGCCGCCGTGATCTTAAGGACCAGCGAAAGCGAGAGCCCGAGCATCATCGTGTAGCTGAGGATGCCGACGAGGCGCGAGAGGTTCTTGCGGTTGATCAGGCCGATCGAGATCAGCCCGGCGACCAGCGGGATCACGCACAGCAGGATGATGCGGTGGTCGGTCATGCCTTGCGTGACTCCTCCGCCAGGTCGGCGACCTCGAGTGTTTCGGTCTTGCGATTGGTCACAACGATCAGCGTGAGCAGGAACGCCATGACGCCGAAGCTGATCACGATCGCGGTGAGGATGAGTGCCTGAGGCAGGGGGTCGACCATCGTCGCCAGCGGGTCTTCACCGACGTACTGCGTCGGCAAAATCGGCGGGTCCTTCATCTTTGGCGAGTCCACCAGGTGCATCTCGGGCGAGCTGGCGTCCGCCCGCTGCTGGGCCCGGGTCATGACCGGCGAGCCGCTCATCGCGAGGATGGAAAGGTTCGCCGCGTGGCTGAGCAGGAACACACCCATCGCCACACCCTTGAGCTCGCGCCCAAGCATGAGGTAGATACTCACCGCGAAGGTGACGCCGACCGTGATCGCGAGGACCATCGTCATTCGTCTTCGACCTCCTCGCCCAGTCGGACGATCATGCCGACCGCAACGCCGACGACCACGAGCAGGACGCCGACATCGAACGCCAGCGCCGAGGGCAGGTGGACATCCTCCCCGAAGCCGAAGTTGACATACGGCGCGACGGTCCGGAGCATCGGCTCGCCGAAGAACAGCGGGACAATGCCGGTAAAGCCGGCGATCGCTAAGCCGACCGCCACGACGACGCGCGGGTGGATGGGCATGAGCCGCATCATCGCATCGATGCCGTGCGACATGCGGTAGAGCACGAGCGCGACGGCAGTGACGAGGCCACCGATGAACCCGCCGCCGGGGAAGTTGTGCCCCTTGAGCGCCATGTAGAGCGCGAAGAGCAGCGTGAGTGGGAAGATGATGCCGTTGGCGGTGCGCAGGATTGATGAGCTCATGCCTTGCCCTCCGCTTCATGTGGCTTCAATGCGTCATCGGGGTAGTCGGATTTGACCTCGCTGTATTGGATACCCTTGCGTCGACGGTGGGGGATCATCGCCCAGACGCCCATAGCCGCCAGTCCGAGCACCGCAATCTCACCGAGCGTATCGAAGCCGCGGAAGTCGACGAGGATGACGTTGACAACGTTGGTGCCGCCGCCGCCGCGCTCGCCGACCTCGTCGCTCATGGCGGTAGCCATCTTGGTGTTCCCGAAATCATCGGTTTTGAGCCCGTAGCTGTGCTGGGCGAGGGTCTTACCCATCGGGTCATGGTCCGGGTTTGTTGGCTCGAGGATGACCGTGCCGTCGCCTGCGAACTGGCCGTCCCCACGGTTATGCGACGCTGCGGTGAGCGTCAGCCAGCCAAACGCGAGGCCGACGCACACCGCGACCGGGATGCGCCAGAGCTTGCCTTGATCTGTGCCGGGTTTTTCCTTCGGCAGCAGACGCAGCACGATGACGAACAGGATCACCGAGATGATCTCGAACAGCAGCTGAGTGAGCGCGAGGTCGGGCGCCTGATAGACGAGGTACAGCGCGACGACCGCGAAGCCGGTCGCGCCGAGGAAGACGATGCGCACGATACGGCTGTCCGTCATCGGGATGAGCACCGCGGTCAGGCATGCGATCAGACCGATCAGGATGCCTGGCCAGTATTCGAAGAAACGCGCGGCTTCGGCGCCGACCAGCGTCTCCCGCATCTCGGCATCTACCGCGACCGTCCAGCCAAAGCCCAGAAGCAACGCCCCGAGCACAAAGAGCAGGTAGTGCTTGAGGTTGCCCGTCTGGACAAGCCGGAAGCACCGCCCGCCGCCGGTAACCGCCAGCCAGTACATCGCCGGGTAGATCTTGTCGGCGAAGTCTTTGATCGATCCGCGGCCAAACTTGGACATGCCTATGAAGTAACCCGCGACCAGGCAGAACATCGAGATCCAGAACGGGACACTTTTGAAGAATGTCTGACCGATGTAGAGCCAGCTCGGAACGCCCTCGGCCTTGTAGCCGAAGTAGTTCGTGCTGGTCCCGGTCTGTTCGAATAGGCCGAACACGCCGTTCCACACCGGCGTGATGATTCCCCCAATAAATTGGAACGACACGATGACCAGCCCGGGCAGCCAGATCATGCTGGCGAGCAGGCCGTGCTCATGCGGGTGGTCGTGGTGATGGTCATCTTGGTGATCGCTCGGCGGGGCATCAGCCTCGGTCATGCCACCCTTCCAACCCATCAGCGTGGTGATCACGCGGACCGCGATCGCGACATTACAGATCGCCGTCGCGACGGTCATCAGCATCACGATCCAGAGGACGGGGTATTCGCCCGCGGCGTGGAAGATACCGTAGAGGAACAACTCCTTTGCCTGGAAGCTGATGGTGCCGGGCACCGCGGCGAGGCCCAGCGCGGCGAGCATCATCGTGCCGCAGATCGCCTTGTGCTTGTGGAACGCGCCGTTGAGCTGGGTAATGTCGCGCGATAGGACGTGGCCGATCGCGCCGGCCGTGATAAACAGCGGCGCCTTGTAGAACGCATGGTTAGCGATCTGTGTGACGTCAAAGTCGATGGCGGCGAAGGCGTGGTCTTTATACGTAAACTCGATCGCGCCTAGGCCGTACATGCACATCAAGAGGCCGAGCTGGCTAACGGTCGTGAATGCGAAGATGCGCTTGAGGTCGTGCTGTTGGAGTGCGACAATCCCTCCGTAGAGCATGGTCGCGGCGCCGAAGGGGATAAGCAGCTGCGGGAACAGCGGCAGGGCGGCGAACACGGGGAACAGCCTGCCGATCATGAAGACCCCGGCCTTGACCATGGTCGCCGAGTGCAGGAACGCGGAGACGGGTGTTGGTGCGGCCATCGCGCCGGGCAGCCAGTAGTGGAATGGGAACTGCGCTGACTTGGTGCCGGCCCCGATGAACATCAGCACGAAGGCCCAGAGCAGCTGTGGGTGATCGCCTATATTGAGCAGCATGGCCTGTAGGGCTTCGCTGTTAGCGAGCATCTCGCTCCAACGCCAGTAGCCTGTCGCGTTGCCGAACACAAGGATGCCGCCGAACAGGCCCATCCCCCCAAGGCCGGTTGTGAAGAATGCCTGCATCGCGAGCTTGACGGCCTTCTTGTCGTAGCGGTCCCAGCCGATCAGCAGGAACGAGCTGATCGAGGTCATCTCCCAGAACAGCAGGGTGAGCAGCGTGTAGTCGGCGAGGACCAGGCCGAGCATCGCGGTCGTGAACAGCCCGATCGTCGGGTAAAACCGATACAGGTCGTCGGCCGAAGTGTGCCCGAGCTTGCCGAAGTAGCCGCGAGCGTAGAGGAAGATGCCGATTCCGACCCCGCTGACGAGCAGCCCGAAGAACAGCCCGAGCCCGTCGGTGAGGAATGCGAAGTTGATGTTCAGCGACGGCATCCACTCGAGTGCGCCCGTCGTAAGGTGATCTGCATCGAATTGCGCGGCGTGTTCGTGGTGTTTATCGGTTTTGTGATCAGCACCCAGGTGACCCGACACCCCGTTCGCGATGACCAGCAGCAGCACAAATGCGATCACCGGTCCGGCCACCGCAACCGCGGTCCGCAACTCGATTGCCTTGCGCGGTAGCCATAGCGTCGCGAGCCCGAGGACAACGGGCGCGAAGACCGCGATCATGACCATCCAAACCGAACTCATACGAATCTCGAACACTGTTCGCGGTGATCCGAAACACACCCAACCGGCATTTACATCGGCTCGGCGTGTCTCGCTGCTCAATAAGCCGTGTTCAATCGGGGTTTGTGTAACCGTTGGGGGCCGGGGGGATTAGCCTGAGGCCGGTAATCGCGGGGGGAGTAAACTCTTGGCATGCGACATCAGAACCTCTGGGCACCATGGCGGATCTCGTACCTCAAGGGCCTGGTCGATGAGCCGGCCTCCGGGAGTACCAATGGCAAGGACGTGTGTTTTCTGTGCGCCGCTTTCAATGAGATGGATGAGCGTGAGAAACGCGAGCGGATGATCCTGCTGGTCGATGAGCGCGGTGCGATGTTGATGAACCGCTATCCGTATAGCAACGGGCACCTGCTGATCGCGCCCAAGCCCCACGTGCCGGACATCAGCGACCTGACCCCCGAAGAGCGCGCGGGCCTGATGGAACTGGCCGATCTCGGTTGCCGGCTGCTCCGCAAGGCGATGCACTGCCAAGGCGTGAACATGGGGATGAACCTGGGCCGGTGTGCCGGCGCGGGCGTACCCGGGCACTGCCACATGCACCTCGTGCCGCGCTGGAACGGTGATTCGAACTTCATGCAGGTGGTCGCCGGCGCACGTGTCATCCCACAGGCACTGGAAGAGAGCTATGAACTGCTTAAAGATGCAATGGATGAGAGCTAAGGGCGTCAAGTAAACAATGAAAACGCTGTCATACAAGGTAATGCTGCTGGCTTGGGTGTTTGTCTTTCAAGCGTCGATGCACTGCCTTGCTGCACCGCAGCCCCCGCAAGATGACGTAGTTACAAAACCTGTCCGCTACGCTGATTTTGGCGCGGTGGGCGATGGCAAGACCGACGACTTTGCTGCGATTGCTAAAGCCCATGCCTACGCCAACAAGCACGGCCGATCCGTCGAGGCAGACGACAAAGCTACCTACTACATCGGTGGGGCCGCAAAGACGGTTGCGATCCAGACCTCAACCGACTTTGGCAAAGCCAGATTTGTCATCGATGATCGCGAACTCGAGGACATCACCAAGAGTGTCTTTGAGGTGCAGTCAGCCAATGTCGCATTCAGACCAAAGGGGATCGCTTCATTAACCAAGGGTCAGCCCAGGCTGGATGTTACTTTGCCGTCCGCCTGTGTCGTCGTGGTGACGGACGACAGCGTACGGCGATTCATCCGTCGCGGGCTCAATGTCAACAGCGGTAAGCCGCAAACTGATGTGTTTATTGTGGGTCCGTCTGGTAAGGTCGATCCCGATACGGCGATCATCTGGGATTTTAAGCAGATCACGGATATTGTTGCGTACCCGATCGATACGGAGCAACTCACGATCACAGGCGGGCACTTCACGACCATCGCCAATCAAGCGTCCTCTGAGTACAACTACCACGAGCGTGGTATCGCGATCCGCCGGTCCAACGTCCTGGTGACCGGGCTGGAGCATCACGTGACCGGCGAGGGCGAGACAGGGGCGCCCTACCGTGGGTTTATCAACATCATGCGGTGCAGCAATGTCACGGTCCGCGACTGCGTGCTGACCGGCCGGAAGACCTATCGCACGATAGGCCGCGCAGGCAAGCCGGTCTCCATGGGTAGCTACGACATCAACGTCAACCGCGCGGTCAACATCTCGTTCATTAACTGCACGCAGACCAACGACATCAATGACCGGCGGTATTGGGGCATCATGGGCTCCAACTACTGCAAGAACCTTGTATTTGATGGTTGTACGCTGAGCCGTTTCGATGCCCACATGGGCGTGGCCAACGCGACGATCCGCAACAGCACGCTCGGTCATATGGGCATCAACGCCATCGGCACAGGTACGCTTCTGATCGAGAACACCACGATCCAGAGCAGGCGGATGATCAACCTGCGGCCAGACTACGGCTCGACCTGGCAGGGCCGGTTCATCATCCGCAACTGCATCTTCAAGCCCTACAACGGGACGCGGCAGGTACGCCCCGTTCTAATCGCTGGTTCGAACGATGGCAAGCACGACTTCGGCTATACCTGCTATATGCCCGAGTCGATCAAGATTGAGGGTTTGCGCATCGAGGACACCAATGTGCCGGGCGATTACGAAGGCCCGGCGATCTTTGGCGATTTCAACCACCGATTCGTAGATGAAGATTACGAGGAGGATTTCTCTTACATCAAAACGAAGCGTGTACGGCTTAGTGGCGTCACCACCTCGAGCGGTAAGCCGATACGCCTAAGTGAGAATGAGGTGATGTTCCGGGGTGTTCAGCTTGAACAGATCGACGGTGACTGATCTGTTTGGTATTTTTTTTAGTGCCCCAAGTCGCTAGGTGACCAGGTTTTGCGCCGTCGGTTGTCTTTCGCATCTTGAAGTCTTTTTGAGCCGGTAGATAGACTCCGAAAGAAGAGCGACGGCGACCAACATCAGCGTGGCGTGTGTCGCGTAGAACGCGGTGCTCCAATTTCGCATCAGATCAAGGCCAAGCGATGACATTAGTGCCGCAAAGCCACTCGTGGCGCTAAAACAGAGCACGGCAATCGTCCAGACCCTACCACGATCGACGAGTCTGATCAGTAAGGCAGCTGCAATCATGCCAATCACGATGGCATCAAACAGAAGAAAGTAGATGGCAGGCAAGAACACCTCGCCACCGAGTTGCTGTGCGGTCAGTTGGTACATCTCAGCCTGCGAGCTTCGTATTCGGTTCATTTAGCAGGATGCCGAGCGTATGGCGGTCGTCGTTGCTGTTGCAGCGGACGACTTCGCCAACGAGATCGAAGCCTTGCTCCGCGCCGTGGGGCGGGAAGAAGACAGTGATCTTGCTGCCGACCGCGACGGGTTGTGTGGTAGCGGCGCCCAAGCCACCAACGGACTGGTCCACCAGATCGAGGGTGAGCATCTTGGCGGGGGCGTCCTCCTCGCCGGGCTCTCGGATGACTGCTGTGACCTGCCCGGTAGCCCGGTGACGGGGGTGTCGGCGGCGCTCAAAGTAGAGCGTATCCGAGATGATGGTGGACGAGTCGCTGAGTTTCAGTGCCTGGCTCATGGTGGCCTCCCGTGCAAGGCGATGCGGGTCGCCCGGGCTACAATGCCCGGCTTAACGCGTCTTACAAAGCGCATCGGCCATCCAACCGCTAAGGTTTACCTGACTTGACTCATCCGACCCTAAAAAATGAAGATTCTTCCGGCAAGGTATTTCTCGTTGGGGCGGGGCCCGGGGACCCAGGGCTGATCACCGTCAGCGGCCTCGATGCGCTCCACTCCTGCGACGCTGTCGTCTTTGATGCGCTGGCTAATCCGGTTTTATTGGACCAAGCTCCCGAGTCCGCCGAGCGGTACGACGTCGGTAAGCGGGCCAAGTTCCACAAGCTCACACAGGACGAGACCAACCAACTCCTTGTCGACCTGGCTAAACAGGGCAAGCAGGTCGTCCGGCTCAAGGGCGGTGACCCCTATCTGTTCGGCCGGGGCGCAGAGGAGGCGGCCTTCTGCACCAGGCAGGGCGTCCGCTGCGAAGTCGTGCCAGGCGTCACCTCGGGTATCGCCGCGCCGGCCACCGCGGGTATCCCTGTTACCCACCGCAAGGTCGCGTCAACGGTTACCATCATCACCGGCCATGAGGACCCGACAAAGGGCGAGACGTCGATCGATTACAAGGCCCTCGCCGACCTGATCAAGATCGGCGGCACCGCGTGCTTCTACATGGGGGTCGGCCGGCTGCAGGCGATCTGCGATGAACTCACGGGTTATGGATTGCCCGACTCCATGCCCGCCGCACTGATCCAGTGGGGCACGCTGCCCAAGCAGCGCGATGTCAAAGGCACCCTCGCCAATATTAAGGCTAAGGTGGATGAGGCTGGCCTCAGTTCGCCGGCCATCATTGTCGTTGGCGAGGTTGCGGCGATCGACGAGCCCGGGCTGGACTACTTCACCAACCGCCCGCTGTTCGGTCAGCGCATCCTTGTGACGCGCACGCGTCAACAAGCATCCGACCTGCGTCTTGAGCTCGAAGCACTCGGCGCGGAAGTCCTCGAAGCACCGACGATCCAGATCGTCGAGCCGAGCGAGGCCGAGTCCGCAGCGTTAGATGCCGCGATCGCGGGCGTCGCCGACTACGACGCGGTCATCTTTACCAGCGGCAATGCGGTGCAGTCTTTTGCGGGCCGCATGATGCGGGCCGGGCTGGATAGTCGGGCCTTGTCTGGCGTGCATCTGTCGTGTATCGGCCAAGCAACTGCGGATGCACTGTTTGCTCGACTGTCTTGTAAGGCGGACCTGGTGCCACAGCGCTCGATCGCGGAGTCGTTCGTCACCGAGTTGCTGGATAGCGCTGGTTTGGCAGGCAAGCGCATCCTGCTGCCTCAGGCGGATATCGCCCGCCCGCTTCTTGCCGAGGGTTTGCGTGAAGCGGGTTGTACAGTCGATGTGCTGACCGCGTACCAGACCCGACCCGCCGACGCACTGCCCGAGTCGGTGCTTGAAGCGCTACGGGCCGGCGAGGTTGATTGGGTCACCTTCACCAGTTCTTCGACCGCGCGGAACCTAGTCGATCTGCTAGGCGGCGAAGCGGGCCTGCTTAGCGGGTGCAAGCTCGCCTCCATCGGTCCTAAGACAAGCGAGACGATGAAAGACCATCAACTGCCCATCGCAGTGGAGGCTTCTCAGCACGACATCAGCGGGCTGATCGCCACAATCGTGAATCACGGAGGCCTCTGATGAGTACTGATCCCGCACGCGTGCCGATGCGCGACAAGAACCGCAGGCCTTCGCGGCTGCTGCCGTACCGCTCGGCCCTCATGGTCATCGACCTGCAGTACCGCCTGGTCCAGGTCATGCACGACCGGAAGAAGCTCAAACGCCGTGCGAGCCGGCTCGTCCAGGGCAGCAACATCCTCGGCATCCCGCAGCTGGTCACGGAGCAGTACCCCAGCGGCCTGGGTGACACCGTGGAAGAAGTCGCCCGGCATCTGGTCCCTCAGGCGATCGAGGAAAAAACCCGCTTCTCCGCATACGTCCACCCAATACGCGAGAAGCTGCACGAGTTAGATGTTGATAGCGTGGCGATCTGTGGTGTCGAGGCCCACGTCTGCATCTTGCGGACATGCCTCGACTTGATCCAGGCCGGCTACCGGGTCTACCCGGTTTGGGACGCGATCAGCTCCCGGCGCGTAGAGGACAAGGAAGCCGCCCGCGAGAGGCTCACGCAGGCCGGGGCGATCCCGACGACCGTCGAGGCGGCGCTGTTTGAATGGCTGGGCGATGCGGACGACAGCCGCTTCCGAAAGATCTCCGACCTGATCGTGGGCGAGACCAACGACTAAGCACCGACGGTCCAGAAAACGGGCTTTCTTGCCCCCTCAACGGCGTTACGCTACGCTATCGCAACATGTCAGCCCGGTAGGACCGGGCCAATCCTCAAGGAGACACCCATGCTCGAGACCTACGAACAGCTCAAAAACCTGGTCAGTGCCGTTGAAGACGACATCCGGAAGGCCGCTGGCGGCAACAAAGCAGCTGGTACCCGCGTCCGCAAGCAGATGCAGGATGTCAAGAACACCGCCCAGGAGCTGCGGAAGCAGGTGCTCGAGGCACGCGATTCTGATTCGGCGTGACCCCCTCATCAGCCTGAATCACCCTTTCCACGGTGTGATGGCGTCTTAATTCAAACCATCCAGCTTGGCCGACACCATCGGTACGGGCTCCTATTTGACGCCTAAGCCTATGGCCCCACAACTGCTCTTCGATCTTGCGGAACACGACCTCGATCAGGTCCTGCATGATGCCGCCTATATCGAATCCTTCAACCCCCACCGAGGCGACATGCGGCTGCTCGATGGGATCGTGTGGGAGAATATCAACGAGGTCGATACCGAGGCGATCGGCTTCAAGGACGTCCGCGACGACGAGTTCTGGGTCCCGGGCCACATCCCGGGCCGGCCGATCTACCCCGGCGTGCTCATGGTCGAATCGGCCGCCCAGTTCGCCTCCTACATCACGATGCGCAAGTTCCACAAGGTCGAGTTCATCGGATTCGCAGGAGTCGATAAGGTCAAGTTCCGGGGCCAGGTCGTCCCGGGCGACCGCTTGTATATCCTGATCGATGGCATCAACATGAAACGCCGACGATGCATCTGCAAGGCCCAAGGCGTGGTTAACGGCAACCTCGTCTTCGAGGCCACCATCACCGGCATGCCCATGTAAAACCATGGCCGCTTCGAACCATGCAGTGGCTTTACGCTGCGCAGCGTCCGGCGTATTCTGCACAGCCCAACTACCCAACGACATTCAACTGGAGAACCATCGATGGCCAAGCCAAAACCACTGAACGTTGCATTGATCGGATCGGGCTTCATGGGCCGGACCCACTCCAACGCCTACCTCAAGGTCTCGAAGTTCTTTAATACGCCATACGAGCCGGTGATGCACACCATCTGTGGGCTTGATCCGACGCTTGGTGCCTTCGCAGATCAATGGGGCTGGCACAACCACAGCTCAGACGCTGATGCGATCTTCAACAGCGACGAGATCGATCTCGTCGACCTAGTAACCCCTAACCACTTGCACGCCCCGCACGCGATCGCGGCACTTGAAGCCGGCAAGCATGTCGCCTGCGAAAAGCCCCTTGCTGGTACGCTTGATGATGCACGAGCCATGGCACAGGCTGCAAAGAAGGCCAAGCGTAAAGCGAAGAGTTTCTGCTGGTTCGTGTACCGTCGTGTGCCGGCTGTTGCGCTCGCGCATCAATTGGTGAAAGAAGGCAAGCTCGGCCGGATCTACCACGTCCGAGCGGCGTACCTGCAAGACTGGGGCGGGCCTGAGACGCCGCTGCTCTGGCGTTTCAAGGGCAAGCAGGCCGGCTCGGGTGCGCACGGCGACCTCAATGCACACATCATTGATATGGCCCGATTCATCACTGGTGAAGAGATCACCGAGGTCACCGGCGCGATCAAAGAAACCTTCATCAAGCAGCGCGAGATCATCGAGTCGGGTGGGAAGAACTCGATCAGCGCCAAGGCCGGCTCCAAGGGCAAGAAGAAGCGGTTTGGCAAGTCGACGGTTGATGACGCGCTGTTGTTTCTTGCACGCTTCAAGGGCGGGGCCTGCGCATCATTCGAAGCCTCCCGTCTCGCGACCGGTGACAAGAACGCCAACCGTATCGAGATCCACGGCGAGAAGGGGGCCCTCCGCTACAACTTTGAGCGGGCTAACGAACTCGAGTGGTACGACAACACACTGCCCGGCCGCGAGCAGGGCTGGTCCACCATCAACGTGACACGCGGTGACGACAACCACCCGTACGTCGGCAACTGGTGGCCAGCGGCCCATATCATCGGCTACGAGCACACCTTCGTGAACATGGCCGCCGACATGCTCAACACCATCGCGGGCAAGAAACCCGTCGTCCCGATCTGTGACTTCGAGGACGCCTACCAGACCCAGCGTGTGCTGGAGGCCGCGGTCTTGGCGGCAGACAACCGCTGCCCGGTCAAGCTCAGCGAGGTCAAGTAAGACTAGCTCAAATGCGGCAAGTCCTTGTACTTGACAGGCTTTGTGCACCGGCTACATTATGCCGCTCGGCGTGTTTGATCCGCCGCTATGACAATTTGGCCTTGGGGGCGTAGCTCAATTGGTTAGAGCACCGGCCTGTCACGCCGGAGGTTGCGGGTTCGAATCCCGTCGCCCTCGTTCAATAAACGCCCGCCACAACCGTGGCGGGCGTTATTATTAGGCTAGCCAAGCGTCCTTGTTATGTGGCCGGGCATTTGCGCCGAGGAATGGTCTTGATGATAAAGCCATGCTTCATGCTTATTGCGATACTCGCGGCCGTGATCGCGATCCCTGCCGATGCGCAGCGTAAACCTGGCCAACCCAATGTTCTGGTTATCCTTGCCGACGATCTTGGCTTTGCAGACCTTGGCTGCTACGGCGGCGATATCCAGACGCCGACCCTTGATATGCTCGCAGAAGACGGTTTGCGTTTTACACAGTTTTACACCGCTGGCCGAAGCGCCAGCAGCCGGGTCTCCCTGCTGACGGGCTTTTACCACGATCAGATGGGTGCCGCGCGACCCTCTTGGGCAAAGACACTCCCGCAACGACTCAAGGAAGCCGGCTACCGCAGCTACCACGCCGGTAAGTGGCAGCTGGGCCGCTGGTTCGAGGACCCAATCGCCGACGCAGGGTTCGACCGTTCCTACCACCTCGCCGACTCCGCGAGGCATCTCTGGCCGACCGAGCACTTCGTAGATGGCCGTCGACTCGATGCGGTCGAGCGATCTGACAACTACAACTCCAGCAGGGCTTGTACGGACTACCTCATCGAGTTCCTCAAGGACCACGACAAACAGCACAAGGACAAGCCCTTCTTCGCTTACCTTTCCTTCACCGCGCCGCACTACCCGCTGCAGGCCGATGAAGACGACATCAAGGAATACGTCGACGACTTCGGCGATGGCTGGGACGCCCGCCGGGCCCGCATCTTCGTCAAGCAGCGGCAGATGGGCCTGATCAACTCCGACCTCTCGCCGCTGGACCCGCGCACCATCGCGCCCAGCGGCACCAAGCAGCAACGCGATGTGCTTGGCAGGGGCGAGGTCCCGTATGCTCTGCGTTGGTTCGAACTTAATGAGCAGCAGCAGGCATTCCAGGCCCAGAAGATGCGCATCTACGCCGCGATGGTCGATCGCATGGACCGGGAGATCGGACGTATCATCTACCAGCTCCGACGCATGCGAGTGTATGAAGACACGCTGATTCTGTTTATGTCCGACAACGGGGCGAGTTCCGAGATTGTGGTAGGTGAAGAAGGGCACAACCCCGATGCGGCACCGGGATCAGGCGACACCTTCCTCTGCCTCGGGCCAGGCTGGGCCACGTCGTCCAACACGCCGTT
The DNA here is from genome assembly GCA_039188575.1 of Planctomycetota bacterium. Lineage (GTDB taxonomy): Bacteria > Planctomycetota > Phycisphaerae > Phycisphaerales > Phycisphaeraceae > JAHQVV01. Next base: position 6,557 of record JBCCYY010000033.1, on the reverse strand, counting down.
CCGCCAACACAAGATGTCGACCCACGAGGGCGGGATCGCCGTGCCGTTTGTTGTGCATTGGCGTCGGGCGATCAATGATGAGGGTGAGTTGCGGACCGATGTCGCGCACCTGATCGACCTGGCCCCAACGATCCTGGGGCTGGCCGGCGTTGAGCCCGATGAGCCACAGGAAGAGGCGCCCCAGCTACCGGGCATCGACCTCAAGCCCGCGATCCTGGACGAGGACCGCAACCCAACACGCGAGCTATTTTTCCACCAGGATGGCAACCGCGCCTTCCGGCAGGGCGACTGGAAGATCGTTGCGTCGGCCAACGAACGTGCCTGGTCACTTTACGAGATGGACACCGACCGCGACGAAGAAGAAAACGTCGGTCGTGCCCACCCTGAAAAGCTGCTCGAACTTACGATCCGGTGGGAACGGTTCAACAAAGACTTCGAAGAAGATGCGCTGCGTTGAAGCCACTAGTCGCTCTTGAGTTCCTTGATCCGGATATCGCGGAACTGCACCTGATCGAAGTGCCCGGAGATACCGAAATGCCCCTTGACGAAGCTGTCTGACTTGGCGGGGTGGTCATCCGGGGCGTCTTTTTTCAGATGGGTCTCTAGGACTTTGTAACCATTCAGCACGACGGTGACGTGGTCGCCTTGGACGGTAACCTCCTGCGTGTTCCACTGGCAGGCAGGGCGTAGGAAGCCTTTGTGGGCCCCCTTGATGCCGTAGGCGCTGCCGTGGTACTGATCCTCACGTAGCTTGGCGTACATGATGTGGTTGTCGTCGAGGACCTGTAGCTCTAGCGCAACTTCCGTAGGATAGACCTTCGGGTCATCGGTAGGCATCCGGATTGCCAGCCCGCTGTTCCCACCTGGCGGGGTCTTGAACTGCAGGCGTACAACGAAATCCTCGTACTGTTTCTCGGTCAGCAGGTTGCCGCCTAGGTCCTGCTTGCAGACGATCGCACCGTTTTTGACTTCGTAAGCGTCGCTCGCGCCGATCCAGCCGGCTAGGTCTTTGCCGTTGAACAGCGGCGTGAATTCATCTTCATCCTCTCCCATGATCTCGCCGAGGATCTCATCCGCCTCGCTGTAAGGAATCCTGCGAACAAAGATGTTCTTGAACCGCGTCTCGCTGCCGTGCGTCTGCAGGTGGATCGGCCCGTCCTGATAGACCGGTTGATCGCGGTGGAAGAAGTTCTCCATCACGACATTGTTGACGACCGTCTTGCCGTTCAGCACGACTTTGACGTAGGGCCCGACCATCCTGATATACATCCGGTTCCATTCGCCGATTGGGTTGTCCGCGAGTTGGCTGGGGTCTTTGCCGACCGTTCCCTTGGCGTTGTTCCACAGGCCGCCTGAGCCCTTGTCCGAGCCGTGCTTGTGCGCCGGCTTATGGTTGGGGTCCCAGATCTGGACCTGCGGGCAATGGCGGAGGTAAATACCTGAGTCGCCGCCTGCGGTCATGAGCTTCCAGTCGACCCACATCTCCATGTCGCCGTAGTACCGGTCCGAGACGAGGTGCGGGCCCTTGCCGTCACTGATGAGCACGCCGTCCTGGATCCGCCAGTGTTTCATGGCCTTCTCTTCCATCTCGACGCGGTAGTTATGCCACGTGTCGTAGTCGAGAGTCCAGAACCACTCCGGGTCTTTCGTTTCGCCGGCACCCCAGCCTTCAAACGTCTCACCATCCCAGATCGCGCGGAAGCCCTCGGGCGGCTGGTTATTGTCCTGGGCGTACGACGTTGCCGCGAGCAGCGAGCTAAAGACGAGCAAGGCGAGCGATCGGATGAGAAAGTAGCGGTTGTACATGATGGTCCTCTTGGGTGTTACTGCTCTCTCTTGCTGGGCCGCATTCTACGCGGGTTTGGGTGTCAAGTAAGACGCCGCTGAGTCGTTTCAATTAAACTTAGTGACCGCAAGAAGGTGGGTCACTCTTACATGGAATAAAGCGATGAGTATCAAGGTTGGCGTGGTCGGTCTGGGGATGATGGGGCTGACGCACCTGGATGCGTACGCCAAGCTGGAAGGCGTCGAGGTCACCGCGCTCGCCGACCGCGATGAGGACCGGCTGCACGGCAAGACGCAGGCCAGCGGGAACATCGAGGGCCAGGCCGAGGGCGGCTTCGACTATGCCAGTGTGAAGAAGTACACCGACGCCGTCGAGTTGATCGCCGACCCGGATCTGGATGTGGTGGATATCTGCCTGCCGACGCCGGCCCACGTCCCATTCGGTATCAAGACCCTCGAGGCGGGCAAGCACCTGCTGACCGAGAAACCGCTGGCCCGCAGCTACGATGATGCGACGAAGCTCGTCAACGCCGCCGAGGCCTCCGACAAGATCGCGATGTGCGCGATGTGTATGCGGTTCTGGCCCGGTTGGACATGGCTCAAGGACGTGATCAGCGACCATCGCTTCGGCAGGCTGTTGTCGCTGAGCTTCCGCCGTGTCGCCTCGCACCCGCAGGGACCGTTCTACAAGGATGGCGACGCGAATGGCGGGGCCGCCCTGGACCTGCACATCCACGACGCCGACTTCGTGCAGTTCCTCTTTGGCCTGCCCAAGTCCGTCAGCAGTGTCGGCTACTCGAGCAAGACCACCGCGGTCGACCACATCGCGACGCGATACGACGTCGGGATCGATGCGCTCATCCGGGCCGAGGGCTCCTGGGCGATGGCCGACGGCTTTGCGTTCCGCATGCAGTACATCGCGAACTTTGAGAACGCGACCGCCGAGTTTGATAGCACCGCCGAGCACGCGCTGACGCTGGCACAAGAAGGCCAGACGAAGCCTATCGAGCTGGAAGACGGCATGGGCTACGACCACGAGATCGCCTACTTCCTCGATTGTGTCCGCAACAATCGCCAGCCTGAGGTCGTGACGATGCAGGACGCGGCCAATGCGGTGCGCCTGATCGAGGCGGAGGTGCAGAGCGTTAAGACCGGGGCGGCGGTGCCTCTGGGCTGATTGGGGAGTGGGAGGGTCGCGATCGCGATAACCGACGAATCATCTTGCTACATCGGGCTGGACCTCGGTGGGACGCAGATCAAGGCGGGCGTGTTGGACCCGTCTTCGACCGTGCTGGCAAGCACCATCGACCCGACACCGACGGACTCGCGCCCCGAGGTCGTGGTCCGAGCGATGGACAAGATGGCCCGCCGGCTTGTTTGTGAAGCGGGTCGCGAGTGGAGCCAGGTGCGTGGGATCGGCATCGGCGTACCGGGGTTGATCGATAGCCGGACCGGCATCGTGCGGGCCTGCGTCAACCTCAAAGGCTGGAAGGATGTCGAGCTCCGCGAGCTTGCCTGCAGGGCATTTGGTAAGCCTGTTGTGGTCGACAACGATGCCAACGCCGCGGCTTTTGGCGAATACTCGGTCGCGCTGAAAAAAGATACCGGCCTGCTTCACCTGGCACTGATCACGCTTGGCACGGGGGTCGGCTCGGGCATTGTCCTCAACCGCCGGGTCTTCCATGGCGGAGGGGGACTCGCGGGCGAGGTCGGCCACATGATCGTCGTGCCCAACGGCCATCTCTGCGGGTGCGGGCAGTACGGCTGCCTTGAGCAGTACGCTTCCGCCACCGCGATCGTCCGACAAGCCACCGAGCTTATCACCGCGGGGAAGGATTCATCGCTCAAGCCGCTTATTGAGGAAGGAACGCTGACGACTCAGTCGGTTTTCACCGCCGCCGCTCAGGGCGATATCGTCGCCGAGCGTCTCGTGGATGATTTGGCGAGCTACCTTGCGATCGCATGTATCAACCTCTGCCGCATCATCGACCTGCAGGCGATTGTCATCGGTGGCGGTGTTGCCGGTGCGGGCGACGGCCTGCTCATCCCGCTACGCAGGTCGTTTAGCCGGCAGAACTGGGGCATCGCCGGTGGAATCCTGCCGACGCTCAGCGTGACGAAGCTAGGCAACGATGCGGGGTTTGTCGGCGCTGCGGCGCTCTCGATCGCGGACGATGGCGAAAGGTAGCCCCGGTCTTTTGTATCCTGTATCTGTTTCTTACCACGACCCTACCCCCGGAGCGATCGATGAAGCCCGCCAGCGAATCCCTTGCCTTCTGTTCCTGGTCCACCCAGCCCAACTGCACCAATTGCCTGATCGGGAGCGCAAACGAGATCGGTATCAGCCGGGTGCAGCTGCACCTCAACCCGATCTTTGAGAGCCCCGACGAATGGGCCGATACGGGTCAAAAGCTGATCGATGCGGGTATCACCGCCGTCTCCGGCATGTTCACGCCCAAGGGCGAGGACTACTCGACACCTGCAACGATCCAGAAGACCGGTGGCGTTGTCCCTGATGAACACTGGCAAGCCAACCTTAAGGCCTTCCAAAGCACCGCTGAGACCGCCAAGGCCCTCGGGCTGAAGCAGGTCTCGTTCCACGCCGGTTTCATCCCCGAGGACGATGCCGCGCTGCACGACAAGCTTATTAGCCGGCTACGCGAGCTCGGCGATATCCTCAAAGATACCGCGGGCGCGGACCTGCTCCTCGAAACCGGGCAGGAGACCGCCGACTCGCTGGACCGCTTCCTTGCCGAGGTCGACCGGGAGAGCGTCGCGGTCAACTTCGACCCTGCGAACATGATCCTGTACGGCATGGGCGACCCGATCGCCGCCGCACAAAAGCTCGCGCCCCGCATCCGCCAGGCCCATGTCAAGGACGCGACCTCGCCGCCCGCACCCGGAGAGTGGGGGGCCGAAGTCGTGGTCGGCACGGGCGAGGTGAACTGGGAGGCCTTCTTTAAGGCGTTGCATTCAGGCGGCTTCGACGGCAACCTCGTGATCGAGCGTGAGGCCGGCGACGACCGCATCGGCGATATCAAGCAGGCCGCGGCATATGTGCCCCAGTTTGTGGGGTGAGGCCTTGCTCCCGCTGCCTTCCAGCCCAGGCAAGGACGCAAGCCAATCGCGGCCAGATCAACAAACCGCGCCTTGATTCCGATGCGTCGCCCAAGGGCGCCAAGCCAAGCGTGGCACACTTGAAACCGTGCGCATAAAGCGTGTCATGTGCGCACCAACCCGGTGATTCAAGGCTTTTTGTAATCCACCTAGGTGATGTAAAGCCCAGCAACCCCTGCCGATCAGACCAAGGCTGCCAAACCCTTGGCAGCCTTAGAGCGCCTCGTGTCTGTATTAGCACGGCTTGGGCTCCTTCTCCCTGCCAGGGAGAAGGCGGGGGATGAGGGTGGGACGCTAAACAAACCAAGGCTTGCTTTTTACTCCGATGTCAATCCAACGCACCACCCTCACCCCAACCCTCTCCCTGAGAGGGAGAGGGGGCCAAGGCAACCGGAACACAAATAATGCCTGATGTTCTAACCGTGTCAAACACAGCACATGGGCTGCTTGAGCGCCCTGTGTCCTAACAAGACAAACGACTCAAGTAAAAAAACCCCGCCAAACGACGGGGTTTTGATTGCTGGATTCAATCGGCGGTCATTTAAAGATCGCAGGATCGGCCGGCTCGGACGCACCGGCTCCGACTCCACCGCCGCCACCCGTCGCGGCTTCACCGGCCGGGGCCGGCGCGGGCGCGGGTGCCGGGGCATCGCTGGCCTTGACCAAGAAGATCTCGACGCGACGGTTGGCCTGGCTCCGGCCCTTGCTGTCGTTCTGTTCGATCGGCTCGGTCGCGCCACGACCGCCGGACATGACCCGGCCCGCATCCACGCCGTTGGTGATCAGCACACGCGCAACCGAGTCGCCACGGTTGCTCGATAGGCCACGATTGTCCGTGAACAACTGCTTGCCGCGGGCCGACTTGACCGGCACGGCATCGGTGTGGCCAACGACCTGGATGTCGAAGTCACTCGCAGCGCCGCCGTTGAGCACGCCGGCCAGCCGTGCGAGCGCGGTCTTGGCCGAGTCGCTGACGACATCGGAGCCGAGCCCGAAGGTCAGGTCGCTGCGTAGGCGGATCATCCCGCGGTCCTCGTCGTAAACCATCAGGTCGGGGTTCGCGTTCGCCAGATCACGCAGGGCGTTGCTGACCTCGGGGGGCAGGCCCTCGACCACGACGATCTGGTCCTGGCCCGAGCCGAGCTTGGCAATCTCGGCTTTCAGGCGGGCGATCTCCTGGTTCTTCAGTGAGATGGTTTCCTGGTCCTCGGCGAATCGTGCTTCGAGCGCCGCCAGGCGGGCGATCCGTGCCTCCAGAGCAGTGATCGAGCTGTTGCCCTGCCGGTTGGCAAGGCGGAGGCTCTCGAGCTCCTGCTCGAGCACGGTGTTCCGCTCTTCGAGTTGACGGTTGACCGTTAGGAGGTTGTCGTAGCCTTCCTGCGAGACGCAGCCGGTCGAGAGGACGGCCAAGGCCAACAGGGCGGCGGGTAGGGCGTGTAGGCGGGGGAGGGTCATGGTCGCGGTCCTTGCGGTTTTGTTGTGCTAACGTGTACTGATCGTTGCTGAAAGTTTAACGTTTGCCCGGCGTAGGTGGTAATTGTCGGCTTTTGCGGCGGGCCCGAGTCAGGTCCCCAAAGGTCGTGCAGACGCCAAAGAAGCCGGTTTTATTATCGGAACATACACCAGCCAGCCATGAAACACGCCCGCCCAACCGT
>JBCCYY010000032.1:0-48285 GCA_039188575.1 Planctomycetota bacterium | reverse complement strand
TGGTCCTGGTCCTCGCCGCGGAGGAGCTTCTTGCGTTGGTTCGCGTCCATCCGGCGGGCGCGGGTGACGACCATCGCGGGCAGGTCGTTGGGCAGCCGGCGGTCGCGGTAGAACCGGCCAGCGTCTTCGATCGCCTGCATGCCGGCGTGGCCGAGGACGATCGTCTCGCGCATCGTGTCGGCGAAGTGGGCCGGCCCGGTGGTGTGGGCCATGTACTGGTCCGCGTCGTACTCGAGCTGCCGGGCAGCCAGCCTGGTGACCATGTGCCCGACGACCATGACGACGTAGAAGACCCGGCGGATCGCATTAGTGACCGTGCGGATGATCTTGAACGGGAAGCGGATCATCGGGACCGGGTTGGTTGTCAGGCGGTGGACGATGTAGTCGAAGCGGTCCTCGCCCAACGCGACCTCGGTCAGCCAGCCGCTGACGAAGCCGATGACGATGTTCTGCTTGATCATCGCGCCCTGGTTGAAGTGGCCCAGCTCGTGGGCGATGACGCCGGCGAGTTGCCGCACGCTCATCCCTCCGATCAGCGGCAGGCCGAGCGTCAGGGTCAAGGGCCCGCTGGTCGGGCTCATGCCGCCGGCGAACGAGGCGCTCGCATTGGCGTGCACATCGACCAGCACCCGCTCGGGCTCTGGCGCGCCGATGCACTTAGCGAGCGCACGGATGTACGCGAACAGCTCGGGCTGGTCTTCCTCGGTCAGCTCGATCGGTTCGCCTTGCTTGCGCCGCAGAGGGAGCAAAGGCTTGATCAGGAAGATCAGCACGACCAAGACGATACAAGAGAGCGTGTACCAGAAGAGGTCGAGGATAAACGGGCCGGCCTCCAACCGCTCGGGCAGCGCAAGGAGGAAGAGGGCGCTCAGCCATGCCCAAACGAGTGTGACAAGGACGTAGAGCCCGATCATCGCGGCGATGACGAAGGTCGACAGCGTCACCGCGTTTTTCAGGCTCTCCGCCGTCTGGATCGGCGGGATCGTCCCGGTCGGCAGCGCGATCGGCTTGTCCTCCGCCTTGGTCGTCGTTTTCGGATTATCGTCCCTCAATGCCACCAGTGATCCCCGGGTTGTCGAGTCAGAAAGAAGAAGCGATCGGCCAACAAGGATCATAACGGACGGGCCGAACGACCGCGAGGGGTTCTTCAAGGAATGCGGGACCGCTACATCGCCCCTCCGCGGCTGGCCGGTAACGAGCGTCGCGGAGGCGATAGGTCTAGACTGTTGCTCCGATGCAAACCCATGCGATGACCAGCCCGAAACCCGCGATGTGGCCTGCGGTCCAGGCGATCGCCTGGCGCGAGTGGGTGCGGTTTTTCCGGCAGCGCAGCCGGGTCGTCGGCGCGCTGGCGACGCCCGTGCTGTTCTGGGTGCTGCTGGGGTTCGGCGCGGACCGTGTCTTCGCCGCCGAGGGGGCCGCTTCCGAGGGCGGCATCGGCTACCGGGAGTACTTCTTCCCCGGCGCGTTGGTAATGATCCTGTTGTTTACCGCCATCTTCTCGACGATCACGGTGATCGATGACCGCAACGAGGGCTTTTTGCAGGGCGTACTGGTCAGCCCTGCGTCGCGATCGGCGATCGTGCTGGGCAAGGTGGTCGGCGGGGGCGGGATCGCCATGGTGCAGGGCGTGCTGTTCCTGCTGCTGTACCCGGTCGTCGGCGGCTGGCCCGGCGTCTTAGAACTGCTCGGCGCCGTCGTGGCGATGGCGGGTCTCGCGGTTGCGCTGACCGGGCTGGGCCTGGTCATGGCCTGGCGGATGGACTCGACCGCCGGCTATCACGCCTTGATGAACATCCTGCTGATGCCGATGTGGTTCCTCTCAGGAGCCGTCTTCCCTGTGGCCACCGCGCCCATCTGGATGAAAGCTGTCATGGCGATCAACCCGCTGACCTACGGGCATCAACTGCTGTCGGGTTTGCTGCTGGGCGGTGATGCGCCGGCCGGGCTTGTGCCGATGTGGGTCGCGGCCCTGGTCGTGGCGGCCTTTGCAGCCGTGATGGTAGGCTTGGCGACGCGGCTGGCCAACCAACCGGCATAGGATTCGACCATGAAGAAGACGTTCCTCAACCTGCCCGTCTTGATCACGGCGTTTTTTTCCCTGGCGGCGACGGCGGCACTGGTCTTCGTCATCTTCACGCCCCAGCCGGAGGGCCCAACCCTCATGCTCGACGACCCGCTGGACGTCCCGGCGTTTGAGGTCACTTCACAGACCGGCGAGGTCATCACCAAAGAGAGCATGCTCGGCAAGGTCTGGGTCTGCGACTTCTTCCTGACGCGATGCAACGGCATCTGCCCGGTGCTCGGGCGGACGATGGCGGACCTGGCCGACGAGCTTTCCAAGACATCATCGTTCGATGACGTGATGCTGGTGAGCTTCAGCGTCGACCCGGAACACGACACGGTGGAACAGCTCAACCGCTACCGCAAGATCAACATGGGCGCGTGGGCCCGGGACGACGAGGATCTTGAGACAGAGCTCGGCCGCCGCTGGCTGCATGTCCGTGCCCAGGAGCAGGAGCCGTTCTGGGACGTCGTGCGCGACGGTTTCAAGCTGTACGTCGGCCCGAGCGAGGGCGACCCGACCACGCCGATCGCGCACAGCGGCCGGCTGGTGCTGATCGATCGCGGGGGGCAGATCCGCGGGTACTACGACGGCCTGACCGATATCGAGATCCCCGCCCTGCTTGCGGATATCGCTAGGCTGGTAAAAAAATCCGACTGATCGCCCGCAGATGCGCAACGCCACAAACCCCAACCTCTTTGAGCCGCCCACGGCCGACCAGCTCGCGAAGCACCTTCAGGACTACCCCGCGATCCGAACAGGTGCCTGGCAGCAGCGCGGCCCGATCCTCATGCTCGTCGCGATCGCGGGGCTCGCGCTGCTGATGATCGGCCAGCCGGGTTTCGCGTTACTCCCGCTCCTGGGCCTGCTCGGCGTCATGGCGTACCTGTCCGGGCAGGCGCGCACGGCCGCGGAGCTGCAGGGCCGGACCAACCGGGTCTGGGAACTCGCGATGATCCGCCAGTACCGCGAAGCGCTGGGACAAGCCTGGGAACTCTTGCCCCGCTGCCGGACCAAGCCCGAGCTGCACGGCCGGGCCGTCACTGTCATCGCGCACGTGCTTGGCGAGCTCGGGCAGGACGACGCGGCGGAGGTGGCCTACGGGTACCTGCTGGACCGCTTGCCACCGAGCCACCCGATCGCGCTTCGGCTCAGGCTGCAGCGCGCGATGGCGGCGCTGACCGGCGGCCGGCTCGCCGACGGGGACGACATCTTGCGTAAGCTCCGCGGCCAGGCCGAGCACAGCAGCGACCCGACCCTGTCCGCCAGTTTCCGCATGACCCGGTTGATCCAGGATGTGCAGACCGGTCACTACGCCGAGGCGTTGGACCACGCCGATAGCGCAGAAGAAACACTCAATCCACTAGGCGTCGAGGCGGGCTACGGCTACGCGCTGTACGGGCTGTGCTGCTACCTGCTGGCCAAGCACGGCCCGTCCGAGGATGAAGCGCGTCGTGAGGTACTCATGCAGCAGGCCCAACAGTTCTGGAACCGAGCGACGCTGCTCATCCCGGCGTCCGCGCTGATCTACCGCTTCGACGAGTTAAAAAAACTGTCGCAACTAGACGAGAGTTGATGGATGTCTAAAGGTATGTCAAACCCGTTTTATCCCGAACAGTTCGCGAAGCAGATCGCGGCGGATGAGATGATGCGCGGGCTGCTGTTGACCGGTGTCGTTGGAGCGGTTGTTCTGACGCTGTTTCTGCCCGGTGTCACGCTGGTTTCCGGGTTCCTCGCCCCCGCGTTCGTGCTTGGGCTCTGGCTGTGGATGTCGGTTTCGACAGCCCGGGTCGCGCGGTCGCTGACCACCTTCGGCGAGCTGATGGCGACCGAGCCCGCCAAGGCCGAGCAGGCGCTCAACGAGATGCTGCGTGCCAAGCCGGTGATGCGCTGGGCCCGGCTGCTGAGCTACCACCGCCTCGCGGGGATGCGGCACCTGCAGCGGCGGTTCGCGGAGACCGCGGCGATCTGCCTTTGCCTGTTGAATCAGCCGCTGAAGGGCCCCGCCGCCGCGACGCGGCCGCACCTGCTGCTCATGCTCGCCGAGGCGCAGCTGGAGTGCGGCAACCTGCATGGTGCCTACCACGCGCTGGCGCACCTGCAGCAGACCAAGCTCGGGCTGGCGCAGTCGCTGCAGCGGCTGGCGATCCAGACGCGGTACGAGCTAGCGGTCGGCGCGTACGACGCCGCGATGCACCGCGCCCGGACCAAGGTCGAGCTCGCCGAGCTCATGCCGGCCAAGCACTGCGCCGCGATGCACGCCATGCTCGCCACCGCCGCGCAGCACACCGGGCAGAACAGGCAGTCGGGCTGGCTCTGGGAACGGACCCGCCTGCTCGCCGGGCCCGAGCTGAGCGAGCAGCTTGAGCAAGGCGGCTTTGGTTTGTCGGTTGTGGAGCCGGACACGGAGAGCGGGGACGATCCGGCTAGTTGACAGTGGCACACAATTTGAAAGTGGGGCAGCCATTCCTGTCTGCCCCACTTCAGTTATTTCCATACCCGCTTGACCACGGCACACCGCTTGTCACAATGCACCGCTTGTAGATACTTCATGAGGCAGGCTCGCGTATGCAGTTGATGTCGTGGCAGATCGCAAGGCTCGGTAGCCGGTTCGGCATGCTGTTCGAGCCGTACAAGCATCGCGTCATGCATAGCGCGATGGGGCGCCTGCTCGACCGGCCGATGGACCTGTGCGTGGGCATGGTCGAGCCCGACGGCACCGAGCGCACGCTGCCCTTCACCACCATCGGCAAGCCGCTAGTCAACTGCGAGCAGTTCGAGCGGTTTAATTCAATCACCTACCGCGGCTACTCCGGCAAGCACAACATCCGCTTCGAGCTGAACATCCACAGCCCGTTCTACCCGCAGGACGAGAAGCTTTGCCTGCTGCCGGTCTTCTACCTCGAGTTCCGCGTGCACCACGTGATCCATGCGCGGTGGAAGCAGCAGGCGTCTCAGCCGGACATGAAGGTCCGGCTGTTCCTGCGGATCAACCGGCCGGACACGCAGATGTTTGTCGAGGGCTCGCAGATCCACATGCGGTACGACAACCACCTGTCGTTCAACGCGGACCGCTCGAGCCCGTTCCCGGAAACCAACCTGCCGCCCAAAGACGGGCCGACCGTGCGTGCGCTGGAGCGGATCGTCTCGCTGAATTCGGAAGCGGGGCCGACCGAAGAAGGCGACGGCCTGACGATCGAGATGCCGGTCACGATGCCGGACCAGGGGACGAAGTGGCGGCTGATCTGGTGCGCCCACGTGGACGAGCCTGTCGCAAAAGTGAAGCTCGGCGATGGCAAGGCCTACGACGCGGCTTTCCGCTATGCCGACCACTGGTCTACGATCGACGAGGTCGTCGAGGAAGCGCTCGCGACACGAGACGACCACCTCGCGCACTCCCGCCGGATCGAGAAGCTGGTCCAGCAGGCGCCGATGAATATCGCCCAGCAGCACCTGGTCAGCCAGGCCTGGCAGACCTATCTCGCCAACACGTTCTGGCTCAGCCACGAAGACCCCGGCGTGGAGCAGGAGAAGTGCCCGGCCGGGACAAGGCGACCCTGGTTCTCGGTGATCGAGGGGTCGAGGCTGTTGCAGTCCAACCTGAACGCGGAGTGCAACGCATCCATGTTCTACCTCGGCATGTGGCCGGGGCTGCTGAAGATGCTGCTCAAGCAGTTCCTCGAGCGCACCGAAGCGCACGACCCGAGCGAGGGCGCGACCGTGCCGCACGATTTGGGCAGCGCGTTGAATATCACCGGCTCGACCTACCAGAGCCCGTCACCCACCGACCAGAACGCCGACCTGCTCGCGCTGCTGCAGACCTACACCCGCTGGACCGGCGACACCTCGCTGGTGCGCGAGCACTACCCGCTGATCACCAAGCTGGCGATGTTCCTGTACTGGGCCGACCGAGACCACTCGGGCTTCCCGTCGGTGGGTGTGTCGACTACGCACGGCTCGCGGTACTCACCTGCGTTCCGCTCGTCGCCTAAGCAGACCTACCTCGCGGTCAAGCGGGTCGTCGCGCTGCGCGCCGCAAGCGACCTGCTCAGCCACGCGGGCACGCCGGATGTTGCGCCGGCCGCGAAGATGTTCGAGCACGCCGCGGAGCAGTCCACGCCGAAGATCCTCGAGGAGGCGTGGTACGGCGACCACTTCATGGTCTGCGTCGACCCCGCCTTCACCGCGGATGAAAGCGGCAACCTCGCCAACGTCTACTGCATCTACAACGCCAACGCCGAGCTGCTGCCGCTCATGGTCGGCATGCCCACCGCGCTGCCGAGCGACCTACTGGTCAAGGACCTCAAGTCCGGCAAGCGCGAGACCATGCGCCGCTACGGCTGCTGCAACACCACCGTCGAGACCGACCACCTCCGCATCAGCCAGAACCTCTGGCGGGACATGCTCGCCCGCTACCTGCACGTCCGCTGGAAGTCCTCGGCCAGCCACTACTGGGATATGCAGGTCATGTGCAATACGCACCTGCAGTCCAAGGGCTTCGTCGACGCCTACATCACCGACAACCTCGCGCACTACCCACGCGGAATCACGGCACTAGGTTACCTCTTGGCCGGGCCACGCCTGATCATGGACAAGCTCGCGCCCGGGGCAGGCGGGACCTACATCACCATCGACCCCGACCGCACCGCGCCCGCCCGCTTCCCGCTGATGCCGCTGGCCGACTGGAAGGCGGGCAAGGTCCCCATCGCGGTCGTGACGGAAGACGGTGAAGTGCGGATCGAGTCCGAGATCGACCGCATCATCGTCCACGGTCAGGACAAGCCAAGCAGTGAAGGGTTGATTGGGTAGGGTTTGAAACCACAGATGCACACGGATGAACACAGATTCAAGGCATCGCTTCGCTTAACCGCAGAGGCGCAGAGGACGCAGAGTTTATGAATAGGAACAAAGCAATAGTGTCTTGCTCTGTGATCTTGGCGATCTTTGCGCCTCTGCGGTTAAGCGAAGCGCTGCCTTAATGGTTTTAAATCATCTGTGTCGATCTGAGTGTATCTGTGGTTTCAAAACCGAATCACTCATCGATCCCAAGATCGCTCTTGGTAAACAGCGCATCGAAGACAAACCCCGCGGCTTCGATGTTCTCGCGGGCGCCTTCTTGTCTGTCGATCGTCGCGATGATCGCGGGGACCTCGACGTTGAATTCGTCGCGGAGCATGGTACCGGCTTCGAGGACCTGGCCGCCTGTTGTCGCGATGTCTTCGAGAAGGACGATCTTTTCGCCGGGGTGGATCGCGCCTTCGAGCTGCTTGGCGGTGCCGTAGTCCTTCTTCTGGTTGCGGATGAGGACGGCGGGCTTGCCTGTGGCGATCGCGGCGGCGCTGACCAGCGGGATCCCGCCGAGCTCGGTCCCGGCCAGTCGGTCTACGCCTTCGATCGCATCGATCTTCTCTTGAAAGAGCGCGCCAAGCGCCTCAAGGATGTCTGGCTGGGTCGTAAACAAGTACTTGTCCAGGTAGTACTTGCTCGTTCGGCCACTCCTCAGCGTGAACTCGCCACGCAAGAGCGCGACCTCGGCGATCCGTTGACAGACTTCATCTCGGTTCAGCATGGGCGGAGTATAGAACGGTGTAGCGGGCGACGCGAAGCGTCCCGTGCGAGGCACTCGGGTTGAATCACGCGAACCGATTCGCCGAACCACGGGACGCTTCGCGTCACCCGCTACACCGCGTACACTCATGCCGTGGCCCGTGACCTGACCAACAAAGCCATCCTCATCACCGGCGCGAGCAGCGGGATCGGCGCAGCGACGGCCATCGCCTGCGCCCGTGCGGGGATGAATGTCTCGCTGATCGCCCGGCGGGGTGACAAGCTGCAGGCGCTCGCGGCCGAGGTCGCGGCGCTCGGTCGTAAGGCGCACTTCTTCACGGCGGATGTGCGGAACACGGACGATATGAAGCGGGCCTTCGCCGACGCTTGGGCGCAGCTAGGCCGGCTGGACGCGGTGTTTGCCAACGCGGGCTACGGTCAGATCGTCAACGTGCTGGAGATGACCGAGTACGATGAGCGGCAGATGTTCGAGACGAACTACTTCGGCACGACGCGGACGCTACGTATGGCGGCCCCGCTGATGCGGCAGACGCCCGACAGCCTGAGGCACCTGCTCGTCTGCAGCAGCGCGGCGAGCGAGATCGGCCTACCGACGCTTGGGGTGTACAGCGCAACAAAGGCTGCGCAGGACTCGGTCGCCGGGGCGCTGCGGTCGGAGCTGCACGGCGAGGGCTTCAAGGTGACGAGCGTGCACCCGATCGGGACGAAGACGGACTTCATGTCCGTCGCGGGTGAGGCGGGCAACAAGAACACGCCGGTCGCGCTGCAGCAGACGCCGGAGAAGGTGGCACGGCATCTCGTCAAGGCGCTGCGTAAGCCAAGGCCCGAGGTCTGGCCGAGCGCGATGACGCGCGTCGGGCTCGCGCTGGGCACGCTGAGTCCGCGCTTCGCGGGCTGGGCGATGCGGCGGCACTACCGGAAGCTGCAACGCATCAGCAGCAACTCTAAATAGCCGCGAGGCTACGCGTCGCAGGACCGGCGAGGCGTAACCTCGCGGCTATTCAAATCTTCGCATCTGCTTATGCCGTTACGAGAACCAACCCGCGGCCTTCGCGAACGAGACCACCGTAAACGCGACGTAGCCGATCAATAGCGGCCAGCCCATCCACCGGCTGAAGTGGCCTACCTTGGTCGCCTTGTAGATGCAGAAGCGGAAGTAGATCAGCATCGCCATCATTGTCGGCAGCGCGACATAGACGAACTGCGTCGTCGGCTGGTCCGTCGCCTGGTCGTAAGCGATGGAGAGCGGCGCGGCGACCGCGGCGGCGCCGATCACGAACAGCACGTTCAGGATGTCGGCTCCGATCACGTTGCCCACCAACAGCTCGGCGTGGCCCTTGCGGAGCGACTGGACGCCGACGACCAGCTCCGGCAGCGAGGTGCCGAAGGCGACGATCGTGCCGGCGATCACGACGTCGGGCACGCCCCACACGAACGCGAGCCTACTGACCGAGCCGACCAGCCCGTCCGCCGAGCCGATCACAACGACCAAGCCGATGAAGCCTAGCCCGAACAGCGCGAGCAGGGACTTGCCGCCCGCGTGGTTGTGCGTGTCGGTCTCGACCTCGCCTTCTTTTTCACCTTCGATGAGGTGCGGCTCGCCGGAGGGGTGTTCCCTGGCCCACTTGACGCTGATCGCAAGGTAGCCGACGAGCATGCCGAGGAACAGGACACCGATGGGCCAGCTGATGACCGCGTCGCTGCCGTAGAGGGCGAAGAAGACCCAGCAGAGGACCGACAGCAGCAGCGCGCTGCCGAACTGGACCCGGCCCTGCCGGGTGAGGACGAACTTGTCGGCGGGCAGCGCGACGAGGATGCAGCCGAGCCCGAAGATCAGGCCGGTGTCCGCGATGATCGAGCCGACGCCGTTGCCCAGCGCAAGGCCGGCGTTGCCTGAGAACGCGGCGAGGACGGAGACCGCGGCCTCGGGCGTCGTCGTGCCGAGCGAGACGATTGTCGCGCCGATGATGATCTTGGGCATGCCCAGCTTCGCGGCAACGCCGGCAGCGCCTTCGACCAGCCAGTCGGCGCCGTAGATCACCGCGACCATAGAGAAGATCGCGATCAGGATCAGCAGCCACTGGGGCAGCAGGAACCACTCCGCAGGCATCAAACTGGCAAGCGTTAGGCTATCCATGGGCGGACATGATACGCCGAGCCATCCCGCAGCGTACTCACCCGGTTGGCAGCGCCTTCATCAACCGACCAACAACGTTGGGGACTACTTCCAAAGCGCGGTCAACATCAGCCTGTTTCGTCATACGCGAAAGTGAGAAACGGACCGACCCATGCGCGACCGGCTCGGGGATTCCCATCGCGAGCAACACCGGCGAAGGGTCGAGCGAACCGCTGCTGCACGCAGCGCCCGCGCTCGCGCAGATGCCCTGCTCACTGAGTCCGAGCAGGACAGCCTCGGCCTCGACGCCGGGGAAGCCGAGGTTGGTCGTGTTCCAAAGACGGCCCTCGGGAGCGGTGCCGCCGGAGTTGATCACGGTGTTGGGCAAGGCTTGGCAGATGCCTTGTTCGAGTTGATCGCGCAGGTCACGAACGCGGGCGATCGCGTCGCTGTCTTGGACGAAGGCCTTGGCGTGCTTCGCGGCGATGCCCATGCCGATGATGCCGGGCGTGTTCTCCGTGCCGCCCCGGCGGTCTTGCTCCTGCGCGCCGCCGACGTGTGTGGGCCGCAGCCGGACGCCGCGCTTGACCCACAGGGCGCCGACGCCTTTCGGTCCATGGAACTTGTGCGCGGCGAGCGTGAGCAGGTCGCAGCCTACTTGGTGCACATCGACCGGCAGCTTGCCGACGGCCTGCGTCGCGTCGAGGTGCAGCAGGGCCTTGATGCGCTGGCCCAGCCCGGCCGCGTGGTCGCGCTTGTTTTGGATCGCGGCGGCGACCCGCTCGACCGGCTGGATCACCCCGGTCTCGTTGTTGGCCCACTGCAGGCTGACCAGCGTGACCCGGCCGGGCGCAGCGTGCTTGTTTAGCAGCGCCGTCATGGAGTCCAGCGAGACAACGCCGTCCCGATCGACCTCGGCGTAGGCGACGGTGCCGCCCTGCTTCTCAATGCGCTGGGCCGGCTCGCGGACCGCGGCGTGTTCGATCTTCGTGGTGATGAGGTTGAGTTGGTCCAGCGGCGCGGCACCGAAGAGCGCGAGGTTGTCCGACTCGGTCCCGCCGGAGGTGAGGATCAGTTCGCGGGGCTTGGCGCCGATGAGGTCGGCAACGGACTGCCGGGCCAGCTCGATGCGCTGGCGGACCTGCTGGCCCATGCGGTGGACGCTGGACGGGTTGGCCCAGAGCTCGCGGGCCGCCTGATCGATCGCGGCCGTCACCTCGGGCAGCGGCCGGGTGGTTGCGTTGTTGTCGAGGTAGACCCAGTCCATCGATCTATTTTATCCCCAGGCACAGTCAGGCATCACAAGGACCGGACAAATGTCTCGGCATCACGCGGCGAAGTCAGCCTGACCGCGTAAGAGATATGCTCTGGTAGATCTGCAAACATCTGCTGGTACCGGGTTCGGTAGTCGCCATAGGCACCCCATGCAAACAGCAAGATCGATTCCTTGCTCGCGAAGGATTGACGCCAACTCTCTCTATTGCCTGAAAAAATCTCTTCCTTTGTCCACGCCCTTCGGACGGTCCGCCTGAGCAACCGACTCATTGTGGTGCCCCAGGAATAATCCAGCCAAATCAGGGTGTCGATCCGTGGCAGCGCGATCTCGCGGTTGCTGCCGATGTTCCCATCGAACACCCAGCCGTCTCCCGAGAGCATTTCTGTCAGCATGCGGCGGTACTCGGGCTTGGGCCGTTGTACCCAGCCGGGGAGCCAGAAGATCTCGTCCGCGTTGACGTAGCGTTGGCCTGTCCGCGCCGCGATACGCCTGGCCAGTGTGGATTTACCCACGCCGCAGCACCCGACCACCGCAGTACGTTGGCCGATCGACCTCGAAGAAGCATTGGAGTTTTGCATGAGTACCCACCGATCCGGGCGGCTATCATACGCCGCTCGGATCAATTGTCGGCTACCTAACCCCTACTCCCCATTCCCTCACGCCCCATGGACCACTTCAACTACCGCGACGGCGAACTGTACTGCGAGGACACCCCGATCCGTGAGGTCGTGGCGTCCGTCGGCACGCCGGCCTACATCTACTCGAAAAACACCCTGCTCGCGCACTACAAGTCGCTGAGCGAGGCCTTCGCCGAGCTCGACCCGATCATCTGCTACTCGATCAAGAGCTGCGGCAACATGCACATCGTCAAGCTGCTCGCCGAGCAGGGCAGCGGGATGGACGTCGTGTCCGGCGGCGAGGTGTTCCGCGCCCAGCAGGCCGGGGCCGACATGTCCAAGGTCGTCTACGCCGGCGTGGGCAAGACGGACGAGGAGATCGAGCAGGCCATCCACGCGGGCATCGGCTGGTTCAACATCGAGTCCGAGGCCGAGTTCGAGAACATCGCGCTGATCGCCCAGCGGCTCGGCAAGCAGGCCCACGGCGCGCTGCGCATCAACCCGGACGTCGCCGACGCGCGGACGCATGCGAAGACCACCACCGGCAGCAAGGAGACCAAGTTCGGCGTCGACATCGAGCGGGCCAAGCGCTTCTTCCACAGCTACGGCAAGAACGAGCACTGCCGGCTGGACGCGATCCACCTGCACATCGGCAGCCCGATCTACTCGCCCGAGCCTTATGTCAAGGCGATCAGCAAGACGCTGGAGATCATCGCCGAGCTGCGGGCCGACGGGTTCGAGATCAACACGCTCGACATCGGCGGTGGTTACGCGGCGGATTACGAAACCGGGGCGTCGCCCGCCTACACCGACTACGCCAATGCCATTGTGCCTCTTCTAAGGGAGTTCAAAAATTCTGGGGGCACGGTCATCCTCGAGCCCGGCCGAACCATCGCGGCGAACGCGGGGATCCTGGTCACCGAGGTGCAGTACATCAAGCAAGGCGGCGCGAAGAAGTTCGTGATCTGCGACACAGGGATGCACCACCTGATCCGCCCGACGCTGTACGAGGCCGAGCAGTTCATCTGGCCGGTGCGGGTCGCGCCCGAGCACGTGCCCGAGCAGCGCCGCATCAAGATGGAGCTCGATGGCCTTGAGATCAGCGAGGTCGTCGGCCCGATCTGCGAGACCGGCGACTACCTCGCGAAGGACCGCCCGCTGCCGCCGGTCGGCCGGGGCGACCTGCTCGCGGTGTTCAGCGCGGGCGCGTACGGCATGGTGATGGCCAGCCACTACAACGCGATGCCCTACCCGCCGGAGGTCATGGTCGATGGCGATTCGTTTATGACGATCCGCCGACGGGAGACGTATGAGGACTTGGTCGCGGCGGAGCGGGTTTGAATCGTTTTCTGTCTTTGGTGGGATAGGCGTCCCACCCAAGGCATTCACTATTCGAGCGATTTCAAAACCGCTCCAACCCAAGGAACCCGACCGGGTGATCGGTCTTGCCGGTGGTGGCCAGGTCCGCGAGCAGCTCGCCCATCACGCTGACGAACTTGAAGCCGTGGCCGGAGAAGCCGCAAACGATCGTCGCGCGTTTGCTGCGCGGGTGAGTATCGATGATGAAGTGGCTGTCGGGGCTGTTGGTGTAGAGGCAGGTATGCACGGACACGCACGGCCCAGCGGCGTCGGGGATCTTCTCGCGCAGCGGCGCTTCGAGCTCGGCCCGGTCCTCCGGCGTCGCATCCCGCTGGATCGTTTCGAGGCCGACGACCTTGCCCGGCTTGTGCAAGGCGAACTTGAAGCCGGGCTGACCGGGGATCAACGGGAAGCCGTAGTGCCCCCAACCCCCGCCCACGTCGATGAACCAGCAGGGCAGCGTGCCGAGCTGCAAGGGTGCTGCGTTGTTGGGTGCAAACCAGCCGAATGTCTGGCGGGTGATGCGGAGCTTGACGCCAAGGTCGCGGACCAGCTGATCCGTCCACGCGCCGCCGGCGAACAACACATGGTCAGCGTGGTAGGTTTTCTTATTCGTCGTGACGCTGACGCCGTGCTCGTCTTCGTGCCACGCAATCACCGGCTCTTGCTCGTTGAGTTGCGCACCGTGCTTACGCGCTAGGCCGATATGCGCCGACATGACCTGATCGGTCAGCAACACGCCGGCACAGTCCTCATAAAACGCAACGAAATCCTCGGGCACATTGAACTGGGGGTAGCGGTCGGCGAGCTGCGATCGATCGAGCAGCTCGTGCTGGAGGCCGTAGGCTTCGCAAGCCCGTTGCGAGCCGGTGAGGATCCCGCAGTCCGGCGGGCCCATGTACAGCCCGCCGGTGATGTGCAGGACCTTCTCACCGCTGTCTTGCTCAAGCTCGTCCCAGAGTTCATATGCACGTTGCAACAGCGGGACGTAGTCGGCGTGCTCGTAGTAGGCCTTGCGGATCATCCGCGTCAGGCCGTGGTGCGCGCCGAGCGTGTGGGGGATGCCGAACTGCTCGAGCCCGAGGACGCGGACGCCGCGCTGAGCCAGGTGGTAGCAGGCGGCGGCGCCGATCGAGCCGACACCGATGACGATCACGTCGTAACGGTTGCCCATGGCCCGAGTGTATCGGTTCGCGGCCTTACCCGACGAACTTGGCCCAGCCCTTGTCGGCGTCCTTGATCAGCGCCGCGTTGGACTGCTTCTTCGCCAGGTCGATCCAGCTCTTGCGGGTGTTGCCCCACACGCCCTTGTAGAAGACGTGCAGCCGGTCGTTGATGATGAGGTAGCTCTGCGGGTCGATGTCGGTCTTGTCGCCCTCACGCATCGCCCAGGCGCACCAACCGCCGTAGGCGGGCTCGTACTTGGACGGGCTCTTGGCGAACTTCTCCTTGTTCGCATCGCTGGCGAACCGGTAGATCACCCCCTTGAACCGGACCTGCCGCTTGGAGCTGCCCTTGGCGGGCTTGCCGCTGTGGTAGCTGACCGGGTCGTAGCCGGACAGCGCGAGGTTGCCCCGACCAAGGTTGAAGTGCTTGAGGCGGACCTTCTCGTCCAGCTTGCCATCGCTCGCTAACGCGGGCAGCGCGGGCAGCAACGCGAGGGCTCCGAAGGTGATGCCGATGTTCCGGAGGGCTTGACGGCGGGTCAGGGTGGTGGACTGGCTTTGCATGATGTTTCCTTGGTCAGGGGTGCTAGGTGATTGACGTACCCCTTGAGAATAACGCGGCCTAGCGGATCATTTCCTGACTTTTAAAAAAGGTCGGGGAATAATCCGCCATCTCGTTGGCCCAAGCCGCCCTGGCAGGCTGTCAGCCCCTGTTATTTTCAAAAAATCGGGTCATTTTTGCAAAAACCCTGTAGCAAAGCCCATGCATGGTGCAGAGTGAAATGTAGAAAGGTCCATTCTTGCCCGTCACCCCAGACCAAATCATCCAGACGATCATCAAGCAGCGTTCCACCTTGATCGGCTACGCGTGGGTCGTGGTTGGGGATGCGGACACGGCAGAGGACATTTTGCAGGACGTCTCGCTCGCCGCGGTGAAGAAGGCCGACCAGATCATCGACGCCGACCACCTCGCGGGCTGGCTCCGGCACGCCATCCGGCTGCGGGGCCTGGAAATCCGCCGCAAGCAGCTCAAACACGCCCGCCTGCTCGCGCCGGACGTGCTCGACCTGTTTGAAAAAGCGCAGGAGCACGTCCCCGCCGACGACGCCGAGCGCATGGCCGCACTCCGCCACTGCATCCCCAAGCTCAGCGACAACGCCCAGAAGACCCTCGCCCTCCGCTACGGCGAAGGCGTTAAGCCAGGCGACATCGCCACACAAACCGGCCGGTCGATCAAGTCCGTCTACCAGATGATCACCCGCGCCCACGCGTCGCTCCGCGAGTGCGTCCGCCTCCGCCTGATCAAGGGGGGTGCCGGCCGATGAGTGAGCAATCGCAGAACACGATCGCCGACCGCTTCGAGGCCTACCTGCTCGGCCAGCTTGATGATGCGGCCATGGAACAGCTCGAAGAAGAGCTGCGCCAAGCCCCGCAGCAGGCGGAAGAGTGCCTCGCCGTGATGAAGACCCTGGCCATGGTCCGCGAGCAGTTCCGCGACCAGCGCGAACAGGCCGGCGAGCTGACCAAGGATCCGACGCTGCACGGTTTCCACGACCTGCTGTCTAACCTGTCCGCAATGGAAGCCGCCGCCGAGGCCGAGCCGGTCCACTGGGTCGGCCAAGTCGAAATAGCTCGGCCGATCTGGCAGCAGTGGCAGTTCGTGATCCCCAGCGGCATCGCTGCCCTCCTGGCGATCGCGATTGTGCTGATCGTTGCGCTCCCACGCAACACCACCACGACTACCAGCCCGCAGATCGCCAACGGCAACGATCTCCGCGAGCCGGGCCGCGTCGGCCCGGAGGCGCACCTGGCGCTTACCAAACAGGTCGCCACCCTCACCGCTGAGCACGACGCGATGTGGCAACTAAAGTCCGGTGAAAGCCTCAGCCGAGGCGACGCGCTGGCCGCCGGCCAGCGGCTAACGCTGACCCAAGGATACGCCGAGATCACCACGCGGCGTGGCGCGGTCGCCATCCTCGAAGCACCCGCATCGGTCGAGCTGCTTGGCAACAACTCACTTCGTTTAGAAGCAGGCAAACTCGTCGGCATCTGCGAAACCCCATCATCCAAGGGCTTTGTCGTCCGCACGCCTCAAATGGATATGGTTGACCTGGGTACCGAGTTCGGCGTGACGGTACGGCGAGACCGTGTCGAAACCGTGGTATTTGACGGGGAGGTCGAGGTCTACCCCATCAAGCCCCAAGGCACCTCAGCAAACGCAGTACCGGTCCGCTTGTCACGGGGTAAGTATGCCGCTGCGGGCCCGGCGGGCACGCTCGCCTCGGGTGACATGACCGACGGCAGCGTTGGGCTCTCGTATCTTCGTTCGCTGAACCCCGATGAGGTGGCATCGAGGCGGTATGCCCAGGCCGTTCTGGAGAGTAAACCCCTGATCTATTGGGGGATGCAGGACTGGAGCGCGGGTTCTGTCGTGAATAGCGGGATCGCCGGTGCTCGTCACGGTGGTGTTGCGGAGGCAGCCGAGCGGCAGGACGGCGGGATCGGCGGCTCTTTTGTCCAGTTTGACCGTGATGCTGATTCGATCATCACGATGGATCAGCCGATCCCGGAACTCGAAGGTTCAGACAGCTACACCATCGAGTGCTGGGTCCGTGTGCAGGCCCACCACCGCGGGATGATTGCGCGCCTCTCCAAACCAGGTAGACACAGCATTATGCACCTTGAAGTCATTGACGAAGTCTTGAAGGATGCTGATATCGGTGAGACAGGCCGAACGGTACGCTGGGTCCATCGCGACAATCCGACCCAAAAAATGAGCGGGCGACAGCTCTACAGCGACCCGTACCCGCTCGGCTCCTGGATGCACCTGGTCTGCGTGAAAAACGGGGACCGCCTTGAGCTGTTTGTTGATGGTAAGTCGGTCGCGCGTGGAACCTCCGACCGCCCGTTGGCCGCCCCATCGCGCTTGTCGCTTGGGATGCTCAGCGCCAGGCCGATCGGCGAATCTTCTAAAGATGACGACCGTAACTTCTACGGGGGACTGGATGAGTTTGCCCTCTACCGCCAGCCATTAGACGCTCAAGTGATCAAGCGCCACTACGCGTTGGGTTCCGATGCGCTTCTCGATCATGACCATGACCCTGTTCCGCTCAGCGATTGAGCGGGTTTTTAACCCGCGTTTCTTGCGTGAAACGCCTTACAACGGAGGACGCGTTATGCGACCACTTCTAATACTCCCATCTCTAGTTACCGGTGCCCTTCTCTTCGCGAACCATGCCGACGCAGCGACGGTTACTGTGACCGATGGGACGGGCAACAACTACGGCCGGACCGCAGGTATCGCGATCGATTTCGATGCCACGACCGGCATCTCGGCTGATTGGGCCCCCGACCTTGTGGCGGGCTCAACCTACAACGTTGATAGTGTGAGCCTGTTCCTCGGCAGCGGCACGAACACCGGCGGCGAAGACTTCTACCTAGGTGTTTATCAGACCCGGTCCGGAACCAACTACAGCGACTTCCTGGGCGTCTCCGACAACACGATCAATCTGGATACTGCAACTCTGAACCAAGCACTCACATGGAATTTCTCGAGCATCAAGCCCGAGGTCACTCCGGAAACCAATCCCGGGTCGGGCGGTGACATCCTCTACTTCCTTTTACAGACTGGCACAACCGCGTTGACTTCGCCGGCTGATTTCTCTGCTGGTGACACCCCGTTTCGTCGGATCAATGATTCTACCGGCGGATCATTCGATGATGAGTTGTCAGCAGCGATCGACGGAACCGACAAACAGCTTAAGGTCGACCGAGCTCTGGAATACTCGGCGACCGTTTCGCTGGTCCCCGAGCCCAGTTCGCTTGCCCTGCTGGGGCTGGGTGGCTTAGCAATTTTGCGCCGCCGCCGCTAAGTACATCCGATTCTCCTTCAGTCGCTTGGTTGGGAAGCCGGCTAAGCGATTTTGTCCGCCAGATCGTGTCGTTCTAATCAGACGATGACCGCCTCTCTATTACTTTCACCAGAGGATTCTCCTATGTCTACCCGCAAGAACCAGGCCTTTACCCTGATCGAGCTGCTCGTCGTCATCTCGATCATCGCGTTGTTGATCGCGCTGCTCCTGCCCGCGCTCGGGGCGGCTCGACGATCGGCGCAAATCACCCAATGCGCCATGGGGATGCAACAACTCGGTGTCGGGGCACAGGCCTACGCCACCGACAACACGGACACCCTGCCCAAGGCGGTCTCTGCTCTGAACGATGGAGACCGGGTGCGCTTCCCGTACGAGACCCGGATCGCCACCTCGAACCGTGTTGACCCAAGCGTTAAGGATTCGAGCATCGCCGCGCTGTGGGATGCCGGGTACATCGAGACACCCGAGATCTTTTACTGCCCGAGCCAGCTGGTGGATTGGATGACTTTCTCGTACAACCAGGACGCGAACGGTAATTGGGGGATCAACCCCGATGACTGGGCGTTACGCATGGCGTATATGTGGAACCCCAACAACGCGAACAACCCCCGAGGCATCCTTTACGATCGGCTTGATCAGATGTCGTCGGACTACCTGCTTTCTATCGACACCGTCGAGAATATTGAACGGGTCGCCCATGAAACCGAGAAGGGGTTCAACGCGTTGCGCGCCGATGGCAGCGTGGCCTTTGAATCTAACGGTAGCGCATGGGAAGCCTTTAAAAGGCTTACTCCGACTGGTGACAACTGGACCCGTTTCAATGAAGTCGTCGACCGGCTGCTGGGTGCGTTCCCAGAGGGACGCAACAGCAACTGACTTACAGGTATGCCGCAATCTACGGACGGCGCGATCGGCTCTTGTATGTGAGTCAGCTCTCGCAAAACTGTCAAGAGGCACACCGCTAGCGGGCCGGGCTTGAACCCGGCAAGACAACCTGATCGCCCCCCCATCATCTAGAGGCAACGTATTTGTGAACATAAAAACTTTTTTAAGAGGAGGATGGCAAGAGTGACTCTATTTGTATCATCCAACGCCGACCCATCATTACTCAGTACCGATACTTGCGGCGCAGGCCGCCGTAGCACGCGGTTGCTTTGGGCCGCCGCCGCGCGGAAATACTGTGGGCTTGCCACAGCTGCTTTGGCCTCTTCGCTGTGCCTGCTGGCGCCTACCGGGCGGGCCGCTGCTCAGGCACCGCAGCGGCCGAACGTCATCTTCATCATGGCCGACGACCTGGGCTACGGCGACACCGGGTTCACCGGGCACCCGACGATCCAGACGCCCAACCTCGACGCGATGGCGGCCGGCGGGTTGACGTTCGACCGCTTCTACTCACAGGCACCGGTGTGCAGCCCGACACGCGTCAGCGCGCTGACCGGCCGCAACGGCCTGCGCACGGGCATCGATCAGTTTCTTAGTGTCAGCCAGGAAGACAACCGCATCGACAACCAGGACATCACCATCGCCGAGCTCGCCCAGACCCAGGGCTACACGACCGGGCACTTCGGCAAGTGGCACGTCGGCTCGGTCACCAAGACCGCCAACGACATGCGCCTCGGCGCGCCGGGCAACCACGAAGACTACTCCCCGCCATGGTCCAACGGCTACGACGTTGCTTTCGTCTCCGAGAACTGGATGCCCACGTACGACCCATACGACAACTTCCCGGAAAATGGCGTGGAACAGGCGGCGTACTGGACCGGCTACGACCAGCGCGTGCCCGACGCGGTCGTGGACAACCGCTACACCTCCGACATCATCGCCGAGCAGGCCACCGGCTTTATCCAACAAGCCGCTCAGGGCAGCGAGCCGTTCATGACCACGGTCTGGTTCACCGCCCCGCACATCCCTATTATCGCCGACCCGAACGATACCAACTACGACAGCACGCCCGGCCTGACCGACGAGCAGCGCGACTACTACAAAATCGTGACCCGGATGGACGCCGCGATTGGCGAGATCCGTTCGACTGTTCAAGACCTGGGGATTGCCGAGGACACGATGATCGTCTTCGTCTCCGACAACGGCCCGATCGATCCCGGCTCGACCGCGGGCCTGCGCGACCAGAAGGGCACTTTGTATGAAGGCGGTATCCGGGTGCCGGCCATCTTTGAGTGGCAGGGCACGATCGAGTCCGGGACGACCACCAGTGAGGCGGCAACAACCAGCGACTACCTGCCGACGCTGACAGACCTCTGGGGTATCGAGATGCCCGATGACCGCGCACTGGATGGGGGGAGTATCCTGACGGTGCTCCGGGGCGAATCGTTTGAGCGTGAGGAAAAACTGAAATTCCGCTACGAGAATGGGAATCGCCAGGCGATTATGGGCGACCAGTACAAGCTGATCTCCAACAACAACGGCAATACCTATGCGCTGTTCGATCTCCTGAACGACCCGAACGAAACGACCAACCTGGCCGGCGCTATGCCGGACTTGGTTAACAGTATGAGTGCGGAACTCGACGCCTGGCTCTTGGAGATCGACGTCAGCCGCAACGGGGGGGACTACCGGACCGGTATCTCCAGCGTGAACGGCGCGGTTATCGACGCCGATAGCCCAGGCGTATTCACGCAGGGAGCGTACGAGAGCGCGCAGCCCATCGTCGTTGTTGAACGACAGCTGGCGACGCTGCGGTCGGACCTTTCGATCGACGCCGATGGCTCAGCATCGACTTACAACGCCTTGAACCTGCCGTCCGGAGGTATCCTTGATGCTGGCACGGTGGTCGATAGCTTCCTGATCCACCTCGATGTAGAAGACTTAACCACTGCGCAGGGATCCGTGCAGTTCGAGAACGATATTGTCGCGTTGATCTTAAGCCGGGACAACCTCAACGACAGCGATTTTCTGTCCTTCGGCGACGTGGAATTCGATACGACCGACAACCGCCGGACTCTCTTTGATGGTGAAAACGGCGATGTGATCACGGTCGGTGAAGACGGGCGTACGATCACCTTCAACCTCGTGGTCGGTCCGGGTGGCATGGACCAGATCCGCGTGCTGACGCTGGCCGATCTGCAACTGATACCGGTGCCCGAACCGGGATCTCTCTCGCTGCTGGGCCTGGGCGGCTTGCTCATGTTGCGTCGTCGACGCTAGTCTTCGGAGAATAACGGGTCGACTGACACACGCGATGCAAAGAAGCGTAGCGTTGCGGCTGATTCGTTATTTGTTTCGCCTGGCCGGCGTTGCGGGCTGATGGGGGTGGTGGTGGTTGTGCGCGCGGAGGTTGGGGTTGGGGTTTGATTGAGGGTAGGTCGATTCATAAAAAACATATCAAGCCCGCAGCTTGTCTGCGAAGACACGCTGCGAGGGTATCGGCACCCCACGGCATTGCTTCGCAAAGCCATGGGCTTGGTTGAACGTGCGCGGGGGTGCGCCGGTTGTGCGCGCTGGGTTTTCGCCCTTTGATACAAAGCGACCAGTGAGCCAATACGCACTTTCGCGCACAATCGGTTGAAACTGAATATCGATTGGGCGGGCGTCGCTGCGGGCTTGGCGTACAATCACGGGCCATGGCCTCGGGAAGTAATCACGTCGATCTAACCACGCTCAAGGACGAACAGCTCGTTGTGGCGTATCGGGAGGGGAATGTCGCGGCGCTGCCGGAGCTGATCGGGCGGTACGAGAAGGAACTGTTCCACTTCCTGATCCGGTTCGCGGGCAACCGGGCGTTTGCCGAGGACCTGTTCCAGGAGACGTTCCTGCAGGTGCACCAGTCGGCGGCGACGTTCGATGCGAGCAAGCGGTTCAAGCCCTGGCTGTTCACGATCGCGGCGAATAAGGCCCGAGACCACCTCCGCCGGGAGAAACGCAGGCGGACCGCCCCGCTGTCGGCGACGATTGATTCATCCAGCGAGTCGGGGGCGAGCTTCATCGACCTGATGGAGGCGGACATCCCCCTGCCGACGGAGGTAGCGGACGACGCGGAGGTGAAGGCGCTCGTGCGGGACATCGCTGACGAGCTGCCGGACCATCTGCGTGAGGTGCTGGTGATGGCGTATTTTCACCAGTTTGCCTACAAGGAAATCGCGGAGATGCTGTCGATCCCGCTGGGCACGGTGAAAAGCCGGCTTCACGCGGCGGTGGGGACGTTTGCCCAGCTTTGGAAGGCCCGATACCCCGATTCGGCCGACAAAATACCTGACCGCTGAACAAAAGAACAAACCCGCCCCGCCCCCGATGCGTATCAAACGCGCACGCCCTGGCCTGTGATGCAATACGAGAAGAACCAACCCGAAGAACGCCGCCTGAGCCGCGCTGACAGCCAGCTCTTGGACCGCCTGCTGGCGGGCGAGACGCTAGCCGAGATTGTCGACGCGGACGAGCCTGACCGCGCCGCGCGTGTCAGCCGGCTGCTGTCGCTGCTGGACCGGTGGGAGGCACAGGAGGCCGACCCAAGCCTGGCCGAGCGGACGCTGGCTGGCGTGCTGGTTGCGGACCCGGTGTCACTTTCTGCCGAAGATGGCGAGGCGCTGGACGCCTGGCTGTCGCTGCGTCATCTCGGGTTAACCGATGGGCCGACGCCGAGCGGGCTGCGTGAACGCCTGGCCAAGGTACAAGCCGTGCTCAGCATCCTGGACCGGACGGGTGATGAATCAGTACCCGATGCGCTCGCCGATAGCACGATGCGGGCCGTCGAGAAGGACCGTCAAGCCCAGCAGGGCCGCTCGGCGTTTTCCAGCATGGTGGTCTCTAGCGACCGGCAGGGCTCGGTCGGCTTCCGGCAGTTTGTGACTACCGCGGCGCTCTTCGTCATGGCGTTATCGATCCTGCTGCCGATGCTCAACAAGGCCCAGCGTGATGCCGAGATCGCACAGTGCAGCCAGAACCTCGCGGGGCTGGGTGGTGACCTGCAGGGACTGGCATTCGATAACAAGGGCGAGACCCACCGTGCCGCACAGCCCCGGGCCGAGGTCTTTGACCCGCTCGCCAAGTTCGCCCGCACGAATGTCGACGGCTCGGCCGTGCCTGCCAACCAGGCCAGCTATTTCGTGCTGATCGACGAGATGCGCGTCGCGTCCAAGCATCTGTCCTGCCCATCGGGCCGGAACGACGACCCGGCGATGCTGTACAACGGGCAGAACCCCGCTGCGGGTGGGCCGTTCAGGCTCTTCATTAAGGCCCGGCCGATCTTCTCCGATGCCAACCCGCTCTACCGCGTCACGCCTAAGGGCCTGGTTCGCAATGAGGATGTGCCCAGCATGACGCGCAGCGTCAATCACGACGGCGCTGGGCAGAACGTGCTGATCAGCGACGGGTCGGTGCAGTGGATGATCCGACCCGCGGTAAACCAAGATGGGAAGACCCGCGACAATATCTGGCTTTATCAGCCCGGCACAAAGAGTAATGGCACGACTGTGAAGGATGAAGACATCTTTCTCACGCCGTAGCTGAACGTGGTCTCTTATTTTCGGTAAAGACGATTTCGCTTGTTTTCAAGGTAGGTCTAAGGTAGTATCAAGGTAGGTCTAAGGTAGTATCGAGTTGTGGTTTGCAGCGTTTGGCCGCAAGGGATTGAAGCGCCAACGGCTGTCGTAGCACCGCACCATTTGCCATGGCCATGCCTTGGCTTAAAGGTCTTATTCATCAGGGATTGACAACCCGATCAGGGCCCAAAAGGGCAAATCACCCGCAACACAGGGAGGTGCGCGATGATGTTGGCCATAGAACAAGCAGCAAAGCAATGGATCGATGACGAACTGATTGCCCGGGACCACCGGCAGACATGCGAGGAGACGAGCATCAAGCTGCAGCTCTCGCCCGCTCGCTGGGTGCTGCCTAAGCTCCTGCGGATCATCTACCAGAACACCGACCAACAGGTCGAGACTCTCGCACCGTTGATCCGGGCGATGCTGCAGGAACAAGTCTTCGCGACGACTGGCGGGGACCCCTGCGACACCGAGGCTCTCGAGGACTCGATCAACGAGACCGTTGCCTTGCTGATCAGGGTCCTCGAGCGGGTCCGTCGGCAGTGCATGATCCAGCCGAAGCTGGCGTAGCTTGTTGGGTGATGCTGCAGCCGATGCATGACTACGCCTATCATGCAAGCGATTCAAGCCCCCTTGCGAGGCCCCGCCCATTAGCGACACCGCTGCTTCATCGCGACTCATCCTCTGGCCGATGCCCGACCAGCGGCATCTGTACATGCTGGTCGCGGGCGTGCTGATTGGCGTGCTGATGGGGCCTGCCGTGCTTGGTCGGATCGCACCGCCGCTGTATGACCAGCTGTTCACAGGCAGCGGCGACATGACCGAGTTGGAAGCAGCGCAGCAAGAGCTTGAGGATTTCCTAACCAATGAAGAGATCCGTATCGCCCGGATCGAGGGCATTATGGCCCAGGCCGCGCTGCTCGACCCCGGCGACACCGCCTACGTCTCCGCCGAGAACCAGGCGATGGCATTGACCAACGCGTTCGCCGACGAACAGGCCCAGCTCGAAGCCGACATCGAGACCGCCCGTGTGCCGATCCTCGCCAACCAGCAGCTGCACCGCAAGAAGCTGTCGGGCATGGCCACGATGATGCTGCTATTGATCGTGCTGCTGTTCGCTGCCGAGGCGATCCTGAGCCCGCAGCGCGACGAGCTTGAGTCCGGCAAGACCGCCCTGCCACCCGCGCTTTCCCGCCTGGTCACGATCCGTTACGGCCTCGCCGCCGGCTGGCTGATGCTGATGCTCGCCCAGCCGGTCTGGTTACAGGGCATCGACGTGGTCTTCGGCGGCCTGCTGCTCGCAGTAGTGTTGGCCGCGGGGTTGATGCCGTTGGGTAAGCAATCGACGACTTAAAAAAGGGGCAGAGCACCTTGACATCTTTCACAACCATTCCGGTCCTGCTTCTTCCCATTCTCCTGACCGCTTGGCTGCGCCTGCACGCCGCCCGAGCCAAGCAGGCAGCTTGCTGTGGGTGATCTGAGGGTGACGATCCAGCTCTCGCAAGACGGAAAGGTCATCAGCCCAGACGAGTCTGGGGAGTACCTGCTCAAGCGTGCGCCGTTCGCGATCATGGATACCAGGTCGTTCGGAGGCATCAAGCACTTTCTCGGTGCACATTTCACAACCGATCGGGCGCGGTGTGAATCGCTGATGCAGAAACAGACCGAGGGCCACGCGATCGGGGTGTTGGAGGGTTCGGGCGCGGCGTGGGACGAGCGTGTGCTGTTGCTTTACGACGAAGCGCTCGACACCCTTCCGGCTGAGTTTGATGCACTTAAAACTTACTTCGGCAGCTATGAGGACACGATCAGCACTATCGTCACCGAGACCACACTCGGGAACACCGCGCCCGGCGTAGTGTGCTTCTTACCGCGCTACCCGGTGCATTACAATCTGACACCAAAAGATACCACTACTAGAGAACGAATCATCTTCGGCTTCAGCGAAGAGGGACGGTACCCAGCTGGACAGGCGAACCTGTTGCTGACGCTGTATCGGTACGAAGAGCCGGTCAGATTCGTACGCCAAGTTAACGTAACGCACTTCAGGCTGCAGTTCGAGTCAGACTGAGTAACTGCTCACTGGCTTTCACTACTCAAGCAGCGGCTCGAGGTCGTCCTGTGGCTTGATCTTAAGGCCCAAGTGCTCTGCCCGGCCTTGGCGAGTTGACGACCCTTGCGGGTCCGTGAGAGGAACCCGATCTGCAGGGGGTGGGGCTCGAAAGCTTTTCAGAATGTGCCTGCGTCGCCGCCGCTGGCTCCAGAGGATCGACGCGGTGATTGGTGGGCTGCTGCTGGCCGTAGTGCTGGTCGCGGGGCTGGTGCCGTTGGGCAAAAGCGCAGCCTAGCAACGGCCGTTGTCTTATATGCTCACTCGGCGTTCGCCGCATCGTATTTCTCGCGGCAGGCTCGAACACAATTAAAGTGTTCTTGGCCCCAGTCATAGATCTGATCCAGCAGCGGTACGAGCTGCTCACCATAGTTGGAGAGCTTGTACTCCACACGTGGCGGGACCGACTTGAATTGGGTACGGAGAATGATGCCGTCACGCTCCAGATGCCGCAGGCTCTCAGTCAACGCTCGGGCAGATGCGCCGGGCAGCTCACGGCGTAACTCATTGAATCGCAAGGTCTGATCATTCAATAGCGCGATCACTTCACCTTTCCAACGCCCCTTGAAGAGGGACAGAACATCGGCAATCCCACAGTTGGGGTCAGGTTGTTCCGGCGAGTCGGTCATAAACGCTCCCAAGGTATGCACAGAAGCATAGGTATACGCTGGGGATGAGTTGTATCAAAGTAACTAAGTTGATTTGATGTTATCGAAAAAGCTCTACTAAGTTTGAATACAAGATGAATATTGGGCTGATGAATCAAGCCGTACTACACCCGCCCTTGACAGATCATTTTATAGAGACAGTTGCAGCAAAGGGGCCCGTCGATGTCTGTGGGCCGAGCGAGCTGCAGAAAATCTAACTGGAGCTTTCCCGATGAAACCAACTTCTAATCATCCTACTGACACCACCAAGCATAACTTCCCCAGCGTTACCGCTTGGTCGATGACACTATTGATCATCGCGTTCGTGTTTGGCTTGCCGCTGATGGTGAAGGCGGGCGACGAGGATAAGACAGCGATGGGAAGCGAAGGCACATCGGTAGGCCACCCAGAGAAGTGGGTTGCTGGTGGCGAGCGTGAGCGGCTGACCCCAGATAACTGTGCCGTGCTGTTTATTGATCACCAAGCGGGCCTGATGAACCTGGTCGATAACGTTGAGATGGATCGCTATAAGTTGGATGTCATGGCGAAGGCGAAGGTCGCCAAGCTACATGGCATCCCTGTCGTCATGACGACGAGTGCGGAGAAGGGGCCCAACGGCCCGATGCTGCCCGAACTGGTGGCGATGTTCCCCGACGCACCGCTCGTGAGCCGAAACGGCCAGATCAATGCATGGGATGATCCAAAATTCCGTGCAGCGGTCGAAGCAACAGGCCGTAAGAAGGTCGTGGTTAGCGGCATCACCACTGATGTTTGTGTGGCGTTTGTAACGCTTTCAATGCTTGAGGCCGGCTATGACGTTTACGTGGTCGCCGATGCTTCGGGCACGACCAACACCCAGGTGCAGGCCGCCTCGCTGATGCGCATGGCAGAGGCTGGTGCTGAGATGGGTAACTGGTTTGCGCTTGCATGTGAACTTCTCTCGGACTGGCGGAACCCTGAGGGTGCCGGCAGCGCAAAAATCTTTGCTGAGCACATGCCTGGGTATGCGGAGGCGATGGCCAGCCATAGCGCATGGACGGGTCAGGCGGCGGGTGAGATCGAGTGATTATTTGGCCAACCTTCGCTTTGCGGGAACAAACACTGGAACGGCTTACCGCATGAAAGCACGGACAGTCTTTTGACATTTAATCTGTCTGAACGGCCAGTACCAATGCAATCTTTACCCATCACTCGGAGCCGATGATGACCCAAAACACTACCCGGCGTGAATTTCTCGCCACCACGGCGGCCACCACCGCAGCGCTATCGATGCAGCCCATGGCTTTCGGCGAAAAGAGGCAGCCCGACCCTGCCGATCTGGTCCTGTTGAATGGCAAGGTAACGACAATGGACCCGGCGCTCCCTAAAGCAACGGCGCTGGCATGTCGCGATGGAAAGTTTATCGCGGTGGGTTCAGATGCGGACATCCAGCGGCTCGCCGGGCCGCAGAGCCAGGTGATCAACGCAAACGGCAAGCGCGTGATCCCCGGGCTCAACGACTCGCACATGCACTTTGTCCGCGAGTGCCTGGTGTACAACCTCGAGACGCGGTGGGACGGCGTCGACTCGATGGAAGAAGCGCTGGACATGTTGCGCGAGCAGGCCAAGCGCACACCAAAGGGCCAGTGGATCCGCGTGATCGGCGGGTTCTCGCAATTTCAGTTCAAAGAGCGGCAGATGCCGACGCTCGAAGAGCTCAACGCGGTGACGCCCGACCACCCGGTGTTCATCCTGTACCTCTACGCCTACGCGTTGCTGAATACGCGCGCGATGGAATACCTCGGCTACGACCAGCCCAGCCGACCGACCTACCCCGGCGGGCGTTACGAATTCGACGACCAAGGTAAAGCAACCGGCGGGGTCTACGCCGACCCGTCCGGGCTGATCCTCTACAAGTCGATCTCGAACGGGCCACGGCTCGGGCCAGCAGACCGGATCAATAATTCGCTGCACTACCAACGAGAGATGCACAGCCTCGGCGTGACGAGCGTGAGCGACTGTGGTGGCGGCGGGATGGTGTACCCCGATGCCTACGGCGTCATCCATCAGCTCAACGCCGATGGCCGACTCAAAGTCCGTACCAGCATGAACACTTTCCCTCAGGTTAAGGGCCGGGAAGAAGCCAACTACCGTCGGTGGGTACAAGAGCATAAGCCCGGCGACGGCGACGACATGCTGTACCTCGGCGGCGCGGGCGAAAACATCTGCTGGGCCGCGTATGACTACGAGATCTTCAAAGACGCTCGGCCAGAGATCGATACGTACGCCGAGCAGGTCCAGCAGCCGATCATTGACCTGCTCACTGAGAACAACTGGCCGACGCGTCAGCACATGACGTATAACGAGACGATCGAGCGGCTGCTAGGGACGTATGAGATGGCTCGCAAGAAGGTGGGCGGGCGCCTTGATTATGGCCCGCGGATGATCGTCGACCACGCCGAGACGATCAGCGAAAAGAACCTGGAACGTATCGCCGCGATGGGTGGCGGTATCGCAGTCCAGAACCGGATCATCTACCAGGCGGAGGATTTTGCCGCGCGTTACGGAGCCGATGCGCTGAAGCAGGCCCCGCCGATCCGCAAGATGCTGAAGATGGGCCTTCCGGTGTGCGGGGGCACGGACGGCACGCGCGTCGCTTCGTATAACCCGTGGCTGAGCCTGGCATGGCTGTGCAACGGCAAGTCGCTCGGGGGGATGCAGATGTACGGCGACGAAGCGCTGCGCCTCTGGACCGTCAACAGCGCTTGGTCGACCGGCCATGAGGGCAAAAAAGGCGCGATCGCCAAGGGCCAGCTCGCCGACTTCCTTGTTCTGAACAATGACTTCTTCACGGTGCCGGACGATCAGATCGCCAAACTACAGACCAGCCTGACCGCAGTGGGCGGCGAGGTGGTTTACGCGGTCGACGACTTGGCCAAGCATGATGTGCCGCCGCTGCCGGACGTGTCACCGGACTGGTCGCCGGTCGAGTACTTCGGCGGGTATCAGCACTGATTGTCGATATTCGCTCCGACCAAAGATCACAAGAGCGTTGACTTGTTTCGCAATAGTTTGCTGTTCGCGGTCGCGCTTAAATAGGTGGCGGTTTGATTAGAGACCGTTCGGGTGGCGCTTGGGAACCCAGTGGATCTCGATCGCAGGCAGCTTGATCTCGATACCCTTCCACAAGTCTTCGATTTCAACATGCTTATAAAGCAAGTTTTCGCTCTCTTGAAAAGGGAAACCCTCGGGGCGGTAGACCAACTGAAGCTTCCATGCCCCGTCCGAGGTATGGCTGTTGAGCCCGGGCCAGATCATCTCGTGCGCGTAGATCAAGCCGCGCTGGAGCTGACGCGCCATCTGCTGTAGTTCACGGGGGTCGTATAGCCGCAGGGCATATAGTCGGACTTCGCCTGGCGTGAGCAGTGATTCGACGTCAAGCGCGGCCTGCAGCTGCTCTATCTGTTCATATTGATCCAGCGCACGCGGCTCACTAGGCGATGCATACACACGTGTATTCGCGGGGTAATACACCTGCTTTTCGTATCCCCCCTCTTCGAGAAGCGGTAAGCGTGCACACTGCTCAAACCGGAAGCCAGGCCATGCGACCGTCTTGTCGGACACGTTTTGAGCCATGACCAGCAGCAGGATGTGGTCCTGCTGCTGGTACGTGCTCGCGATCTGCTGCACGCTTAGACAGACGCCGTTGACCGGCTCGGTCCATTCGCCCTCGATCGCTGGGTGTTGATACGAGGTGCTGTTACAGCCAAGCAACGCCAACACACCAATCATCAAGTACAGCACCGTCGTCGTTCGTTTCACGTTGGCCCCTCGGTTTGAAAGCTACATACAGTGCGATACATCGAGATGGCTCAGTCAAATAGCTCGCCATCGCCCTGCTTATTGATACGAATCTTCAACCCAAGGGGTTCCGCCCCGGCCTTGGTGAGCTGCCGACCCTTGCGCGTACGTGCGAAGAACCCGATTTTTAAGAGGTAGGGCTCTAAGGCTTGTTCGAGCGTGCCGGCGTCGTCGCCGCTAATTCCAGAAGATCGACGTGGTGATTGGCTGGCTGCTGCTGGCGGTGATGCTGGTTGCGGGGCAGGTGCCGATGGGGAAGGCTATATAAGACGGCTCTGCCTGGTTACATCGGTTTTGCAAGGTAGCGTATGAGGCCTTTATCAAGCTCCTCGTATCCCCATGGCAAATACCGCACTCACCGCCCATCCGCCCGCCGATAGAATCCTAGGCAGGTTCCGCTTTACTCGACCGAATCGCCCGTATGGGCTTCACGGATTACAACGAACCGTTCGATAAAGCCGAACCCAATATCCCCAGGGATGAAGTATGTGTGTTCGATCAAGCCTGGTGGCTGGCCTATAAACGTGCCCGATTCGAAACCAATGAGCGTGATGTCTTTAGCCGGGTTAAGGTTGATGTTGTAATACCGCGTATCGATGTTGATGAAGTAAGGCTCCGCAACCGGTAGACCATTGATATGCGAAACGCGTAGCCGCTGGGGCGAGAGCCCGCTTTTGCCAATTCGTTGTTTTACTTCAAAATCGCCTCGAGCAAAAAAGATCGTCCCAAGCGGCAAACCGGACGAGCCAATCAGTTCGGCTTTGTTCTGCTTCAAGTCACTGACATGCAACGTAGTGAGGGCTGAGCAGCCAACGCTTAACAAACAGGCGATCAACGCTAATAAACACAGGAATTTTGGCATGGCATGTACTTGTTTTAAATGCAACAATCCACGGAAAACGTCAGCCGGACTGCTGTAAACCAGAATATTACGATAGGTTCCATGGGCAAGCGTTGCTTGACCACGGCCATCAGCCTTTTATTAGGCGCTGGCTTGTACCAGCTACTCCCGCTCGGCGAGGACGACGAGCCGGGCCGAGAAGCCAAAAGCGTGATCCTGCCAGACCGGGACGTCATCGGGCAGGTTGCCAGGGATGCCAGAGAAGCCGCCGGTCTCGTATACGGCGAGTCGCACTTGTTTTCCAACATAGTCATTCTGCAGGGCTTGGACTTGGTTTGAGTTAAGCCGACCGATGCGTTTGCCGTGATTGAGTTCGTAGAAATCAAAATCGTCATTGGCGAGTTCGACATCAACGAACCCGGGCACCGAGAATTCGAGCAACAAGGGCTCAGACAGGGGTTGATTATCGACCCGAGTAACGCTCAACAGATAGCGGCCCGCGTAGGATTTCATGTGTAGGTCATCGCCTGCGACGATGATGGCTGATGGATATCAGCGACTGTACCAAGCGGGATGCCGAGCCTACCCATGGTCGGGGGCTCGCTTAGGTGTGAAGCTGAGGGCGGCGTAATAGTCGGCTCGCTGGCATGCGGCTTTTCACAGCCAACGAGGGTGAGGTTGAGGGTGAATACAAGCAGGATGGCAGTAGGGCGCGCAGACATCAAAATTAGTTTAAGCCAAGGCGCATAAATTCAAAAGAGCGGACATGGGTCTCGGAGGATGTACGGTCTGGCACAATTGAAATCACCGTGAGCCGGTCGCGACGGAGGCGTTACTCGAACAAAGGCTCGGGGTCGTCTTGGAGCTTTATATTAAGGCCTAAGTGTTCAGCACCCGCCTTGGTGAGTTGCCGACCCTTGCGCGTACGAGCGAGGAACCCGATCTGCAAGAGGTAGGGCTCGACGGCTTGTTCGAGTGTGCCCGCGTCGTCGCCCAGTGTCGCGGCGACGGCTTCGAGACCGACGGGGCCGGCCTCGTAGACCTCTGCGATGCAGCGGAGGTACTTGCGGTCCAGGTCATCCAAGCCCAGCGCATCGACGCCTTCGAGTTGGAGGGCCTCGTCGGCCACCGTTGTGTTCAGTGTGTTGTTGTGCTTGACCTGGGCGAAGTCGCGGACCCGGCGGAGCAGGCGG
Organism: Planctomycetota bacterium; assembly: GCA_039188575.1. Lineage (GTDB taxonomy): Bacteria > Planctomycetota > Phycisphaerae > Phycisphaerales > Phycisphaeraceae > JAHQVV01. The sequence continues at coordinate 16,120 of JBCCYY010000032.1, read as the reverse complement.
TTGGCGATGCGTGGGGTGCCACGCGATCGAGAGGCAACAGTGGACAATGCCTCGGGCTGATCGGTCGGCATCTCCAACAACCCCGCGCTGCGGGTCAGGATGCTGAGCAGGTCATCGTTAGAGTAGAACTCGAGTTTATGCGACAGGCCGAAGCGGCTGCGCATCGGGCTGGAGATCAGGCCGGCCCGGGTCGTCGCGCCGATCAGGGTGAACGGCTGGACGGGCAACGTAATCGTCTTGGCGTGCATGCCGGAGTCGATCTGCACGTCGATCTTATAGTCCTCCATCGCGGAGTAGAGGTACTCTTCCAACGCGATCGGTAGGCGGTGGACCTCGTCGATGAAGAGGACGTCCCGGGGCTGGAGCTTGGTCAGGATGCCAACGAGGTCGCCCGGCTTGGTCAGGGCCGGGCCGGCGGTAACGGTGAGGTGGGTGCCCATCTCGTTGGCGATGATATGGGCGAGGGTTGTCTTGCCCAGGCCGGGCGGGCCGTGCAGGAGGACGTGTTCCATGGCTTCGCCGCGCTGGCGGGAGGCGGTGAGGGTGATGGCCAGCTTCTCGGTGAGCGCGGGCTGGCCAACATACTCGGCGAGGGTCTGCGGGCGCAGGGCGAGGTTGAGCTGCTCGTCCTGCGGTGTGCTGGCGTCGGCGGTGATGATGCGTTGGGTCGCCACGGGGATAGCTTAGCGGGGGACCAGACGCTTCGCGGGCTCAGCTTCGGCGCGGGAGACGTCTCCAAAATCTCCACCTCGCACTTTCTTGCACCAGTTTTCGCAACACATGGAAATAGATTGCATGCAAAATAGTCTTTAACTTCCTGGGGGTTGCAACACGCCGCCGCTTGGCCGCGTTCAGCCCCCTGTCGGCCGGACCACTCCGGGGACGGCCCAAACGATAGGCCAGACCGTGATGACAACCCAAACCCCCACCGCATCCACCAACCCCCGCGTCCAACGCGTCCTCGCCCGGCTCCGCCGAAAGCAGCTGGACTTGGCCATGTCGGGCAAGGTGTCCGACTCCGCCAAGTACGCCCGGCGTGCATGGAAGGTGCGTCTCTTTGGCCGCAAGGCCGCCTGAAAGCAGCGTTTAGAGCCCCATCAAGTCATCGAAAAACGTTCAGCGCGAACCTAATCGGGCGCTGTGTCGTGCTACAATTCCGAGTCATCCAGCCGTATTACTGGCCCGCCGGAGTTGTTCATGTCGACCGTCACGTCTTTCGCACACGATTATAAGCACGATCAAGACCCCTCGCACGACGGCGAGCACAAGCTAGACCTGCAGATTGTCGCTGTGCTGCTGGGGGTAACGGTGCTGATCGCGGCGGCGATCGCCATGCTGATCTTCGATAGCAACTTCCATGGCAGCATCCTCGCGGCCATCGCGTCGCTTCTGCTAGGCGGCCCGATTGTTTACGGCGCTGCGAAGGGCCTTCTCACCCGTAAGCCCTCCGATGAGCATGGCGACCAGGAGCATGTCGCCGGCGGGTCACACATGGAAAAGCTCGTCGCGTTAGCGATTATCGCCGCCTTCGCGGATGGCATGTTTTTCGAGTGCGCGGTGGTCGCGTTCTTCATGCTGATCGCCTCGCTGATCGAGCACCGCACCGCAGCGGGCGCATTGAAAACCATCGAGTCGCTGATCCGCATCACGCCAACCAAGGCCGTGGTCCTCACCAACGCGGGCGAGAAAGAGATCGCTGCCTCTGAGCTCAAGCCCGGTGACCGCGTGCTGGTCCTGCCCGGCGACAACATCCCCGGCGACGGCAGGGTCGTCGAGGGCAATTCCACCGTCGACCAGGCCAATATCACCGGCGAGTCCGTCCCGGTCGAGAAAGCACCGGGCGACGAGGCTTTCGCGGGCACCATCAACGAGACCGGTCGGCTGGTGATCGAGATCTCCCGGGCGGGCGAAGACTCCACGCTGGGTAAGGTGCAGTCGCTCATCCTTCAGGCGGCACAGTCCAAGCCCGCGGTCGTCCGCGAGCTTAGCAAGTATGCCTCGTACTACACGCCGGTGGTGATCATCCTCGCGTTCATCATCTTCGTGTTCACCCAGGACCTGCGGGCGTCGATCTCGCTGCTGCTGATTGCGTGCCCGTGTGCGTTGATCCTCTGTGGCCCGACCGCGATTGTTGCGGCGCTCTCCGCCTCGGCGCGCCTGGGCATCCTGGTGAAATCGGTCAGCGACCTCGAAATCATCCGACGAGTGACCGCCATCGTCTTTGACAAGACCGGGACACTCACGACGGGCGACCTGTCGGTGACCCGGATGAAGCCGGTGGATGGCATGGACGGCGCAGAGCTGCTGCGTCTATGTGTCTCGGCCGAGGCCAACTCACGTCACCCTGTGGCGAGAGCTGTTGTAGAAGTCGCTGAAAAAGCGAAGCTACAACCCTCGCCGACCAAGCACTTCGAAGAGGTTTCTGGACGTGGCGTAAAGGCGACCCTCGAAGACGGCAGCGAGGTCCTCGTCGGGCGGGAGGCCTTCCTCACGGATAGCGGTATCGATGTCAGCGCACTAGACACGAGCGAGACCGAGGGGCTGAGCCTGTTGTTTGTTGCGCACGCCGGACGGGCCATCGGTTGGCTTGGCCTGGCCGACCAGCCGCGGGCCGGCGCGGCCGATGCGCTGCACGAACTCGACGAGGTCGGTGTTAAGCGGAGGGTCATGATCACCGGCGACCGCTGGAGCCCCGCGCGACGTGTCGCCGAGGCGCTCGGCCTGACGGACTTCACCGCTGAGGCCCTGCCCGGCGACAAGCTCGAACTCGTCGAACAACTCAAGGAAGAAGGCCATACCGTTGCGGTCGTGGGTGACGGCGTCAACGACGGCCCGGCGCTCGCGGCCGGCGATGTGTCCCTCGCCATGGGTGCTGCCGGCTCAGATGTCGCGATCAACTCCGCCTCGATCGCGCTCATGAACAACAACCTGAACCGCATCCCGTTCATGGTCGGCCTGTCTCAGAAGACCGTGACGGTCATCCGCCAGAACCTCGTCGGCACGATGATCTACATTTTCGCGATGCTCGCCCTGCTCCTCGCCGGGTTCATGGCCCCGTGGGTCGTCGCGGTGGGCCATGGCATCAGCTCGATCATCATCATCTTTAACTCTGCACGCCTGGTCCGCGAGGGCGAGGACCTGCACACGCCCGACACGACCGTAGAGACCGGCCGGCGGGCCCGCAAACTCGAACACGTGGGCGGCGAGCCACAAGGCGGCGTTGCACCGGCCTAAACCGGCTTCAACCCCAGACTGAGCCCTCGATCAATGTCGTTGAGCCCGGCCTGCCGATAAACTATATCTCGGACATCCCGCCTGCTTGATAGACCCATGCTGAAACGATCAACGATCAAGACCGCTACCCTGCTCACCGCCTGCCTAACTTTTGTTGGCTGTGGCAGCAGTTGGATGGCGGGCAACAACCAGCCTGATCCGGTTGTTACGCCAGATGACTTCATCGGTGAGTCGTCTCAGGCCAGTGACGCGGGCGCTGCCGACGAGACCACGCTGGTAAGTGTTGACGAATCGCCAGAGACTCCCGAAGCATCGAGTGAGCCCGTGACCGACACTCGGCCGCAGGAGGCCTTGCCCATCGACGCGATGGTCGGGCACATCAACGGCGAGGCGGTCTACGCCGACCAGATCTTCGATATCAACCTTGTCGCGCAGCTTGAGTCGTTCGGCAGACGCTTCGATCGCAAAGAGTTCCGCCAGAACGCCCTCGGGATTATCCGGGACCGGCTCAACGGCATCATCATCAACAAACTGATCCTCGGCGAAGCCGAGCTCAACCTCAAAGAAACACAGCGACGCGGGATCCAAGCCCGCATCGAAGCCGAGCGTGAGGAACTGCTGCGTTTCTACGGCCAGGGATCGGTCGCAAAAGCCAAGGCCGAATTCCTCGAGAAGCGTGGGAAAGAACTGGGTCAGCACCTGGTCGACTTCCGTGAGGAACTGGTGATCGGCAACTACGTCCGATCGAAGGTAATGCCCAAGATCGTTGTGAACCAGCGGGATATTGAGCGCTACTACGATGACAATATCGAGAGATATCAACAGCCCGACCAGCGTGTGATCAGGCTGATGATTGCGGTCAATCCCGCAGCCGCGGCCCAAATCCAGCAAGGCCTCAACAACGGCAAAGACTTTGACAAACTTGCCGCCGACCCCGCGTTGAATCAATACAACCCCAACGAGGGCGGCAGCTACCAGAGCGGAAAAGCGATTCCCGGAAACCAGGTAATCCGATATCAAAAAGTCAACGACGCGCTGATCAAGCTGAAATCGGGTGAACATACAGGGCCGATCGTTGAAGGGGGAAAAAGCTACTTTGTACAAGTCGTTGAGCTGACGCCCGGCGTCCAGATCGAGTTGGCCGACGCTCAGATCAAGATCGGGCAGGTCCTCCGATCAACCCAGTTCGAGCGGGAGGCCCTCCGCTTCCGGATGGACCTGCTCAAGCGTGGTAGCTACTCCGACCCCAACGAGATGGGACAGAAGCTGCTTGACATCGCTTTCGCCAGGTACGACCAATAAGCCACGCGTTTCGCTCACTCTCCCCTCAAGTAGAGGGCTGGGGCGAGGGGCATCGTGGAATCAACATAGAAGCCTATTTCTTGGCAAGCCGCGATTTGTTTCGCTTCCCAGCGTCATGCGCCGCCTTCTCCATGAAAAGAAGAGGGGGCCCGAGCCATGCTCAATCAAATCCTGAAGCGATTGACGGGAAGGGGCACGAGTCCTGGCGGGCAGGGCGAACGGCTCGCGGAGAAACACCTCAAAAAACAGGGCTACAAGACGGTCGCAAGAAACCTGCGCAGCAGGTTCGGGGAAATCGACCTGCTGATGCTTGGGCCAGACGGAAGGATGCTTGTTTTTGTTGAGGTCAAGACCGCTCGAGCGGACCGGCAGTCCAAAGTTCCGCCTGAGTTGCGCGTCGGCAAACAAAAGCAACGAAAGATCACGTCGTTAGCCGCCAAACTCATCGCAAAGCACAAACTCACCGGCCGGCCCATCCGCTTCGATGTCGTCGGGGTCGATCTACACGAAGGCCGTGAACCGGGGGTACGGCATTACGCGGGTGCGTTTGAGTCGCCGTGGTGATACAACACAGCTGTGTAGCGGGTGACGCGAAGCGTCCCGTTCAGACCACCTCTGACAATTCGCATGGGACGCTTCGCGTCTCCCGCTAAACAGACAATAACACGCCTGAATCAATACGGGCTGCGGTCCATCAGCCCCGGCGGCGGGACGTAGTCGGGGTCATCCGCGTTCGCGGCTTCGTGGGCGTTCTCAGCGTCTTGTGCGGTGATCGTCGGCTCGTACTGCCAGGTATCGATCATGACAAAGCCGATGAAGAGCACAACAAAGCCCAGCGAGCCGAGGATGCACAGGCCGTGGAACGCGCGGTCCCACCAGATGTGCATAAAGATCAGGACAACAAGCACGGCCTTGACCAGCGCGATCCCTAATGCGACGGGGAGGTTCAGTGGGCCGAGGTTCACAAAGATCGCCGCAACGGTCAGGATCGTCAGCACCATGAGCGCGAGGAAGACCGCGGTGAGCAGCTGCCAGCTGACGACGTGGTGCTCGTGATCGCCGTGACCGTGGTCGTCGTGACCGCTGTGGGCGTGTTCGGTGGTAGTCGCTTCGGACATCTTGACTCTCTTAGTGGATCAGGTAGAGCAGCGGGAACAGGAAAATCCAGATCAGGTCGACGATGTGCCAGTACAGGCCAACAATGTCGACCGGCACGTTGTACTCGGGGCTGAACGCGCCGGTGAGCGCCTTGCCTAGCACCCAGGTGATGCAGCCCATGCCGATGATAACGTGCAGCGCGTGCAGGCCGGTCGCGGCGAAGTAGATCTGGAAGAACAGGTGGATACGGTCCTGCACCGATTTCGGCTGCAGCTCGTACGGGACGTAGTACTTGGTATGCCTCAGGTCGGGCACACCCAGCGGCAGCTCGCCTTTATTGGCTTTGTGCCCGTGATGATCATCGGCGACCGCGGCCTTGTGGGCCTGGCTATCAATGAGCCCCGTCGAGCCGGAGGCCGGCGGCTTGATCGTCGAACCGCCAGCGACGGTGCTGGAGACCGGGACCAGCCCGGCAACCGAGGCGGTATCAAACGCGGGGTCCTCGGCGTAGGCGAGCGCGTCGCTGGGCGGGTCGTCTGCCTTCGGCTCGGGCACCACGGGGGCATCGCCGCTCTTGGGTTCGTCCTTGGCGACCGCGGTGTCCTCGGCTTTATCGCCAGCCTTACCCTCCTTGGCCTCGAGCATCGCAACCGCGTCCACCACACCCTTTTCGGCAAACATATGGAGGATGTGGTGCTCGTAGCTCTTCTTGCCTTCGTAGCCCTTTTTCTTGTCGTACTTGGCAAGCTCCTTAAATACCCCGCGCTCTTTGTACAGCTCGAAAGATATCTGAGGCGGGTGCGCCATGTAGCCGTGGTGCATCAGCTTCTTGGCCTCGACCACCGCGATCGCCTGGAGCTGGGCCTCGCGGGTGATGGGTAACTCCTCTTTAGAATCCCCGATCTTGATCGTGTTACTGTTAAGGTCTCCCTCGACGGTGTAGTACAGGTTCTTCGTACCCGGCCAGATGTTCTCCGCGAACTTCGAGGTGTACTCGAAGTACTTGATCACCAGGAAGCCGAATCCACCACCAAGCGTCAGCACCAGCATGAACACAAGAAACTTCTGCTGCCCCAGCTGCGCCGCACGCACCGCCAACGCCATCGTGAACGACGACGCCAGCAGGATCGCGGTATTGATCCCGCCCATCTTCCAGTCGAGGAAGCCGTGGGCGTACGCGAAGATCTCCGGGTGGTTGGCCCGGTACAACGCGTATGCGCAGAACAGGCCGCCGAACATCATGACCTCGGTGACGAGGAACAGCCACATCCCGAGCTTGCCGGACTCGAACTGCTGCTCAGGCGTATCGAAATGGTGGGCGAGGTAGTCGGGCCCGTGGTGGTCGTGATCGCTCATAGGAATTCGGGTTCAGGGATGCGGGTTACAGTAAACCTTCCATTGGCTGCTGGTCAAGAGCTTTGGTCGGTACCGGGTTCTAACCCATGCCCCAAACCCCAGCTCCCAACCCCTAAACTAATGCGCCGGCTTATGCGATGGGTTGCCCGGGTCGTGGTCCGGGTCCAGCACGTAGCCGTCGATCTTCTCGTCGTATTTCCAGTCGTGGTAGTTGTACGGGTCGGTGCCGACCGGGTCGTACTTGAAGTTCTCGTGCGGCGGCGGCGAGTTGGTGTGCCACTCGAGCTGGTTGCCGCCCCACGGGTTCGCGGGCGCCCGCTTGCCGCGCTTGGCCATGATCCAGTTAAACAGGATCATGAACAGCCCGATCGTCAGGATGTACGAGCCCAGCGTCGAGATGTGGTGGTAGATCGTGTACTGGTCCAAGTAGGTCGCGTAGCGACGCGGCATGCCCTGCGTGCCCGCGATGAACTGGATAAAGAACGTGACGTTGAAGCCGATGAAGGTCACGGCCCAGGCCCACTTGCCCATCTTCTCGTCGTACATCCGGCCGAACATCTTCGGGAACCAGTAGTACATCCCGCCGAGGAAAGCGAACAGCGTCGAGCCGACCATGACGTAGTGGAAGTGCGCAACGACGAAGTACGTGTCGTGCATGTAGATGTCCGTGGACAGCGCCGCCAACGGCAGGCCGGTCAGACCGCCGATCGTGAACAGCCAGATGAACCCCATCGCGTAGAGCATCGGGGTGTCCAGCCGGATCCGGCCCTTCCACATCGTCGCCAGCCAGTTGAAGACCTTGATCGCAGACGGGATCGCGACCGACATCGTCAACAGCGAGAACAACGCGTTGATCATCGGCGACTGGCCGGAGGTGAACATGTGGTGCCCCCACACGATGAAGCCGAACAGCGCGATCGCCAGCGACGAGTACGCGATGAACTTGTAGCCGAAGATGTGCTTCCGGCTGAAGACCGAGATGATCTCGCTGACCACGCCAAGCGCGGGCAGGATCATGATGTAGACCGCCGGGTGGCTGTAGAACCAGAAGAAGTGCTGGAACAGCACCGGGTCACCGCCGAGCTTCGGATCGAAGATGCCGATGCCCATCAGGTTCTCTGCGGCGAGCAGCAGCAGCGTGATCGCGAGGACAGGGGTCGCGAGGATCTGGATGATGCTGGTCGCGTAGAGCGCCCAGAGGAAAAGCGGCATGTTGAACCAGCCCATTCCCTTAGGCTTGAGCATGTGGATCGTCGCGATGAAGTTCAGGCCCGTCAGGATAGACGAGAAGCCGAGCACAAAAGCGCCCATCGTCGCGAAGATGACGGAATTATTGGTTTGGATCGAGTAAGGCGTGTAGAACGTCCAGCCGGTGTCGAGCCCATTGGGGATGTATGCGAGAAACGCCGGCGCATTCTCGCCGCCCATCATCAGGTGGATCACCGCGCCGACGAGCAGGCAGCCCAGCAGGGCCGCCCCGCCAAGCCAGCAGTAGAAGCTCATCAGGTTCAACCTGGGGAAAGCCACGTCCTTGGCCCCGACCATGAGCGGCAGGATCGTGTTGCCGAGGATCGCGGGGATCGCGGGGATGATGAACATAAAGACCATGATCGCCCCGTGGAGGGTGAAGGCCTGGTTGTAGAGGTTGTTCCACAACGCGCTGCCGACGGCGCTGCCATCGGTTATGTTGCTGGAAGCGCCGAAGAGCAGCTGGGTCCGCAGCGCGATCGCGAAGACCCCGCCTAGGAAGAACGCGAACAACACCACGACCATATACATCAGGCCGATGCGTTTGTGGTCCAGCGTCAACGCCCACGACAAGATGCCCTTGCTGTGGTTGATGTAGTTGTCGCCCGGCTTGAGTTCGACCTCTTCGCCGTAGATGTCTGTCGTGATGGGTCGGTCTGCTACTGTCATGGTATTGGTCTCCAGTCGCAACTAATTGGGGGCAACCGGTCTTTCTTTCACTTCTGTTTATTGAACTGCTTGATACTCGTCTTCTGCGGCGGCTCCGCCTTCGGGAGATTCGGTTTCATCGCCGGGCTCGGCACCTTCTTCAGCGCCCTCTTCGCCGGACTCGCTCTTGAGGGTGCCGTCTGGATTCAGATCGCCATATACAAGATCTTCATTGGCTTCGACCTTGTCGCTGATGGTCTTCATGAACTCGATGACCCCACGGATTTCACGGTCGGAGAGGTTCGGGAACGCGGCCATATTGTTGCCGTACCCATCGACAATAATCGCCCCAGGGTTGCGGATCGATTCGATGATATAAGCATCGTCTACGTTGATTGAACCAGCGCTGGTCGCGTGGGCGGTATCGCCATAGAGGTCTTTCCAGGTCGGACCAGTTCCGGCTGAACCGTCAAGTGAGTGGCAGGCTTTGCACTGAGTCTCCCAAATCGTTTGACCTATTTCGATAACTGGTTTGTCGACTGGAGTAATATTTACACTCTCATACCATTTCTTGTAATCATCAGGTTGATAGACGTACACTTTTGTAATCATCATTGAATGGTTCTGACCACAATACTCTGTGCAGAAAAGGTCATAAGTATTTCGCTGCGCCGTGACAGTGTTGCCTTCTTTGGTTGGAAGTTCGACCGTTTCGATATTTTCAGGATCATCGTCCCAATTCGCTTCAAACCACATTTGGTTAAACCGGCCTGGCACACAATCCTTTTTGACACGCAATTGCTTGATAAAGACCGAGTGCAAAACATCGTTGGACTGTAGTGTCAGACGAATAGGTGTATCAGAAGGGACATGCAGTGCTGGCGGCATTGTCACCTTTTTACCAGTTGCCGGATCAATGCGAGTCTCTGCTTTCGAATTGGCACCGTTCGGATACGTAAAGTCCCAGCCCCACTTGTAGCCCGTCACCATGATGTCGTACGAGTTATCCGGCGGGGTGGCCTGCACGAGGTAGCCGCGGAAGCCCCAGATAAAGATCACCGCGAGGATGAACGCGGGGATCACCGACCAGGTCACCTCGAGCGCGGTGTTGTGGGTCGCTCCGGTGGCGGAGCCCTCCCTCTGCTTCTGCCGGTAGCGGATCGCGAAGAAGACCATCAGCCCCGCGTTAAAGAGGATGAAGATCGCGCAGATGATCAGGATGAAGAACGTCAGGCTGTCCACCTGGTTGCTCGCGGACGCGTCCGTCGGGAACCAGAGTCCGCCGTCTCTCACTTCGGCCAATAGATTGAGGGAAGTCGTGTCCATGTCTTGTCTTGCTATCAATTGGGGCAAGCGTCTCGCCCGTCGTCAAATGGTTATTCTCAATTGAACGGTCTTAGGCTGGATCTCCCACCGGCGATGCGTGGAAGACCATCACCCTGATCACCCTGCAGTTGTCGTCTGCGCTTCTCGTACGCGAAGCCGGCCCAGACCAACCCGGCCACGAAAAAGATCGTTACCGCCCCGCCGAGCATCATGATGAACGACGCGGTCGCGGTGTAGTTGTTCGCCTCGGCATCCCAGACAAAGCAGGTGATAAACGCCTGATCAAAAAACGAGCCGACCTTGCCCTCGGAGGTCTCGACGATCGAGAGCCGAAGCGTCCGCCCCGAGTACGCCGTGCCGCTGAGGTACCGCCGGACGATGCCCTTGCCGTCGGCGAGGACCAGCGCGCCGGGGTGACCGTACTCGTTCTGCGTCCTGATGTACAGGTATCGGTAGCCGACCGCGTTGGTCAGCGCGGTGATCGCTTCCTGTTCGCCGGTGAGGAAACGCCAGCCCTCTTCGGACGCTTCGAGCCCTTTTTCTTTGAGCTCGACCAGCGTCATCTCCTGCATCTTGGCAGAGACCTCGGGCGTCTCTTCCGGGTCAATCGAGATGTTGAGGACGACGAAGTCTTCGCCGAGGTTGAGGTCGGTGTCGGGCAGCGTCTCGATGAGCTGGTTACGGATCGCGATGCAGATCGATGGGCAGCGGCTGTAGCCGAGGTTGATCACGACCGGCCGGCCGTCTTCGAAGAAATCGCCGAGCAGGACGGTCTTGCCCGCCTCGTCGATGAACGCGATGTCCAGCGGGATCGGCGAGTTGACCTTCTCAACGATGCCGACCTCGCGGGCCAGGTCCTCGGTCCAGGGGTTGGCGGCGTTGTAGGGGTTGTCGGGGTTCCTGCTGTTGTCGATGCGTGCAGAAGCGGGCAGAACCACGAGCAGGGCGAGCAGTAGCAGCGACATCACAGCGACCGCGCTTCGGTAGGCTCCCGTGTTTGACTTGCTCCAACTTGTTTCCGCCCAAGCGGGCATGACGCGAACTCCTGTCTGCCCCCCCAAATCGACGGCTACTTGCCGCTCCTTGAGGGGAATCCTAGTCCTCGGATTTGGCCGCGTCCTGCGACCGGGGTGCAATCCTTTGAAACGTTCAAATGCCGCTGCCTCGGCGTCAGCCGGGGCCGGCCCGCTTACTCGCCGTGGCCCTCGTGGCCAGCCGGCTTGTCCGCCGTATGCTCCGCCGCGACCGATAAGATCGCCGACTCGATATCGCCCAGATTGGCCTCCTGCTCCGCCCGCCGACGCTCGTAAGTATCGTCGTGGGTCGGCCCATCGATGACCTGCTCACGGAGCACCACGCGGGACTCATACTCGTACCAAGCCAGGCCGAACATCGTGATCGCGACGAGCGAAACGGTCGCGCCGATGGAGATCACGAAGATCAGGGGCATGTTGATGGTTTTGCTGCTGCTTGCCATGGCGGTTGGTTTCTAGTTCAGTGGTGGATCGGTGCCCAGACGTTTGTGTCCAGAGCGACGGTTTCGTGAAGGCGCGGGTCGCCGTGCGCCAGCGGGGCGTAGCGCGCGAATCGGCGGACGAACGCCGCGAGCACCGCTGCCAAGAGCATCAGCACCGCGCCGATCTCCGGCAGGCCGAACGTCACTTCCGGGCTCGCGAAGAACGGCATGACGTACCAGTAAAAGTCGAGGTAGACCATCAGCAGCATCCACGTCGCCGCACACGACAGCGCCGTAAGATTCCGCTTCACGTGCCGGCTCAGCAGGAAGGCGAACGGCACGAACAGGTGTCCGAACAGCATGAGCAGCGAGATGTACGTCCAGCCCGATCCGTACTGCGGCGCGGTTGTGACCGTGGTCATCCCGTGGATCTCGAGCCAGTACGCCGTCTCGGGGAACGAGGCGTACCAGATCAGCATGAACTGGCTGAAGCTGACGTAGCCCCAGAAGAAGACAAACGCGAAGAGAAGCTTGGCCAGGTCGTGGTAGTGCTCGAGGTGGACCGTCTTGAGGTAGCCCTTCTTCTGCAGGATCATGCAGATGATGATCGTGAAGGCGATCGCTGCGGTGAAGCCGTTGGCGAAGAAGATCACGCCGAACATCGTCGAGTACCACGCGGGGTCCAGCGACATGAGCAGGTCAAAGGACATAAACGTGACCATCAAGGCGAAGGCCACCGTCGAGGCCGGCGCCCACCACTCGCGCTTGGTCGTGAGGTCGGCGTCGCCGGTCTCGTCCTGCTTGATCGACCGGGTCCAGTAGTACCAGCCGATGATCGAGAGCACCGCGACATAGAGCACCATGCGGAAGGCGAAGAGCATCGGGTTGTACCACGTAAAGCCCTTGCCCTGCTCGACCTGACCATCGCCAGCGAGTGCGCCGCCGTACCGCTTGTAGTCGAGCATATAGCTCAGCAGCGAGCGGTAGTACATGTCCTGGATGATTGCGGCCTGCTCCTTGTCGTCCGGGTAGGCCTGGCCCGCCCGGGCCATCGCGCCGGCGGCTTCGAGGTAGGCCTCAGACATCTCGATGACCGGGCTCTTCTCCTCGCCTTCGCCTTCCTTTTTATCATCAGCTTTTTCCGCAACATAGAGAACTTCTGTGCCGTCTGACAGCGCGTGATCTTCGTGGTCGTGATCACCGCTGTGCTCGTATTTGTGGATAAACGCTTCGGCCTCGGCCAGCTTCTCTTCCGCGACCTCCAGCGACGCGCTCCAAGTGTACAGCGGGGCCTCGGGGATCATCGCGCCGACGAGGATCGGGATCCCCAGCACGCCGACGAACCAGAAGTTCGCCGCGAAGGTCTCCGGCACGCGACGCACGGCAACGACCCAGCCCGCGCGGAACAGGTGCGTCAGGATCACCAACGCCACCGCCCCGACCGTGAGTGCCAAAACGAAGGAATAGCCGACCAGGTAGGCGTAGAAGAACCGGCCCTGCCAGTCGCCCCCCTCCCGCACCGCCTCGATGACCACGCCGATCACCAGCAGAACAAGCCCGGCCATCGCGCCCGCTCCCAGCAGGCGGAACATCGGCCAGAGCTTCGCGCCGATCGGCTCTTTGTCGGATTCATCCAGTTTGTGTTGTGCGTGGCCCACGTTGGCTTGTCCTTATCACATCTATCCGACTCGGTCGTCGGCTACTAAGTTCAATCGTTCTTTACTCCGCTGCCGCCTGCTGCTGTTGCTGGCTGCGCTGCATCGCGCGGATGTATGAGATGATCGCCCAGCGATCTTTGACTTTGATCATCGGGCCCAGCGCGTTCATCGTGCCGTGCCCCTTCGTGATCACATCGAAAATATGCCCGTTGGCGTAGGCACCCTCGTAGTACTTCGGGTCGTTCAGATTCGCGGGGATCAGCGGCGTTGTACCGGTCTTCTTCGCGTCGGGCACGCCCTGGTCGTACTCAGCCAGCACATCCATCGCAACCTTAGTCGGGCCCATGCCGCGACCATCGGCGCCGTGGCAGGTGTAGCAGTGGATCATGAACTGCTCGTGGCCGTGCTTGACGAAGTCCTGATTGATCTCCACGATCCCGGGGTAGCCATCCAGGTACTTGGCCGTCGCGTTGCCGTTGGCGTCGTCGGCGGTCACCAACGCTCCGGATTCGGGCGAGATCTCAAAGCCGCGGTAGGCCAGGTCGTCGTCCTTCAGCATGCCGGGATCGGTCATACGCTGGTCGCGTCCCCATGCGACAGTACCGGGCACATACTCACGCATGGTTCGGCCATCGGTGAATACTTCGCTGTGCGACTGGGCCTTGCCCTTGACCTGGTTGTCCATGTCTTGGATGATGTGGATACGCGGGTTGGGGTCGAAATAATTCCGCTTGAACCAGATCGCCGACGCGATCCCCATCGGGATGAACGCACCGATCACCAGCACCGAGACCAAAATCATCGGTGGCTTGGGCAGACGCAGGTCGAGATCGATGTCAGAGAGTTTCATTCGTCTTCGATGACCTCCACCGCCAGGCAGCCCGGCAGGTTCTTCACAAAATCAGCCGACTGCTTCGCGTCAAACTGGGCGTCCTTCGCCTCGATCGCGATAAAGAACCGATCGTCGGTCGCACGGCGGAAACGCCTGCTCTTCAAGAGCGGGTTGCTCAGGAGCGGCAGCTTGTTGAGAAGGAACATCGCGAACACCGCGGTATACGCGCTGAACATAATCGTTAGCTCGAAGATGACCGGGATAAAGCCCGCCAGCGAGTTGAAGGGCTTGCCCGAGATCAGGTAGTCATAGGGCTCGAAGTTCACAGGCACGATACCAGGCTCCGACCAGACACCCATGGTGTAGGTCGTCAGGATCAGGCCGGTTGTCATCCCCGTCAGGCCCATGCAGAGCACGATCCAGGGCAGGATCGTCGGCTTGATGCCTAGCGCGTCATCGATGCCGTGTACAGGGAACGGGCTGTGCACATCGGTCTTTTTGTAACCGGCCTCGCGGACCGCGTTAGCAGCATCGATGATGTCGTCGACATTGTCGAACTCGCCGATCAAGCCGTAAAGCTTTGGCTCGGCGGAGGCCTCGGCGGTCGCCGCGTGGCCGTGCCCGGTTGTAGGCGTATCAATCGCGGTCATGGTTTAGGCGTCCTCCTTCTTTTCGTCATCGGAGGCTTGATCAGACTCGGTGCTCTCGTCGGCGTGATCGTCGTGGCCGTGCCCAGTCAGGCCGTGGTGGGCGGCGGGCATGACGGTCTTGACCTCAGCGATCGCGATGACCGGAAGGAACTTGAGGAAGAGGAAGAACAGCGAGCCGAACAGCCCAAAGGAACAGATGAACCAGGTGATATCGACCCAGGTCGGGTGGAACTGCGCCCAGGATCCGGGCAGGAAGTCCCGGCTGAGCGAAGTAACGGTAATGACATACCGCTCGAACCACATGCCGACATTGACATGCATCGCCGCGAACATGATCCAGAACAGGTTCTCCCGGCACTTCCTGATCCACAGCACCTGTGGCCCGACGCAGTTACACCAGACCATCAGCCAGAAGCCAAAGGTGTAGTTGCCCGCCGGACGGTTGCGGAAGACGAACTGCTCGAAGTGGTGGCCGGAGTACCAGGCTGTGAAGAACTCGATCGAGTAGGCGTACATGACGATCATGCCGGTGCCGAGCATGACCTTGGCGCAGTTCATAATATGCCGCATCGTGATGATGTTCTCGAGCCCAAGCCAGGCTCGACACGGGATCGCCAGGGTCAGCACCATCGCAAAGCCGCCGTAGATCGCCCCGGCGACGAAGTAAGGCGGGAAGACGGTGGTGTGCCAACCCGGCATCTGCGCAACGGCGAAGTCAAACGACACGACAGAGTGCACCGAGAGGACCAGCGGCGTACAGAGCGCGGCGAGCAGGAGATACGCTTTCTCAAAGCGGTGCCAGTGCCTAGCGCTGCCGGTCCAGCCCAACGCAAGGAAGCTGTAAACGATCTGCCCGATACGACTCTTAGCTTTGTCGCGCAGTGTCGCGATATCGGGCACCATGCCGGTATACCAGAATAGGAAAGACACCGTCGCGTAGGTCGATACAGCGAAGACGTCCCACAAGAGCGGCGAGCGGAACTGCGGCCACATCGCCATCTGGTTTGGGTATGGGAACAGCCAGAATGCGACCCAGACCCTGCCGACGTGCACGGCAGGGAAGATGCCTGCACAGACGACTGCAAAGATCGTCATCGCCTCGGCAAAGCGGTTGATGGACGTCCGCCAGTTCTGCCTGAACAAAAATAGGATCGCGGAGATCAGCGTGCCTGCATGGCCGATGCCGACCCAGAAGACGAAGTTGATGATGGGGAAGCCCCACGCGATGGGCTGGTTGTTGCCCCAGATGCCGACGCCGGTGACGACGAGGTAGCCGATGAACGTGAAGAAGCCCATCGCCATGCACGACAAC
>JBCCYY010000031.1:0-48295 GCA_039188575.1 Planctomycetota bacterium | reverse complement strand
GGGATTTAAGAAGTTTCTGTATCGCTGCCTGCCCACCGGGCAAGGCGTTGGTGTGGCGGCCGTGACCACCGCGGCGCTGCTGGCGGCCGGGCCGGCGTCGGCGAATCTGGATGCGGCGGACTCGACCAACGCAGACCGGCTATGGTCCGGCGGCGGCCTGGGCCTGAACCTGACCGGCGCGGGCGTCACCGTAGGCGTCTGGGAGGCGGGTAGCATCTGGGAAATCCGCGACACGCACGAGGCGTTCGCCTCGTATAACCCCGCCACCGGGAACTGGGACGGGCCCAGCCGCGTCAGCTTCGGCGATTCCCCGTCGGGGTCCTACAGCGGCCACGCGACACATGTCGCCAGCCCACTCGGCGGGGCACACATCCCCGGCAAGGAACAGACCTGGGGCGCCGCGCCCGGCGTCGACATCGTCTCTTACAGCTCCTTTGTTGTCACAAGCGACATCATCAGCGAGACGCAGATCGATATCTCCAACCATTCTTATGGTAGCGACCTGAATCCAAATAACTATGGCCGTTATAGCTGGTCCTCTGCTGGCTTAGACGATGCGCTATTCCAGCGGCCCAAGCACCTAGCCTTCTTCGCGGCGGGAAACGATCGCTCCTCGGTGTCCTTTGACTACGACACGCTCGGCTATTACCAAACCGCAAAAAACAACGTCGTGATCGGTTCGGTCGCGGACTACCTCTTTGCGCATACAGCAGGTTACGCGGGCTCTATCACGACCAGCTGGTTCAGCTCCTACGGCCCCACGGACGACGGCCGCATCGGCGTCGACCTGGTCGCCAATGGCGACTTGCTCTACAGCGCAGACGACTATAGTGACACTCAATACAGTTACGCCTCGGGCACGTCGATGGCTTCACCCAACGCGGCGGGAACGGCCGCGCTGATCCTCGAGCACTGGCGCAACGAGAACGGCGGGTATACGCCGGACTCGGCGACGCAGAAGGGCCTGCTGATGCACACCGCGACCGACGCGACGTCATACGGCTACGGGCCGGACTACGCCACCGGCTACGGGCTGATCGACGCCGAGGAAGCCGTCGGTCATATCACTGAGGCGCATAACACGCCCGAGGCCAGCCGCGACCGGCACATCTGGGAAGGCACGCTTAGTGACGGCGAGACGCTGTCGCTGGATCTACTGGCCACCGGCGGCGAGTTCAAGGCCTCGCTGAGCTGGCTCGACCCCGCCGCTGATTACGACATTGTTTACACCACCAACGACCGGACCCCCAAGCTCGTCAACGACCTGGACATCTGGGTCACCGATCAATATGGCAACACCTTCTACCCGTGGGTGCTGGACCCGGAAAACCCCGACGCCGACGCGACGCGGGACGGCCACAACCGTGTGGACAACTTCACGCAGGTGTTTAATGAGGCCGATCGGTACGCACCGGGCGTCGACTTGACGCTGTACATCAGCCACATCGGCTCGCTCGAAGGCGGGAGCCAGGACTACGCCCTGATCCTCTCAGGCGCGCTCTTGGCGAACAGCACCCCGTTAGAGCTTACGCCCGTCCCCGAGCCAGGCTCGCTTGCGCTGCTGGGCCTGGGCGGGCTGCTAATACCGCGTCGCCGGCGGGGCTGAGGGTGAAGGGAAATGGTTGGGTACCGGCTGATGGACCGCAGGTGGACCCTCGACAGGTGCGATTAAAATATGGTGTTAGCCCTCGGAGCGGATCGTCTTTGAGTGATCCGAGTCGATTTGTTCCGGAGGTTCGCTGACGCTGACCTCTGAGCACACACGCGGTGCAGGCTTCGGCGGGGTTGGTCTTTTGACGGTCGCTGCGCCGACTAGCGTGGGCTGGAAATCGGGGGAGGTTGTTTTGATTGTGCGCGCGGGGATTGGGGGCGGGATTCAATTGAGGGCTGGATCAAAACAAAGCCGGCGACGACGACGGGCTTTGGGGGAGGGGCAGATCATTTGCTGACGACCGCCGATGCCATCGGCGGCTTTGGGGTCGCGCGTGCGCGGTAGCGCACCAGCTGTGCGCGCTCGGATTTCTGGGCCTGATATCTAGATGCCGTCACGTACACGTTCTGCACCACGTCACAATAGTGCAGGGGGCTAGTCGAACTCGACCCACGGCTCGATGGCCGCGGCGGTCTTGTCGCCGACCATCTTGACACGGGTCATGTCTGCGGCGGAGGTGAAAGGGCCTTTGGCGTCGCGGTCGTCGGTGATGCGCTGGGCGATGCCCGGGCCGATGCGTGGCAGGAGGCATAGCGTGTCGGCGTCGGCTTGATTGGGGTCGATCCGGTAGGTAATGGGGCTCGTGCCGAGGAGTTCATCGGTTCGTTCAGGCTGGCGGAGCATGTTGACGAAGCAAACCAGCAGCAAAACACCTGCAAGTAAGAGTACCGCGACTGATTGAGAGGTTCGATCCATATCGGCCAAGCCTGATTAGATGTTTTCGCCATCGCCCTTGACGTCGAAGCTCTCGCTGAGATCACTAGAGGAGTTGTCCTTGCCGATGTTGTGCAGCCCCTGCCGGAACCCGACGAGCCTGCGGAACGAAGACTTGAGCCGGATTTCCTCGTCGAGCAGACCCGACAAGGGCAGTTCGATATTGGGGTAGTCGATAAGGTCCTGCCAGGCGATCGCCTCAACGAAGGGCTTACTGATGGCGATCTGGAAGACGGCCTCGAGCCAGCGCGATTGAACCGCCTCAGACCAGGGCCGACGCCAGTACCCGCTCTCAGCGTCGACCGGCTCGTCCGAGTCGGGCTTGGCGATCATCATCTCTGTGACCGGCTCGCTCGGGGTCGATACGGTCAGGTACAGCGGCTTGCTAGTGTGAGCGAACTGATCCAGCAGCGCGCTGATCTGCATCAGATCACGGGTGTGCTGGCCCTGCACAGCCTGGCCCATCGGCAGGCGCAGGCCGAACGCATCAAAACCGATCGCCGACTGTACGACCAGGTCCGCGTACATCATCGGTGGGATCGACCGCGGGTTGTTCGCGTAGTATTCGCCAAACAGGTCACGCAGCTCGATCATCACCTTCGCATTCGGCTGGATCTTCTTGACCAGCATCGTGCACATCCGCGTGAGGTCCATCAGCTGCTCGAATGTGAACGTGAAGTGACTGTTCACGTGGAGCCCCGAGACGATGTTCCACATCTGCACGACGTTCTTGTACCGGCTTACTACGCGCTCGACCTGCTCGTAGATCAGGTCGCGCACCGTGTCGTAGTCATGCTCCCAGATGTAGAGCCAGTCGGGCAGGCACGTTGGCTCGAAGGATACGACCGGGCCGGCAATAACGGGCATACGTGATCGGCCGGACCACTGGGCCCAGTCGTCCATCCGGTCCCACGCGTAGCCGTTCTCTTCGGGCGCGACGGTTTTCCAGGGCACGGGCAGTTGCACGAAGTCGAAGTGGTTGCGCAGGCCGGTCTTGAGCCTGTCGTCGTTGTGCTCGATGGTGATGCCGCAGCCGATCGGTGCTTTAGGCATCGCGCCGGCGGTCTTGCGTTTGTTCAGCAGCAACTCGGAGTGCGCAAGCGCGAGTTCCTCGCTGCCGTCGATCGCGGCGATGAGCGCCTGCTGTGCGATACGTGACGCGTCGGCGGGCTGGTCGTGCTGCAAGCACAGCGCCTTGATAAAGAGATCCCGTGCGACACTCGCCCGGCGGGTGACCGGGTGGTCGTCGTCGAGGTCGAACATGCCCCACTCTTCGAGCTTGGTGTACAGCAGCATCAGCCGGTGCCGGGCAAGCTCGACGGTGAGAATATAGGGAGATTCGGTCTCGGGCAGCAGGCAGGTCTGGACGGTGAGCTCGCCAATATCGCCTGCCTGGTGCTGTAAGGTGAAGGCGGCGGCCCCGGTTTCACGTTTTTGAACGATAATCGACCTATCCTCGAAGTGGATGTCCGAGCGGATCGCATTGCCATCCGCCCCCACGAGGTAGGCGTTGCGGACCGGCCACGATTCTGCGGGCTGGTCGCCTTCAAAAACCAGGAACTTGAACATGCTTGCGGTCGGGGCCTCTGGGCCGGAATAATGCGATCAATCGTATGGGCCAAGTGTAAGGGTTTTGGGCAGGGGACGCCGCTGGTTTGTGCCAATTCGATCCTGCGGCACCCCTCCCATCTCCCAAGGCAGAGGCTTTTGGCGCTAAAACAGGCCGAGTAACAGGCTTACAATCCTTGACGTAAGGGCCTTGGCAAAGTAGATTGCACCGTCCAAACACCCCACCCGCCTCCGCCGGAGTTGCCCCTATGAGATTGTCGCTGCGTGCCCTGCTAGCCTCGTCGCTGGCCCTTTCGCTCTGCCTGACAAGCCCTTCCACCCATGCACAGGAAGACATCAACGCCAAAAACTGGCAGATGTTTGCCCACTTTGTGAACGTTGCTCGGCCCGAGCAGGCCAAGCCTTTTGGCGACAAGCTGCTCGCGCTCGACAACGCTAAATTCCTCGCGGCCATTGAGGACCCGGCCAATCGCTCCTACCCCGTGGACGGTGTTGGCCGAATCGGCATCCCCGACTCGCTCACAGAGACTTGGCAAGCCATCGAAGACAAGTATCAGGCCGCGCAGATCGAACGATCGCGTGACCCTGAGCAGATCCGTACTGATATCCAAGACCTGGCCGGCAAAGAAGGCGGCACGACCCAAGAGTACCTCGCGATCCAGCGGCTCAAGGCCACCGGCCAGTTTGCAGCGCCTTACTTCCTCGAAGTCTTGCAGGACAGCTCCCAGAAGCGGTTGCATGCCCGCGCGATCAACGCCATGATCGAGGTCGGTAAAGAGCTGACCTACCCGCTCTCCGTCGCCCTGCCCAGCCTTGACCCGGTCACGCAAGAGTACGTAGCCCGCGTGGTTGGCGACATCGGCTACCCCGAAGCGCTGCCCTACCTCAAGCTCGTCGCGGACAGCGACGTCGGCTCGAGCGTCAAGGCCGCCTGCCTCGCCTCCTTCGCACAGATCGCGGATAGTTCCGGTGTCGATGCAACCGGCACCGCGGCCGAACTTTTCGTCAGGATCGGGCAGGCCAAGTACGATGTCGGCACCGAGAACGGCGAACTGCTGGGCATGGACCTCGCCAACGAGACCGGCATCGTCTGGAACTACCGTGACAACGGCGGACTGATCCCGGTCGCGGTGGCTCAGCGTGTCTATGCCGACTCCCTCGCCATGCAGAACGCCGCGACTGCACTAACTCTTGATGCCGAAATGGACTCTGCGGTCACGCTGCATCTGGCCTCGAACCTCCGCCGTGAGAACCGCCTTGCCGGTGAGCAGGACCCGGGCTACCAGCTGCCCAACCCTGCGACGTTCTACCTGCTGATCTCCGGCGCCTCGCAGCAGAAGGCCGTGCTTGAGCATGGCCTGACCGACAATGATCCAGCCCTCGCGCTCGATGGAATCGAAGCGATGGCAAGGACCGTCGGCAACAACGTCCTTCTTGGCAGTACCGACAACCGCGCACCAGTCTTGGATGCGCTGTTCTACGCGGACCGCCGTGTACGCTACACCGCCGCGATCACCCTCGCCAGTGCCGAGCCTGCGGAAGAATTCGACGGCTCGACCAGCGTGGTGCCCGTGCTCGGCCAGGCCGTACGTCAGTCCGACGAGCTCAACGCGATGGTGATCTCTCCCACCGGTGCCGACAGCCTCACCGCCGCTCTGGAAAACGTCGACTACAAGGCCGTTGGCGACATCAACCTCGACCGGGCTGCGACCAAGGCGCGTGCCGTGATGCCCGGCGTCGATCTGATCGTTTACACCGGCGACTTCGCGGGCTTCGAAGCCATGTACGCCGCCGCCAAGGCCGACGGCACGCTGACGATCTCGCCGATCCTCGCGCTCGTTGATTCGGGCGTCGCCTCCGCGATCAGTGTCAACTACCCCGGCGTTCAGACTGCCGCCACACTCAACCCCGAGGGCGGCGATGATGAGCTGGACCGACTTGAGAAGCTCGCGGAGCAGACCATCTCGACTTATGGCGGCGATCCGATTACCGAGGACGAAGCCGAAGACTATGCGACCGCCGCATTGGCCCTGCTCGACCATATGGCCGGTCAGGAGTCGATCTACAACGCAGCCGATGTCGAGCCCATCCTTATCGAAGCACTCGACGACGACCGGGCCGCGGTTGCGACCGGTGCAGCTGGCGTGCTCGCACAGTTCGACTCAGAAGCCGCACAAGCCGGCCTCGCCGCCGCGGGCATCGAGCGGGTCGGCGACGTACAGATCGCAATGCTCAACGCCCTGGCCGAATCCGCGAAAGCCTATGGCAACAAACTCGACCGTGAAGCGACTGACGCGTTGATCGGCCTCGTCAAATCCAGTACAGGCGAAACCGCTCTGTCCGCCGCCCGTGCACTGGGCGCCCTGACCGAGCGGCCGACGTCTGATACGACCGGATTTATTCTGGGCAACTGATCAGCGAAACGAACGAAGACTCTCAACCCTGCATTTGCTGCAGGGTTTTTTCTTGGCCATGCATTGCCTCAGGCTTTAAGCTAAATCGTGTGAAACCACATGATCACAGGCCGACTTCGCTGCATGTCAACCGCGTTAGAGCAGCGCGTAAGGTCGCACCAGTACTATCGTGGCGGCACCTTCGCGAGCTTCCATGGGTGTTTCGGATCTGCTTCATTCTGATTGGATTGAGCGCTGTCGCACTTTTTATCGCGATCATCGTTACCCCAATCATCTTTTTGTTCTCGTAATCAAGAACACTTGCAAGTATATGGAGAATGCATGGTTGGGGTGATAAATAACCCCGCACTCATTCGACTGATAGCGCACATGTAATCCGCGAGCATTATCACATCAAACAAAATGAAAAACGCAGTACAAAAAGAATATTGATACAAGCGAGGGTTAAACCTAATGTGTACTTAATAGATGTTCTATCCGCACTCCAACAAGGATAATACACTTGAATCGCATTTGGATACCTGCTGCCGTATTCGCCTTCATCGTCGCGATTCTCTCGTTCGAGCACATCCAAGCGCAAGGCCCGGGTGACGCTGACAGAGAGAGCAAGTCGATTGAGTTTGAAGCAACTAAGGAACGCTTTGTTGTCATTACCGGCGAGATCACACGATTGGAAAACGAAGATGGTAGAGAGAACCCGCCTACGGTTCGCCGAGTCGATACTGTGATGCTAGATACATGGAGCGGCAAGACATGGCGTCTGAGCTACTCGAAGAGTGGCGCTTATCGGTGGGAAGAAATCCCTGGTAAGCGTCCAGAGACCGTGCGATAGACTTGTCCTGTTGAATTCTTAAACGTGGTCAGAGACTAAAAACCCCTCGACGCTTGTCGAGGGGTTTTTAGTGTGGCGCGGCATGTAAGCCGAGTTCTGTTCCGCGCGGGCTTTCGCCCTTGCGGGATGGCCATTTCTCTACGCCGGCTGTTGCCAGCCGGCTCTAGCACCCTACCCGCCCCACACCGGACCGGTGTTGCTCCCGTCCTTGGCGTCGCCAGGTCCGGGGGCGGGGGCTGCTTGGGCTTGCACGCGGTGGGGTTTGCCTAGCGATCGCTGTCACCAACGACCCGGTGCGCTCTTACCACACCTTTTCACCCTTACCCCCGGAAGGGGCGCTCGAGCATGACACGCTTGTCATGGTCTGGCGCCCCTCCCAGAGGCGGTTTGTTTCTGTGGCACTGTCCCTAACTTCGCCGTCACCCGCGGAGCCGGTGGGCGTTACCCACCACCGTGTCCTGTCGTGCTCGGACTTTCCTCGTGATCGGGGCCAGCCCAACCCCGCGGCCATCTCGTCCGCGCCACACAACAATTATACGATTGGATCGAACTGAAAACTACATTTCTTGAACCGCGGAGGCTCGGAGGTCGCGAAGAAAGACAAAAGCCATATTGAAACCACAGATATACACGGATGCACACGGATCGATCGTCTGTGTTGATCTGTGTGAATCTATGTGAATCTGTGTGAATCTGTGTGAATCTGTGGATTCTAAGAAATGCCTTCCTCCGCGGCCTTCGCGCCTCTGCGGTTCAATAACAAAGCAATTCAGGCCCCCAACTGGTATCTTTTGACCTATGGCAAGCGATGTAAACGCACCCGAAGTGACGGTCTGGGTCGATGATGATCGGCTCGCGACTGTGCAGTCGCTGCTGGACATGATGGGCACCAGCGTCCGGCCGATCGCCTTTGGCTCGCCGAAATCCCGCGCCGCCAGCGAATGGGCGACGCAGTTCAATGTGCCGATGTCCGACGACCTGCGTCAGGTACTCGTGCAGCACCCCTCGGCGTTTGTCTTGTTGGGTACGCTTGAGGGGGTCGGTCCGGACGACCTGCCCATGGCCGTCGCCCAGGGGTCCAAGGTCCTCGCGATCGAACCTGTGGGCGCGACCGTTGCCGAGCACGCCCAGGCGTACCGGATCACCAAGCCCGCGGATGGCAGCACCCGCCCCGCAGGCCGCATCGTCCACGCCCCGGCCTTCGACCGCTCGGTTGGCTTCCTCGCGGCTGCGGCCCCACACGAGTCGCTCGGCGAGCATCGTGCGGTGCAGATGACCCATGCCGGCAGCGCTGGCTCGGGATCGATGTTCTTCCGCCTCTTTGACGCGTGGATCAGCGTGCTCGACTTCATCGAGCTGCCCGAGCGCATCGACGCCGAACTCAGCACGGGGGGCAGCACGAACACGGTGCCCGACGACCCGAGGCAGTTGACAGGTCGGCTGACCGCACACGCCCGGCTCCCGGGGGTCGGCAGCGCGGGCGTGCTCGTCTCAGACCATGCTGCCGAGCTCACTCGTCGGCTCACCGTCATCGGCGACCAGGCCCAGCTCGTCATCACCGCGGGCGGCTACCAACTCACCGAGACCAACGGCAAGGTCGTGGACCACCTCGACGCCGAACTCGAGCCCGGCTACCTCGACCAGCTCGCCGCACAGTGGCGTCGCCTGATCGACCAACGCACCCCGCCGCCCGAACACCGCGCGACCCGCGAGCAGCACGCCCTGGCGTGTTGCCACGCCTGCCTGCTCAGCGCCAGAACCGGCGAGCCAGAGAGCCCGCAGCGGATGCTGGAGATCGCAAGAGTCTGATTCATAAAATTACCCCACACTAAAGCATTGTGACTATGACAGCCGTTAACCTAATCTCATTTGTCATGCTCATTGCGGGCGTTTACGCATTAGGCAACGGAAGGTTACACCTCACACCAAATCGTCTAGTGGATGGGTTCCACGCGAGACTCATTGGCGCTGTCTTGATCCTGCCTGTTCCAGTTCAAGTCTTGTCAGGCTTTGTTCTCACTTTGGTTGAGAATTACACAAGTGTTGAGCCATCGCGATCAAACACGGTCACTAATCTAATCACGCTCAGCAGCTTATGCGGGTGCATCTTCACAGCTTGCCTGCTGCTTCTTATCTGGTCAAAGACAAAAGCCGAAGGCAGCTTTGACCCCTCAGACGCCCCCAGCTAAACTATGTCTTCGCGAGAGCGTCGACTGTGACAACGCCCGAGGCAGCGGCACAGACAGCGGAGCGAGCCGAGCACCGACCCGGCTCCAGCCAAACACCCTCGCGAATTGGTCGGGATCCTTTCCGTTGTCTCCTGACGACACCAAAAGGACCCCTCGCCCCTGATGTCAGGGGCAATGCAGTCCGTTTTGGCCCATGGTGTAATTGGCAACACAGCTGTTTTTGGTACAGCCATTCCAGGTTCAAGTCCTGGTGGGCCAACTTCATACCCTTTTCAAGCCTCTGCTTGGAGCCCTTTGTGATCGAACCGAACCCACGCATCGACGCGATCATTATGGCTGCCGGCAAAGGTACGCGTATGGGCGGCGACTTGCCGAAGGTCGTCTACGAGGTCGCGGGCAGGCCGATGGCTTGGTGGGTCGTCCAGGCCTGCAAGGCGGCCGGGGCGTCGCGGTGCATCTTGGTCGTGGGTTACAAGCAGGAGCTAGTCCGCGAAGCGCTCGCCGGCGAAGAAGGCGTCGAATTCGTCGAGCAGACCGAGCAGCTTGGCACGGCCCACGCGGTGCAGATGGCCGAGCCGGTCTTCGAAGGCCAACCGATCGGGGATATGTTTGTGCTTGCTGGTGACGGCCCGTTGATCCGCGGCCAGACGCTAAGCCGGCTGGTTGAGGTCCACCGCCGGACCGGTTCTGCCGCGACGCTGGCGACCTCGGTTATCGATGACCCCACCGGCTACGGGCGGATCGTCCGCGACGCAAACGGCCACTTCGATGCCATCGTCGAGCAAAAAGACGCGACCGATGAGCAGTGCGCGATCTGCGAGATCAACCCCAGCTACTACTGCTTCGACGGCCAAAAGATGTTCAAGACCATCGACCAGATCGGTGCCAACAATGCCCAGGGCGAGTACTACATCACCGACGCACCGGGCCTGCTGAAAGCGAGCGGGCAGACGGTGACCGTGGTCGACGCGGTGCCGCCCGAGGATGTGCTGTCGATCAACAAACCTGACCAGCTTGCGGAGGTGGATCGGATCTTGCGGGGCCGTCTGAACATGCCAACGAACGCCGCTGTGAATGGAGCCGACACATGAGCGCAGCCGACGCCGACGCCATCAAGATCTTCCACGGCCGAGCCAGCCGGGACCTATGCGAGCACATCTGTAACTACCTTGACCTCCCTGTTGGGAACGGCACGACGCGCATGTTCCCGGACGGCGAGTTGCTGGTGAAGCTCGACGAAGACGTGCGCGGCCGCGACTGCTACGTTGTGCAATCCACGCACGACCCGGTCAACGCGCACCTGATGGAGCTGCTGATCTACATCGACACGCTCCGCCGCGCCAGTGCCGGTCAGATCACCGCGGTGATCCCCTACTTCGGCTATGCCCGCCAGGACCGGAAGGACGAGGGCAGGACCCCGATCACCGCCAAGCTCGTCGCCAACCTGATCACCGCAGCCGGGGCCAACCGTGTGCTGGCGATGGACCTGCACGCCGCTCAAATCCAGGGATTCTTCGATATCCCCCTCGATCACCTCAACGCCGCGCCTGTGCTGTTCAACTACTTCAGCAAGCTCCGCGAAGATTCCGGCGAGGATGTGGTGATGGCCAGCCCCGACGTCGGCAACGTCAAGATGGCCTCCAACTTCGCCAACAAGCTCGGGATCGATATCGCTATCATCGACAAGCGGCGGAAGTCCGGCAGCGATGTTGACGCCGCCCACCTCATCGGGGACGTCAAAGGCAAGAACGTCTTCATGGTAGACGACATGATCTCCACTGCAGGCACCGTCGCCAACGGCGCACGCATGATCAAGAAACACGGGGCGAAGTCGATCACCGTCGCCTGTACACACCCGGTCCTGGTCGGCCTTGCCATGGAACGTATCAACGAAGCGCCGATCGACCGGCTTGTTGTCACCGACACGATCCCCGCTGGAAATCGCTGCGACCCGATCCGCGACAAGCTCGTCTTGCTCTCCGTCGCGGACCTCATCGGCGAAGCCATCCATCGCATCCACCACAACCGCTCGGTCAGCTCCCTGCTCCAGACCGGCAGCGGTAAGCGCTAAAACCGACTTAGAACAACCCCACTCAAACAATCGAGAAGAACACTAGAAGCAAAGGAACCCAACTATGAGTACCACTACCACCCCTACCCTCGACGTCACCGAGCGCACCAAGATCGGTACCCGCTACGCCAAGCGCGAACGCGAGCAGGGCATGATCCCCGCCGTGATCTACGGGCACAAGCAGGACGCCGTCCACGTCACGGTTGATGCCAAAGCGTTCATGGAGATTCTCAACGCTGAAGCACATGTCATCGATATCAAGCTCGGCGGCAAGAGCGAGCACACCCTGATCAAGGCCGTGCAGTGGGACACCTTCGGCACGCAGATCATCCACATCGATCTGGAACGTGTCGATATGTCCGAGACGATTGAGGTCGAGGTCGAGCTGCAGCTTCTCGGCGAGCCCATCGCGCTGCGTGAAGCCGGCACCGTGCTGGACCACCCCACGACGATGGTGAAGATCAGCTGCCGCGCCGATGCGATCCCCTCGCACCTGGAGCACGACATTTCCGAGCTACAAGGCGGCGTGCCCGTTACCGTCGCAGATATCATGCCGCCAGCAGGTATCACGATCGTGATGCCCCCCGAGCAGCTGATCTGCCAGATCAGCGGCGTGAAGGTCGCGGCCTCGGTCGAGGAAGCCATCGAAGGCGACTCCGCCGAGCCCGAAGTCATCAACAAGGGCAAAGAAGAAGACGGCGAGTAAGCTGCCTGATTGAAACTAATGCAGAGCCCCGCTTCATACGCGGGGCTTTTTCATATCATGACCACCATGAAATTGATCGTCGGCTTGGGCAATCCCGGCCAGGAATACATCAAGACCCGCCACAACGCCGGCTTCATGCTCGTCGAAAAAATAGCCACGCGACACAGCCTGACCGGTGCTAAGCACAAGTTCCATGCGGGGATCCTGGACGGCGAGCTTCTCATCGCCTCTTCCGCGGGCCAGATGTCGCCGTACCGCTGTATCCTGATGCAGCCGACGACGTACATGAATCGCTCTGGCTTAGCGGTCGGTGAAGCGATGACGTTCTATAAGCTCGACCCTGCCGAAGACCTACTCGTACTCGTCGATGACCTCGCGCTAGACGTCGGCACGATCCGCCTGCGTGGTGAGGGCTCGGCCGGAGGGCAGAACGGCCTGGCCGACATCGAACGCGCGCTGGGCACGAAGAAGTACCCGCGTTTGCGCATCGGCATCGGTCCCAACAGCATCAACGGCCACAAAATCCCACAGAAGGACTTCGTCCTCAGCCCGTTTACGGGTGATCAGCAGGTCGAACTCGACCATGCGCTGGATAAGGGCGTGAAGTGTATTGAGAGCTGGCTCACCGATGGGCTAGAGAAGACGATGAGCCTGTTCAACGCGAAGGCCTAAACCCATGCTGCAACACTTCGAGTTCGATCTGCCCGAGTGGGTGCTGCCCTTCGTCAATCGTCGGGACGATGTTTATGCCACACCCGAAGACCGTATGGCCTTGGTAATCGACCTTTCTGACGAGAACGTCAAGCGAGGCAATGGCCCCTTTGGCGCGGCGGTCTTCGATGCAAGCGGCAAGCTTATCGCGCCGGGGATCAATCTCGTCACCCGGAACAACTGCTCAATCCTGCACGCCGAGATGGTCGCGATCGCGCTTGCTCAGCAAACGCTCGGGCGGTACGACCTCAGCGATGGTGGCAAGGAAAACCTCGAACTCGCAACGTCATGCGAGCCATGCGCAATGTGCTTCGGTGCCGTGCCGTGGTCTGGAGTGAAGCGGCTGTTGTGTGGTGCCAGAAAACAGGATGCGGAAGCCAGCGGCTTTGACGAAGGCGCCAAGCCCGAGGCATGGGCCAAGGAGTTGAACGTGCGTGGTATCGACGTCACCGTCGATCTCCATCGCGAGCGAGCGGCGGATGTGCTGCGTCGCTACGCGGAGGGTCAGGGCCCGATTTACTGAAACAAATCTCACGCTCCAGCCAGTTCCGCCTCGTGCTGGATCAGCATCTCGTACAGCTGCTCGGCCGACTCAGCCTTCTTCACACTCTCGCGGAAATCGTCGTCTGTCAAGATACGGCTGATCTTCGCAAGCGCCTGGATGTGCGGGCCGGTCTGATCGGCAGGGCTGGCCAGCAGGATGATGAGTTCAACGGGCTTGCCATCGATCGCGCCGAACTCGATCGGCTCGGGCGGGATGCCGATGGCCATGTGCAGCTCGTGGAGGCAGCCGGTCTTGCCATGCGGGATCCCGATACCATGGCCGATGCCGGTGGTGCGCGTCTGCTCGCGTTGCCAGACGGCATCCTTAAGCTCATCGACCTCGGCAACCGCGCCGACCCCGCCCATCAATTCGACCAATTCGAACAGCGCGGCCTGCTTGTCGCTGGACGACAGCGGGACCTTGATGCAGTCGGTTCGGAGGATTTCAGAAAGACGCATCGCAATAACACCTCAAATGCGTGTTAGCCGCCTCACCGCTCTGGTGAGGCTGAATCGATCACGATACCGCGATCAAGCGTCGGCGACAAGCCCTGAACCCGGGATCGCCCATCATGTACGATGCAGGCATGAAAAAGCTGTTGTATCTGCTCCTAATTCTCATCATAATGCCCGCCCACAGCGCCGAGGAGCGGACCCCGCCGAATGTCCTGTTTATCATAGCCGATGATCTATCGGCGGAAGCGCTGGGCTGCTACGGCAACGCGCAGGTCGAGACACCCAACATCGACCGCCTCGCCGCCCGCGGCTACACCATGGACCGGGCCTATTGCCAGTTCCCCATCTGCTGCCCGGCCCGCGCCGCCCTGCTCTCCGGGCTCTACCCGCAGCAGAACGGTGTAACCGGCAACAGCGATAGAGATATCCTCTCACAAACCCTTGGCGACCGCCCGACACTCCCGCAGTACTTCAAAGAGAACGGCTACACGACGGTTCGCCTCGGCAAGCTCTACCACATGCGCGTGCCAGGCGACATCACCGCGGGCATCGACGGGCCCGACCACCCCGCATCCTGGTCTATGAAGTTCAACTTCAAGAGCCCAGAGCAGTGGACGCCCGGAAAAACCGAGCACCTCTCCGGTGAGAGGCTCAAGCCCGACCCGGACCATAACATCCACTACAACCTCGGCTACGGCACCGCGTTTTTCGTCGTCGAAGACTCCACCGATGGCAGCGACCAACACGATGTCAAAGCGACGGACAAGGCTATCCAGCTGCTTGGCGGCGAGTTGAAAGACAAGCCCTTCTTCCTTGCGGTGGGGTATGTCCGGCCGCACGTGCCGTTGGTCGCGCCCAAGCCATTTTATGAACCCTACCTCGCTGAAGAAATGAAACTGCCCCAGCAGGTTGAAAACGACCTGGCCGACATCCCGAAGCTGGGTATCACGGGCACCGGCACGCGCCGCGGCATGAAGGACGAGATGGCACGCAAGCGCACCCTACGGGCCTACTACGCCAGCGTATCGTTCATGGACGCGCAGGTCGGCCGGCTACTCGATGAGTTGGACAAGCAGAGCCTGACCGACAATACGCTGGTTGTTTTCCTGTCTGACCACGGCTACCACCTGGGCGAGCACGACTTCTGGCAGAAGATAAGCCTGCACGAGGAGTCGGCGCGTATCCCGCTAATCGCCGCGGGCCCAGGCATCGAGCCGGGCAAACGCTGGGAAGGGCTGGTCGAGTCCGTCGATATCTTCCCATCGATGTGCGTCTTCGCAGGCCTGCCGATACCTAAGCACTGCGTCGGCCTGGACCTGGTCAGTGCGCGAGAAGACCCACGCGAATCGGCCTACACCATGGTCCGCAACGGCAATCTGCTACGTACCAAGGACTGGGCGTACATGCGGTACCGAGACGGCTCCGAACTGCTCTACGACATGAAAAACGACCCGAAGCAGTTCACGAACCTGGCAAAGGACGCGGCATCGGGTGAATCACTTGAAAAGATGCGCGGGTTATTGAATCAGAAGCTACAAAAGATCACACAATGAGTAGCGAAGCGATTCTCAAGTATGGAGAAAACCTACGAGACGCGATGAATCAACTCAGCTTCGCTGACCCGGTAACACATGTTTACAACCCGCTGGACTACGCATGGTCCATGCACGAGGCGTTCATCGAGCGGTTCGGCAACGGGACCAAACGCGTGCTCATGCTCGGCATGAATCCCGGGCCATGGGGCATGGCTCAGACGGGCCTGCCCTTCGGTGAGATCGCAGCGGTGAAAGAGTATATCCGTATCAACGCTCCGATCGGTAAGCCGGACAACGAGCACCCCAAGCGGCCTGTCGAGGGTCTGGCATGCTCGCGATCGGAGGTCTCTGGGCGTCGGCTATGGGGTCTGGTGGCCGAGCGCTACCCCGACCCGTCCGACTTCTTTGCCGAGCACATGGTCGTAAACTACTGCCCACTGGTTTTCATGGCGGACAGCGGCAAGAACATCACGCCGGACAAGCTGCCGGTCACCGAGCGCGAGCCGATGGAGCAGGCCTGTGACGCTCACCTGTGCGGATTGATCGAGGTATGGCAGCCCGAGTGGATCATTGGCGTCGGAGCGTTTGCCGAGAAGTGCGCGAAGCGTGCGCTGGATGGCATCGACCTGAACTTTGGCCGAATCCTCCACCCCAGCCCCGCCAGCCCGATCGCGAACCGCGGCTGGGCCCCGCAGGCCGAAAATCAAATGATCGAACTTGGCCTTTGGTCGTGATCCGCTGTCTCGGAGCCGTTAAACTCTCCGCATCATGAATGACACCGCCTACACTCCCTGCCGCCTCGCCCTGGCCGATGGAAGCGTCTTCACCGGCAGCGCCTTTGGCGACACCGCCACCCGCTGCGTCGAAGGGGAAGTGTGCTTCAATACCTCGATGGCCGGCTACCAGGAGATCCTCACCGACCCGTCCTACGCCGGCCAGATCGTCACGATGACTTATCCGCTGCAGGGCAACTATGGCACGAGCGACGGCGACCTCGAATCCACCCGCGCCCACTGCGCCGGCTTCGTCGTCCGTGAACTCGCCAACGCCGAGAGCAACTACCGCTCCACCGCCAAGCTCGAAGAATGGCTCGCCAGCCAAGGCCTCGTCGGCATCACCGGCATCGACACCCGCGCGCTAACCCGCAAGCTCCGCGTGACCGGCGCGATGGACGGCGTGCTCTGCACCGATCCCACAAAAACAGACGCGGAGTTGGTACAGCAAGCCAAGGACTCGGCCGGGCTGGTCGGCCGTAACCTCGCAAAGACCGTGAGCCGAAGCGAACCGATCGTTTGGGATGAAGACCTCAGCGGCTGGTCGCCACTTCAAGGCTCGATTGAATCGCCAAACAACAAGCTCAAGGTCGTCGCGCTGGACTGTGGGGCAAAGCTGAACATCCTCCGCAACCTTGTAGACTCGGGCTGCGAGGTAACGGCGCTGCCCTGGGACACCTCGCCCGAGCAGGTCCTCGAACAAAGACCGGACGGCCTGTTCGTTTCCAACGGCCCGGGCGACCCCGCCGCGGTCTCCGAGACGATCGACAACCTCAAGCAATTGCGCGGCAAGCTGCCGACCTTTGGTATCTGCCTCGGGCACCAACTACTCTCGCTCGCGCTCGGCGCGGATACCTACAAGCTCAAGTTCGGGCACCGCGGCGGCAACCAGCCCGTCCAAAACCTCGGCACCGGCAAGGTCGAGATCACCAGCCAGAACCACGGCTTCGCGGTTGACCTCGACTCGCTTAAATCCGCAGGCGGCGAGCCGACGCACATCAACCTCAATGACGACACGCTTGAGGGCTTCCGTCACGCGACCGAGCCAACTTTCGCGGTGCAGTACCACCCCGAGGCGAGCCCGGGCCCCCACGACGCGCGGTACCTCTTCGACTGCTTCGTCACGATGATGCAGACCGGTACGAGCCCGACGTCCGAGCAGATGGACGCGGCACAACGCGCCCGTAATGAGCTGGCTGAAACGTAAGTTGCAAATAGCCGCGACGCTACGCGTCGCAGGCAGAGCATGACACATCGTGTCAGGCTTCCCCGGCGACGCGTAGCGTCGCGGCTATCCTGATACACTCATCAATATGCAGGACGCGCTTCCAACGACTCACACTGGCCAGGACGACCAACTCACTGCGACGCTCAAGCGGCACTTCGGGCACGACACCTTCCGCCCGATGCAGCGCGACATTATCGAACGCGTCTGTGAGGGCCAGGACACCTTTGTCATCATGCCGACCGGCGGCGGCAAGTCGCTCTGCTACCAGCTGCCCGCGTTGCTAAGTAAGGGCACCACCGTGGTGATCAGCCCACTCATCGCGCTGATGCAAGACCAGGTCGCGCAGCTTGAGCAGAACGGTATCCGTGCGACGCTGATCAACTCCACGCTCGACCGGGACGAGGCCTTTGACCGCGAACGCCGTGCGATCCAGGGCGAGTACGACTTGATCTACCTCGCCCCGGAGCGGCTGATGTCTACCAGCGGGTCACGCCTGCTCCGCGAGTTCGATGTCGCGCGCTTCGCGATCGATGAGTGCCACTGCATCAGCGAGTGGGGGCACGACTTCCGGCCGGAGTACCGGATGCTCGGGTCGTTGCGCGATCAGTTCGCCGGGCGTTTCGCGGAGACGCCGATTGTCGCGCTGACCGCCACCGCGACACCGCGTGTCCGCGAAGACATCCTGTCGCAGCTGCACCTGCGCGACCCCGCGGTCTACCTCGGCGACTTCGAACGGACCAACCTCAACTATGAGCTGCGTCCCAAAAAGAACATGCTCCGCCAGATCGGGGATTACCTCAAGCAGAACCCGCTGCACGAAGGCATCATCTACTGCCAGAGCCGGCGACGCTGTGAAGAGATGGCGGAGAAGCTGCAAGCCTCTGGCATCAGTGCGGTGCCTTACCACGCCGGGCTAGACGCGTCCATCCGAGAGCAGCACCAGCACGATTTTATCTACGGCGATGCGCGCGTTGTCTGTGCGACGATCGCCTTCGGGATGGGGGTCGATAAGCCCGATGTGCGCTTTGTAATCCACGCAGACATGCCGCGCTCCCTCGAAGGTTACTACCAGGAGACCGGCCGAGCGGGCCGCGACGGCCTCCCCGCCGACTGCATCTTCTTCTACTCCGGCGGCGACCGCGCCAAGGTGGAGCACTTCATCGACCAAAAAGAGGACGAGGAAGAGCGACGACACGCCTACTGGCAGCTCCAGCAGGTCATCTCGTTCGCGCACGCAACCCGCTGTCGGATGCCGCTCTTGTTGGGCTACTTCGGGCAGGAACACGCCGGTACATGCGAGCACTGCGACAACTGTGTGAGCCCACCCAACCTCTTGGATGTTACCGTGCATGCACAGAAGCTGCTCTCAGCGATTGTGCGTACTGGCCAGCGTTTTGGCGTTGGACACGTAGTCAAGGTCCTGCGTGGGTCGAAGGAGCAGCGTGTCATCGACTACGGCCACGACCAACTCAGCGTCTACGGCATCGGTGCGGATCAATCGGAAGGGCATTGGCGTCAGTTGGCAGAACAGCTCATCCATGATGGCACCCTCGCGACGAGCCCCGACCAGTTCCGCACCCTTCAACTCACCGGCGAGAGTAAAGAAGTCCTCCGCGGCGAGCGCGAGATCACGATGCCGGTCTCGCGCGTCGTATCGTATGGCTCGACCAAAAAGATGCACGGAGACGAGGCTTCGCTCGGCCCAGTTGATGAATCGCTCTTTGAGAAGCTGCGTGCCCTACGCAAAGAGCTCGCCGACGGGCAAGGCGTCCCGCCCTACGTCGTCTTCGGCGATAAGTCGCTGCGTCAGATGGCGGCCGTGCTGCCCACCGATGACCAGACCTTCCTCACTATCTCGGGTGTCGGCCAGACGAAGCTCGACAAGTACGGCAGTACGTTTATGGACACGATCCGCGAGCATGCGTCTGCTAATCCATAGCGTTTATCGGCATCTTCAACGCTTGACCCACCGCGTTCAGAGGCGACAATACGGCGTCCCGCTCCCGCATAGCCAGCCTTTATGATCGTCGCTGAACATCTCACCAAGTGGTACGGCCCGGTCCTCGCCGTGGACGACCTATGCTTCGAGATCCCAGCTGGCGAGGTTGTCGGTTTCCTCGGCCCCAACGGCGCTGGCAAGTCCACCAGCATCCGTATGATCACCGGTTACCTGCCGCCCAGCGCGGGCCGATGCACGATCGATAATGTCGATGTCCTATCCGACTCGCGCAGTGCCCGGCACAAAATCGGCTACCTGCCCGAATCCACGCCGCTCTATAGCGAGATGCGGGTCACCGAGTACCTGCACTTCTGTGGTCGGCTATTTGGGATGCCGCGTGCCGAACGCAACAAACGCATAGATCAGGTCACCGAGAAGTGCGGTTTATCGCATAATAAGAAGCGAGTCATCGGGCACCTTAGCAAGGGCAACCGGCAACGCGTCGGCATCGCGCAGGCTCTCTTGCATCAGCCACCGGTGCTGATCCTTGATGAGCCAACCAGCGGGCTAGACCCTCAGCAGACACTGGCGTTCCGGGACCTCATCGCAGAACTGCGCGGTCAGCACACAATCATGCTGTCGAGCCACATCCTCCCTGAGATCGAGCGTGCCGCCGACCGTGTGATCATTATCGCCAACGGCAAGGTCGTCGCGCAGGGCACGCCGGTGGAGCTGCGCGATCGTGCCTCGCGTGGCGGCGCTGTGGTTGTCGAGACCAAAGCGACCTCGCAGCAGGTGACTGAGCTGTTGCAGAAGCTTCCCGCTATCGCGCGTGTCCAGCCCGAGAAGGTCGGCGACTGGTGCCGGACGACCATCCACGCCAAGGACGATACGGACTTGCGTGGCGTCGTTGCCGAGGCACTGCAGAAAGCCGGCCACCCGATCCGGGAACTCCGGCTGAACGCACCGACCCTTGAGCGGTACTTCGTCGAAGCGGTTGCTCAGAAAGAGGCGGTGCGGGCATGATCGCCACTATCGCCAAGCGCGAGCTGACCAGCCTTTTCTTCTCGCCGATCGCATACGTGGTGCTCGGTGCGTTCGCGATCGGGGCATCCACGTTTTTCCTGCAAGGTTTCGAGCCCGGACAACCAGCATCGATGCGCGGGACATTCGACGCTGTCGTTTGGCTGCTCGTATTCCTCGCACCTGCTATCAGCATGCGGCTGATCAGCGAGGAACTCCGCAGCGGCACATTCGAACGCCTCATGACCAGCCCGGTCAGCGACACACAGGTCGTGCTCGGCAAGTGGATCGGAGCGCTGGTCTTCTTCTGCATCATGCTTTTACCGTTGGTTCTCCACGCGGTCACGCTCGAGATCGTTGGCTCGCCGGAGTTCGGTCCCATCATCACGGGTCTGATCGGCCTCGTGCTGGTTGGCGCGTTGTACCTGGCGATCGGCGTCTTTGCATCCGCTTGGAGCCAGAACCAGATCATCGCCTTCCTCGTAACCGTCTTCATTATCGCCCTGCCGACTTTCGCTGCCTACTACGTCTCGGGCCAGACGACGCCTGACCCCGCCTTGCAAAGGCTGATCGACTACCTCAGCGTGAACCAGCAGTACGCCGACTTCGCCAAAGGGCTGATCGATATCCGCAACTTCGTCTACTTCACGACCGGGACCGCGCTATTCCTCTTCCTCTCGGTCGTGCTCGTTCAGAGCAGGCGGTGGCGATGAATAAAGCCAAACCCCAAACCGCGTTGCCCACGGCGACCAAGCGTCGATCCACTAACGCGGTGATGGTGTTCGTCGCCGTCATCGCGGCAATCGGCATTGTCGTGATCGCCAACTACGTCGTGTACTGGCAATACCGTGGCCTTTCTCCCGAGGCTCGAAGCTGGGTCCGCTATGACCTGACCTCGACCAGGCGGTACAGCCTCTCGGAGCAGAGCCGTGCGGTCGTTGTAGCCCTAGAGACCCCGCACCGCATCGTCACGATGCTTGGTGGCGAAACGATCGAGCCCGCACAGCAGCAACGCGTCCGCGACCTCGTGGATGAGTACGCACGTGCGAGTTCAGCGATCAACGTACAGCATATCGACCTTGACACCCAGGCGGATCGCCGTGAAGAACTGCTCGCCGAGATGGACGCGATGTTCGCCGAGGACACGCAAACCATCCGCCAATCCATTGCGAATGGCCTACGCCTCGTTGATGGCTACGCCGAAACGATCGATCGGATCGAAGGCTGGCTGGACGGCATCGTCAAGAGCGCTGTGAAGCTTCGGCCCGAATCGATCCAACGCCAACGTCTCACCGACCTGCACAGCCAGTACCTGCGTCTGCAAGACCAGGCCAAGCGACTCGATCAGCTGCGAGACGAGATGCTTGGGGCGGACTGGGCCAAGCGTCTGGAATCGCCAGGCGTCGTGACCGAGGGCGGTGGCGAGAACCTGCCTAATTACACCATGCTCATGGCGAGTATCCAGCAGTACATCCTGCAACTCGCAGGCAACACGCTGCCCGATACGCCGGGCAAGGCCGACCAACTCCGCCGAGGTGTGGTGATCGATAACCTCGCTCCACCCGAGATACAACGGGCCGCATACCAGGCACAGAACAATCTGTCTGTGATGGTCC
The DNA here is from genome assembly GCA_039188575.1 of Planctomycetota bacterium. Taxonomy (GTDB): domain Bacteria; phylum Planctomycetota; class Phycisphaerae; order Phycisphaerales; family Phycisphaeraceae; genus JAHQVV01. The sequence continues at coordinate 26,265 of JBCCYY010000031.1, read as the reverse complement.
AGGAGGTGCCCGCGTTCTTCCAGAAGGTCAAACGAGAGACCGACCTACTCCTGAACGTCTTGCCGCCACTGCGTTATGACGAGGCACGCGGGGTGCTCAACGATAAGCCATGCGTGCTGCTGACCTCGGGTAGCGATGCGCGAGTCATTCCTGCCGAGCTGCTCTTCCGCGGCACAGGTGAAAGCACAGACGGCCAAATCAACGACCTATTTGTTGGTGAAGAACAGCTGACCGGCGCGCTGATCAGCATCCAGCTCGATCCCCCACCGCTGGTTGTATTCATCCGATCGAACATCGGGTTGCGGGCTGTCTCGATCGTTGGCTCAGAGCAGCAACGTATCGAAGGGGTTTACGACGAAGTCACCAAGCGGCTGTTGAGCATGGACTTCGAGGTCGCCGAGTGGCCAGACCCGGTCAATACCGATCCGCCGACACCACGCGACGGTCAGCGGATCGTCTGGGTGACGATGCCCTATTTCCGGCCGGATGTGAACCGCAGCGAATCACTGGATAACACGAACAAGGACACCGTCGCCGCCTTCCTGCGAGAGCGCCTGAATCAGGGTGATGGCGCTATGGTGATGCTCTATGCCAACGGTGACACCGCACCACGCCTCCGCAGCGAAGCTCCCGCCGACAGCCTGGTCGAGTTCCTCGGCACTTTTGGGATCGACGCCCAGCTCTACCAAAGCGCAGTCCAGCTTCAATCCGAAGACGAGGACGGCGATAATCGCAAGTACACCAATCAATTCATCGTCAACAGCTGGCCCCGATCCGCACTTGTCGGCGATGCCCTCAACGGCATCAACACCTTCTTCACCTACCCGATCCCGCTTGCATTAAGTGACAAACAAGATGTGATACATAAGCCGCTTGTGCAGATCGCAGCGCCCGTACTACACGTTCAGGAGGCCGCCGCCGACCCAGCGAGCGGTGCTTACACGCCCGAGCCAGACAGCGAACGCGACAGCGTGGTCATCGGTGCTGCGGCGGAGAAAGGCGATGCCCGGCTGGTTACCGTCGGTAGCGCAACCTGGGCGATGGACGAAGTGCTGTCCCTCGCTGCCCTGCCCGACGGCACCGTCGGACCCAACCTTGCCAACCGCGAAGGGGCCCGCATCCTCTACCCCGGCAACTCCGACTTGTTTGTCAATAGCATCTGCTGGCTTGCGCGCGAAGAAGCCCTGATCGCCGCGAGCCCACGGACACAAGACATCCGCCGCATCCAGCCGATGAGCGCAGGGGCCCTGCAGGCCTACCGCGTCCTGCTCTGGGGCGGCATGCCCGCAGTGATCCTAGTGCTGGGTGTTGGTATAGGATTGATGCGTCGGCGGGCGTAAACTGAGTAACACACGATGAATCCAAAGACTGTTGTTATTTTGCTACTCGTTTTTGCAATTTTCATCGCACTCCTACTTTCACCGCTATTCATGACGCCTAGCGGTGGACCAAGCTATGACGCTTCGCAAGACGTGCCAGCGCTGCCAGAAGAGTTTCTAAGCTCGAAACTGACGAAAGTCACATTACCGACAGAAGAGGGGATACTTGATCTTTCATTCCGTGAAGGGAAGTGGTGGATCAACACGCCACACAAATTTCCAGCAAATACTAAGAAAATCAATGAATTCCTGCAGCGTCTGAGCGAAGTATCAATCACCCCGCCCGGTGATCCTAGTGAAGACAGCATCCCGAATGAGCCTGAGCCCATCTACCTTGAAAATAGCAATGGGGCTTACCTACTGAGACCCATACGCCGAATAGGGGCAGGCCGAACGATCATCGAGATTGCATCGGATCAAATTGAGTCCAGATATAACGCGAACAATACTTTACACGAGCTGTTAGACAACCTGCACACTGCAGATTTCTTCGCATCCTCACCCGAACCACTTCTCTTGCCTGACCTCTCACGGATCGAGATTACCTCTGAAGGAAAGACTTCCTCCCTTCAACAATCGGAGGGGAAGTGGTGGATCGGAGGCACGGATCAAAGCGTACCCGCATTGGAACAAGGCCTTCCCGACGCTCCGGGCGTCTCGACCTACCTCGAACTTCACAACAATCTGAAGCTTAGAAGCCAACAACCCTACTCCCCCACCGATACTGGACTTGCAGGATACGGGCTCGATCCGGCATTGATTAGCGTTGATTATCTAGCACAAGATGGGCAAGCTTGGAGACTGCAAGTCGGGGTACCCGCCGATCCTGAAGATAAGACCCGTTACGTCAGCTATGGCCCCGCTGAAAGTCAATACCCCGCGGTATTCGTAGCCGATACACTCAACGCACTCGTGTTTGGCCAGGACGCCAAGGTGTTCCGTGACCCCCGGATCATGAAGATACCTCGGTCGCTAATCGGAGAGATGGCGATCCGGAATCGGACGGGACACTACAAAATCAAATTCATGTCCAATGGAGTCCAGTTCATCACTTCAGGGCCCGACTTCACGCCGGGCGTCACACCGCTGAACACGAAAGATGGAGCAAAACTGGCTCGACAGCTTTCGGACGCACGTGCAATCGAATACATCACCGCTGACCTCGCTGACCTCCGACCTATTGCCTCGGTCATTATTACCCCACGGCTTGATGGTGCGCCAGAAACACTCACGATCTTTCCAGATACGACAGATGAAGCCGTGTTGATCCAAATCAACTCTGAGATGAAGCTTAGAAAAGTCAAGCAGGATTCGATACGGATGTTGTTGGAAAAGAACTTCATCGAATCCAACCATTGATCACACATCATTATGCACATCAATGAGTGCCGCCTCGCTGCGCCTCGGTGCCTCACGCTCTTGCTTGGCGCTGTCGCTACGCTCGGTAGAGAGACGTTGGATGTAGTCATCGTCGACGTCGCCGGTGATATAGTCGCCATCGAAGACGGAGCAGTCGAAGCGGTCGATCGCGGGGTTGCCGACCCTCGAGCACTGTTTGAGGTCTTCGAGGTCTTGGTAGACAAGCCAGTCGGCGCCGATGTGCTTGCAGACCTCCTCGTCCGTTCGGCCATGGGCGACGAGTTCTTCGGGCGCAGGCATGTCGATGCCGTAGACGTTGGGGAATCGGACGGCCGGGGCCGCCGAGCAAAAGTAGACCTTCTTCGCGCCGACATCACGGGCCATCTGGATGATCTGCGAGCAGGTCGTGCCACGCACGATCGAGTCATCGACCAAACAGACAACCTTGCCCTTGAACTCGAGCTCTACCGGGCTAAGCTTCTGGCGGACGCTCTTTCGGCGTTGGGCTTGGCCTGGCATGATGAACGTCCGGCCGATGTAGCGGTTTTTGATAAACCCTTCACGGAAGTGCACACCCAGCGTTTCAGCCAACGCCATCGCCGCGGTCCGTCCGCTGTCGGGTATCGGCATGACGACATCGATGTCGTGATCAGGCCTGAGACGCTTGATCTTCCGGGCCAGCATGTCGCCCATGCGCAGCCGAGCCTTATAAACCGAGACCTGGTCGACGATCGAGTCGGGCCGGGCGAGGTAGACGTGCTCGAAAATGCACGGGCTCAACTGCGGGTTGTTCGCACACTGCTGCGTGTGGCATTGGCCCGCGCTGTCGATAAAGACCGCTTCGCCAGGCGCGATGTCACGTTCGACGGTGAAGCCCTGAGAGACCAGCGCGACGGACTCTGATGCAATCATGTAGTCCGAGCCCCAGAGCTCGTCTTTGCCCCTGCCGAAGATCAGCGGGCGGATACCGTTCGGGTCACGGAAGCCAACGACGCCATACCCCGTGATCATCGCGATCACAGCGTAGGCCCCTCGGCACCGGCGATGCACCTGGCGGACCGCTTCGAACACGCCTTGGGGTGTCAGCGTGCTCTCGCCGATCTTCTGCAGCTCATGCGCAAAAACATTCAGCAGGACCTCGCTATCGCTGGTGGTGTTGATGTGTCGGAGGTCTGAACTGTAGAGCTCTTTGACGAGCTGACCAGCGTTGGTGAGGTTGCCATTGTGTGCCAGCGCGATGCCGTAAGGCGAGTTCACGAAGAAGGGCTGTGCCTCGGCCGAGCTCGAACACCCCGCAGTGGGGTAGCGGACGTGGCCGATCCCCATCGCGCCGGTGAGCCGATCCATGTGGTCTTGGCGGAACACATCACGGACCAGCCCGTTGGACTTGCGGAGCAGGACCTGGCCGTTGTCGCAGGTCATGATGCCCGCCGCGTCCTGCCCCCGGTGCTGCAGGACGGTCAGCGCATCGTAGAGACGCTGATTGACGTCGTCACGAGCGACCATTCCGGCGATACCGCACATGTTTCAACTCGGGGGCGGGGCGGGTCAGGGCTGCTGCTGAGTCCGGCGACTCATTACTATAAGTTTAGCGTGAGCACGGTCGTCTGTCGCAAGGCTATGATCCTTTCTACTGTGGCTAACGACACCCTCCTTCCGAACATACTAGATACGGACCAGGCCAAGGCTTTCCGCCGAAGACTGCTCACCTGGTATCGCAAGCACCGGCGTGACCTGCCTTGGCGTGAGATGAAAGGCCGATCGGTGAATCCTTACCACGTCCTGCTCAGTGAGGCGATGCTTCAGCAGACGCAGGTTGCGACGGTGGTGCCCTACTTCCACCGGTTCATCGAGGCATTCCCAACGGTCCAAGTGTTGGCGGAGTCCGACGAGCAGCAGGTGCTCACGCTCTGGCAGGGTCTGGGCTACTACCGCCGGGCCCGAAACCTGCACGCGGCAGCGAAGATGATCGTCGAGGATTTCGCTGGCAAGATACCCGAAAAAGTAGAATCGTTGCTACGACTGCCCGGGGTCGGCAGGTATACCGCCGGTGCCATCGCCTCGATCGCGCACAGGACTCGAGCAGCAGTCGTCGATGGGAACGTCGAGCGGGTCTTCGCCAGGCTGATGCTGGTAGAAGAACCGATCAACGCTCCAGATACGAAGAAGCATCTCTGGTCGATCGCGGAATCGCTCGTTCCTAGATCGTCGCCAGGCGATTACAACCAGGCGCTGATGGAACTGGGCGCTACGGTCTGTACGCCAAAGCTGCCGCAGTGTTTCGTCTGCCCGGTACGTGAGCATTGCCGTGGAGTACAGGAGGCTAACCCCGAGTTGCTGCCGGTCAAAATCGCAAAGAAGAAGCCCAAGGATGTGACACACCTTGTTATCGCTTTAGAACGCGGCGGGAAGTATCTGTTTGAGCAGCGCCCAAGCAAAGGACTTTGGTCGAATATGTGGCAGCTGCCAACAGTAGATGAACTAGGTGATCACCTGGACACGCAGGCATGGGTCGAGTCAAGGTTTGGCCTGAGCATTGGTAAGCCAGAACCAGTGGTCGATTTCACGCATCAGACGACTCATCGTACGATCCGGTTTGTGCTGCAAAGAAGCGAAGTGAGATCAGGCCGGCTTCGAGCTAAGAGCGGTCTCTGGCGGAAGATCGATCAGCTTGGCGATTTGCCGATGTCGAACCCGCAGCAAGCATGCTTGAAGTACCTGAAGGGCGATTGACTCACCCCCGCGCGCTAAGCCGCTGCCGGAGCAGGTCTGCTCGAGCGATACGGCGGGCTGCGGGGGTCATCTCCTGGCTCATCACACGCTGTAGGTGCGCGGGTTGACAAAGCAGGAACAACTCATTGACCATGCGGATATTCGTGGTGTTGATTCGGTCCAGGTGCACACCCAGGCGGAGATGGCTGAGCAGGCCTAGCGCTTCGTCGGTACCCATGACACGCGAGTTCGTCAAGAGGGCCCACGCGCGCCAGATCTTGTCGTCAAGCTGCTTCTCTCGCTGACGAATCAGGGCCTGCCGGGCCTGGTGCTCATAGGAAATCATTTGTGGGATAATCGTGCGCTCAAAGTCCTCGAGGATCTCTTTCTCGGTTCTGCCGAGCGTGGATTGGTTCGACACTTGGAACAAGTCACCCAGTGATTCGCTGCCTTCGCCAAAGAGCCCGCGGACAGCCAGGTGCATGTCACGCGCGGCGCGCTTGACCCGCTCAATCTCGCCGGTCAGCTTCAATGCGGGCAGGTGCATCATGACGCTGACGCGGATGCCCGTGCCTACGTTGGTCGGGCAGGCGGTGAGGTAGCCGAAGCGTCGCGAGAAGGCGAAGTCGAGGTTCTGCTGGAGCGTGTCATCGATGCGGTCGATGTGGGCCAGCGCGTCGGCAAGCTGCATCCCGCTCCGTAAGACCTGTATCCGCAAGTGGTCTTCCTCGTTGATCATGACCGAAAAGGTCTCGTCCGCAGCAATCGCCACACCACGTGGCATGTCAGGCGTTCGCTTGGCCAGATCACGCGAAATCAGGTGGCGTTCAACGAGCAGTTGTCGATCGATCGCCGGGCTGTCGGCGAGGTCGACCCAGATGGTATTGTCAGCCAGGCGTTTACTGAGGGCTTGTTCGCGCGCGGCCTCAAGCACCTCGAAGCGCTGCCGGCGGTTGGCACAGTTGACGAACGGGAAGCCGGCGAGATTACGGGCCAGCCGGACGCGCGAGGAGATCACAACATCGCTATGCGGGCCGGACCCACGTAGCCACTCGCCCGCCCCATCGCTGATGCCACGGAGGTTCATAGGCTTGATCCGCCATTCTCAAGCTCGGTAAGGTCGTCGCGCAGCTGCGCAGCGAGCTCGTAATCCTCCGCGTCCACCGCGTCGTCGAGCCGCTTACGGATGCGCGTGATCTGGAGCTGACGCTGCTCGCTTGCCCCCCCACCGCGACGAGGAACCTTACCCACATGATGGTTGCCGCCCTCGTGAGCACGCTCCAGCAGATTGGTCAGGGGTGCTTCAAATGAGGCATAGCAGCCAGAACAACCGAGTAACGACTTGTCGCGGAACTCACTGAAGCTGAGGCCGCAGTCAGTGCAGGTCAGATCGAGCGTATTGGTCACCTTTTCCGGGTTGCCGCTCGCCTTGACGAAGTTTGTCAGGAGCTCATTGATCGGAGCGTGAGCGGATTTGATGCTGAGGCCGTCTTCGGCCGCGCATTGGTCACAAAGGTGCTTCTCGATCTTCTTGCCCTTCACGATTTCCACGGCGTGGTAGGTCGCGGGGCGGTCGCATTGATCACATTTATATTTCATATCACCACACTTGGATTGGATATTTTGTGATTCTAGGCCCGCTGAGGACACGATTCAATAGCGACACAAAGCAGTGTGCTGGGTAGAGCAGGTAAAGCAGCATAACGGACACGACGAAGCCGTTGAAAGCGGAAAATTCAGGGGTTCACAGGTACATCGTTCGCCTGCTTGGGACCCCGTGTTGATCGTCCGTTCTCGATCGTTTCCATCAGGGCCTGCCGCATCGCCCGGGTTCGCTGGGGAGCAATGTCGACAAGATTGTTCTGCTCGCCGCGGTCTTCTCGGAGGTTATAAAGCTGGAACGGCTTGCCATCTCCTCCTTTGCTCCAGCCGCCCGAACCCTTGCAATGCATGTACTTCCAGTCGCCGACACGGATCGCGAACTTGCCGCTAAACGAGTGATGCACGATCACAGGATGCGTCGGCTTGTCTATCGTCTCGCCACGCAGCACCGTCAGTATCGAAAAGCTATCCACACCTTCATCCGTAGCAAGCTCGACACCCAGCATGTCCGCGCAGGTTGCCATCAGGCTGTTGAGGCAAATAGGTTCGTCAGACACACTGCCCGCCTCAACCACGCCGGGCCAACGCACGACAAACGGGACACGGTGCCCGCCCTCCCAGACGTCGGCCTTGTGTCCCCGAAGGCCAGCCATCGGATCGTGCCCCTTTTTCCGGAGGTCCTCAATCTTCGCGGGCGGTGCACAGCCATTGTCTGCCGTAAAGATGACGATGGTGTTGTCAGCCAGCTTGTTGCGGTCCAGCGCCTCCAGAACACGAACGGCGGTGTCATCGGTCTGCATCACGAAGTCGCCGTATGGGCCCAGTTTGCTCTTACCAAGCCAGGGCTCGGTCGGAACAATCGGCGTGTGTGGCGAACTCAACGGCAGGTACAGAAAAAAAGGGCCGTCTTTCTTGCCGCCCCGCTCGTCAATATAGTCCACGGCTTCCTGCGTGATGCGTGACAGCATCTGCTTGACGTGGATGTTCTCGGTAACGGTTTCATCTTCCATCCAGGTCGCCATCTCCCGGGCATGATGAAAGCCGAAGAACGTATCGAAGCCGTGTCGCAGTGGGCTGCCGATGAGCCTGGTTCCGACCGGGACCGACGAGGTGCCGCCGAGCTCCTTGTTCCGTGTGATCGACTTGCCTTCGGGGAACTCGTAGAGGAAACCCAGATGCCACTTGCCGATGCAGGCTGTCCTGTAGCCGTGCTCCTGCAGAAGCTCTCCGACTGTCAGTGTTTCTTCCGCGATGAGGGGCTCACTGCCACGCTTGCCGCCACCTAGCACACCCTTCTGTAACCGGGTCCGCCAGGCATATCGGCCTGTCAGCAGTGCATAGCGCGTCGGCGTGCACACCGATGAGGCGCTATGCGCATCGGTAAATCGCATGCCTTCGCGCGCGATCCGATCGATGCCCGGCGTAAGAATCTTGCTACCCGAGTTATTGGCGGTCGTATCGCCCCACCCCTGGTCGTCAGCGATGATGTAGACGATATTGGGCTTCTGCCGCAGAGCCACCTGCTGAGCAAGCGCCGACGCGCTGAAACAAACCAGTATCAAGGTGCAGATTACTGCGGGCAAATAGCTGAGGAATCGATTCATCGTTACTCCATCATCGGCCTAGCGTGCGTGTATCAGTTCGATCTGTGGCTTGATATACCCATATGGTCGGGCCCCATTGATATTGAAATGTATGGCTTCAAATGAAATGCTCCCAGCCGTGTTCCCTCAGGCATTCGATAAACTCATAGTAGTTTACGATGAGGTCATCCAAGGGCTGGGTATTGGCTTTGCGGAGTTTCGTCTCGACATCTCTATGCTCCAGTGAAACAAAATCAAGAATCCGATTGATCGTCACCTGATGCGCATCTGGATTCTCAAGATCGTCTTCATAGATGACCTCATGATAAGGGAGGTCACCAAGCACACCGCGCTCACGCTCTTCGAATTCAAACCGCTCGGTGACCTTTTTGACCAGGTCGTTGCAGTCAATCTTCAGGCTGAGACTCGCCTTTTTGTCATCAAACTTGTGATACGTATCAGAACTCTCTGCAACGATATTGGACAGCGCATGCCTAACCTTATTTCTACGAAGCAGATAGATGATTTTCCACCCGTCTTTATGCAGGTCGTTCAAGAATACTGCCGGATCAATCGGGCGCCTACGATCTCTGGTGAGTTGATAGATCTTGAAATGGAAGATGAGATTTTCATTTGCCTTCCGTTTGGAAAGGCCACGGAGATACCTCGCGGGTTCACGGACTTCGCCACGATCGACATTGAGTAACTCGCCGTTTTTCTGGAAGTAACCCGTCGAACAGATCAGACTCTCCAGCAGAGTCGAACCCGAGCGGCCTTGGCCGAATATCACCGTACGTACCTTGCCTGATGCAACCGCTTTTTCTGAGTAGCGATAATTCAGTGTTTCGATTAATCGATATTTGATGCGGACTTTCAGATTGCCGCGTGCTTGTCGATCCATGATCATGTTGGTGCGGATTCTGTCTTGGGGCTGGTCGGTTGCTAGAAACAATCACGTTCATGCTTGGCTAACTCAGCCGTCCAAGTCCTCCTCGGGTGGCAAAAGCGCGTTCATGATCCGCTTCTCCGCGTTGCGTCGGTCGTTCTCGCGCAGCGTACGAACGAGGTCAACAAACCCCGCCACCGTCATTTCACGGTCGCCAAGCAATTTCTTAAAGCCTTCTTCGTCAAGGCTGGTCCGCATCAAGCTTTCCACCTCGGTAAGCACCAGGCGCGGGTCGTCGCTGCGTCGCCGTCGGCTTTCTTCTTCATCAGGCTCCGGCTCTTCCCAGTACGCCACCGCGACCTGAAATCCCTCACTGTTGTTGCCCTTCCATCGATCACCAACGCGGAGCCCGCGTGTGTCGTAGCCGACCAGGCGGAACTGACGCTCGAAGCCTTCGTCTTTCTCTTCCTGCTGATCCTTCATTTTGATGCGCTGAGCGTAGTTGAAGTTTAAGAGTTCGCGGTTCGGTTCCCCATCGTTCTGCCGAGCGGATTTGGTTTTGTCTTTCTCGTAGGCTTCGCGCAGCGTTGGCAGGTCCACCAGCCAGACCTCTTTAACGATCATCTGTTTGCGGTCGATGATCTTGACGACCTCGGCCGATGCGACCCAGCCGTAGCTGCCCACGCTGAGATTTGGTAGCACCCTGCTGTAGGCCTCCGCGTCTGCGCGGTCGGGGTACTTCACCTTCTTGCGTACCAGGTTTCCGGTGCGTACCTCCTGCTCGACCTTCAGCAGGTCCATGGCCTGGCTTGCGCTGATTCCCCGCGAGCTTGGGAGCCGACGGTCGTAATCGGGGATCACTACGAATCCGCCATCGATCTCATTGGCGAAGACCGCGTACTTGCGGAAGTTGGATTCGAACCCGCGATAGACGGGGTCGGGAATCGGCGTACCATCCAGTTCGGTCTGCCGGGCATCTGTAGGGCCTGCCGTTAAAGCGAGCCATCCGACCAGGAGCAGCAGTGTCATACGTCGCAGGCGATTGATTTGCAAGGTGTCGTGTCCTATTAGTTTCATGCCCGAACTCCACTGACGGTCAAGGCGACGTTGGCGCTGCCACTGCGGAAGCCTTCGAGGTCCAACGAGACATACAGGAAGCCCGCCGCTTTGATTACTCGGATTACCTCTAATCTGACGTCCGGATCCATCATTTGTTGCATCTGATCCGCTGGCAGCTCGATACGAGCGACCTGTTCGTGGTACCGGACGCGCAGGCCAACAAAGCCCATGGCGTGCAGCGAGTCCTCGGCCTGTTCGACCTGGGCAAGCCGCTCCAGCGTCACTTCCGTGCCAAAAGGGATACGGCTGGATAGGCAGGCCGCAGCGGGCTTGTCCCAATTGGGTAGGCATAATCGCCTGGCCAGTTCACGCACATCCGATTTATTGAGCCCGGCCTCCGCGAGCGGCGAGACGACCTCTGCCTCATCTGCAGCGCGCAGGCCTGGGCGGTGATCGCCGAAATCATCTTGGTTTGTACCGTTGAAAATAGCGCCGTACCCATTTGACTTCGCATAGTCTTGCAGGTGTTGATACAGATGCGTCTTGCAGTAATAGCAACGATCGCCAGCGTTGGCTCGGTAGCCGGGGTCGTCCTGCTCTTTGGGCGCGATGATTGCCAGCTTGATACCAAGGTGCTGTGCGAGCTGTTTGGCCTGCACTAATTCCGCGCGGGGCAGCGAGGGCGAGTCGCCGATCACCGCCAAAGCGTTATCCTCGCCCAGCACCCTGCGAGCGACGGCTGCCACAAGCGTCGAATCCACGCCACCGCTGAACGCGGTCAGTACACGGTCGTACTTGACGATCACCCTTTCTAAGCGGGCCAACACGTCGCTTTGGTTCTCTTGCTCTGCGTAGGACATATACCCATTCTATCGCCCTGCGCCAGAGGCCCAAGTCGCTTGCATCGCGGTGCAGGGCTGCTTAGACTGTTTGGCTCAGCAAATCCAGACGCACTCGTAGCTCAATTGGATAGAGCAGCGGTTTACGGAGCCGCAGGTTGCAGGTTCGAGTCCTGCCGAGTGCATTGCAGATCCCACCTCAAAATCGGCCTCTGTGCCTCAGCCAACCCCATTCCAATCGATTCCCAGTCGCAGCGCACGAACCACAAAAGTGCGTATTGGCTCACTGGCCGCTTTCAATTAAGAGGCGGAAGACCCCCAGCGCGCACAACCGGTGCCCCGCCGCGCATGAGCCAACAACCGCGCCGATACGGCCCGGCTCGCTGTAATGCCCCTTCCAATCCATCCCCTCAATCAAGCCCCAACCCCACTGCCCGCGCGCACAACTGTCTTAATATCTACAGCACGCAACGAATGCAAGGCCAACCGATCTCACCCGGCCAACTGATCCCCCGGTTTTTGCACCGCAAGCGATACGGCCTGCTGTCAGGGTCCCCAGCTCACCTGCTCTGGGCCTAATCACTGCGTGCGTGTGCGGGCTGGGATCCACTACGGCGCCGGCGTATACTCTCCGAGATCCTTCTGGAACCAATAAGGCTGACGCGAATTCGACCAGGAGTGCAGCGCAATCAGTTCGCTGCCCTGGATCCGATTCCCTGAGCCATCACCGAATACGTGATTGCTCGCGATCGGCCGATTATCCTCGAAATTGCTGCCATGCGGCTGCATGTCGCTGTAGTAGTACCCGGTGGTTGCCTGCCAGCTGCCGGTCGCCGGCTGGATCGTCGCGTCGCTGATCATCGCCATCTCGGCGGTCGACTGCTCGATGGAGATAGGCGATCTTGAATCGTAGACCGTCCCACCGATCCGCCACTTCGTCATACCAGCAAAGTACTGGTACGTGTGGTTCAGCCGATCCGTGCCCGGATTGTAGTCGACTTGGAATTCACGCCCGGGGCACTGCCACGTACTGTCTTCATAACCATACGAATTGAAGGTGTCCCGCCGCGGACCGTCCAAGCCGACCTGGGGCCAGCCGACCGTGTCTGGATTGTTGAGTGCCGGGATGTATAAACCTTTCTGGTCAGCGGCGTGCGCCGTGTTGGCGGTGTAGACACTCCGCTGGTTGACCAGGCACTGCGTCCACACGGTTTCTTCCTTGGCCTTAGACAGTGCCGGCAACAGGATCGCGATCAACAAGGCGATAATCGAGATGACGACCAAGAGCTCGATGAGGGTAAACGCACGTTGCATAAAAGTCTCCAGTATGGATAGGGAGTTGATTTAGAGAATCGATTCAGCCACTTGATTTTTCCTCCGCCCTGCCAAGAACACCCCACCAATACCTAGCAGCGCGAGGGAAGAAGGCTCGGGGATACTGTTTAGATATGCCTCCGCAAATGCCTCACCCAGTGCGATCTGACCGTCGCTATCAAAATGTAGCTCATCGTTTTTTAATGAGAAGCTCTCGGTATCAATCAGAAACGCGCTGGCATCCGCCGCGGCAACGTTGTCTTGTGCCGTGCGGACAAGCGCGAGTTGGTCGATAGGCAGATCGGTCTGGCCGCTGGAGAGCCGGCTCAGAAAGAACGGCAGGTCGGCGCCATAACTCCCACGGATCGAGGCAATAAAGTTAGCCAGGTTCGCTTCATAGGCTCCTGCCTCACCATCGCGCGCGTCGTTCTCGCCCTGCGTCCAGAGCATGCCGGCGATCTCGTAGCTATGCCCCGCATCCGCCAGCGCAGCCAGACCGTTGGTCACGGTACTTGCAAACGCGTTGTACTCCAGGCCACCGGAAGGGTCCCAGTCACCGTGGAGGTCCGTCCCACCCACCGCGTACTTGATCAGTACGAATGAATCGCTGGGGTTCGCATCGGCGAGAGCTCGGCCGAACGTGATCTCGGGCCCGAACTGTGCTCCGTTCGGCTGAAGGCTGCCCAACGATCCGTCTTCGTACAGTAAAACATCCGTCTGCGAGCCCTGCAGCGCCGGCGGTAGCCCGGAGGTCGCCCCCCGGCCGTCCATGTTCGACTGCCCGCCAAGCAGGAAGACCTTCTTATGCCCTGCCGAAACAGGGAGCACTGTTGTTGCGGCTACTAGCAGCGCAATCTGAAACAAGTTTGTCCGACAAGAAAAAAACAGCATGATCAAGATCCAGTAAAGAAGGGCGGCCTGCCTTGTCAAAGACACGCCGCCTCTTGAAGGAGAATTCCAGTTAACGGCGGCGGCGCAGCATAAACAGGCCACCAAAGCCAATCAGCGCAAGCGAGCCGGGCTCGGGGACAAGCGCTTGCACAGCGGACTCACTGATCGCCTCGTCATAGATGTACAGCTCGTCGATGACACCGTCGTAGTTATTTAAAACATTGCTGCCGCCCCAACCACCAAAGCTGCTGAAGACGGTGTTGACCAAGGCATCATCTTTGCTGACTACTTCATCCCCATTCAGATAGATCTTCATGTTGTTTGTTGCACCAGAACCGTCGGCAACGACCGCCCAGTGGTTGTAGATGGAGTAGTCGATTGAAGTATCGTCGTATTGAGTATCTCTTTGGTTGGGGCCCGAACCGGACGCCCCGCCGTCGCTGCGATTACGCAACCCGTTGATGGCAGAAGAGCTGTCATTATCGGGTGTCCACACAAAGCCCGCGCCTCCCGAAAGAACCATCCCGGCTCTAACGTCAGCATCGCTGTCACGCTTGCCCCAGAACGCAACGCTCCAAGTATCACTTGCACCGAAGGCAATGGTTTCTGCAAGCGACATGGGGCCTGTCCCGTCAAGCCGGGCCGCTCCAGAACCAACCGCTACGTCTCCGGCTGCCGATGAAATCGTACCTGTCGTACCAGTGATCGTGCCACCGCCCGTGGTCGCTTCAGCGTCGGTAAAATCCGAGTCAAATGAGTAATAGGCGACCAGGCCGGCATGCGCCGAGCCCAGGCAGAAGGCAGACAATGCGGTGGCTGTCAAAATAGGTTTCATGTTGATTCTCATCGTGGGTTTCTCCTAGAAAAGGGGAGGTAAAAAGGTCCGCTCCACGCCGAAGCGTTCCCAAAAGTCATTCGTTGTCGGCCGGCGTCACGACCAGGGTGTACATCCCGTCCCCGCCACGCCTATTAACGTCCCAGGCAACGGTTGTCGTACCGGCTGCGGTGGATTTGCGTTGCCAGACCTCACAAATTCTCTGATTGCGAAGCTGGCTATAAATCCCAAAGGTCATGCCCGTGTTGACATAGTCACGCTCAAGCCAGCCATCTGTTGTCGCGTTGGGTGGACGAAGCAGGTAGACCGTGACCGGTTGGTCCGTCGTCAACTCGACCTCGATCACGTCGCCCGTGCGCTGGCGAATCAGATCGACCGGCATCTTGACGATGTCGCCACCCAGCATCGCTTCAGGTAAAGTCTGGCCCGGAGAAGGCATCAGCCTGTAGTCACGGTCGCTGTAGAGCAGGGCCTGTTCATAAAAACCTTGCGGATCAATCGACGCCTGATGCTTGCCGCCGTTGACAACGCGCGCTGTTCTGACCAACGGCGGCCGGGGCATCCGCCTGGTGTAGCCCTCGATAAGCACATCATCAACCGCCAGAACCGTACTTTCATTTTCGACCGACACCCGCGCTGTCTGATGTTGCCGGACAACTTTCGCAGGCTCAAGGCCCGCCTTTACCGCGATCTCGCCCGTGAACACCGTGGACTCCAGGCCGTCGAGCCCCGCGGTGACGCCGAACTCGGTACCCAGATCAGTGATGTCAGCTTGGTCGGTCTTGACGACAAAGCCTTTGGAGGGCTTGGTGTGGCAAAGGCCAACGAGCTTACCGGCGTGGAGATACACAGCATTATTGTTATCGAGAAGCTCGATCGTAGTGGGGGCTTCGAGAATAGCGACCGCCCCACGCCGGGTGGTGATCTCTGCAAAGCCTTCCATGAGTTCAAGCCGCTGACCCACAAAGAGGTCCTCGCCCGGTCGACGACCCCATATCGCGTCGTGCTCGCCTGTCAACGTAGCAACCACCATTTTGACATCACTCTGTTCACCCACCGTCCCGGGCGCCTTGGCAATCGGCTCAATCTCATCGGGCCCGCCGGTCAAGAACACGATGGCCAATACAGCACCCAGTAGCAGCGTCGCAGCAGCCACCAGGATCGCGATAGCCCTCGGCGTCAGACTGTGTCGCAGCACGTAACTGCCGGCCGAAAGCAGTTCACGACTGGTGATTTGCTTAGCGGCCTGGGCCTGGTTCTCGCTCGCAAACGGCTGCTGCTCCAGCATGTCGACGAAGGCGAGGTTGCTGCTGGGCTCAAGCTCAGTAATCACCGTATGGACGGCCTCGGAGTCGATCGATTGCTGCTCGGAGAAGAGCATGTCTTCGATGATGCCGTACTCGGCGAAGCGGCGGAGGTTCGTGGGGTCTTCTTTCAGCCAGGCCTCGATGGCCTTGCTGGTTTCGGATGAGGTGTCGCCCTCGAAGTAGGCCTGGAGCAGGTCTTGGATGGGTTGGGGGATGCTCATCGGCGTGCCTCCAGGTATTGGGAGACACACTTGCGCAGGGCCTCGCGGATGCGCTGCTGCATCGAGGTGACCGCGCGGGTGCTGCAGCCGACCTTCTCGGCGATCTGTTCGGAGGAGAGTTGCCGGGCGTAGCGGAGCTCAATCACTCGGCGGTGGCGCTCGCTGAGCTTGCCCATACAGACGCGCAGGCCATCGATGCGCTCGTCGTGGGCCTGCTGCATCTCGACGAAGGTGCTGCTGAGCGAGTCAACGATCTCGCTGGAGAAGATCATGGGCCGTCGGCCACGCTCGCGGTAGGCGTCGGCGATACGCTGCCGCGCAATACCGACGATCCAGGCAGAGAACGGCCGGGCGGGGTCGTACTGTTCGAAGTTTTCGGTGGCCTGCCGGGCAACGTCCTGCATGATGTCCTCCGCGAGGGCCGGCTCGGGCGCGTGGACACGGACAAACCCGCCGAGGGTGTGGTGGGCCTTGGCCCACTGCTCGGCGAAGGTCAGCGGGCGCTTTTGGGCAGGGTTGTGATGAGAGTCATCCACGCTTTAGAAAGGGTCTTTCAGTTTGCGAACGCTAAAAAATTAGCCCGAATGGCTAGCGAACATGAGTTACTAGAAATAACGCGGGACGGTCACTGATGTACCGCGCATCTTTTCAAAAAATCTCGGATCACGGCCTTTCGGGGGTCTAGTCGTCGGTTTGGGACGCGATTTTGCCCGGCCCGGCCTCAGGCACGTACCATTGTGGCCGATACCGGATACATGAGCGAGCGTCGCCAGCACACCCGATTCAAGGCCCTGGGCCTGTCCACGCCCTTCGGTGAGGTCATGGACGTCTCTGATTCGGGCATAGGTGTGTTCCGCAAGGGCCGGGTCTCCTGCTCGGTCGGCGACGAGGTCCAGCTCTACCTCAGCCACGGCTCGACCGAGGTCGAACTCGAGGCCCGCGTCGCGCGGATCGAGTATGTCGGGCTCTTCCGGCACGAGATCGGCTTTGAGTTCGTGAATGCTGATGAGGAGACGCTGACCAGGCTCTGGTCGCTGACCGACTCGGCCTGCAGCGAGTTCACCGGGCCGCGTTGCTACGTAGCGGCGTAAAGCCTACAAAAACTAACCCATCAAGCTGGCCCGCGACTCGATCAGGTGGTACTGGATCGCGTCGGCGATGGCCTGCCAACTAGCATCCACGACGTTGGTATCGACGCCGACGGTGGTGAAGTAGCGGGTCTCCTGATCCGGGTCATTGAGGCCGATCGCGAACTCGATCGTTGCTCGTACCCGCGCGGCGGACTCGGCGGTGGGGTTCACCACGCGCACCCGGTAGTCCGCCAAGTGCAGGTTGTCGATCTGTGGGTAGTGTGGGCGGAGGCAGGCCCGGAGGGCACCATCTAGGGCGTTGACCGGGCCATCGCCCTCTGCGACGTGGTGCTCGACCCTGCCATTGATCATCAGCTTGACCGTCGCCTCGGTGCCGGCCGGGTTGTCGTGGTGCCTGGAGATCGTGCACCGGTAATGGTCCAGGTCCCAGAACGCAGTGCGTTTGCCAAGGGCCTCGTACACAAGCAATTCATAACTCGCTTTGGCTTTTTCGAACTGGTAGCCCTCGTGCTCGAGGTCCTGCACGCGTTCAAGCACCTTCCGTTGGACTCCCTTGTTGTCTGCGATCCCAAACTTCTCGCCCAGGTCCGCCGCGATATTGCTCGCGCCGGAGAGCTCGCTGACGAGGATGTGCCGCTGGTTGCCGATCGACTCGGGCGGTACGTGCTCGTAGCTGTGGGCGATCCGCTGGACCGCGTGGACGTGCATACCGCCCTTATGGGCGAACGCGCCATCGCTGACGTAGGGCTGGTTGGGCACGGGGGTCGCACCAGTCGCCTCATAGACAAAGCGGGACAGCTCAGTCAGTCGTTCGACCGCGCCGGGACGGAGGATATCTCTGTCATACTTGAGTGCTAGGTTAGCCGCGATGGTGATGAGGTCGACATTGCCGCAGCGCTCGCCGATGCCATTGACCGTGCCCTGCACCTGCACGCAGCCAGCCTGTACTGCGGCGAGAGAGTTCGCGACCGCGAGCCCGCCATCATTGTGGACGTGAATGGCGAGCTGCAATACGTCAGATGGCTTAACATCGTTCGCAGTTAGCTGCCCTTTAACCGCGTTGACAATCTCTGTCACTTCCGCGGGTAGTGATCCTCCATTGGTATCGCAAAGCACCAAACGAGTCGCACCACCTTCAACAGCTGCATTAAGCGTTTGCAATGCATAGCCGGGGTTCGCCTTGTACCCATCGAAGAAATGCTCGGCGTCATAAAACACCTCCTCAACCTGCGGCCGGTCATTGCAGTAGCGCACCGAGTCCTCGATCATCGCCAGGTTCTCGTCAAGATCGACGCGAAGGACTTCATCCACGTGCAGGTCCCAGGTCTTGCCAACGATCGTGATGATCGGCGCGCCTGCACTCACAAGCGCGTTCATACCCTGGTCTTCTTCCGGGGTGATACCCTTACGGCGGGTCATGCCAAACGCGCAGACCTTGGCGTTCTTCCACTCGATCTTTCGGGCTTCTTCGAAAAAGGCAACATCCTTGGGGTTACTCAGCGGGTAGCCGCCCTCGATATAGTCGAAGCCCAAATCGTCGAGCAGGCGCGCGATGTTAATCTTGTCCACGAGGGTCAGCGTGATGCCCAGCCCCTGCGTGCCGTCACGGAGGGTGGTGTCGTAGAGCTCAACGCGTTGAGAGAAAGTCATGGCAGGCCTGGGTTAAAGCAAGAAAAAACCCTGCGAGAGCAGGGCCGGCTGGTTCGAGAAGATGAACGATCGCCGCCCTACCTCAGTGGGTTGATAGTTGAAATAATGGTCGGGGTCATCGTTTTCATCGGGTGTATAGTATAGATGTTTGGCATCGTCCAAACAAACCTCTCGAACCGACTCTGTCGCGCACCGGCCTGGCTATAATCCAGTGTCTAAAGTAAGACCCGAAAACCGCGATGCAGGCTTCAGTTAACAACCCACCGACCGAACACCGCTGGCTCAGACGGTTTACCTACGTCGTTATCTTCGCAACGTTTGTACTTATCGCGATCGGCGGCAAGGTCACGAGTTTCGAGTACGGAATGGCGATCCCCGAAGGCTGGACGACAGGGGGCTGGCTCTCTTTCCTAGCGCCATTTGAGTATTGGTTCCACGACACCGACAAGTTCTGGGAGCATACCCACCGCATCAAAGGATCGGTCGTCGGCATGCTCACGGTCGGGATGGCGGTCTGGCTTTGGGTGACCCAACGCCATCGTCCATGGCTGCAATGGATGGGCGTAGCCATGCTACTGATGGTCTGCTTCCAGGGCTTTATGGGTGCGACGCGTGTTGATCTGAACTCACTGTTCGTCGCTTTCGTGCACGGCATCGGCGGACAGCTGATTCTCTGCGGCTGGGTGCTTGTCGCAGCCGCGTTAAGCAAGCCTTGGCTGGTCCGGCTCGGTGCCATCAATAAATCAAAACGCGACCACGCGACGACTACGCTGCGATGGGCGGTACGTGTGTTGTTCGTATTGCTGATCGCTCAACTCACGCTTGGCTCCGCAGTGCGTCACTTCAAAGCAGATAAGCCTGCGCCGGACTTCCCAACGATGCTTGGGCATATGCTTCCCCCAATGTCGCAAGAATCCTTAGATGAACGGTATATCGAATTTCATTCCGAACGGATGGGGTTATCCCCCGATGAGTCCGGGATTATTAACCGGTCACCGCAGGGTGAAATCGTTGTCAAACTCTCACAAGTTGATCTGCATTTTGCCCACCGTTTGGGCGCTGTCTTGGTCTGCATGGTTGGTTTTTATGTGATCATCACAACGATGCGCCGTAGTGGTGATCGCTCGATCGTTCTCGCGCCGGCATTGATCGTGCTGGGTCTCTTCAGCACTCAATTTGCGCTGGGAGTCTTCACCGTGCTCAGCGAGACCGATCCTTTCATGGCTACCCTGCACCAGGCCACCGGGGCCGTGCTCATCGCCGCGTCCACCTGGCTAGCGGTTCGGATACACTTGGCGGAGTACACTCCCGCGACACGAAAGGCCGATGTAGTCAACATACAGACCATCGCGCCGCCGCAGCCCACCCCAAAACGGACACCCGTCACCGTCTGATGAGTCAACTGACCGATCCATCACCCGGCACACTCGAATCGCAGGAGGCCTACGCCCCCTCGCTGTACGACCCGGTTGACCCGCCGTCGACAGATGAAGTAGTTGAACGGTTTGTTCAAACGCCCTCGACGCTGAGTGACTACAAGACCCTGACCAAGCCCCGCATCACGCGGATGGTCGTCATCACCGCGGCGATCGGTTTTGTCTTCGGCTTTGGCTTCGCGACCGACAACCCAATCAGCCAACTGCCCCTCCTGGTATTCGCTGTCGCAATGATCGGTACCGCGTTGTCCTGTATGGCGGCGAGCGTCTTCAATCAGATCCTCGAGCGTGATACCGATGCATTGATGGACCGCACCAAGGACCGGCCGGTCGCTGCGGGTCGGATTGCGCCCAAGCCCGCGTTCGCCTTTGGCATCCTGCTCGCGCTTGCTGGCTTCGGCTTGCTCGCGGCGTTTGGCTTGTACCTCGCTGCCGCCTTGTGTGCCTTCACGATCGCAAGCTACGCGGTGGTCTACACCCCGCTCAAGCGACGCACGAGCCTGTCGCTGCTCATCGGCGCTGTGCCCGGTGCGCTGCCCCCGATGATCGGCTTCGCCGCCGCGGCAGAGGCCTTTGTCCCCATCAATCAGGCGCTAGGCCCAGCCGCATGGCTGCTCTTCTCGATCATGTTTGTCTGGCAGGTCCCGCACTTCCTCGCGATCGCCTGGCTCTATCGAGACGACTACGCCAAGGCCAACCTCGCCATGCTACCGGTCATCGACCCGACCGGCATGAGGACGTTCCGACAAACACTCATCGGCTGCCTCTTGCTCCTCCCCCTTGGCATCCTGCCCACCGCGCTCGGCGTGGCGGGCAAATGGTACTTCGCCGCAGCACTGCTCTGCGGGCTGGGCTTCCTGGCCTATGGCGTCCTGCTGGTTCTCAAGCCGACCCGCGATAGCGCCCGCAAGCTATTCCTTGCGTCGCTGGTTTACCTGCCGGTCGTGCTCACCGTCATGCTGATCGATCGCGTATGACCGCTGTGCAAACCGATGAGCCTGTGGTATCAGCCAGTGACACCGCCGCAGTCTGTGCCCGTGGCCTGAGCCACACCTATAAGCCGATCCGTCAGCGCCGCTCACAGAGGCATGCCCCACCGCCACAGGATGCCGCACTCGATCAGGTCGATCTGATGGTCAATGCGGGCGAGGTTTTTGCGCTGCTCGGGCCCAATGGCAGCGGTAAGTCCACACTGCTCCGTATCCTCGCCACCGTGCAAACGCCGCGGGACAACACAGGCAGCGCAAGCATCTTCGGCATCGATATCGCCCAATCCGCTCAGACGGTGCGCGGCCATCTCGGCGTCGTGTTCCAGAACCCCGCGTTAGACCTCAAGCTGTCTGCGCATGAGAACCTCAGCGTACACGGCCGGCTCTATGGGCTCAGCGGCGAGCCGCTTGACGAGGCGATCAATCAAGCACTCGAGCAACTTGGCTTGGCCGACCGGATGCACGACCACGTCGAGTCTTTCAGCGGCGGGATGCGTCGGCGTGTCGAGATCGCCAAAGCGCTTCTCACCAAGCCGCGCCTGCTGCTCATGGACGAGGCCTCTGCGGGGCTGGACCTAGCGATCCAACGCGAGATATGGACGGACCTCCGTCAGCTCGTCGCTGATACAGGCCTGACCGTGCTGCTCACGACGCACCTGATGGATGAAGCCGAATTGGCCGACCGTGTCGCGGTCATGGCGAAGGGTAAGGTCGTCGCCGTCGATACACCCGACGCGTTGGTGGAACGGGTTGGCGGGCAGGTGCTCGAGATCAGCCCTGGTAGCGGGGTCTCGGCTGAGCAGCTCCGCCAGTACGTCGCAGCGGCGCTAAGCGATCGGTACGGCAGCATCGAACCAACCGTCACGCAGGGGCGGGTGTATCTGGAGCATGAAGAGGGCCCGGCGATGATCACGCTGCTGTCCGATGTCTTGGGGGACCGATCCTCCACCTACCGCCTGGGGCGGCCGACGCTTGCGGATGCTTACCTCAAACTGACTGGTCAGTCGCTCGAGGCGTAACGACCTATCATTGCCGTATGTTCGAAGGCGGCGTCACTCTTGATTGGGCATGTGAGCCGGTCGATGTCCTGATGCGCTGGCCTGCGGATCAGCGCATTTTCATGCTGCATTCCGCCAGGACAAACCCCAATTGGTCACGATACTCGATCATTGCACAGCCAACCGAAGCCTTCCGTCACGAACACGGGCAGACGCTATTCAGCGAACCCGATCGCCCGTTGCCCCGTTCAGTCAAACTCACGCACAAGCCCCTAGCCGACCTGCGTCGTGCCCTGCAAGCCGATGGGGACTCATCGCTCTGGCTTGGTTCGCTCAGCTACGACCTCGCGCGGTCGATCGAGCGGCTACCCGGCATGGCCGCAGACGACCGCGGCTGGCCCGACTTTCAGTTTGAGCGGTGCGAGGGCTGGCTGGTCTATGACAATCAGACACAGCGATGGTCCGCGCACGGCAGCTATACCGATGCACAGCCGATGCTTCTCGATGAAAGGCCTGAAACCGTCGGATCATTTACCGCAAGCCCGATGGGACCGGAGCAATCGCCTGATCACGTCAGGCAGTCCATCCAGCAGGCAATCGACTACATCGCGGCGGGAGATGTCTTCCAGGTTAATCTCGCTCAACGGTTTACTGGATCGTTTCGAGGCAGCACCCGCGCGCTGTATGCGGCGTTGTGCAAGCAGTCGCCAGCCTGGTACGGCGCATACGGCGAACTCACCCGATTTAACCACCAGGAGCCCGTACGTACAATCGCGTCGATCTCACCGGAGCTCTTCCTCCATGTTGACAACACTGGCCTTATCACGACACGCCCGATCAAGGGCACACGCCCAAGCTCCGTACACACCGATCAGCTGCTCAAGAGCGAAAAAGACCGCGCCGAACTCGCCATGATCGTTGACCTCATGCGGAACGACTTGGGGCGGGTCTGCAGCTACGGCTCGATCCGCGTGAAAGATCAGCGCAGTATCGAGTCTCACCCCACCGTCCACCACGGCGTCGCGACCATCACGGGCAGGCTCCACCCCAAACGCGACCTCTTCGATCTGCTGCGCGCAACGATGCCGGGCGGTTCGATAACGGGGGCCCCGAAAGTCAGAGCGATGCAGATCATCGACGCGCTCGAGCCCGCGCGTCGTGGCCCCTACTGCGGCGCGATCGGGATGATCCATGGCCAGCAGGCGCTGCTGAATATCGCCATCCGAACCGTCTTGATCGAGCAGGATGGGATCAACGGCACGGGCCGTGCTGATGTCTGGGCCGGCGGCGGCATCGTTGCGGATTCGGACCCCGATGCCGAGTACCAGGAGATGCTCGACAAGGCCAAGGCCATGCGCGACGCCCTTGCCTCGGGCTCACTCACTCACGCGCCGGAGCATCAGCCGGCGGAACTCTAACGCCTGCTCCCCGGGGATGTCGGTCGCGTGGAGCGACATCTCGGCACGCCCGGCCTGCAATTCAATCACACCCAACGACATCGGCTTGAAGTCCTTGGTGAACGACTCTTTGCGGTAGATACGGTTTTCCTGTTCACCCTCCAGTGGCGGGTCATTGGCTTGGGTGACCTTGCTGCTCGTCTTCGCGTCACCGAACCGCAGTTCAATGGTTGCGCCGAGGTCTTTCTCGGGGCAGGCGTAGTACACCAGCGCTTCGTACCGCCCCGCTGTGAGCACTTGGGCATCCCAGACAATCGTATCATCGGTTGCCTTCCAGTTGAAGAAGTAGGAGCAGTTCGGGTGGATGCTGCTGCGCTTTATCCCGCCCTTTGTTGTCGCGTCGCGGGCGGGCAACTCGGTCACCGGCCAATCGGCATGCCCGACGGTAAACGGCTGTCGTTGTGGCTTCTGGTCCAGCCCGACGTCTCTGCGCCACGCCAAGATTTTCTGCTGAAGTAGTTCTGTGATTTCGGTTTTCTGGGCGGCGATATCGGTTGTTTGTCCAGGGTCCTTGAACATGTCGTACAGCCGCCCCTTGTCATCGAGCCGGTACTGCCAGACGCGGAGGCTGATCTTGTTGCCTTGACGTGAATAAACATGCCGATCGATCCACTCCGCTTGCGGATTCGTGAGCTCTTCTTTCAAGCTGTGTCCGTCAAGCGGCTTGTTCCCTAAACGATTGATCATGGCCAGGTCCAGAAGCGTTGGCATCAAATCGATGGCTCGAGCAATCGATTCAACACGGTGACCACTTAGAATCATGCCTGGCCAACGCATGAACAACGCCGACCGCACACCACCCTCATCGACCGAGCCCTTGGTGCCGCGCATGCCGCCGTTCCACCTTGGGCCGTTCGGACCGTTATCACTGAAGTACAACACGATCGTGTTGTCAGCGAGCTTATGCTCGTCAAGCGTCTCGAATACCCTACCGACGTTGTCGTCGATGTTCTCGACCATCGCCATCGCCGCACGTGTATGTGCGTCTAATCGCCTATGGCTCATCTGATAGGTCTTGTCTTTGTGCCGGTCCCAGTACTTGTCCGGTACCTGCATCGGTGAGTGTGGGGTGGGCAACGGGACGAAGCAAAAGAACGGCTTGTTCGCTTTCGCGTTCGTTTCGATGAACTTGATCGCCTCGGTGGTCACCACGTCCGTGATGTAGCCGTCTGACTTGAAGTACTCCCCATTGCGCTCGAGTTCCGCGTCGAAATAGTCGCCCCAGTGGCCCGAGCAGTAGCCGACAAAGGTGTCAAAACCGCGCCCGCACGGGTGGTAAGGGTACTGCATGCCGTTGTGCCACTTACCAAAGCAGCCGGTCGCGTAGCCAGCGTCTTGGAACGCCTCGGCGATCGTTCGTTCATCGAGATTCATCCGCTCGGCGCCGCGCGATACACCGTGCACGCCGGTACGCGGGTGGTATCGCCCCGTCAGAAACTCCGCACGCGTCGGCGCGCAGACAGCACACACATAGAACCGGTCGAACTGGACGCCATCACGCGCCAGCGAATCAATATGCGGCGTGGAAAGATCTTTGTTGCCATGGAGCGAGAGGTCGCCCCAACCCTGATCGTCCGCGAGGAAGATCACGATGTTGGGCTTATTCGCGCCTCGGCCATCTTCCGCCACCGCCGGGCTTGAAACAGCCATGGCAATCACGACTATCCACAACAAACATGTTCGGATGATCATCAGCATACCGCCTCGTTTCATTCAAAACTCCCTCCTGCGGTGGTCCGACGCGTAGGGGTCGGGCTTATCGGAACCGCTCTGTTGAACAGCATCGTTTTCGCTGGCTTGACTATCAACTTCTTCTGCACCCTCACCGCCCAACACATCTGCCGCGGTGAGCTTCGGCTGCTCGGGTTTCTTTAGCGAGATGAACCAGCCAACAAGCCCGAGGATGAGACCTAACGCAAAGACGCAGCAGGAAGCAAGCCCCATCTTCTCATAGATTTTCGGAGGGTCTTCGCCATCACCCATCGTAGCGACAATCGTCATGCAGACCGCTCCGAAGAGAAAACCCGCGAGACAGAGCACGCCGCCGAGCCGAACCAGGCCCATCCCCTTGCGGTCTGAATATTGGTCTCTTTGGCTCAAAGGCATTGTGGGATTTTAATGGGCTGGAGCCATTGGCCTAGGCGGCGTATTAAAAAAACCCTGCTGCGAGGGGTGTCTATGGGCCTAGAGGGAGGCGATTGAATATCTGCAAGCCATTATTAAATAATTATTTAGAATAAATTATGCATTGAACTGACGCAGATTGCGACGCAACTCTGATTTATTAGAGAACTGGGAAGTGCGTATTGTCAGTCTTCTTATGCAAAGCAACCCGACTCTAACGGATGCTATCTAGGAACTCACATCAAGGGAGAACACCAGTTGCAGCATTTTTTCGTATTGTTTGTCACTTTTTCTGGTGGCAGCGAACTAAATACTGTGTTAGCACCACGCTTTCATTCCGACACGAGTGGTACCCCTAGCCATGTCTCAAGCGTAAGGAATACGATTTTAAATTTGGGTCTTAGGAAGTTAAGCGGCCAGTAAACTACTGCTGGCCCTATGAAAACAAGGAAAAACCGCTACTACCGGCGTTCCCGAATCGCAGAGCCGATCTTCCGGCGTCTGATCAAGGCCTTTGCCATGGACCTCACCGC
>JBCCYY010000030.1:0-48524 GCA_039188575.1 Planctomycetota bacterium | reverse complement strand
TCGGGCTTGTCGTCCCGCAGCGCGTTCATCATGGTGAGCCAGGTCTTGCCCGCCTCGCGGTCGCGTGCGGCCTCGCTGAATCGGCCGTTGGGGTCCTCGACGATCGGCGCCCACTCGTCGCCCTGCTCCACGGGGGGCACGACAAAAGGCGTCGTCATCGTCTGCAACTCGATCATCACCGCGATCTGTCGACGCAGGCCGATGACGTGGTCCTCGAACTTGGTCCGCAGGTCGTCACGCTTGTTCTGGGCCTCGCGTGCCAGGCGGTCGATCTCGATGTAGGCTGGCTGCTGCTTCTCGCCGATCGGCACCATCAGGTCGTTGAGCGAGTAGAACTTGCCGTCCTCCGGCGTCTTGCCGATCAGCCCCAGCACGCCCGGGTCGTCGATCCGCAGGACCTTCCGGTCGCGGGACTCGGGCCGGCCGGAGATCAGCTCCGCGACCCAGAGGATCGCTGGCCGCTCCGCGCCGTCTCCTATAGGAGGCAACAGCATCCCTTCTTTTAGTAAGTGCTTGCCGCTGACCTGCAAAAGCACGTTACGTGCCACGAGAATTGCACGCGGCACCTCATTTTTCTCACTCGGCAGCAGCATATCGTCCTTTAGCGACTGCTTACCGCTCACCTGCAAGAGCGCGTTGCGCGCGACCGAGTCCAGGGGCTTGATCCGGCCGTCTTCCGAGACGGGCACTTTGCCCAGCTTGTCAAAGTGATAATCCGCTTTCCCCTCGGGCTGGGTCGCCCGCATCACACCCATCGCGAGATAGACAATCATGATCGCCGCGACCGCGTAGGGCACGGCGCGCAGGATCACGGTGCCCATCGTCTGTTCGTCAATGCTGTCTTCGTAAATAGCGTCCATCACATCTTCTCAACTACGCCCTTGCGTTCGCCCGCCTGCCGTACCGCATCAGTGAGATCACGAAATGCATGCAAAGCCCGACCGTCACGATCACGCAAGACAGGTAGGGCACCCAGGCACCTGGGTTGTCCGCGACCTGCATGATCGTCCCGAGGTTCCGGTTCAGCGGCTGCTGGAAAAAGCCCGACTGGAAAAACGCCTTGCCGTCGTAGCGCAGCGGCTGGTTCATCTTGATAAACGCGTCCCGGCTCTCGGCCGAGTTGGGCGCCTCCAGCCGGAGCGTCGACGAGTAGTTCATCGGCGTCGTTGTGCCCGTGAACTGGTCGTGGCGGAAGTCCACCAGCTGGATCGTGTACGGCAGGTGCGTCTCGCGGAAACGCAGCGACACCGCCCACACCTTGCCATCCACCTCGACCTCGACGGGCTTCACAAACTCCCAGGTCGTCAGCAGGTGCTGCCCGATGCGCTCGCCGCCTCGGAACAGCGTCGCCATGACCGACGGCCGGTCGGCCCGCTGCTCGGTGCCCGTCACCGCGGGGACCTCTTCAGCGCGGTACTGCACCTGGGTGGGGTCCGCACCGTTGATGCTCGGCAGCAGGTCGGAGTTCTCCATCCACGCGTCGATACGCACCGTCAGCGGCAGGGTCTGGTTCTCGATCAGCGTGTCGTCTTCATCCGCGGCTTCGATCAGCTCCTGCGGGATGATGATGTGCTCCTGGGTGCGGTCGCCGGTCGGCGTCACGAAGGCGATCTCCACCTCGCGGATATCGATAATCTTGCTCGACGAGCCCTTCTCGTGGATCCACATCTGCCCCTCATCCGCGCCGATGCCGGTGATGTACTCGCCGACAAGCATGAGGATGATCCCGCCGTGGATCAGCACGATGCCCGCCTTCCGGCTGCCGAAGATGAAGTAGCAGCCGATGCCGATCAGCGTCATCGGCACGGTCCAGATCAGCATCATGAGCATGACGTCCTGCTGGATCGCCGCGGAGGTCTTTGGCTCGAGGACGGTGTACGCGGTGATCGCCGAGCCGACGAAAACCAGGCCGAAGCCCGCGCCGAGCGCCGCGCCCTTGCCGGTCATCTTGTAGCGCACCGCGTGCGCGGCGAGCAGGTTGACCAGGAGCAGGGCGATGATGACAAAGCCGCTGGGGAACGGGTGCGACTCGATACCGAAGATGCTGACGTTGCCCGCGCTGCCGGGGTAGACCAGCGAGCGGAACACGTCGAAGTCGACCCAGACGATGCCGTAGGTCCCTTCGCGGAAGTAGTGCTCGACGACCCACCAGATGCCGTTCTCGACCTGCGCGAGCGTGCCGACGAAGATTAGGTACATCGACAGCGCAAGCAGTGTTACCGTCAGCCGAAGCGACGCGAGCCAGCTCAGCGGGTTGGACTTGGAGGGTGTCATAGTTCGTCGGTTGACTCAGTCGTTTCGTCTGCTTCTACTTCGTTGCCGCCTTGCGGTGCTTCGCCTTCCTGGGGCGCTTCGACCTCATCGAGGCCGGGCAGCACGGGCCTCGGCGTCCCCGCGGGCCGGAAGGTCAGGATCATCTGGGCCATGCCCATGCGGTTCTGTTCGATCGTGGCTTCGTCGCCGGCGAGCTTGAAGAACCATGTCTGGAACACGCCGCCGCCCTCCGCGGGGATCTGCACGATCGCGGCGGAGATGCGTGTCGGGTTGTGCTCGCCCTGGTACTGGCCGTACAGCTCGACGAATGTCGCGTCGCCGACACCCATCGACATGGGTTGCGAGATCTTGTCTTTCGGGCCCAGGCTCCGGGCGGTGGTCACGTAGAGCTGCTGTAGCCAGCGCATCACGTTGGCCTCGATCCCCCCGGCATCGCCATCGATCTTGGACACGGTCATCCGGCCGGGCAGCGTGTAGTCGGTTGCGCCCGGGAAGCGGTAGTCCGCGATGAGCTGGTCCGGGACTTCCGGGGCATCGACCCAGCCCGCGGGGACCTCCCAGGTCCACGAAAAGCCGTCCACCTCGACGGCCGCCTCGCGCAGCTGCGTTTCGGGCCAGTCGAACGCAACCGGGAGCGTCACTTCATAGCGCTCAATGGCCGGCTCTTCACCGCAGCCCAACATTAGCAATGGGGCGAGCAGCAGGATGGTCAGACGCTTGGTCATGGGTGCGTATTCTAGGTCTGTCATCCGCCACCGGGCGGCTTGCTCGTTACCTTGTCCCACTGCCGATCGAGCCGCTGGGGCGAGACCTTCTCGCTCGTGCCCAGCTCCTGCGCAAACAGCGAAACGCGGAGCTCTTCGATCTGCCACCGGTACTGCTCCAGCTCGGGGTCGACCCCGCCTTGCTCGCGTAGTGCGCTGGCTGTTGTTGCATACCGGTTCCAGTGCTCCGCGATCACCTTAAAAGCGGCCACATCCTGCGACGCGCCGCCGCGATGCAGCTTGTCGAGCCGGCGCTCGACCGCCGCCAAGTAGCGCGGGTAGGACGCCAGCCGGGTCCAAGGCGTTTCAACGAAAAACGACGGCGACAACAGATTGTCTAACTGGATGCGCAGGTCGGCTTTGATGTGCGGTGCCTGCCGGAAATCGGCACGCTCCACTGCAAGCCTTGCACGCTGTGCAGACTGCAGCACCGGGCCGATGACGCGCTGCACTTCCTGCTCGGCGAGGTCGAGCCGTTGCAGCCCGATGCGCTGCCGTGTGATGAATGCTGCCTCGTCCGTAATCTTCTCTTTGTCAAACAGGAACGCTCGCTCGGTCATCAGGAGCACGAGCTGATCTTTAAGCCTCGCCGGGTCGCCGATTGGGGCAAACCACAACCGGGCCTTGTCGATGTCCTGCCAGCGGTCGGCCCGCCAGGCGAAGTCGCGCTGCACCTCGAAAGAGTACAACCGACGCAAGCCCGCGCGTGTGAGCCGGCGTGCTTTAGCTCGCGTGTCGACCAGGCGCAGCGCGACGCCCGTGGTCTCATCGATCAGCGCGGGGTACGCGCGGAGTTCAATCCCGCTGCGCGTCGTATCGGCGTGCTTGGGCAGCTCGCCGAACGACCATTGCTTTGCAGGCGGCGCGCCCCAGCGCGGATCGTCCATCCCCGCGTAGCTCGGCAGCGCCCCGGCACCGAGCTCTCGGCGGACCTTGCTGATGTCGCGCCCTTCCGCCAGCGTCTGGCCCCGCTCACCCACCACCCGGACATTCATCCGGAACGCATCGGGCAAAGCGCTTAAGTCAAAGTCCGATGCAGAGAGGTTCAGGCCGCCGATCTTGCTGAGCGCTTGGGCAGCGGCGTCTTCAAACGAGCCGTCGCCGAAGCGCATCTCGCTCACCGCCCGCTTCGCCGCATCCGGTGCCGGGCTGAGTGTCTTGCGCAACGGCTTCGGCAGCGACTTGATCACCGCGGCCAATTTCTGCTCAAGCATGCCGGGCACGAGCCAGCCCAGCCGACGCGCATCGAGTTGGCCAAGCGCTTCTCGCGGCAGCACTAGGGTCAAGCCGTCACGCTCGTCGTCTGGGTCGAACGTATAGGCGAGGGCGTGGTCCGACTGCTCGACGCGCAAGCGGTCGGGGTACGCCTGATCGGTGACACCCGCCGCGGATTGTGCCAGCAGCATCGGCAGGTCCATGTACAAACACTTCGGGTTGCCCTGACTCGCGGGCTTGTACCACTTCTTAAAAGTCGCGCGATCGGTGACCGTCTCAGGCAAACGTTCGTCATAAAAGTGATAGCGCACTTCATCCGATGCGACAAGGCCGTGCCGCCGCGCTTTTGCCTCGGTCGCCTTGGCTTGTTCTAACAACGCCTGGTTGTGCTTGTAGAACGGCAGGTCGCAGTCCCACTCGCCCTCAACCAGTGCGCGCTGGATGAACATCTGCCTCGCCTCGACCGGGTTGACCCGTGCGAGGGGGACCGGCCTAGCCTGCACGAGCACGAGCCCGTAGAGCGAGACCTTCTCGCTGCAAATCGCCGAGCCGGTCTCGCGCACCCAGCGCGGGTCGCTGTGCGTCTTCTTGACCAGGTGCCCCGCGATCGGTTCGATCATACCGGGCTGGATCCGGCCGACTGTGCGGGCATACCGCCGGGTCGTCTCGACCAGCTCAGCGGCGACGACCCACTTGGGCTTGCCCACGAACAGCGACGAGCCCGGCCAGAGGTGCAGCTTCTGTCCGCCGGCCCCGTTGTATTCGAAGCCGTCGCCCTTGTTCGCGATGTTGGAGAGCAGCCCGGTCAGGAGCGCGCGGTGGACCGCGTCGGCCTTTGAGTCGGGCAGGTCTTGATCCTTCTCCCAAAGCTCCGGGCGGGAGCCAGGAGCAACCGCGCTGTCATGCTTTAGATTGGCTGCGTGGACGCGGTGGCTGCTCCTGGCTCCCGCCCGGAGCTTTGCAGAAGCCAGTTCACTCACCATCTGCCTGAGCTGCTGGTGCACATCGATCCACTCGCGCATGCGAATGTAGTTGAGGTAGTTCTGCTTGCACGCCTTCCTCAGCTTGTTGTGCGAGAGCTTGCCCTTCTGCTCGTGGTAGAACGACCAGAGGTTGAGGTACGCGAGGAAGTCGCTGCGCGGGTCGGCGAACGGCTCGTGCGCCGCGTCGGCCTTACCCTGCTGATCGATCGGCCGCTCGCGTGGGTCTTGCACCTCGAGCCCCGAGGCGATGACAAGGACCTCATCCAGGACGCCTTCTTCCTGACCCGCCAGCACCATCCGCGCGACACGCGGGTCCACCGGCATGTGCGAAAGCTGCCTACCCAGTGCGCTGACCTGATCGTCCGGCGTCAGCGCACCGATCTCATGCAGCGTCTTGTAGCCATCCCGCACCATGCTCGGCCGGGGTGGATCGATAAACGGGAAGTCTTGGATCGCACCAAACCGCAGCGTCTCGATCTGCAGGATCACTGATGCAAGGCTGCTGCGCAGAATCTCCGGCGTCGTAAACTCGTCCCGCGACAGGAAGTCCTCCTCCGAGTACAGCCGCACGCACACACCCGGGCCGACGCGGCCGCACCGGCCCTTGCGCTGGTCGCAGCTGGCCCGGCTGACCGCCTCGATCGGGAGCCGCTGCACCTTCGAGTTCGGCGAGTACCGGCTCACCCGTGCCGTCCCCGTATCCACGACGTAGCGGATGCCCGGCACGGTCAGCGACGACTCGGCCACGTTCGTCGCAACGACGATCTTGCGTCGGCTGCTCTTGGCGAAGATCGCCTGCTGCTGCGCGTTGGTGAGGCGGGCGTACAGCGGGAGGGCCTCGCTGCCGGGCTGGCGGCGCTCGAGCAGATCGCAGCACGCGCGGATGTCGCGCTCCGTCGGCATGAAGACAAGCACGTCGCCTTGACGATCGAGCCCCTCGATCGCTTGGGCCACGGCGTCGGGTGTGTCGCCGACCTCGCCGTGCTCGTCCGGCTCGATCGGCTGGTAGCGCACCTCGACAGGATAGGTCCGCCCGGAGACCTCGATGACCGGCGCGGGCTCGAGCCCGTCACGCGTCGCGACGCCGAAGTGCTCCGCAAACCGCGGGGTATCGATCGTCGCCGAGGTGATGATCACGCGCAAATCCGGGCGCTTAGGCAGGACCTGCCTGAGGTGGCCGAGCAGGAAATCGATATTGAGCGACCGCTCGTGCGCCTCGTCGATGATCAGTGTGTCGTAGGTGTCGAAGAACCGGTCGCGCGCCGCCTCGGCCAGCAATACGCCGTCGGTCATCAGCTTGATATAGGTCTTCGGGTTGGTCTTGTCGGTGAAGCGGACCTTGTAGCCCACGTGCTGACCGAGCGGCGAGCCCAACTCGTCGGCCACGCGCTGCGCGACCGAGCGCGCTGCGAGCCGGCGGGGCTGGGTGTGCCCGATGAG
The DNA here is from genome assembly GCA_039188575.1 of Planctomycetota bacterium. Lineage (GTDB taxonomy): Bacteria > Planctomycetota > Phycisphaerae > Phycisphaerales > Phycisphaeraceae > JAHQVV01. Next base: position 41,848 of record JBCCYY010000030.1, on the reverse strand, counting down.
TCCATCGACGCCACGGCCCATCCGCAGCATCAGCTTGGGCAGCTGCGTCGACTTGCCCGACCCGGTCTCGCCCGCGACGACGACCACTTGGTGACCGCGCACCGCGTCCATGATCTCTTGAGCACGCGCGGTGATCGGCAGCTCATCCGGCAGGCTAACCGTCGGCGCGTTGGCCCGACGGTGCTTGCGCAGCGCGATCGACTCGTTCAAGGCGCTCTGCAGCTTGCCGAGGCTTCGATCGAAGGGCTTGCCGTTCTGCGAGGCCTGCTCGATCGCGCGCAGCGTCCGGCGGAGGCGGTGCCGATCGCCGGCCATCGCTTGGTTGATAAGCTCGGCGGATTGGGCAAGGTCGCGGGGCATGGTGAGGGGCGGCACGGGGCTGGCAGGGCGCAACGTCGCGCGCATACGGAGAATAAGCATTTTATCCAAGCCTCACCGGTGGTATGCTGGCCCTGCCTGCCGTTTCTTGTCTTGCGTTGGAGTTGGGTTGTGATGGATTCATTATCCGGGAGCCTGGTCGTGGCGTCGCCGACGATGGACGACCCGCACTTCGAGCACGCGGTAGTGCTGATGGTCGAGCACAGCGACGCCGGCGCGCTGGGGCTGGTGTTGAACCGCCCCACGCAGACGCCGGTCGACGAGGTGTGGGACCAGCTCAGTGTGCTGCCCTGCCCGACGGACCAGCCGCTGCTGTGCGGCGGGCCTTGCGATGGGCCTTTGATGCTGCTGCACGACAAGCCAGACCACGCACAGATCGAGGTGTGCCAAGGCGTGTGTTTCACGACCGACGAGTCGACCGTGCGCGAGATCTTGTCGGACCCGTTCGATACGGTGAGCTTCTTCGTCGGCTACGCCGGCTGGGGCCCTGGCCAACTCGAGAGCGAGCTGAACCGGGGCGGCTGGCTGGTCACGCGGGCGAACTCAGACGTCGTCTTCGATCCGGACGCGGACGACGGGCTGTGGATGCGCGTGATCACAGGGATCGACCGGTCGCTGGCGATGCTCGCGATGAACCCGAAGCTGATGCCGCGCGACCCCTCGATGAACTGAGCGGCTTACTCCTCGGTGATAAACAGCTCGTGGCCTTCGGCACGGACCTCATTGGCTTCGCGCAGGTACTCCTTGAGCTTCTCGTTGTCGCCCTGCAGGGCCGCGTTCTCGGCCTTGGCGAACACGATGATCATCTTGTTCATGAGCTCGCGGTAGGACAGTTTCAGGTCGTCGGTCGTCGCGTTCTTGGGCAGGTAGGGCTTGGACTCCACGGACACCACGATCATCTCCGCGAGCAGGTCCGCGCTCGCCTGGTTCTGATCGGGCTTGCTTTGCTGCCGCCTGACCTGGCGGAAGTTCGAGCCGAGCACCGCCATGGCGTACTGGATCACCTCGGTCGCATCTTTTTCTTGATCCTGCTGGGCGACAGCGGGCTGTCCCATCGGCACGATCGCCAGCGTGATCGCAACGGTCAAGGCCGAGACCAGCAGGTATTCAGGTAAACGCTTCATGGGTGTGCTCCGGTCGATTGGGTCGTGATTCATGCCCTGCATCATAGACGCGCCGCAGAGCGGTTCGTTTACGGCGAGTGGTCACGACGCGCAGCACCGATCAGGCCGACGCCGAGGCTCGCCGCCGTGCCGATCACCATCCAGTAGGGCCAGGCGATCGGCCAGGCGTTGATCAGCGGCACGTAACGCGACGCCGCGATCACCGCCATGCCCGTGATCAGCGCGGCGATGACGCTCGTCGTGCTGCCACGCCCGGTCAGCAGCACGCACAAGAACACACCCATCAGCCCGGCGTAGGCAAAAGTCATCACGCCCAGCGCGAAGCGGATCAGGGTGTCGGCCTCGGGGTCGTAGATCAGCGCCATAACCAGCGCCGCAATGGTCAGCAGCACCCCCATCAGCACGACGGCCAGGCGAGGCCAGAGCGGCGGGAGCTCGTCGCTATCTTCGGGGCCACTCAGCGCCCGCCGAACCGGATTGATCAGGTCGGACACCGCGCTCGACGCCATGGCGTTCATCGCCGAGTCGAGGCTGCTCATCGCCGCGGCGAACAGGCCCGCGATCGCCACACCGCGTACGCCGATCGGCAGCTCGTTCAATAGGAATTGTGGGTAGGCCTGGCGGTGATCGGTCACCGTCTCGGCAGGCGCCGCAACGCCCATCAGACCGGGCTGTGTGTAGAAGATATACAGCAGCAGGCCCGTCACCATGAACATCACCGTGATCGGCAGGGCGATCAGCGTTGCGCCCAGGAGCGAGCCAACCGACTGCTTCAGCGTCTTGCAAGTCAGTAGGCGTTGAGCCATGTCCTGGTCGGCTCCGAACGCGGCGGCGAAAAAGAAGGTCATCGCCAGGCCCGCCCAGAGCGTGGTTGCCTTGGAGGGATCGAACGAGGTGTCGAGCAGCCTGGTTTTCTGTTCCTGTTGCAGCACGTCCACGATCTCGCCTGCCGAGAGCGGTATCGCGTGCAGGAGCAGGAGCATCGCCACAACGACCGCGCCGACCACGACGAGCAGTTGAAGGGTGTCCGTCCAGATGACCGCCTTGATCCCGCCGAGCGTGGTGTACAGCGTGCCGACAACGCCGAAGAGCAAAATGGCGAGCATGAGGTTGGCGGTTTCGAGGTTGCCGTACAGGATGAGCGAGAAGGCGGTACCCGCGATAAAGAGCCGGGCCCCCGAAGCGAGCAGGCGGCCGAGCAGGAACATCGCGCTGGCCGCCTGCATCGCGCCCGGGCCGACGCGTTGGCCCAGGTACCCGTACACGGTGGTGCAGCCGGAGCGGAACAAGGGTGGCAGGAACAGCGCCGCGACGACCAGCGCGCCCAGCACCTTGGCGACTTCAAAGGACAGCAGGGTCAGGTCGGTCTTGAACGACTCGGCGGGCCCGCCGATGAACGTCGCGGCGCTAAGCGTCGTCGCGGCGAACGACATCGCCACCGCCCAGGCGGGCATCCGTCGGCCGCCGAGGAAAAAGCCTTTCTCGTCGTTCGTGCCCCGGCTGGCCAGCGCGCCGATCGTGATGATCAGCACGAAGTAGCCCGCGAGGATCAGCCAGTCCAGCAGGGCGAGTTGGCTGTCGAACAGGTTGGGCATGGCTCTGTGAGTAGCACCGGATGTGAATCCGGTGCCCGAAAGTATGACACGACTCGGGCACCGCACTCATATGCGGTGCTATTTCAAGTTCCAATCAACCAATCAGTCTTCCACATCCACGAACAGGTGGTTGCTCGCGGCCTTGGACCACTGCTGTTCTTCCTGGCGGAACAGCTTGCCGGGATCGACGACGAGTTCGACATCCGGGTCGTCGAGCGGGCCGAGGTGGCGGATCCGGCAGCGGGCGAGCGACGGGCGGTCGTCCGCGCCGCCCCACTTGACGCCGTCGACGGTGAACGTCTCACCGCTCTGCGCGTCGCGGAACAGGTTGGCCAGGCGGTCATAGTGCACCTCGGCGCCGGTCTCCGGCCCGATGAGCAGGAGCGCGACAAGCATGCCGTGGTCCGACACCAGCGCGACCCCGTGGCTGTGCGCGTAGTCCATGTACAGGCCGGGCTGTTCCCAGTCGCTGGCCGGGCCGATCTCAAACGGCTTGGTGTCCGAGTCGGACAGGCCCTTTTTAGCGCGGTCCTGCGGGTTGCCCCAGACATCGGAAAGGTCCCCGCAGCCAAGCAGGGCGATGCACAGGCACAAAACAGCAACTGATAGGACAAAACGCATGTTTGTGTTATCGGCAGAGCCTACGAGCTCTGTTAAAAGCTGTATCAAAAGCAATAGCCGCGAGGCTACGCCTCGCGGAGCGAGCATGGTGTGCGTGTTACAGGAACCCGGCGTTGCGTAGCAACGCGGCTGTTTGGAGGAAAAACACATACCCTCATCTAAGGATTAGTGGCGCCGTCGTACTACACCGCTGCGCCAAGCAGCTCCCCGTAGACCGCTTCGCACTTCGCCGCGGCGCCGTCCCAGGTCAGCTCGCGCACTTCGAGGTCGGCGTGCTCTTTCATCGTCGAACTCAGGGGCGGGTGTCTCAGCACCGCGATGATCTTGTTGGCGATGTCGTGGGTGTCCCAGAAGTCGACCTTCAGCGCGTGCTCCAGCACCTCGCTGACGCCGGACTGCTTCGAGATGATCACCGGCACCTTGTGCGCGATCGCCTCGAGCGGCGCGATGCCGAACGGCTCCGACACCGAGGGCATCACGTAGACATCCGCCATCTCGTAGACCTTGCGCACATCCTCGCCGTGCAGGAAGCCGGTGAACGTGATCTTGCTGCCGATGCCGGCCTTGGCGGCCTGCTCGATGGTGCGCTCGATCTGGTCGCCCGAGCCGGCGACGACGAACTTCACATTGTCCATCTTCTCCAGCACCTTCTTTGCCGCCGCGATGAAGTACTCTGGGCCCTTCTGCATCGTGACCCGGCCCAGGTAGAGGACGACCTTGTCGCCTTTCTTGATACCCGCGGTGGGGTGGACCGGCTCGGTGCGCTCCGTGCCGTTCTTGATCACGCGCTCGACGCCGTTGTAAACAACATCGCACTTGTCCTTGTCCAGCCCAAAGCGATTAACCAGGATCTTGCGGGTGAATTCGCTGACCGCAATGACCCGGTCGGCCGAGAGCACGCCCCGCTTTTCGAACTCGGCGATCTGCGTGTTCGCGCCCTCGCCGGCCCGGTCAAACTCGGTCGAGTGCACGTGCGCGACCCACGGCTTGCCGGTCGCTTCGGAGAGGGCCTGCGCAGCGGGGAAGGTCAGCCAGTCGTGCGCGTGGATGACGTCGAAGCCTTCACCCTTGGCCAGGTCCAGGCACAGGTCGGCGTAGCGGCGGGTCTGCTGGAACAGGTCGCCGCTATAGTCGAAATCGGGCGCAGGTGGGGGCGGGGCGTCCACGACCGCTGCGCTGACCAGGCCTGATACATCGCTCTGCGGCGCAGGCTTGCTGTGGATGAAGCCGATGCCCTCGGTCTTGCGCGTGCCCTTGGCGGCGTACTGCAGCCCGCCGGAGGGGTAGACGCTGGCCATGTGGGAGGGGACCGCCTTGAAGACGACGTTGCGGAAGGCCTCTTTGCCCTCGGTGTCGATGGGGGTGGGCTTGGGGTCGGCCTGGAAATTGCTGGCCACCGCGGCCGGGGCGCGGTCTCCTGCCTCCGCGCTCCGGGACTGCGGGGCCAGCAACTTGACGTGTTCGGTGTACTCGCTGCCGACCTGTTTCGGCAGGACAAAGCTGATCTTGGTGCCGCGCGCCGACATGGCCCGGGTCAGGCCGTAGCAGGCCGTGCCCAGCCCGCCGGTGATAAACGGCGGGAACTCCCATCCCAGCATCAAGACACGCATAGCGAACTCGCTTCAGACCAATCGCTCGGCTCATGCCCAATAGGGCAGGAGTAGCACCGCAGCCGCCTCCACTCGAGCAACCGCGATCCATCCGATTCCAAACAGGCCAGGGGGCCGACACGCACGACAGATATCATCGATCTGCCTGGCAACGTCTTCCAGACGATAAAATAGCAAGCTATGTGAGCGTTGCAAGGGCCTAAACCCCCGTTTCGCTAATTTTTTACGCATCGCTAACGGCATGGTGCCTAATTTTAGAGCTACTTCTCATGCCTTTTGATGCTAATTAGCGCAGCCATGGGGGGTTATGAAAGGAGGCGCTCTGAACTCTGCCAGGTCCTCGCTTAAAACCAAAAGATCTGGATCGACAACAAAAGCGCTGGCGATTCGACAGCCATTACACTCTCGCGGATGTCGATCCCACCCACCCAAGCCAATCGCAAGCCGCTAGGCATGTCCGCGGTGCTCCTGCCGTTCAATCCCGATGGGTCGATCGACTGGCCCGGCTTCGAGGCGCACGTGGCACGCACTGTAGAGGCGGGCCTTGTCCCCGCGGTCAACATGGACACGGGTTACGCGCCGCTGCTGGACGACGCGACGCGGGTCGAGGCGTTGCGGCGGACGCGGGACACCTGCGATGGCGCACGCTACGTCGCGGGCGCCGGCGTCTTCGACGCGCCCGGCGACACCTTCAACCCGGGCGCGTATCAGACCGCGATCGAAGAAGTCCAGCAGCACGGGGGCGAACCGGTCGTCTTCCAATCGTTCGGCCTGACCAAGCTTGACGACATGCTCCTCGCGCCGGCCTACGCGCAGCTCGCAAAAGACGCGGACCGGTTCATCGCCTTCGAACTCGGCAGCATGTTCGCGCCCTTCGGCAAGATCTACTCGTTGGAGGGCTATGAATCACTGATGAAGCTGCCCAAGTGCATCGGCGCGAAGCACTCCTCCCTGTCACGCCAGCTCGAGTGGGACCGGCTTGAACTGCGCGACAAGGTCCGCCCGGACTTCCACGTCTTCACCGGCAACGACCTGGCGATCGACATGATCATGTACGGCAGCGACTACCTGCTCGGGCTCTCCACCTTCGCGCCCGACCTCTTCGCCAAGCGCGATCAGCTCTGGGCGGATGGAGATGCCGCGTTCTATGAAGTCAACGATCTGCTGCAGTACCTCGGCTTTTTTGCGTTCCGCGGGCCCGTGCCTGCCTACAAGCACAACGCCGCGATGTTCATGAAGCTGCGTGGCTGGATCGGCTGTGATGACACCCACCCGCAGAGCACAGCGCGGCCCGAAAGCGACCGCGAGGTGTTGGCAGAGTTGGCCCCACGGATCGAAGCCCTCTTGGCTTAGCAGTGCTCCCGGTAGCGCTGGGCGATCAGCGCGAGGTATTCGTCCTGGTCCATCGACCAGTACTGCTCGGAGAAGACCTCGACCTCGTTGAAACCATCGAAGCCCGCGGACTCGACCATCTTGCGGATCCCACGGATGTCGATGCAGCCGTCGCCCATCAGGCCGCGGTCGGTTAAGAGGTGCCGGGTCTCGACGCGCCAGTCGCAGACGTGGAAGCCGAACAGAAGGCCGAGCCTGCCCGCCAACGCGATTTCATCTGCGAGGTCCGGGTCCCACCAGACGTGGTACACATCGACCGCGATGCCGAGCATTGGGCTATTGATCGATTCGCAGATCGCCCTCGCCTCGGCCAAGCGGTTCACGCAGCTCTTGTCCGCGGCGTACATCGGGTGCAAAGGCTCGATCGACAGCTTCACGCCGACGCCCTGCGCGTGCTCGAGGCACGCGCCGATGCCGTCGGCCACCTGCCGCCGCGCCTCGGCCAGCGTCATGCCCGGCACCGCGCCGACCACCAGCACGACCTGCTCCGCGCCGATCGCCGCCGCCTCGTCGAGCATCGCCTTGTTGTGGTCGATGGCTTGTTGCCGCGCCGCGCCGTCCTCGGCCGGGAAGAACCCCCCGCGCACGTACGCCGGCACGGCCAGCCCCGAGTCCGCGAGGATCTTCGCCGACTCGCTTACCCCGACCCCGCCCTCCTCGGGCGCGACCGTGTTCCGCCAGACGCTGACCCCGCCGACCCCGGCCGCCGCGTACTTCGCGCAGCACTCGGCCAGCGACCAGGGCTTGTTCGTAAATGTATGGATCGCGCATTTCGATAGATCGGTCATCCTCTGCCCTTCATCAATGAATCAAGAAGCCGGCCCTGAGCATCGCGAAGGTCCGGACTCACCTCACCCCCCTCGCCGTCGTACCGCCACACCCAGGCCCCTTCCTCCGCATGCTCCAAGACATACCGAAACACGTTGCCCTGATGCGGCCGATCGCGCACCCGAACCGGCTTGCCGCCATCGGCCCACACCCGACCCGGCAGCACCGCCCGCAGCGCGTGCGAGCCCGACTGCTTGAGCCGACCGACTTGTGACTTCACGTGCTCCCAGTCGTTGGCTAGCGCGGCGAGCAGGTGCGTGTGCGCTCGGCCCGCGGCGATCGCGAGGCAGGGCACCTCGATCTCAACGCACTTCTTCAAAATGGCTTGGCCAAGCGTCGCCCGAGCATCGACGGGGATCTGTACCGCCGAGTCACTGCGTGCTTTGTGGTACGCGTGCAGCCCCGCGTGCTCGCCTTCCGGGGGGCGGCGCTTGTAGTCCCCGCTGCTGTGGACGCGGTGCGCGCGAGAGCGGAACCCGCGCGGGTCGCCCGGCAGCCACTGGCCACGGCAGGTGAGGATCAAGTGCCACCAGCAGTAGTTTTCGAAAGGCATCGTGAGAGTTTCACTGTCAGGCGATCCGGGCCTTCGCTGCGCTCAGGACCGGCTTCGGTTTAGAGAGAGTCGGGAGAAGCCGGTCCTGAGCGCAGCGAAGATCCGGATCCCCAACCAACATCTCAAACCGATTCGAGCGGCTCGACCTCGACCCAGGTCTTTTCTTTCCAGCTCTTCATCCCGAGTTCGGCGAGCTGCACGCCGCGGGCACCGGCCATCAGGTCGTACTCGAACGGCTCGTCCAGCGCGACGTGCCTGAGGAACAGCTCCCACTGGATCTTGAACGCGTTGTCGTACTCGATGTTGTCCGGCACTTTCTCCCAACCGCCAAAGAAATCGATCGGCTGGGGGATGTCCGGGTTCCAGACGGGCTTGGGCGTGTTCGCGGCCGACTGGGTGTAGACGTCGCGCAGGCCCGCGACGGCCGAGCCCTTGGTCCCGTCGACCTGCACGGTCAGCAGGTCATCGCGGCGGACGCGGGTGCACCAGGACGAGTTGAACTGGCAGACGGTGCCGTCCTCGAGGGTGAAGATCGCGTAGGCCGAGTCGTCGGAGGTGGCGGGGTAGGGCTTGCCGTCCTCGGCGCGGCGTTCGGGGATGTCGGTGTTGCCGTAGGCGACGAGGGACTTGATCGGCCCGAAGAGGTTGCGGATGACGTAGTCCCAGTGGCAGAACATGTCGATCATGATGCCGCCGCCGTCTTCCTCGCGGTAGTTCCAGCTGGGGCGCTGGGCGGGCTGGTCGAGGTCCATGCCGGTGAAGACCCAGTAGCCGAACTCGCCGCGGACGCTGAGGATGTCGCCGAAGAAGCCGAGCTCCTTGAGCATGGCGATCTTGCGGAAGCTGGCGAGCCAGAGCTTGTCCTGCACGACGCCGTTCTTCTTGCCGGCCTGCTTCACCATATGCGCGAGGCGGAGCGCTTCGTCGGCTTTCGTGGCGGTGGGCTTCTCGCAATAGATGCCCTTGATCATGTCCGACTGGCACGCCATCTCGAGGAAGCCAGCTCGTTGCAGCGTGCCCGATGCGTCGAAGAAGATTTCGTAGTCGCCGTACTTGCCTTGCATCGCGCCTGCCACATCGGTGGTGTACGCGAATGGCTTGCCGGTCGCGGCGACGCCCTGCGCTTCGGCCAACGCTTTGAGCTTGTTCTCATTTCGGCCGGTGAGGATCGGCTCGGGCATCAGGACCTTGTCGGTGCCGACGCGCACGCCGCCCTGCTTGATGATCGCCGCGATCGAGCGGATCAGGTGTTGGTTGGTGCCCATCCGGCCGGTGACGCCGTTCATAATGACGCCGATTCGCTGCTCTTGCATGAATTCGCTCCCAAGCGTTGCGTGGCGGTAGAGACCGCTGAGAAAACAAAGGGGACAGTCTAGCGGCATGGCGTAGGTTTTGGACCTATGGCACAGCGCGGGAGATTCTGGGCATCTTGTTCGAAAAATCTGCGACGATCCACACGGGACGCTTCGCGTCTCCCGCTACACCGTTCTATACAAAGTTGCCTTCGGGGTGTCGGGGCGGAGCCCTGACCGCCCGCCGCGCAGGCGCACGCAAGCGAAAATCACTCACTTTCAAGGGTTTTGATCTTGACGGTCCTGAACGAGATGTTCATGTGCGTCCGCGCATGCAGCTGCAGGCCGATCTTGCCTTTGTCGGGGTACTTCACCGCGGTGTAGTCGTTGATCTCGACGCCGTTGAGGTGGGTCGTGATCTGCTTGCCCTTGGTGATGATGTGCAGCGTGTTCCACTCGCCGTTCTTGTGGGCTTCCGTGACCTTCTCGCGTGGCTGCTGCGGGTACGACCCGTTGCCATCTTTAGGGCAGTAGATACAGCCGGTCAGATCAACTTTTAGCGATCCGGAGATCCCGATCTGGACCTGGTGTGACTTGCCGCGGAGGAACACGCCGGAGTCGTAGTACGCCATCTCGGTGTCGTTCTTGTACTCGACGATGAGTTCGTAGTCACCGAACTCTTTGTCGGTGAAGAGGTCCGAGTTCTTCTTGTCCGCGTTCTCGCCGACGATCATGCCGTCCTTGCGGGACCAGTACTTGTCAAGGTTCTTGGTGGACCAGCCCTCGAAGCCGTGTTCGGGGATCAGCGAGACCCAGCCGGCGTCGTCGGCATTATCTTCTTTCTTGTCGCCATGATCCTCGGCGATGGCGTAGCCGCAGAGGATGGTGGCGGTCAGGCAGACGAGGGCTCCCACTTTCATATGTTTCATCGTTGGTCTCGCTCGGGTAAGGGTGCCTGCTCTTTGGATTCAGCAGGGAGTATAGACTTTAGACGCTCTCCGCTGCTCATCATTGCAGCGTGTTCGTTCAGACCGGAAGCTGCGTATGACAGAGGCACTCACCATCACGCCCAATCGGCCCAGGGAAGAGACATACCGCGAGTTGCTGCCGCAGCTGCTGGCCATGATCGAGGCGGAGCGGGACACGATCGCGACGCTGGCGAACGTCTCGGCCGCGCTGCATCAGGCCTTCGACTTCCACTGGGTCGGCTTCTATCTCGTGCAAGACGACGAACTCGTGCTCGGCCCGTTCCAGGGCCCGGTCGCCTGCACGCGGATCGCTAAAGGCAAGGGCGTCTGCGGAGCGGCGTGGGAGGCAGGCACGACACAAGTCGTCCCCGACGTCGAGGCCTTCCCCGGCCATATCGCCTGCAGCGCAATGAGTAAGAGCGAGATCGTGGTACCGGTTCTTAGCGAGGCAGGGAGCGTCTGGGCGGTGCTCGATATCGATTCAGATAAGGCCGACGATTTCTCGGACGTCGATCAAGACGCGTTGGAGCAGTTGGCGTCGTGGTTATCCGGCCAGAACGATTAAATCCGCCTAATCCGTACAACCCGTTAAGTCGCCCACCCGCTCGGTCGATCAACTCCCTAGCGTCCCGTACCTACGCCCAGGGAGAAGTACCCGATGTCCGACACCACGCCGACCACCACCAACACCTCTGCCGAGACCGAGGCGATCGTTCAATCCGCGATCCAGGAGATCAGCCACATCGCCACGCTCCCCGAGGTGACGATGAAGATCATCAAGCTGGTCGAAGACCCCGACTCAACTGCACAAGACCTGAACAACGTCATCAGCAACGACCCGGCTCTGGGTGCACGCATCCTCAAGGTCGTGAACTCCGCGTTCTACGGCCTGCCCGGCCAGATCGGCTCGATCAACCGCGCGATCGTGCTGCTTGGCCTGAACGCCGTGAAGAACATCGCCATCGCCGCCTCGCTGGCCAAGCTGTTCCGCGGCGGCAAGATCGCGGCGAACTTCGATGCACGCGACCTCTGGCAGAACGCGATCGCGTCTGCCTGTGCGACACGGCTGCTTGCTGAGAAGGTCCAGCTTGGGCTGCCCGACGAGGCGTTCCTCTCCGGCCTGATCCATGACATCGGCATCATGGTCGAGATCCAGGCCCGGCGGAACCAGTTCGTCGAGGTCCTCCAGAAGCTGGACGACGACCCAAACATGTCGCTGCTAGAAGCGGAGACCGAGGTCCTCGGCGCGACCCACGAACAATTCGGACAGGGCCTGTGCAAGCTATGGAAGTTCCCGCAGAGCTTCCAGTATGTCACCGGCTTCCACCACCGCCCGGGCGAGCTGGCCGAGGGCCAGCGCACGCTGACCGGGCTGGTCCACGTCGCCGACGTCATTACCAAGCAGCTCGGCATCGGATTCACCGCCGGCACCGCTGAGGACGAGGTCGACCCGGCCTTGCTCAAGGAGCTCGGCCTGACCGAGACGCACCTCAAGGAAGTCGCCGACCAACTGCCCGAAGCCATCGAAGAAGCCAGCGGCATCTTCCAGATGGGCGGGTAAGAAACGAACAAACAGAAATCATCCGGGACGGGAAGCCGGCGTCTTCAGAGACGCCGGTTTTTTCTATACCAAAAAACAGTCACCCGCTGAATCCATCGCTTTGTTCAAAGCGAAACAACGCGTGAGACCCTGGGCGATTCGTGCTTTTCGCCGATGGCAGAGCGTCTGCCACGCCCGACCTAGTAATTGAAGGATTCCGTGATGTTGTCGATCCGTTTGATCAACCGTGCTATCCGTCTGCGCAAAGCGGGCCGATCGCTTGTCAGAGCCGCCGTGGTCGCTCTCGCCTGCGCTGCGATGCTCAGCCCGAGCCAGGCGTTCGCCGCCGACCCTGCGGAGGCGCAAACCGTCGGCCGGGTCATCAGCCAAAGGCCGGACCTGTCTTCGTTCCTGACGATCCTTGAGAAGGCGGAGCGTGGCTCGGTCCTCGCCGAGCGGACCAACGTGAGCTTCACCGTTTTCGCGCCGAGCAACGCCGCATTCGAAGCGCTGCCCGAGGGGGCGGTGAAGACGCTGCTTGACCCGCGAAACGACGACCGTCTGGAAGAGGTTTTCAACTACCACGTCCTCAGCGGGGCGCAGCCGCCCTTCGAACTAGAAAAGTTCTCAACGCTTCAGATGACCAGCGGGCAGTGGCTATCGATCGACTACAAGAACAAGACCATCGGCGGGGCGGCGCTCACCGGCGAAGTCATCCCCTGCTCCAACGGCGTGATCTACATCATCGACAAGGTGCTCGCCCCGACGACCGACGACCTGTTCCAGGCGTTGCAGAAAGACGGCCGGTTCACCCTGTTTACCAAGGCAATCACCGCCAGCCGGCAGGGCAAGCTCTACCAGAACGTGCACGCGAACTATACCGTGTTTGCGCCGACGGATGAGGCGTTCAAGAAGCTGCCGACGCCGTTGGTCGAGGCGCTGTTCCGCCCGGAGAACGATGAACGGCTTGAGGACATCATCAAGCACCACATCACGACGGGCGTCTTCAGCGCGGGGCGGACCACGGCCCAGCGCCGCCTGGGCGTTGCCGACGTGACGCCGGTGAGCGAGTTCGGCCAGCAGCTCAACTTCGCGATCAGTGATGGGCGGGCCACGATCGACCGGGTCAACATCCGCCAGGCCGACCTGCCGACCGCGAACGGCCTGATCCACGTCGTCGACTCGGTCATTCTCCCCGCCGAGAAGAGCACGCTGCAGATCCTCCAGGGCGACCCGCGGATGAGTAAGCTGGTGAAGCTGCTGGAAGCCAGCGGCCTGAACCTCGCGCTCGCCGACTCGAATCAGTTCACTATCTTCGCGCCAACCAACGACGCGTGGGACGACGAGCAGTACAAGCGCCTGGTCGAGAACCCGACCGGCGCGAACCGCGAGGAGATCTTCGGCCTGCTCGCCCGGCACGTGATCACCGGCAAACACGTCAGCGAGAACCCGATCCCTTATGAGAAGCTGCGCACCATCCACGGCGCACCGATCTACCTCACCGTCGATGAGGGTGTCACCAACATCCAGGGCATCGAGATCATTGAAGCCGACCGCGAGGCGTTCAACGGCCTGGTCAACGTCATCGAGAAGGTTATCCCCGACCCGATGGAGCTGCCCGAAAGCGACCTGACCAAGATCGATGGGATCAAGTTCGCACAGCAGGCCTTGATCGATGGGTCCAAGCTCTATGACGAAGGCAAGTACCAAGCATCGTTCGAGCTCTACGCCCGCCGGGGCTATGAGCTGGCCGACAAGTACGGCCAGTTCTTCAACGGCGGCAGCCTGATCTCTGCGGTTGCTCTGTCGAAGGACCCGGTCCAGGAGTTCGCCGACAACGCATGGGACTCGCGGAACGCATTCCGCCGGGCGCTGCGTGAGCTGGAAGGCAAGGACGACAACATCGACGACCTGCTGCAGCTTGAAGGTGACGCGAGTTCTGAGTTTGGGCGCTGATCGTAAGCCTGTTTCGACAATCGAGTTCACACTTGACCGAAGCCCACCCCGTGACGGGGTGGGCTTCGGTGTGTTACGCTCCGGTTATGCCGGGTTGGAACGGGTGGTACCACTGCATGTCGAACACCTACGGCACGTGGCTGCCGGGTGATCCGCGTGGGTTCCGCACGCGTAAGCACCGCGAGCATGTTGAAGGGGACTACAAGAACCCGCCGCCGAAGGGGGAGTATGACACGCGGCACGAACACGCCAAACAATCGCTTAAGCGTGATGCCGTTGTACTGCCGCTGGAAGCAAGGCAGGCGTGTGTTGACGCGCTGGTCCATGCCTGGGTGGATGTCCATGATGTCGAGGTGCTGGCGGTCTCGGTCAGCGCGATGCACATGCATGTGCTGGCGCGGTTCGGGGGCGTCACGCCGGGACCAATGGGTGGGGTTGATGCTGCTTTGAAGCCCACCCCGTCACGGGGTGGGCCTCGAGAGAAGGACCCGACGCGATACTTCATGGCGATCGCGAAAGAACGGTCGGCGAAATCACTTGCAAAATCAAACCTCGTCGCACCCGGTGGGGTCTGGGCGAAGCGGGGCAAGATCGTTCCGATCAGGGATCGGCAGCATCAACTCAACGCCTACCGGTACATCCTGGATCACGCGTCCGAGAGTGCTGCAGTCTGGTGCTTCAAATATCGCAACAGCACTTAACTCTTTTGAAGCCCACCCCGTCACGGGGTGGGCTTCGAGCGTTCTATCAGTTTCATCACAGGATGTGCGCACATTTCTAGCCGTTTGCTCATCTTCGAGACCGATAGCCTCATTATCGTTTGCGACGTTTCGTTTGCGCCTGCCCTGCCGGGAACCGCTTGATGAAGCTCGAATACCGCACCGTGTGGATCAGCGACACCCACCTGGGCTCCAAGGGGGCACGGGCCAAGGACCTGTCGCGCTTCCTCAAGCAGGTCCGCTGCGAGAAGCTATACCTCGTCGGCGACATCATCGACTGCTGGCGTTTGAAATCCCGCTGGTACTGGCCGACCGAGCACAACGACGTCGTCCGACGCATCCTCAAGCACGCCTCGCGCGGTACAGAGGTCATCTACACCCCCGGCAACCACGACGACGCGGCGCGGCAGTTCGTCAACCTCGCCTTCGGCGGCGTTGATATCAAGCCGCATACCACGCACACCACCGCCGACGGTAAGCGGCTGTTCATCACCCACGGGGACCAGTACGACCTCGTCGTGCAGCACTCCAAGTGGCTCTCCGTCCTCGGCTCGGTCGCGTACGAGACGCTCTTAAAGATCAACCGGTACTACAACATCGTCCGCCAGTGGTTCGGCATGCCCTACGCCTCGCTCAGCCAGGCCATCAAGCTGAAGGTCAAGCGCGCCTGCACCTTCATCAGCAAGTTCGAAGAGATCCTCGCACAGGAAGCCCACAAGCAGGGCATGGACGGCGTCGTCTGCGGCCACATCCACAAGGCGGAGATGCGCGAGATGGATAACGGCGTGCGGTACCTCAACTGCGGCGACTGGGTCGAGTCCTGCACCGCCCTGATCGAGCATATGGACGGCACGCTCGAGATCATCGACGGGATCAAGGCCATCGAAACCCTCAAGGAAGCCCGGCTCGCCAAGCGTGCCGCGCAAACCGATGGCCCCTTGCAAGACGTAGAAGAAGAAGACCTGCTCGAAGCGGATGAAGACCCGGTCGAGCTGATGCCCACGGACCGTGAGCTCTTCGGCGCCTTCCGCCCGATCTTCCCCGGGCCGACCAACCACCTTACGCCGATGCCGGGTGGCCGGGGTGGAGCTTGCGACCCCCTGGAACAAGCCTCGATCAACACACCAAAGCAAACTCGTCCCGGGGGCTTGCCAGGCCTCGACCCCGGCCACACAGCAAGCAGGGACTAACGCCATGAAATTCGTACTCGTCACCGATGCTTGGGCACCGCAGGTCAACGGCGTCGTACGGACCTGGCAGCACGTCACCAACGAGATGACCAAGCTCGGCCATGAGCCGCACGTCATCCATCCGGGCCTATTCAAAACGATCGGCGCCCCGCGGTACCCTGAGATCCGCCTCTCGCTCTTGCCAGGCCGATCAATGCGCAAGCAGCTCAACGCGCTAGACCCCGACGCGATCCATATCGCCACCGAGGGCCCGCTGGGCATGGCCGCGCGGAAGTGGTGCGTCAAAAACAAGGTCGAATACACCACCAGCTACCACACCCAGTTCCCGCACTACCTCCGGCAGTACTTCGGCATCCCCAAATCACTCAGCTACCGCTTCATCCGCTGGTTCCACGGCAAGGCCAACCACACCCTCGTCCCGACGAAACAAGTCGGCAAAGAACTCGAACAGAACGGCATGGACAACATCGTCGTCTGGTCGCGCGGCGTCGATACCGACCTCTTCAAGCCCGGCTACGACACGCCCGAGGCGGTCAAGAGCCTGCCCAAGCCCGTCTTTGTGTACGCCGGCCGGGTCGCGATCGAGAAGAACATTGAGGCCTTCCTCAAGCTCGACCTGCCCGGGTCCAAGCTGGTCATCGGCGACGGCCCGCCCCGCGAGTCGCTGGAGAAGAAGTACCCCGATGCGGCGTTCGTCGGCTACAAGTTCGGCGAAGAGCTCGCCGCGCACTACGCCGGCGGAGACGTCTTTGTCTTCCCGTCCGTCACCGATACGTTCGGCGTCGTCATGCTCGAGGCCAACGCCTGCGGCCTGCCCATCGCCGCGTACCCCGTCACCGGCCCGATCGACGTCGTCCAGCAGGGCCAGACCGGCTACGTCTATAAAGATTTGCGTGAGGCCGCGCTCGAGGCCCTCGAACTCGACCGCGGACCCTGCATCGCCTTCGCCGCGCGGAACAGCTGGGCCCGGTGTGCACAGACGGTGGTCGACCACCTTGCGGTACGCCGGGCGGTCGAGCAACCTTCTCCGGTCGCAAAAAACGCAGTGGCTTGAGCTCCGTCAGAACACGAAGCGCGAGCGAGCGGCACAAACCCTCAAGAGAATCGAGGCACTCGCTTGCGCGTCATGCTCTGACAGATCGGTTTGTTACCGCGCCAGATCGCGTGGCATCATCAGGTTGCGGTGGTTGCCGCCGTTGTTGACCACCCACTGATCGGGGTTGTTGATGCTGGTCGCGGTGACCTTGAAGGCCTGGACGCTGCCGTCGGCGTCTGCGAAGTTGTTCGCCGCGTCCTGCGAGGGTTTGAGGATGTACCCGCCGAAGTCGTTGATCTCGGCGACATGTTCGTAGATCGCGCCGTTCGGCGCGGGGTGGGCGGAAAGCACACCTTGGTTTTGCGGCTGGCCGAAGGGCTGGAAGCTGCCCGACACCACGTCCGAGGCGAGGAGGGTGAAGTCGGCGTCGGGGTCGCCGCGGGGGGACCAGGTGTCGCCGAGCCGTTCGTACGCGTCCGGCCCGTCGTACTCGAAGTGCTTCAACCGGTGGTTGTTGCTGACGTACAGCATGTAGCTGAGGATGCGGTCGTCGCCCGCGTTCTTGTTCCGCCATGTGTCTGAAATAAGCGGGCAGTGCATGACCGCGTCCTGGTTGTTGTTCTGCATGTAGTCGTAGTAGATCGGGCGCAGGTCGTAGCCGGGGTTGTGGTTGTTCGGCCCCGCCTGGAAGATCTCCCACGACCGGAACTGGGCGCCGGCGTCCCGCGCGGTGACCCAGTTGCCGCCGCCGGAATACTTGGGAAGCCCGTGCGGGAAGAACTCCTTGTTGTCCACCGCGTATGAGAGCTGGACCGCGGCAAGGCCCCGCAGCACGACTGCGCACTGGGTGATCTTTGCCGTATAGCGGACCTTACTCAACGCGGGCAGCAGGATCGCGATCAGCAGCGCGATGATGGAGACCACCACCAACAACTCAATGAGGGTAAAGGCTCTACGCATGTTGCTCCTTCAAGAACGTCAGAAAAACGCAGACGGGATACCGCATTCTAGCCGTGCCAGCGCCGGGAGTGAAGCACGATTTTCTGAGGCCGCAGGGTCTATGCAGTAAAGACCTTAGTTCCCAGAAGACTGGATCATCTCAATACCGCCGGCGGTTGGGCACGCGGTCGCCCGACGCGTCGCAGGCGTGGTCCTGGCCGGCTTCCTGGGCTATGCGCTGTTGGGTTTTTCGTGTCCTAGCGGCAGGGATGTGACGGCTCGATCGGGTGGAGATGTGCGAATCAAACCATTGTCCAGGACCAGGCTTTCTGGCAAAAACCACGATCTGCGGGCCTCAGAACGCTGGTGGGCCTTTCCTTGCGACTGGGAACGATGTTGAAACCGTCATTGCTTTTTTGGGACAGGCGTTTTGGTTTTCTGCGTCTTGTGGTATACTTACAAGTCGTTATCCTCTTGAGGGGATGTTCTGGAGTAGATGAGATAACATTTTGGGACCACCGACCATGATCAACTGTCATGCGCTATCAAGAAGCTTGCTTGGCGCTTTAATGATATTTGGCTTGTCAATCGCGACAAAAGCTGCGTCGATGACGATCTATTCGTTGTCTGATGTCGAGAACTACGACGACAAGTGGCACGCGATCATCCTTCCGCCGGCCGACAGCGGTGCCCCGGGGCTGCACTACACCTGGATCGATGGCTCCGACCCGACGTTGACGTTTGATGGGACGAGTTGGGAAGACTCGACCACGGCCGTGATGCGAGGCCAGGTTATCCAGGCCTACCCGGGCCCTGACACGCCGACGGCCTACGACCTGGAGCTTCATTTCCACAACGGCCAGAGCTTTGACGACTGGCTTTCGACGCCTGGACACGACTTCAAGAACGAGGCGGACACGAGCGAGGCGAACTACACGGCCTGGCGGATGTTCACCCTCAACGAGGCCGAAACGAACCAGCTGACCCGCCTGTCGGGCCCGGGCGTCGAGGTGATCAGCATCGAGTTGAAGATGGCGGATGTGCTGGCCTTCCAGGTCGGTATCGGGGCGGACATGAAGGACCCGGATACGCTCGGCGCGTCGGCGTGGGTCCTCCACCAGGACGCCCAGTACTCCGGCGACATCAATGTTGGGCTCACCCTCGTGCCCGAGCCGACATCGTTGGCCTACGGGCTGGCGGTGCTTGGGGCGCTCGGGTTACGACGCCGACGATCGGGTCGTGGCATCTAGCAGGCCTTGTCCATCAGATCACAAAGCTTAGTAATCGATCTTTCTGGCTTGGTCGAGGCGCCTATCGAATAAGAGGATCAAGTAGCGCAGCGCGTCGCAGGCGTGGTCCGACCCTTCTTTGAGCGGGTTCTCGTCGGTAGGGCGTTTGGGGTTGTAGCGGTACTTCTGCAGGGCGAGGATCAGGCCGGTGCAGCGCGGGTGGATGCGCAGCAGGCCGTGGTCTATGCGGTGCATGACCGCCTCGATGCCCATACGCAGCGGGGCCCTCGGCGTGCGGACGGTGCACCGTGCACGGCGGAGCACATCGACCTCGCTCTCGCCGGTCTGGCTGGACCGCTGCCTGCCTGCAGGGTCGACGGCGAGCGCATCGAGCATCGCCAACCCGGGCAGGCCGTGCTTGCGGGCCCGCGCGTCAGCGGCTGAGAGGTTGTGGCTGATGATCCGTTCTTTGGCGATGTACTCGCCTGCGATATGCAGGACCGCGTCGGGCTTCCGGCTCGCGGCCCACGCCCAGAGGACCACCGTCTCGTTGCGCAGGCCGAAGTCCATCCCGCCGAACCAAACGCCCCGGCCCTTGGGCATGTCTTGAGGCGGCAGGTGGCCGTCGCGGCGCTTGTGCCAGGGCTCCACATCTTCGACGACGAGTTCGGGGTTGAACCGGGGGTACACCGCCGAGCGCGTGCCGGGGCGGTTGCACATCATCTCGGCGCCCCAGAGGTCGTCGCTCAGGCGCAGGCGCTGGGCGATCATGTCCTGCACGGGCAGGTGGCCGTCGGCCTCTTTGGCCCGGCCGCGGCAGTCGGCCCAGGCCGCGCAGCCCTTGCACGGGATCGAGGGCGGGCAGCGCGCGACGACATCCATGACATTCCAGTTGTAGAGCCGGTGGTTGTCGCTGGCGGTCAGCTCGGACATCAGCCCACCGACCTCGTGCATGGTGGACAGCGCTTCGACCCGGCCGGGCACGGTCCGCCCGCCGCAGACCGCCGAGCGCGTGACCAGCTGCGCCGCGTCCCAGACGTCTCGCTTCATCCCGTCGACCTCGTCGCAGCGCAGGACCTGCACGCGTGTGCCACGCACGGACCGCTCGCTGCAGGACAGGATCTCGGCTCGGCTGCCGTTCTGCAGCAGGACCCGCTTTTGCGTCGCCTTGCTTGCGAGCACGCCGCCGCCGGCTCGCAAGAGCGGCTGATCGAGGAACTGCCGGAGGTGCTCGTACATCTTCTCCGATTGCTGCAGTGACCCGCCGAGGATCCGCACCTGGATGCCGGGCTTGAAGAGCAGGTCCAGCAGCGTCGCGACGGCGCCGAGCATGGTCTTGCCGCCGCCTCGGCTGGCCCAGACAACCGCGTCTCCCGGGCGGTCGAAGAAGCTGTCCGCGAGGTACTCGAACGGCCCCCCGATGCCGTTGTTGGTGCGCGATACAGTCAGGTTTAGATTGAAGCCGGCCTCGACGAACCTGCGGAGTTGGTTGGGTGTCGTCGGGCGGAGCTGTTGGAGCCTGCGCAGCTTCGCGCTGGGCCGGCGTGCTTCATTGGTCTTGGGCATGGTCAGAGACCTCTTTGTTCTTTTCTGGATCGTGCGCCGATATCTCGCAGGCGAACGCTTCGAACGCCTCGTCCTTTTCATCTTGCTGCTCTTCGCCAAGGCGCTCCGCCCGGCTGAGTTCCGTCTTGAGCAGGTCCACGCAGGCCCGGCGGACCTGCTCGGGCGTCAGCGCCCCGTCCTCGGCGGTGGCCTGACCGATCAGACGCGTCGCCGCGATCAGCCGGTACCGCGACAGGAGCAGCTGCGTCTGCGCATCGGCCAGGACGCACAAGCCCGAGAGCAGCCGGCGGGTCTTCGGCTCCGCGGCCCAGCTCACCAGTTCATCCAGCGACAGGCCGTGCGAATTCGCGAACGACAGGATGTCGTGCTCCGCCCGGGCGAGGTCCTGGATCAGTTCATCGGGTCTGCCCATGGCTGGAATCCTTCGGGGTTTGAATGAAGCGCGTCGGGAGGCCCAGCAGCGCGAATAACGCCGACTCGCGCGTCCCGCCGAGCTCGCGCAGCCGCTGTTCAATCATGCGGCGCTCCTCGGGCAGGACAAAGAAGTGGATACACACGGGCATCTGATCGACCGGCTTAGGCGGTTTGGGCGACGGTGGTGCGGCATGGAGATCAAGCAGTTTCTGGATACGCCTGCTGTCCTCGGGCAGGCGCTGGGACAGCTCCGAAATACCGATGGACTCGCGGAGCCTAGCGAGCAGGGCGGCGCGCTTGCGGGGGTCGTCGTCGCCGCGCATGCGGTTCAGCGTGGCGAGGAAGACCAATGCCTGCTCGTCGTCCGCCTGCCAGATAGAGGCTTGCGCGGTGGTGTAGCCGAGGCGTTTGAGCGCGAGCACGCGGTGGTGGCCGTCGAGGATCTGGTAGCGGTCACCGATCGGCCGGGCGATGATCGGCGGGTAGAGGCCGGTGCGCTCGATCTCACGGGCGAGCTGATCGAGCAGGCCTTTGGGCATCACGTTGCTGTTGGCCGGGTGCGGATCAAGCCGATCGATCGGGATCGGGCGTGTCGCATGCGGTGTGGGCGGGGGCATGCGTGTTCTCCTTGAGGTAGTAGACCGGGTTGGCCAGCAGGCTGCGCTGCGCGGTGGCGAGCACATCGGTGAGGCGAGGCGGAGAGCGGACGCCCCGGCCGCCTGCGGTGCGGTACCAGCGGCACAGCTCGCGGGTCACGAGCTGCTGCGTGGCGTTGGGGAGTGAGCTGATGTGCCGCTGCACCTGCGAAGGCATCGCGAGGGCGGCCGGCTGGATCCCCGCATACCGCAACGCTGCGAGTGCGCGTTGCTCCGCCTCGAGCGGCGGCCGTTCGTAAGGGGTCATGCCGGCCCGCTGCGGGAAGGGGCTGATCCGGCCCATCACCGCGATCGTCTCGGTGTAGCGTGTCGTCGCGGTCTGCAGCGCGTGACGTACTAGCCTGACCGCCAGCCCCATGCCGCGGTAGCGCGGGTCAACGATTACCCGGCTGATGCAACGCAGTTCCTGGTTCAAAAGCCGTGAGCGCGGCTTAGGCTGCAAGTGGCTGTAGCGCCCGCCCAGCGCTTCGTCCCGCAACCGGCAGGACAACGCGGGCAGCGACTCGACGAGCACCGCGACGGGTCGCGGCGAAACGGAGCGTGAGAAAAAGCGGTCCGACGCGGTCGGGGTGTGCTCACGGATGGCGAGGATGCGCATCATCGTCATCGGGTTGCCCGGCCGGTAGTGGTGCGGCTTGAGCGCGAGGTAGTCGGCCCGGCACCCCTGCTCGATGACCAGGTCATCGGGTGGCGTTGACGCATCGATCGCGTCGAGTCGTTGTCGAAGGGTTGGCATGGTGGTGGGATGAAGCGGATCAGCCCCGTTGATGGACCTGGCACCGGCCCCCGGGCGCGAGCTCGACAAGCACCTCCGGGGCGAGCGGCTCGAGCAAGTCGTCGTGCGTGGTCGCGAGGACGGCGCAGACCTTAGACCGGCTAACCCACCGCCGAACGCTCCGGGCGAGCGCGGCCGCGGTGACGCGGTCGAGGGTTGAGCCGAACTCGTCGATGAGCAGGACGGACCAGGGCTCGGTAAGGCGGTGCGCGATCGCCATCGCTTGGGCGAGGCGGAGCCGGTGGCGCTGGCCCTCGGAGAGCTGGTTGGGTTTCCGCAGCATCACGGCGGCATCGTTGAGCCCGGCCATGCTCAGCCAGTTGGTGATCTGTTCCAGGCCCGCGTGCGGCGTGGGGTTGCTCGTTTGGCCCTCGGGTGTGGCGAGCGCATCGACCAGCGCGGCGTCCTCTAGAGCGGGCAGTTGATCGCCAAAGACGATCGCGGGCGCGTGACCGGGTGCCTGGTCTTTCATGGCCTGCGCGATGAGGCGGAGCAGCGTCGACTTGCCCCCGCCGGAGACGCCTGTGACGAAGACGAGCCGGCCGGGGCTGAGCGTGAGCTCGATCGGCGGGATGATGGTGTGCTTAGCGGTGCCATCAAGCGGCAGGCCGAACATCACCGCGACCTGCATGGCGCGTTCGGTCGGCTCGGCTTGTGTCTGGACGCCGTGCTGGAGCTGTAGCGTGAGGGTCATGCGCGCGTGGATGGCTAGGCGGCGGGCTGGAGGTCCTGCACCCGGGCGAGGGTAAGGAGGGTCGCGCGGTCGCAGCGGATGCGGTGCAGGGTCTTCCTGGTGAGCTTGGCGGTTTCGCGGAGGGACCGGCCCTGGATGAAGAGCAGCGTGGCGGTGCGGCGCATCGAGGGGGGCAGCTTGTCCTGGTGCAGCAGGGTGAAGCGGAACTCCGGGCTGCCGATGCGTTGGGTGAGGCGGTCGATGCGTCGGCTGATGGAGGTGGCGCTGCGTCGGCTCCGCCGGGCGATGTCGGTGATGGTCAAGCCGTCGGCGAACCGCCGCTCGAGGAGCAGCCGGTCGTCCACGGGCAGGGCCTGGGCCAAGCGGACAATCTGCTCCGGGCCGAGGCGGTTCGCGGTGCGTCGATCGAGGTTTTTCTGGGTGGCTTGGGTCTGATAAAGGGGCATGCGGAAGGTCTCCATGGAAAGAGCTTGACCGAGACATTATTTTAGGGTATTGTACGGTATTAAACCACGTTTTGAGCGTCTTGTCAAGCCTTTTTAATAATGATTGAACTTTTGTTCGGGCCAGGAAACCCGTTATGGAAACGTCATTTGGTGGACTTTTGCGGGGGCTTCGTCGCGGCCGTGAGCTGACACTCAACGGCTTGGCTGAGCGTGTGGGCGTGACGCCCGGGTACCTCTCGATGATCGAGAATGGGCGGGTCAATAACCCGCCGTCGATGAAGGTCCTGGTCCGGCTCGAAGCGGCTCTAGCGGTGCGGGACGGCAGCCTGTGCAAGGCGGCGCAGTGGGAAAAGACCCCCAAGGCGATCCGCGAGCAGTTAGAGCAGGCCCGGCAAGCCAACACCCCCCCAGATCGCTCGCCACGCCGTGCCCAGCAAGGCTTGGAGGACTTCCTGGGGGTGAGCGTTCCCTTGATCAACAAGGTGGCGGCGGGGTATCCAACGGGTTTCACGGATATGGGCTACCCCGCCCGGGCCAGCGACGACGTCGTCACGATCCCCGGCTATACCGGGCTGCATGGCGGGCACGACCCGGATGCGTTCGCGGCGACGGTGTGCGGCGACTCGATGCAGCCGGAGTACCGGGCCGGGGACATCGTAGTGTTCTCGCCCCTGGCGGACGTGGTCGATGGCAGCGACTGCTTTGCCAGGCTTGAGCCCGATCATGAATGCACCTTCAAACGGGTGTTTTTCGAGGCGGATGACATGATCCGGCTTCAGGCACTGAACCCGGACTACCCGGCCCGGACCGTTGGGCGTGAGCAGGTCGCGGGGCTGTTCCGCGCGGTCTGGCGGATGAGCCGGCTTTGATCGGTGCCTGCTAAGGTTGCTGTCTGCAGGGTTATGCGCACGGCGGTGGATTCCATGCATCGACGTCTATTAGCAGCTTCAATCAATTGACTTAGGGTGGAAGGCCTGTTTGCTGCCGCACGGATTCATGCGCTGTTTGTGCGCCCGGAAACGTGTTATCGGACCCCGCTGCAGGTTAAACCGATTGACAAACCCCCTTAATCGGTCCCGTTTAGCTGTCGATAATCATTACACCGTTGGTGGGGGGCACCGCGGCTTAATCCTGCCGCACAGCCAACGCGTATCATGAAGAGTCGAACCGACCTGCCCATCCAGACGCTGCACCTGAACGACCGAGACAAGGCCAAGCTCTTGTGGGCGATCGATCAGGCCAGCACGGGCGAGCACGACGACCAGCGCGAGCTCCGCGTGAGCTGTACGAACAACGAGGCGGTCCTGACCCTGAAAACCGACGGCGGCGGGGAGACCCGGCTGTCTGTCCTGGCGCGGAACCTCAGCCGGCAGGGTGTCGCGCTGGTGCACGGCCGGTACATCTACCCGAAGTCGCGGTGCGAGGTCTCCCTGCAGGCGCTCAACAGCTCCTGGCACTCGGTCTTGGGCACGGTGAAGCACGTCCGGCACGTGCAGGGGACCATCCACGAGCTGGGTGTGCATTTCGACGAGCCGATCGACCTCAGCGAGTTCGTCACGATGTCTTCCGAAGAGGAAACGCGCTACCTCCGCGAGCTGGCCGACAATATGCCCGAGGGGGATGAAGACGACACGGTCCAACTCGCCAACCGTGTGCTGGTCGTCGACGACTTTGCCAGCGACCGCAAGCTGATCAGCCACTGGCTCACGCAGGCGGGCCTGAACGTGTCCACCGCGGTAGATACGCGCAGCGCGATCGTCCAGGTCCAGGAGCAGGTCTTCGATCTGGTGCTGGTGGATTACCTGCTGGGCACGGAGAGCGGTGTCGATCTGATCCGAGAGCTCCGCGAAAACCAGTTTGTCGCACCGATCATCTCGATCTCTGCCGACGAAACGGACGAGCTGAAGGCGGAGGTCACCGGTGCCGGCGCGACCCGGTTTATGCGGAAGCCGATGGACCCGGAGGCCTTGAAACAGACCGCGTTCGAGCTGATCGGGATCGACGCGGCATCCGACCTTTCGCCGATCTTCTCGCAGCACAAGAACGACCCCGAGATGCGTCCGCTGATCACCGAGTTCACACGCAGCTTATCCAGCTACGTCGAAGAGCTGCGCGACGCGAACGCCCAGAACAACTACGAATCGCTCGAGCTCATCTCGCGGAAGCTCAAGGGCGCGGGCAACGGCTACGGGTTCCCGGCGGTCAGTGAGACGGCCGGCGAGCTCTTGCAGTCGATCAACTCAGACAGCGCGGATATCGATGCGATCCGTCAGCAGGCCAGCGAACTCATCACCACGCTCAACCGGATCAAGCTGGGCTGACCTACCGCCGGCCACGGCGAGGCGGGTGCTTTTTCTTCTTCATCGACGATGACTTCTTGCGGCGGGTCACCTTCGACCCCTTGCGGTCCTTCGCGCGGAGCATGGCCTGGTCCTGCGGGGCGCCTCGGCGGGTCTTCTTTTTGCCCTTCTTGCCCGGCTTGGTGCCGCCGGCGTCGTGCTGCTTCCGCCTGGGCTTGCGGTCGTCCAGGATGACCAGCTCCATCTGCCGGCGGGGCAGGTCGATGTTGGCGATCCGCACGGTGAAGCGGTCGCCGATCGCGATCGTCTTGCCCGACCGCTGCGCGACCAGCGCGCCGGTGTTGGGGTTGAGCTTCCAGCGGTCGGCCTTGTCGCCGGGCAGGTCCGACAGCTTCACGAACCCGTCGACGAGGTAGGCATCGATCTCCAGGAACGTGCCCTGCCCGGTGACGCCGGTGACCGTCGCGCTGAAGTCCTCGCCCAGCCGGGTCGAGAGCAGCTGCAGCACGAGGAACTTGCGCAGCTCGCGTTCGGCGTCCGTGCTGTTGCGTTCGGTCGTCGAGCAGTGCCGGCCGATCTCGACGAGCTCGTCCTCGCTGGGCACGCGCTCGTCCCTGGCGACCTTGCGGGACAGCTTGTTGACCGCTCGGCCGCGCAGCGGCTGGTCCATCGGCAGGTTTGCGGCGCGCTGCGCGTCGAGCACGGCGTTGAGCGAGCGGTGCACGATGAAGTCCGGGTACCGCCGGATCGGGCTGGTGAAGTGCGAGTAGTGCTCGCTGGCCAGGGCGAAGTGGCCGATCAGGGTCGGCGCGTACTCGGCCCGGCTGAGCGTTTTCAACACCGCCATGTGCACCGCGTGCTGGGCGGGCGTGTCGCGCACCTTGTCCAGCAGCCACTGCAGCTCCTTCCGCGACGGCTTGGCGGGGATGTTGAATCCCGCGACACGCGCGAACGTCCGCAGGTCCTTGAGCCCGTGCGCATCGGGGTCGGCGTGGACCCGGCGGATCATCGGGATCTTGAGATCATTAAACAACCGCGCCGCCGCCTCGTTCGCCTCGACCATGAACATCTCGATCAGCGTGTGCGTGTACGCATCATCCTCCGGCTGGGCATCCACCACGTGGCCCATGTCATCGAAGACCAGCTCGACCTCGGGCAGCCCGAGCACGATCATGCCTTCTTTGAAGCGCCGGGCGCGGATCGTCCGCGACAGCTCGTTCATCAGCTTGAGCGCCTTGATCAGCTCGCGGGGGTACTTCGCCTCGCCCTTGCAGTGCCTGCGCGCCTCGCGGAGGTCGTCATCGATCAAGGCCTGCGCTTCCAGGTAGGTCAGGCGTTTGCTCGAGCGGATCACCGTCTTAGCAAACCGCTGGCTGAGCACGTGGCCCTGGGCGTCGTAGGCGATGAAGACCGACTTGGCGAAGCGGTCGACACCTTCCTGCAGCGA
Source organism: Planctomycetota bacterium (assembly GCA_039188575.1). Taxonomy (GTDB): domain Bacteria; phylum Planctomycetota; class Phycisphaerae; order Phycisphaerales; family Phycisphaeraceae; genus JAHQVV01. Next base: position 14,580 of record JBCCYY010000030.1, on the reverse strand, counting down.
ACACACGCCGTTGGACAAGACCTCCGGCAGCATCGGGATCACCTTGCGCGGCAGGTAGGTCGAGTTGCCGCGGCTGTAGGCTTCTTGGTCCAGCGCCCCGCCGAGCTCGACGAAGTGCGCGACGTCCGCGATGTGCACACCGAGCTCCCACGCGGTGCCCCCGGAAGATGCGCCCTTGCCTTCGATCTGCTTGATCGAGATCGCGTCGTCGAAGTCCTTCGCGTTGGGCGGGTCGATCGTCGCGATCAGCTCGTCGCGCAGGTCCTCGCGGTCCTCGGGGATGGCGTCTTCGGTGCCCTCCATCTTCTGCGACGCGGCGCGGGCTTCACTGAGGACCTTCTTGTCGAACTTTTCCCCCAGGCCGTAGGCGCGCATGACCGACTGGGTCTCGACGTCCGGCAGGCCCGACTCGCCGAGCACCTCGACGATGACACCCTCGGCCAGCTCGTTCCGCCTTGCATCCGGGTAGTCGATGATATCGACGACGACCTTGTCGCCGGGGCGGGCGTTGCTCGCCTCGGCGTCGCGGACGACGATGGGCTCGGCGATGGCCCGGCCGTCGACGTTGACCAGGTAGGTCTTGCCCTTCTTGGTCAGCGTGCCGACGAACTGCCGGTCGGCCCGTTGGATGACCTCGACAATCAGGCCGGTGAAGGGCGAGCGGCCGCCGCCGGCCCGGCCGCGCTCTCGGCGGACCTTGGCGCGGACGCGGTCGCCGTCCATCGCGTCGGAGGACTTGCCCGGGGGGATGAAGAGGTCGCCGTGCTCGGTGAGCTCGTCGGGCACGACGAAGCCGAAGCCGCGCTCGTGCGATCGGAACCGCCCGACGATCTCGCCGCCGACCGGCGGCAGGCCGATCGTGTCCGCGCTGCCGCAGACGAGCTGGTCGTTCTTAAGGAGGTCTTCGACGGCCTGGATGAAGCCGGCACGCTGCTCCGCGGTGATACCGAGGTCATCGATCAGCTGGCGCAGGTTGCGCGGCTGGTACCGGTGGTCGGCCAGGTGGTCCAGGATGCGTCTTGCAAAACGGTCGGGCATGGTTCTGCCGGAGGCGTAAGTGGAGTAACTAAGCGGGCGTGTATTGGGTGGGGTGGGCTTCCAGCCTGCCGTCACGACGGGGTCGTGAGGTGATTGCTTTCGAGCTGAGCTCGAACAACAGGCAAGATGCCCACCCCACCGACGCACGCACACATTCTGACCGCCAGAGGCCAACGGTGCCGCTATGCTAACGCGAATCCAACTCTATGACCGGAGCCGACCCATGGCCAGCGAACAGGACATCCTTGAACAAGCGACCAAGCTCGGCGGACTGCTGGCTAAACACGACGCGGTCAAAAAACTCGCGTCCGCGACCAAGGCTTTCGAAGCCGACGTCAGCGCGCAGCGGGCGATGACCGACTACCAACGCTTCGCCGAGTCGCTGCAGCAAAAGGCGCAGCAGGGCAGCCCGATCGAGGTCGAGGACAAGCACAAGCTCGAGGACCTTCAGCAGGCGGTGATCACCAACCCGCTCTTGGCGAACATGCAGCGGGCTGAGATGGACTACCTGGACCTGCTGCGGAAGGTGGACGGCGCGATCGTCGGGGCCGGCGGGGCGGTCGGCGGCATGGCGCAGCCCGGGCCGGGTCCGAGCGCGGGCTCGCCTATCCTGGGTGGATGATGGGTGTCGGGTGGGTGTCGAAGTTGAGCGCTACTCTTCGGGTTCTTTGACGGCGAGCTGCACCTGCGTGAGCCGGAAGGGGTCATCCGCGAGAAGTGCGCTCCACTCATCGACCAGGCCCTTCACCTGCTCCCAGCGGTCGTTCTGGATCCAGCCCCTGGCCTGCGCGAAATCGGGGGGTGGGTTCACGTTCGCGGCAACCACCTTACGCAGGCCTTCAAGGCACTGGAGGCACATCTCCTCGGCGCCCTTTTCGGCGCCCCCACCGACACGGCCCGCTTGGATCTGGCCGGTGATCAGAGAGGCGTAGCGGTACATCGCCCGGCTTAAACCAGTGATCGAAGCCATGTCTCGCGGGCTCTCAAACGCCAACGCGTTGGCAAAGGCCTCGATCACCGCGCTCTCGGCAGAGTAGGACATGTCCGCATCCTTCTCGTGCATCGCGACACGCTTATTGAGCAGCCCGATCAACTCGGCGCGGGACCTGGTCGTGTTCGCCTTGAACAGCGCGTCGAGCCCGGAGGCGACGACAACGGGATGGGGCGGGTCGGCCTGGCCCAGCATCTTCACGACGGTATCGATCGCGTCGTCGATCTCATTGCCATTGCCGCCCTGCAGGTTCCACCAGATGATGCGCCTGCCAAGGGCTTGCATCGCCCAACGCTTGACCGCGTCGTTCTTGTCTTCTAAACCCTTGTCAATCCACTTGACCGAGCCGTCGTCGACCATCTGGCTTAACACGATCATGGCGTTGATCCGGACCAACGCGCTCTTGTGCTGCACAGCAGGCTGAATGCGGCTCTCGATCGCCTTAGACAGCGCCTCGAGATAGGCAGCGCTCGGCTCCGCGCTGGCACGGAACAGGCTCTGTATTTGCTCACGCGCTTTTTTGACGTCCCCGGCCTTGGGCTCATCTCGCGTCAGATCGAACATGGGCGGGTCGACCGCGAACATGATCTTTTCTTGCATCTCCGGCGTGATCAAGTCCGCCTGAACGATCTCTTGGGGCAGGAACCGCTGGCCGACCGCAGGAAAGCCAACCAGGAAAACGAGCGACGCAAAGACAGCGGCCACTAGCGGTCGAGACAAGAGATTCATCACAAGCGCAACTCCACGCGGGCGGGGCGGGGTCGAGCGTCCGTCCACCATTGCCCACCGGACCGGCGCTCGTCTGACAAAAGTAACCGCCAACAACGCGTAAGTCAACGTATTGCCTACCTCTATGACAGATCGCAGGCTAAAAAAGCTATCATCCGCCTGATCCCACCACGCCCCTACCCCCCAGCGAAAGTCCACCCGATGTACCGTTCGATCAAAGCCGCTACCGTGTCCGCCCGCCTCCAGGCCTGTGTGCTCCTGCTGCCTGCCAAGACCAAGCCCGCCGATGTCCCCGACTGCCCGGACCCCGATGCCTTGGCTGATCTGCTGGGGCTATCGGACTGCGGCCTGGCCCCCGAGTGGACGCGGACGCTGTACCACCCCGACGCCGCGGTCGGCCGGACCCTCGTGGTCGGGCTAGGCGAGGCGCACCAGGTCACCGCCGACACCCTCCGTAAGGCCGCCGCGAAAGCGCTGCGCGAGCTGGACCAGGCCAAGCTGACCAGCGCGGGCCTCCACGCCGTGGGCCTGCCCGATTCGCTGGATGACCACACGATCGGCCGGGCGCTTGCCGACGGGATGTCGCTGGCGAACTTTACGTTCGACCGCTACCACGGCAAGACGAAGCAGCCGGACAAAGCAAAGCGTGACAAGCCGCGCGACCTGAAGGTCGGGCTCGAAGCCAACCAGCGCGCCGGGTTTAAGCAGGGGCTCAAGGTCGGCGAGGGCGTGACCACCGCGCGGACGCTCGCCTGCACGCCGCCCAACGTCGCCAACCCCAAGTACATCGCCGGCTACTGCAAGAAGCTCGCCAAGGACGCCGGGCTCAAGTGCACGGTCATCGACGCGAAGAAGGCCAAGGAGCTGAAGATGGGCGGGCTGCTCGCGGTCGGGGCCGGCGGCTCGACCCCGCCGTGCATGGTCATCCTCGAGCACGCGCCGTCGGGCAAGGCCAAGCAGAAGCCGCTGCTGCTGGTGGGCAAGGGCGTGACCTTCGACACCGGCGGGTACTCGCTCAAGGGCGACGGCGGCAAGGGCATGAAGTACGACAAGTGCGGCGCGATGAACGTCATCGGCGCGATGCAGGCGATCGCCAACCTCAAGGTCAAGCGCCGCGTCGTCGGGATCGTCGGCCTGGCGGAGAACATGATCGACCGGGAGGCCTACCGCGTCGACGACATCCTCACGTTCTGCAACGGCGTGACCTGCGAGGTCACCAACACCGACGCGGAGGGCAGGCTGGTGCTCGCGGACTGCCTGGCCTACGGGACCAAGACGTACAAGCCCGCGGCCGTCGTCGACTTCGCCACGCTCACCGGCGGGGTCGTGGTCGCGCTGGGCAAGAAGATCGCCGGCGTCTGGTCGACCGACGACAAGCTGCTGGGCAAGCTCAGCGCAGCAGGCGAAACCGTCGGCGAGCCGGTCTGGCGGCTGCCGCTCAACGACCACTACCGCCAGATGATGCAGGCCAAGCACGCCGACCTGCACAACTCCGCCCCGGTCCGCGAGGCCCACGCCACGCAGGGCGCCGCGTTCCTGAGCTACTTCGTCGGCAGCGACGCGCCCAAGCAGGTCCCCAGGACGCCCTGGGTCCACGTCGATATCGCGGGCACCGCCAACACCGACGCGAGCACGCTCATGGAGAAGGGCCCGACCGGGTTCGGGGTCAGGCTGGCGGCCGAGCTGGCGGCGACGCTGTAATCCTTGGCGTTGGTAGGACAGGCTTCCAGCCTATCATGCTTGCTATGGAGGACTGCGTGACAGGCTGGAAGCCTGTCCCACCTTGCTGGAGGTAATCGCCTATGAGTTCTTGACGAATCAAAGCCATCTGGCCGATGGTCTTGCTATGCTTTCCGGCCCTATCCGGCGTCCGTGCCGAGCCGCTTCAACATCCTGATCCTTTCAAGGAGGAACCGATCAGTGCAAGCCCTCTCACCCGCATCAATCACCACCATGCCCAAAGCCATCATCTTTGACTTCGACGGCGTCATCGTTGACTCCGAGCCGCTGCACTACCAGGCCTTTGTGATGGTGGGCAAGTCGTTCAACTTCGAGTTCACCTGGGAGCAGTACCTCAACCAGTACATCGGTTTCGACGACCGCGACGCGTTCCGCGTCATGCTGCACCAGGCGATCGAGGCCGGGCACACCCCCGACGTCGAGGATGTGCACCAGACGATGGACGAGCTGATCGCGAAGAAGCACGCGGCTTTTGAGGCGCTGGCCGAGACCGGCACGCATGCGATCCTTGGGACCTGCGAGTTGATCGAGGAGGCTTACGCCGCCGGCCTGCCGATCGCGATCGCCAGCGGGGCGGTGCACGCCGAGATCGATCAGATGCTCAGGCTGCTCAAGCTCCGGGACAAGTTTGAAATCATCGTGGCGGCCGACGATGTCGAGCAGTCCAAGCCCGACCCGACGACATACGCCAAGGCCTTCGAAAAGCTCGCCGAGATGCGTCCCGACGCCGGGCTGACCCCCGAGACCACGCTCGCGATCGAGGACACCAAGGCCGGGCTCGAATCCGCTCGGGGCGCGGGGCTGCAGACGCTGGGCCTGCGCACGACCTCGCCGGAGGACTGCCTGCTGTCGGCGGGGCGGGTCGTGGATGATCTGTCCGGCGTGACGCTCGCGACACTGAACAAGTGGTACGGGTGAGTGAATAGCCCCGCATGTAAATGCGGGGCCACACAACCGGTAAGCGCGGGCTTGGGCACCGCATTCACATGCGGTGCTCACCGTACACTACCGCCATGACCACCAACGACGCCCCCCTGATGCTCTCGATCTCCGGCATGCGTGGCCTGGTCGGCAAGTCGCTGACGCCGACGGTTGCGGCGCGGTTCGGTGCCGCGTTCGGCTCCTGGCTCTGGACCCAGCGTCGGCCGGGTAGTGACACAAGCAAGCCGCCGACCGTCGCGGTCGGTCGCGACTCGCGTCGGTCCGGGCCGATGGTCGAGTCGGCCGTAGTCGCCGGGCTGGTATCGACCGGCTGCCACGTGGTCCGCGTCGGCATCCTGTCTACGCCCGGCGTCGCGATCGCCGCCAACCACCTCGGTGCCGATGGCGGGATGGTCATCACCGCCAGCCACAACCCGTTCCCCTGGAACGGGATCAAGCCGCTGCGGCACGACGGCGTCGCGCCCCCGCCCGACCAGGCCAACGAGATCATCCGCCGGTTCAACGAAGACGACTTCGGCTACGCCGAGGTCCAGGACCTGCAGCGGATCGAAGACTTCCCTACAGGCGATAAGCACCACGTCGACGAAGTGCTCGCGCTGGTGGATGTCGATCTGATCAAGCAGGCCGGCCTGACCGCGGCGGTTGATTCGGTGCACGGGGCCGGCGGCGCTGAGGCAAAGCACCTGCTGCACGCGCTAGGCGTCGAGCTGCACCACCTCTACGCCGAGCCGACCGGCGACTTCCCGCACACGCCCGAGCCGACCAGGGACAACCTCACCGAGCTAAGCGGGCAGACCGCGAAGCTCGGCGCGGACGTCGGCTTCGCGCAGGACCCGGACGCCGACCGGTTGGCCGTCGTGGACGAGAGAGGCACATACATCGGCGAGGAGTACACGCTCGCGCTGTGCGCGCTGCACAAGCTGGGGCGGGGTGAAGGCGTTGCCGCCAACCTCTCCACCAGCCGGATGGTCGACGACATCGCGGCGCGCGTTGGCGGGACGGTCATCCGCACGCCCGTCGGCGAGGCCAACGTCACAAAAGGCATGCGCGATCACGGCGCCACGCTCGGCGGCGAGGGCAACGGCGGGATCATCGATAACCGCGTCAGCCAGGTCCGCGACTCGCTCATCGGCATGGCCTACATCCTCGAGCTCATCGCCGAACGCAAGCAGCCGCTCAGCGCGATCGTCAAAGACATCCCCGCCTACGCGATCGTGAAAGACAAGGCGGATGTCGACCCGGCCGTGCTCGAGACGATGCCGGAGAAGATGCGGGCCGCGTTCGCCGAGCAGAGGATCGACTTGCAGGACGGCGTCCGCGTGGACTGGGAAGACAAGTGGGTCCACGTCCGGCCGAGCAACACCGAGCCGATCATCCGCATCATCGCGGAGGCGGGCGGGGCAGCGGAGGCGGAGGAGCTGATCGCGGAGGTCCGCCAAGCGATTGGCTTGAAATGACTTAAGTCAGAGTATTAAGCTAGGACTTGCCGGAAGACGGCTTATCCGGCTTAGGCGGATTTGCCTTACCAGCGATATTGCTGTGGACCTTCACAGGGCCATATACCCTAGGCGCAGAAATACCATTGGATGTCTTGTAAATAACATGAGGCCCGGAAGTTACGTTCTTTGGGGCACCGATAGTCTGGTTGTTCGTCAGTGAGTGCATGATTTGCCCATTTCTATGACGTCTCAACAGTTTCCCAACCCGAATCTTCCGTGATTGGCGTGAGAACAACATTCAGGTCGGGTTGGCGTTGTGCCAAAACCATCCCACGCTCATAACATCGGCTCGCCAACCGGGGTGACTCCATCAGCCCCGTGGTTACGTCGAAAGACGTTGGCGGGATATCTACTATAGCAGTGTTTGCCAAAATCTGATCTACAAAACCATGTACTTGGTCTGGAGTTAGCCCTTGGGGGACTAACACCTGCTGCGTATCTCCAAATAACGCAGCGCATTTCGGATTATTCCGTACAAGTTCCATTAAGGAAAATGGCTTTCTTAATTGCAACTCAGTCTCAATTTTTAACCACATATCCCACAGAAGTTCTCCAACAGCCTTGTCTGGGGGAACTGCTTTTAGCCCAATTTCTTTCGCCTCGGTCAAGCTTATTGGATAGCCATGATCGAAAAAATCCTGATGCAAGGCATTAACGATTTCTTGGATACGATCGCTCTCGGTTTCGGACATATGGAAAGACAGCATCTTTTTAGCCATCTTATTAGTCAGTTGTATGCTTCGCGAAGTGAATCCAATTGCTAAAGGATCAACTTCGTCGCAGACAATCTTAAAAACCTCCAGCATCGCGTTTTGGTGGTCCGGATCAGAACCGCAAATTTCTTTGCGAGCCAATTCTAGTGTAGCTGTCAAATCTTCTGAACCAAACCGCTTTCTGCCTCCGCGCCCGCCAGCAGTAGAAATTTGAGAATCAATCGGCCCTAGGTTGCCAAAAGGATGCATCACGATTTCATCGGCTCCTAGAGCAATCATCGTTGCTGCACTAAAAGCCGCTTGTGGCACAAGAACGCCTAGAAACTTAACTCGCTCTCTGATGTTTGAAACAATGCGCCATGCAACAGTTGGATCACCACCGTTACTAATAATCAGGAGATCTAGTTCTTCGCATTCTTCTGGTAAAGCGCTTAGTTGCCTAGAAAGTTCGCCAACAGCATCTGAACCAACACTACCACCTGCATATGGTCTTCCACTGGTTATATATGTAATCAAAGGCCTATTTCGAGCGACTTCCACTCGCTTATATAGCTTGATCCGGTCGCTGATACTCATGAATACCCCAGTCAATGTGATTCGAGTAAATACTTTTATACATCGTGCGTTGTCAAGACACAAACCTCACCAATCCGTCCGGATCTCGACCGGCTGGCGGTCGCCCTCGGGGAGCATCGGCTTGTCCGGCCAGGCCGGGCGGAAGGTGACGTCCAGCACCGTGCGGAACTGGGGCAGGTCGGTGTCCGCCGGGCCGATCTTCAAGGGCAGCACGTACGCGCGGGCGATCGGGTCCCAGTGCTTCTCCTGGTTCTCTTTTGTCGACAGATCGAACGACCAGCGGAAGCCGCGTTGCCGGCCTTTTTCATTGAGGATCAATTCCCCGTTGCGATCCAGCAGCCGCAGCTCGACGACCAACAGACCAACATCCTTGGTCGGCTCGTTGAATTCGTCGAGCAGCTCGATGCGGGCCTCGAGCCGGAGCGTCTCGCGCTCTTTCACATAGCGTGACGCCGGGTGGACGCGTACATCCGTCGCGCAGGGGAACCACTTGGGCCACTGCTTGCCCTGCTCGACCGCTTCTTCGTCGACACGGCGGTCGTCTTCGTCAACAGGTACGCCCTTGGGCGTGCACGCCAGCGGGCACAGCAGCAGTAAAGCAAGGCACCATCGCGGCGGTTGATGAAGCATGCACTGAGCATACGGCTATCGATTGGCTGCAACAAGCTCTCAAGCGACCCGCCGGTTGTGGTCCATCCGCTCGATCAGGTCGGCGACGCGTTGCTGGGTCTGTGTGAAGCGTTCGATGGCGGCGGTGTTCTGCTTGACCAGGTTCGTGAGAACTTGGAGCTCCTGCTGCTGGGCGGTGAGCTTCTGGTGGGCCTCGGTGAGTTGCTGCTCGCGTTTCCGGGAGTAGAGCCGCTCCCAGAGCCAGAGCGCCCCCATGATGCCGGCGACGCCGAACTTGGTGAACGAATCAAAAGTAATGGGGTCCATGCGTGATGCTCCATCAGGCTGAGGTTTGCAGGTAAACCACGGTGTACACCACCGCGCAACGGGCCGCGATCCGGTAGCGCGGGGCGTGGGTGAAGCTCCGCATGACGCACCCCGGCCAGGCGTTGACGCCGTCTTCGGCCAGCTCGGCCGCGCCCTGGTCGACCTCCGCATCGATCGCATCGATCAGTGCCTCTAGCGCGACGGGCGTATCCGCGATCAGTTTGCCGCGCTGCGTGATGAGGCGGGGCGTGTAGCCGGGGGACAGCGCGGCGGACTCGGTGCTGCTCAGCGATTGCACCAGCGAGTCGAAGGGCTGGTAGGGCCCGCGCTCGATGCTGGATGGGCCGGAGCTGAACAGGTCTTGTGCGTTGTAGGTGATCAAGGCGGTCGCTCCGTCCGGTTAGATGCGCGTCAGCCTGCCGACGCCGACGTAGCGTTTCTCGTCGGGCAGGCCGTCGCCGGTCGTGTCGATCTGGACCGGGCAGTTGGCCGCGGCCTTGAGCAGGCGACGCCGATACGCCGCGGCCTTGAAGAGCAGGGCGTCGTTGTCGCCGGTGAGCGCCGCGGCGCTGCTGTAGACACGCTCGAGCGTGCCGAGTGATTCGAGCCTGGCCATAAGCGTCAGCGACACGACGGCCTCGGCATCTAATGGCTGGTCGGGGTCATCGCTGTCGAGTCCGAGCATCCGGAGCAGCGAGCCGCAGACCAGCTCGGCCTGCGGCGCGAACGTCCGTGCCACGACGGTGGCTGAAGACAGATCGCCCGGCGGGATGGCCGTGTCGGTGGTGCGGGTGCGCGGCAACGACACCGTCAGCGTCATCGCATCGATCCGCGCCAACACCTCGACAGGGAGCTTGCCCACCAGCAGCACCGAACCGACATCGACCTGCGCGGCAACAAAGTCGGCCTGGGCAGAGCTCAGTGTCGTACCGACGACCTCGCCATCGGTCACGCTGAGCCGCTGCTGCGCGACCCAGGGCAGGTCGTTGAACAGCGTCGGCTCGTAAAGCAGCAGGTCCCGGTCGGTTGAGAAGTTCATCGTGGTCGGTCCATGAAAAGGTCTAAGAACGTCCCGCCGCTCCGATGGGTGGCCGGGGATGAGCCAAGCGAACCCCCGGAACAAACGGGTGTTGATGTCGTTAAGACAACCCGTTCCGGGGGGTCGCCAAGCCTCCACCCCGGCCACCCGTCCGACGATCGTGCTCGGCGGTCAGAAAGCCCCAGCAGCGCGTTGGCGCTGCTGAGGCCAGGAGGAAAGAAGCCGATCAAGCAGCCGCGAGGTTGTGGATCACGCCGTGCGCGATTTCGTTGCGCATCTCCAGCGTGTACTCGCCGATGACCTGGCCGCGTTCGCGGTCGCCGTCGGCGCTGAGCGGCTTGTAGTGGAAGCTCCGGCCGCCGAGCGGCAGCACATCGATGCGCGAGCTGTCCAGCAGCACGACCGTATCGCTGGGCACCCACCGGCTGAGCACCACCCGGCAGACGCCGAAGTCGCTCTCGTACACGCTGACCATGTCGCGGTACCGCGTGTTGCGGGCGTCGTACCCGCGGGCGGAGGCGATGAACTGGTTGATCGCGCGCTTCTGCAGCCCGCCGACGAGGATCGTGTCGACGCCGCCGTTGGACTGTTCCCAGACCGAGCGGAGGCTCGCGTTGAGCACATCCTCGGTCAGTGCTGCTCCGCCGGCGTCATCGACATTGGTCGTGATCGAAGGGATGATGCCCTGCATCGTCCGCCGGACCGTCGCCGAGCCCTGCTGGTCGGCGGCGGGCGCAACGCCGTTGATCACGCAGTTCTCCAAGTCGCGGACCAGCTCGCGCAGGCGCTCCTGCTTCTGGTAGTCCAGCTCGTCGGCGATCGCGGCCTGCTTCGCGGCGAGTTGGCTGCCGGAGACCTCGACGCCGGCGGTGAAGATCTGCGTGGCATTGCTCTGCCGGACCCGGTTGGTAAACCGCGCGGTCGGGGCGTCGTCGCCTTCGAGCGCGGCGTTGCCGAGGATACGCAGGACCTGCGTGTCGCTGATCGCCTCGGGCGTCGTCCCGCCGTAGCCACGGACCACGGTGAGGGAGTTGCTCGAGACGCCGGTGACGAACATGACCTCGCCCGAGCCTTCGCCTTGGAGCTGGTCGCCGACACGGAAGCGGTCGCCGTTGGCGACATCGAAGCTGCTTTCGGTCGTTGGCGAACTGATCGAGCCGTCGTCAATCGCGTCGGTGTTCGGCAGCAGCTGGTCTTCGAGCCATTGGTGGACGGTCGAGGTCGCGGAGCGTTGTGGGTCGCCGAGGTGGTCGAGCAGCGGGGTCTCGTAGGGGCTGACGATCCCAACGATATCGCCGATGTCTTCGACGAGTTCGGGGAGCGTGGCGCCCGCGGAATAGGTGGCTTTACCTGTAAAGCTCATGGTGGGTTCCTTGGTTTTTGGGATTGCATTTGCTGTAGCACCGCATGTAAATGCGGTGCCCGGAAGTGAGGTGGCGCTTCGAGCCCCGCATTCACATGCGGGGTTATCTCTGCCGGCTCGCGGCGTTACGGCCGCCGACGGAGCCGCAGGTAACGCAGCAGGTCACGCCGATCGCCGCTGTGTTGGGCCTGCTCGGCCGCCTGGGCCAGGGGGTCGTCTTGACCCCCGGTCTCTGGTGCGAGCGCCAGGCCTTGCGCATCGCTGCTATCGGGATGGAACAGGAACGGCTTGTGGCGGCGCAGGTCTTCAACCGCCGCCGCGACATCCGGCTCGTCCATCGACTGCACCGCCGCCTCGGTCAGCAGACGCGCCGCGTCGAGGTCGATCGCGTCCGCCTCTGCCAGCAAGGCATCGATCCGCTGGCGACGCTCGAGCGACGTGATGGTCTGCTCGGCCTGCTCGGCACGCTGCTGCGCCTCATCGAGCCGGGCCTGCAGCCCCGCGAGCTGCTGCTCCGCCGCCTGGGCACGCTTTCGGTAACGGATCGCTTCGTTCACCGGCACGAGCCGGTCCTGGCCCGGCTCGGCTGCCTCTTCATCGGATGGCTTCTCTTTCGCGGGTTCTTCTTGCAACGCTTGTTCCTCTTCGGCTGGGAGTGGTTCTGTGACAACGGTCATGGGGTTGCCACTTGTTGGGATTGGGTTTCAGAGACATCGCCGTAGCCCAGCTCGTTGAGCACGACCTGTTGGGGCACGCCCAGATCGATCTTGCTCTGGGCGAGCTCGAGCTGCTCGCGCTGGTTCTCGGGGACCGGGTCGGGCCAGTCGATGCGGACCCGGCGTTCGTCGGGGGTGTTGGGCAGGACGCCGTACACATCCGCGGCATGGAGGACGAGTTCGCAGAGCTGCTTGAGCCCCTCGCCGTACGTCACGCGTTTGCGTTCGACCCGTGCCAGCAGGCCCATGAGGACAAGGCGGACCGCGTTCTGGCTGGACAGGTTGCCGACCTTGCCGCGGATCACGCCCGCCGCGACGGGCGAGACGCCGGAGGTCTTGTCCATCGCGTCGCGGATGTCGTTGATGTGCGCTTCTTCGGAGGGGTTGTCCGCGTCGCCGCCGAACTCCTGGATCGATGCCTCGGGGTTGTCGGTCTGCCACATCTGGCCTGGCGAGATCGGCCGCTCGGTGAACTGCTCGATGCCCTTGCCCAGGTACATCTTGAAGGCCTGCATCGTGATCCGGTTCGCGCGGTCGGACAGCCGGGTGTTGAGTTCGTCCTGCAGCGGGATCAACGGCTCGACCTCGCTGAGCCCGCTGTAGCTCAGGGGCTGTGGCATGTTCTGGATGTGCACGACCGGGACGCGGCCCAGCCTGTTCCGCGCGGCGCTGATCCGGCGGTAGACCTTGCCCGGCTCTTCGGCGTAGTCCACCACTTGATCGTGGCCCCACACCTGCACGCGGTACTGCTTCGCCTGCTGCGACGGCAGCGCAGCATCACTGAGCAGACGCCCCTTGACACGATCAATCAGCGAGGGCTTGGCATGTGGGGCCGGCGAACCCACCCGCAGCATGTAGCCCCTCAGCCTGCGGTAGTCATCCTCCGCCGGGACCGGGATGCCGCGGCGGGCGTCGACCGGCTCGATAACGAACCGGCTGGCGGCGTCCGCGGGGTCGGCCAGGTTGAAAGGCCCGCCCCCGCGGACACGCACCATCAGATCAACATGCCCGTAGACCGTGCCGAGCACCGCGGCGTCCTGGAGCAGGCTAACCCCCCCGTTGACCTCGATGACCGCGGAGAGGAACCGCCGGATCAGCGCGTTCCGCTCCGGGTCGCCGGTCTGCGGGGTCAGTTCGACGGGCTTGCCGAACATGAAGTCGACCAGTGTGTGGACCCGCCAGGCGATATCGTTCTCGATCACGACCTCGCGGGGCCGGTCTCCTTTGGGCTGGAGCCGGCGTGGCAGCCCCGTGATCTGAGCCGGGTGCACGGCCCCGCCCACACGGACGGCGGGGTTTCGGAAGTACCGCCAAAACTCGGCAAATCGGGGCAGACCGTGGCAGATGTGATCAGCGATCAGGTGCTGCAGGCCCGGCCGAAGGGTCTTGTCGTGATCGATCTGGGTCATTCGGCGGCGTCCTGAAAAAATCAAAACAAAGTTCAATGGGGCATCACGCCCTGCACACCAAGGCCCCGAGCACCTCGAAATTGCGCACAAAGGGCCCCAGGACGCATCTCAGACGCCATAAACGATGAAATGACATGCTTCAATGGATATTGAAATTCTTGTGGCGGCACTGCATTACCTGCGCGGGGCATGCGCGCGCGGTGAGTTGTCTGCGATCCGGGCTTGCGTCTGGCGGAATTGATGATCTAATAGGCAGACCATGGACCGCCCTGAACAAGAATTAAACATCATCGAGCAGATCAGCCAGATTCTTGGCGGCGGGCTCGAATTAAGCGAGGTCTTTCAGCGGGCGATGACCCTGCTGGAGCGCGAACTATCGATTGAAAAGGCCGCTCTGGCCCTCCTGGACCCCGCTGCGGGGCAATTGAGGATCGTGGCCAGCATCGGGTATACCCCCGAGGAGCAGCGCCGGGGCCGATACGATGTCGGGGAGGGGGTGTCCGGGCACGTCCTGGAGAAGGGCCAGCCCGAGGTGATCCCCGATGTCGCCAAGCACAAGGCCTTCCTCAACCGGACCCAGACCGCCGACGTCAACCCCGACGCGGAGCAGCCGCACAGCTATATCTGCATCCCCGTCTTCGACGGGGTCAGCCCGGTGGGCACGATCGGGGCGTTGAAACGTTTCACGGACGACACCACGCTCAAGGCCGATGCCCGGCTCCTCAAGATCATCGCCGGGCTGATCGCTCAGACCATCCGCATCCACCAGCAGATCCGCCTGGAGCGCGACCACTGGCTCGAAGAACGCCAGCAGCTCACCGACGACCTCCGCAAGCGGTACACCTTCGACAACATCATCGGGTCCAGCCCGGCGATGCTCGACGTGCTC
>JBCCYY010000029.1:0-49375 GCA_039188575.1 Planctomycetota bacterium | reverse complement strand
TCGATGACCGCCCACTGTTCGTCCGTAAGTTCCGATTGTTGCTTGGCCATGAAATGGAATCCTTTCCATGGCCGATTGGATCATAAGTGCGCCCGTAGCGCAAATTTATAGATCAGGTAGTTGTGAAACCGCTTCTAGTAACACAGAGATCAAACAGGCTTGAAGTATAGATTCTTGTGCTGTTCCTCTGTTTCTAGATTGCTTGCTTAGGTCTGCCTAGATCGGTGCCCATCCGTGTGCATCTGTGGTTTCAAAAACGAAACCCAGGAAACTCACTTCGTCCCCGACAGCTTGCGGACGGTCTGGTCGAAGCCCTTGACCATGGAGGTGATGACCGCCCAGACGACCGTGGTGTAGCCGGCGGCGGCGATGATCGCAGCGAAGAAGAGCGAGCCCCGGCCGATGACCGTGTCCTTGCCCGTGCCGAAGTTGGCGACCCACTCGTGCGGGTCGACGAGCATGATCAGGTTGGTCGCGGGGGAGAAGGCGTTCAGCGCCGGGCCGATGAGCGGGATCTCATACGATGCTTTCAGGCCACAGAACGCGAAGACCAGCGCGCCGAAGCCGATGATGCCGACCGAAGGGACGATCGCGCCGAGCACGCCCTTGGCCCGCAGCGACGAGTACATGCCGAGCGCGACGCAGACCGCGATGAACGGCAAGAGCATTACGAGCAAGAGGATCGGCGTCTCGAAATAAATCAATGGGGCCTGATCGGAGGTGCCGCCAGCCTTTTGGACCGACTGTTGCACCACCGTGGTCTGCGGCCAGCGGTTCATGTTCCCGATGAGGGTGTAGCCCGCGACGATCGCCAGGCTGAGCACGGGCAGCGCGATCATCAGGCTGAGGAACCTGACCAGGCCGCGGAGCTTGCCCCAGATGTAGTAGCGGGGGGTGATCGGCGTGGTGAGCATGATGTCGAGCGTGCCGTCCTCGCGCTCCTTCGAGACGCTGCCCGCTGCCATGTACAAGGCGACCAGCGTGATCACCGCGACCTCGGCGATGAGCAGGGCGGTCAGCGCCTGGCGGAACCAGCTCGGCGGGGTCGTGCCGATCGTGTTGCCGCCCACCGTCGCGTTCTTGTTGTTCTGCCAGAACGGGTCGAAGTGGTAGTAGTAGAGGAGGATGCCCAGCCCGACAAGGCCGATCACGAGGAAGCCGTAGCGGGCGATGATCCCGCCGAGCAGCTTGCCGCGGGTGTTCGCCTCGCGCCAGGCGATCGGGTTGCCGGTGCCGAGCTGGCGGGGCTCGCGGGTCTTAAGGTCGGAGACCTTGAGCTTCTTCTTGAGCCAGATCAGCAGCTTGCTGTCGCCCGTGCCGACCCGCCGGACCCAGAGCGAGCAGAAGAGGACCATGAGCAGCGAGCTGACCGCGGTCATCGTGGTGAACGCCGCGAAGGGCCGGCCGAGGTAAAAGCGGACCGGGCCCGGGTACGCGGCGAGCTGCTCGGCGCCGGGCGGGCTGTAGTTGGCGCGGTTGATGCTGGCTTCGAGCACCAGCAGCGGGTGGATCGCGGTGACGACGGTGGTCTGCCCGCTGGTCTGGCCGAGGTTGCGCAGGACCAGCATGTCGAGGGCGCCGACGACGACGAGGTACGCCGCGATCGAGATGACAAACGCGAAGACCGCCTTGCGTCCGCCGGCCCGCATGACCGAGAGGACCACCGCGACCGCGCCGACGAACACCGCGGTCATCGCCGCGACCGCGAAGGCGATGAAGATCGAGGACACCGGGACGCCGCCAAAGATCAGCATGACCGCGAAGAGCGGCAGCCCGCTCATCAAGAGCGCGAGGATGAAGAACAGCCGGCCGATCAACGAGCCGAGCACGATCTGCAGGTTCGAGAGCGGCGTGGTCAGCAGGATCGCGTAGGTCTTGCCGGACTGCTCGGACGCGATCGCCCCGGCCATGAAGATGGGCGCGATCAGGCAGACGAGGACGACCTGGCCCATCGCGATGACGCGGAAGATCTGCGCACCGGCCTGGGCGAGCTCGCGCAGGTCGCCCGAGCCTGTGAGCCCGCCGCCCGCGACGAGCCCGATGAAGACGATACCCATGAGGACAAGGAGGTAGCCCAGCCGGACGACCGCGTGCTGGTTGCGCCGCGATGCGCCCTGCACGATCCGGACGACCTGTGGGTTGCCCGGAACCAGCCGCCAAAGCCATGAAAAGAGGGCCTGCATTGAGCGATAGTTTATCGCTTGACTCTGTTTGATGGTGGGACAGGCTTCTAGCCTGTCATTCAGAGCACATGATCAATAACAAGCGAGAAGCCTGTCACACCAATCATGCCATCACCGCGTGTACAGCTCGGTCAGCTTGTCCAGCGAGGTCTGCGAGCCCTTGCGGTCCACGAGGCCGATCAGGACGGCCCCATCGACACGGGCCTCGAGCGCCTCGGCGGTCTTGCCCTTCTCTTCATAGAAGTCGACCGATGCATTGATCAGTGCGAGCTGGTGGTCAACGATACCGTTGACCGCCCAGGGCCCGGCCGCGCTGGCGAGCTCATCGGTCAGCGCGGCGCTCACGGTCCCATCGCTCGCCAGCCGGAGGTCGTCGTGGCGGACACCGACGGACGGGTTCGAGTTCAGCGTGCGGTCGTCGCTCTGCGCGAAGCTGGCCTGGTGGGTGAAGGTCTTGACGGGCTTACCGCTGGCGGTATCGATGAGCTCGGTCACCACGCTTAGCTCGCCGGTCTTGGTGAAGGTCTCGACGGTGTAGGGCCACTCGTGGTGGAGCGTGACCTTGATCTTCCGCGGGGTGCACGACAGCTCGTGCCGGAGCTTGTTCACGCGCGACCGCTTGCGGTCGACATCGCTACGCAGGCGGTCGTAGTGCGGGTCATAATCGGGGTGGTCCTTGGCGTGATTCTTCCCGGTCGCGTTGTTGTAGGCCCGGCAGGCGCGGTCGTAGTCCCGCTCTGCCGCGCGCAGCCTCGATGCGACACGGTCGTACTCGGGGTTGTAACGAAGCTCCTGCGTGGTGTACTTGTGGACCCGGCGGGACGTATTCGTCAGCCGCTCATCGATCGTCGCCTTGCGGATCGACATCCGCAGCTCGTAGGGCATGCCCTTGCCCTGGACCGCCAGCCCGTGCGGGCGTTTGCCTGCCAGTGTGCTTAGCGTCGCGCTGCTGAGTTGGCGCGGGTCGACTTCGCCGCGCCCGTCCGTGGAGATCATCAGCCCCATGCCCAGCCGGTCGCGGACCGCGGCGGCCATGCGGACCACGCCGTCGTCGAGCGCCTTGTTACGGGTGTAGGTCTGGCCCTTGGCGTAGTTGAGTAGCGCGGCCCCGAGCCGGCCTGCCTCTTCGTGTTCCTTGGCCCAGGTCGCGTAGACGAGCGCCATACCGACCCGGGCCTCGTGGTTGGTTTCTCGGTAGCTCAGCGCCCGGCCGTAGGCCTGGTGAGCCTGGCCGAGGTCGCCTTTCTCCAAGTGCCCGTCACCTCGCTTGGCGAAGTCGGCGGCGGCCCGCCTCGGCAGCGCGCTGCGGAGCTCGCCCAGCGCCGGGTGCGACCTGTCGATCCCCAACCCGCTGTCGGCCTGCGCGATCGCGTCGTCCCATCGGGCTTCACCCGCGGCCTTGGTGGCCAACGCAAACTGCTGGTCCGCCAGAGCACGCTGGGCCTTGGCCCGGGCGAGGAGCTCGCTGGCCTGCGTGTTGTAGGGCCAGACTTCGAGCGATTGCTCGAGCGAGCGGATCGCCGGGCCCATCGTGAGCCGGTCGATCAGGTTCCTGCCATCGTCCTGCAGCCGACGCGAAGTACTTAGCTGCTCGCGCGCTCCGTGCAGCGCGGCACGCGGGGGCAGCAGCCCGGCGTTGGCAGCGATGGACTTCTGCAGCGTCTCTTCGGCCAGCGCCCAGCGCCGCTCGGCCGACTGCTTCATGCCCTCGTTGTACTCGGACAGGCCAGGCGTGCTTGGGCTCAGCTTGTCGGGCTCAAGCGACGCCATCGCGTAGGAGACAGACTCGTTCGCCATGTCGTGCCGCATCGCCCGGACGAGGTTCTCACGCGCCGCTTCGAGGCTGCCCCGGTCCGCGGCGGCGACCGCCTGGGTATACCGCCACTGGCCGGCCTCTTTGAGGACGACCGGCAGCAAGGCCTCGGGCTCGGCGAAGCCGGGGTCCTGCCGGATCGACTCGCGCAGGTGGTCTAGCGCGATCTCGTAACGCCCCTCGGCGCGCGCCTTCTTAGCGTCGTCGTACGCGACGCGCGAACGCGCGGTCGCCAGCTTGGTGAGGAACTCGGTATCCCGCGCGTACTTGTCCTTCTTGGCCAGCGCGCGTTCGTAATGGTAGACCGCCGATCGCATGTCGCCGGTCTCGGCCGCGGCGTCGCCCGCCTTGTTGTGCCGGTACCCGGCGCACCCGGTCAGGAGCAGTATCAGCGAAGCAGTGGCGAGCAGTTGGGTGATGGCTTTCATCAGGCGATCCCGGTTAGGCGCTTCATTGGACCCGATATCACGCTTTGGCTTTGTGAGCCGGAAAGGAACGACGCGGCATAGACAGGCCGGGTTACCGCGATCTCAATATTTATACGTGTACGGACTACTTTTGCCAAGCGCTTTCTGCTGAAAATCTGCCGGTTAGGTATCCTTTCCCGCGTGTTCATCCTCAAGTCCACCAATCTCGTGAAGGCCTACAACGGCCGGACCGTCGTCGACAAGGTGTCGTTCGCGGTCGAGGAGGGGGAGATCGTCGGGCTGCTGGGTCGGAACGGCGCGGGCAAGACGACGAGCTTCCGCATGACGATGGGGATGATCGAGCCCGACGCCGGGCAGGTCGTCTTCAACGGGCAGGACGTCTCGACGCTGGCGATGTACCAGCGGGCCCAGCGCGGCATGGGCTACCTCGCCCAGGAGCCGAGCATCTTCCAACGCCTGACCGTCGAGCAGAACCTGCACGCGATCCTCGAGACCCGGCGGATGGGCCGCAAGCAGCGCAAGGAGCGGGCCGAGCAGCTCATGGCCCAGTTCGACCTGACGAAGATCCGCAGGAACAAGGCGTCGCTCTGCTCGGGCGGCGAGAAGCGCAAGCTGGAGATCGCGCGGGCGCTGGTGACCGAGCCCTCTCTGATCCTGCTGGACGAGCCGTTCGCCGGTGTGGACCCCGTCGCGGTGGAAGGCCTGCAGGACGAGATCCGCCGGCTGCGTGACCAGTTCGAGATCTCGATGCTCATCACCGACCACAACGTCCACCACATCCTCGCGGTGTGCGACCGGGTCTACGTGATCGCCGAGGGCAAGGTCTTCGCGGAAGGCACGCCCAAAGAGATCATCAACGACGAGACCGTGAAACGCGAGTACCTCGGGTCGATGTTTAAGGGTGACGAGTTTGATTGATCCCGTACGTGCGGTGTAGCGGGAGATGCGAAGCATCCCGTTGGACACCTCTGTCACGCTTCGCCCGGGACGCTCCGCGTCACCCGCTACACCGATGCCCCACGACTACACCGACAACTCGCGAGGCGTCCGCCTGCAGAAGGCAATGGCCGAGTCGGGCCTTGCGTCACGGCGTGCGTGCGAAGAACTCATCGAAGCCGGGCGGGTCACGGTCAACGGCACGCAGGTCAAGGAGCTGCCCGCGTGGGTCGACCCCGCCAGCGACGCGATTGCGGTCGATGGCGAGCCGCTGCCGCGCACGCCGCGTAATCGGCGGGGTAAAGAAAACACCGCCGTCGGCAAGACGTACCTCATCGTCAACAAGCCGCGCAACGTGATCAGCACTAACGACGACCCCGAAGGCCGCAAACGCGTCATCGACCTGATCGATGACAAACACTACGACCGCAAACGGCTCTACCCCGTCGGCCGGCTCGACGCGGACTCGACCGGCATGATCCTGCTTACCGATGATGGCGAGCTGACCCACCGGCTCACGCACCCGAGCTTTGAAGCGTCCAAGGAGTACCGCGTCACCGTCAACGGCCGGGTCAGCGTCGAGGCCCTGGAAAAACTCCGCAGAGGCATCTACCTCGCCGCTCCAAAGGAGATCGCGAAATCGAAATCGGCCGAGGGTGCTTCAGCACCCGGGCGCATCAAGAGCGACGCCAAAAAAGCAGCGCCCGACGCGGTGCGCATCCTCCGCGTCGAGCGTGACCGGGCCGGCGGAGACCGCACGATGCTCGCGATGACGCTGCATGAGGGCCAGAACCGCGAGATCCGCCGGGTGCTCGCCAGGCTTGATCTGAAGGTGCGCAAGCTCAAGCGCGTCGCCATCGGCCCGATCCAGATGAAGACGCTCCGCAGCGGGGCGTGGCGCGAGCTGACCGCGCCGGAGGTGCGGAAGCTGCGTAAGAGTGTTGGTTTGAAGTAAATCAGCGCAGTGAAAAAGCCGCGACGCTACGCGCCGCAGGCGAAGCACGACACAGTTCGTCACGCTCTCCCTGCGAGGCGTAGCCTCGCGGCTATAGATCATTTCAACGAGCTCATACCTCGTCTGTGACCTCAAACCCCTTGCGGTACTCGCGGGTCATCAGCGGGTTGGCCTTGTCGGCGCCTTCGCCGACGAACTTGCCCTTGCTGTTATCGAAGGTGAGCTTGCTGCCGTAGGTCCACTCGATACCCGCGTCGACGCCGTTGTCCTTGCGGATCTTGGCGTAGCGGGCGATGGATTCCTTGAGGTCGTCGTCGTGGCCGAAGCGTTCCATGACCTCGCCCTCGGGCATGGTCTTGCCGGCCTTGAAGGCGATGTTGGAGACGTGGGCCAGGTCGGAGGAATAGCCCGCCGACTCGCACTCACTGGTTAGGACGGACTTGTCGTTCTTCACGATGGCCTCGATAAACCTGCCGTAGTGGGCGCCTTGGCCGCCTTTCCATTTCGCAAGCTCAGTGCCATCAGGCGCGAGGACCTTGCCGCCGCCGCGTCCGCCGCGGAACTCGCCTTTTTCGCAGCTGACAATGACGCCGACACCCACGCCCTTGTAGTTGGGCCGCTTCAGGTTGATGGTCTCGCAGGTGATCGGCACGTCGCCGTACATCATGCGGACGAGCAGCATGTTGGGGGTGTTGCCCGCGTCGTCCCAACCAAAGCGGCCGCCCATGCACTCGACCGAGTCGGGCAGGGCCATGGGGTCCTTGAGAGCCCATCGGGCGAGGTCGGTCTCGTGCGGGCCCTGGTTGCCGAGGTCGCCATCGCCGGTGTTGTAATCCCAGTGCCAGTCGTAGTGGAAGCGGGGCCGCATGATCGGTTGGTCGGCGGCGGGGCCGAGCCAGAGGTTGTAGTCCACGGATTCGGGCGGGGTCAGCGGCTTGTCGAGCTTGCCGATTGACTTGCGGTTGCGGTAGGTGAGCACGCGGATCGCGTTGACCTTGCCCCACTTGCCCGCGTGAAGGGATTCAAAGAACGGGGTGAGCCCGCCGCAGCTGCGGTTCTGGAAGCCGGACGACACGATCGTGCCGTACAGGCGTGCGGCCTTGGTCATCTGCCGGCTCTCATAGACCGTGTGCGACGTCGGCTTCTCCATGTAGACGTGCTTGCCGGCCTGGCAGGCCCAGATGGTCAAGAGCGCGTGCCAGTGGTTGGGCGTCGCCGAGACGATCGCGTCGACATCTTTGCGGTCGAGCATCGTGCGCAGGTCGGTCGTCATGAAGGTGTCGGGGTACTTCTGCTTGAGCCCGCCGAGGGTCTTCTCATCCGCGTCACAGAGCCCGGCGACGGAGGCGTTGCTCAGCCGGGAGAACGAGCCGAGCAGGCCCTTGCCCCGGCCGCCGAGCCCGATGAAGGCCACGCGGACCTTCTCGTTCGCGCCGAGCACCTTCGCGGTCGGGCTAAGGGCGAGTGCGCCGGCACCGACCGCGGCGGTCTTCATCAGCGTTCGTCTTGTGTAGCGTGTCTGCATGGTTCGATTCCTTCCTATAAGGGGTTTACTCGGCCTCGGTTGTTTCTTTGACCCACTCATCATACTTACCGGCGATGTCGGCCTCTTCGGCGGTGCCGGCGAAGAAGACGAAGCGGTATCGCAGGCTTAGCGTTTCGTCTTGTTTGAGTGTGTAATCGCCGTCGCCGCGCTTGTGCTTGCCTTTCTCAAAATCGCTCATCCCGAACGGGTTGGCCGCGACCAGGCCATAGTCCCGCGCGTGCCACCAGGTGGGGTGGCGGAGGTTGGACGGGTGGTCGAAGATGGCGACGCCGCAGGTCTTGCCGTCGATCTGTCCCCAGTAGGCGACCCATTTGGCGCGTTTGCCCCAGACCTTTGTGTCCTTGTCGCCCTCGCTGTTGATGGCCTTGCCGGTGGCGACCTCACCCTTGAGCCGAAGCTGCGGCGCAAGACGGATTGCCATGGTGCCCTCTTTGGTGTCGCCGAAGACGACTTGTTCTGCATCCGCGCCGACCTGATGGTAGCGGTGGATGTCGATGATCCGGCTGCCATCGTCATAGATGTGGAATCGATGGATCGCCCAGGCATGCAATTGTTCTTTGTTGTCTGCCGAGCGCCAGCTTTCTACGGTCGTGACGATCGGATTCTTCGTATTGGCAAAGTTGGTGTGTAAATTGGTGTCCACAACTTGGATGGTGGCCTTCGCCCTGTGCCAAAAGTCGGTGCCGTTGACATTGCCATGCGTGAACCAGAGTGAGCGGTGGTGCGGGTGGTCGCTTGCTTCACCCTTGACATCTTTACGCATCGGGAAGTTGCGTGTCATCTGGGCGCCGGTTGGGCCGATGATGGGGTAGAGGAATGGGCGTGGGATATCGCCGAATTGATCGGTTGCTCCATGGATCAATTCGGTGAATAACTTCCCGTCGATGAGGACACGATGGGTGTTCTGTTTTTTCTCAACGGCGATGGGTTTTGCATCGTCCGCTGCTGCGGGGATGGCGACGAAAGCCATCAAAAGAAATGCGATCAAAGGGTTGTTTAGTTTGCTCATGGGCTTATCTCGCAATCGTTTGTTCAAAATTCTCCCGCAGCACTTCCATGCTCTGCCTTGCAATCGTCGGGGCATCCGGCGTGTAATCAAACACCTCGACGCTGACCCACCCGTCGTAGCCGGTCTCCTCCAGTGCCTTCGCGATCGGTGGGAAATCGACCTCGCCCTGTCCCGGGCCGCGGAGGTTGGGGTCGTTGGCGTGGAAGTGGGCGGTGTGCTCGGCGCAGTCGCGGACGATGTCGATGATCGGCTTGTCCTCGCTGGCCATCGCCTTGACGTCCAGGTGCAGTTGGCAGGCGGGGTGGTCGACGCGGTGGATCATCTCGATCGTTTCTGCGGCGGTCGTCATGAAGTTCGTCTCGCTCGGGCCCAACGGCTCGAGCGCGAGTGTCACGCCCAACGGCCCGGCGACCTCGCACACGCACCGCAGCACGTCGGCGGCGCGCTCGGCGGCGGCTTCGTAGTCTTCGCCCGCCTTGAGATCGCGCTGCTTCGGGCTGCCCCACACCATGACCTCGCCGCCCATCGCGGCGCAGAGACGGGCGAGGTGCTCGACGAAGGACGCGGTCTTCTGCCGGACGACGCCGTCCATGGTCGTGAGGTGCAGGCCCTCGGGCTTGACGAGCAGCCAGTGCAGGCCGACGACTTCGAGCCCGTGGCTGCGGACCTGCACGCCGATCGCTTCCGCGTCATGCTCGGTGAGTTCGCGGGGGTCGGGGTGGAGGGTAAAGGGCGCGATCTCGACGCCGTCGTAGCCCGCGGCCTTCATGTCGGCCAGGGCGTCGTTGAGCGGCGTGTCGCCGTAGGTCTCGTTGCAGATCGCGAATCGGGGCATGCTGAGTCCTGTCGCGGCTGTTCAGAAGACAGGGGTCGGTTGATTAGCTTACAGGATTGGTGCGGCTTCGAAGTGTTGGGTCGATGTCATTCGGTGCGGTGTGTCAGCGGTGACGAGCCAGGGCTGAGTTCGCACACATCTTGCTGCGCAGGCTTGTGTGGTAACCGGACATCAGCGCTGGATCTGCTGGTTCACGCGGTCCAGTGCTGCGTGGAGATTGCCGTGGCACTGCTTGAGGATGGCCTGGGCGTCGATGTCGAGGTTGGCGACGGGCAGCATCCGGGCGGCGATCTGCTCGAGCAGCACGGGCGTGGGCCTGGGCTTGGCCAGCGCGTTGAAGTAGACATCCCGCTTCGCGGTGACAACCACGGCGCCGGCCCGCCTCGATGCGAAAAGGACCCACAGCCGGGCCCAGCGTGGCAGCAGGTCGTAGTTGTCCAGCAGCAGCGCATCGGTCGGCCGAGCGCTTCGGATCGTTCGTTGCCAGTCGTTCGGTAGAGGCTGGCTGCGCTCGGGCTGGATGGTGAGCGGCAGCGGGCTCAGGCCGTGCGCCATGAGTTCGTCGCCCAGCGCCTGGAGCATGGTGGTCTTGCCGCAGCCGGCCGGCCCGGTGATCGCGCCGCGGAAGCCGTGCCGCTTGAGCCGCGTCGCGACCTCTTCCATCAAGTAATCGTGGGGGATGTAGCCGAGCTTGTCCCGTTGGCTGGTGAACAGGCCTGCGGGGGCGGCTGGCTGGCTTGTGATCGCGGCGTGCATGCTCATGTAGATCGGCAAATCTCAGGCCCGTTTGAACCGCACCTGGGATGAACGCGCGGTTTTTAAACGAAAAAGCCCACGCTCATCGGCGTGGACCAAACATTTTATCGGATGGTCGTTCGAAAACGAAGCGGATTGAACGCGTTCCTCCAGCCCGGATACAGGGCGGGTCCTCTCGCTTATTAGGCCCGGATTGCAGACCGGGTTGGGGACAGCGTGAATGCCTGCCAGGCCTTTGGGCCGTGGGGCTCGGCCGTGACCTCTAGCATCCAGCGGATACCGAAGAGCTTGCCCTGATAACTGTACGGCCCATCGAGCGCGGGCAACTCGAACGTCGCTTCTCCTTCTCGCGTGTGACATGTCAGCCGCTGCTCGCCGCCGAGGCCGATGTCCTGCTCGCCCCTGCCATTGGTCTTCCAGGCCTGCCGGACGACGATCGCCTCTGCTTTGTGTTCGAGGTCCCATGCCACTCGGCCGGTCATGGCTTGCCCGGGGGTGTAGGCCGCGTCGGCCTGATCAAGCTCAATCGTGATCGTTGCCATGGCTTGCTCCGTTCGGTGCTGCGGGCAGCACGGTTAAGGGGAAGGTGTCCGCGATGTCGGGCCAGCCCCGCACGTCGGCCTTCACGCGCAGCATCCAGCACACTTTGTTGTGCTCGGCTTCGAGGCTGTGCATGGTTTGACTGGGGATCGTGAGGGTGGTTTCGCCTTGATCGCTGGTGAGGTCCTGCTCGTAGAAGATGTGTTTTTCTTGCTTGTCCTCGCCGCCGACGCGGATCGTGACCGCTTCCTCCGCGATGACGGTGATAACAAGATGGGTCACTTGGCCGGGCCTGCCGGGGAGGTCCCAACGCAGCGTGGTCGAGCCGCCGACCGGGACCGCCTGCTCTTCGATCTTGAGCCGGACAGCGGGCGCGAACACAACGATCAGTCGGCTGGCCGTCATGTAGAGCAGGGCAATGCCGACGATACCGAACGAGGAGAGGGCCAGCCCGGCAATGGTTTGCAGCTGCCGTATCCACCCCTCGCCGAGCGCTTGCATGATGACGAGCATGACGATGCCGTTCCAAACAAGCGCGACGAGCCCAAGCTTGACCAGCTTCTTAATCCGTTGGGCACGAGGGTTGAGTACGGCGGGCCCGGTCTTGCCACCTCTCATCACAGCGGGCCGCCACTCGGCGGGCTTTCCGCGCAGGCCGATCCTGATCCGTCCGGACCGGACGCCGTAGAACACGCCGAAGGACACCAGCAGGAACGGCAGTGGAGTCAGTGCGGCCGCCCCGAGCGACACCCGTTTCAGCGTCGCGCGTTCGGGCCGGTTCGGATCGACATAGCACGTCTGCTCAGAGCCAACGGGGTAACGGCCGGCGATGGCCTGCCAGGCGGCGCGGTCGGACGTGCGCAGCGGGTAGAGGCGGTAGCGGTCGCCTTCGTATGAATTGCCCTCGTAGGTATAGCTGTAGCGCAAAGCGATGTCATAGACCTCGCGCGTCTCGCCCGCGTGCGTCTGCACCTCGGACGACATGATCACGCAGGGCGCGGCCACCCACCCCGCGACGCGGAGCGTCTGCACCAGCGGAAGCAGGACAAGAAGGACAGACAGCAGCGCTCCAACGAGCCCGAACAGCCCGCCGAAGACGATCACGGCCGCCGTGTTCCTAGCCCGCCGATCGCTGTCTTGATGCCAGTGCATCCCGGCTCCTGAATGGAAAAAGCCCGCACCTTCGTGGCACGGGCCCTTCATCGTACTGACCTGGCAGGGTGTTACTTCGCCGCGGCGTAGAGCTCACCGACCTTGGCCCAGTTGATCACACTGAAGAACGCGGTGATGTAGTCGGGCCGGCGGTTCTGGTAGTTGAGGTAGTAGGCGTGCTCCCAGACATCGATGCCGAGGATTGGCGTGCAGCCGTCGCAGCCGTCGAACGGCATGACGGGGTTGTCCTGGTTCGGGGTCGAGCAGACGGCCAGCTTGCCGCCGGGCATCACGCCCAGCCAGGCCCAGCCCGAGCCGAATCGCGTCGCGGCGGCGTTGGAGAACGCTTCCTTAAACGCGTCCATCCCGCCGAGGTCGCTGTCGATCGCGGCCGCGAGGTCGCCCGAGGGGGCGCCGCTCTCGCCGGCGGGCGCGAGGATGCTCCAGAACAGGGAGTGGTTGGCGTGGCCGCCGCCGTTGTTGCGGACCGCGGTC
Organism: Planctomycetota bacterium; assembly: GCA_039188575.1. Classification (GTDB taxonomy): domain Bacteria; phylum Planctomycetota; class Phycisphaerae; order Phycisphaerales; family Phycisphaeraceae; genus JAHQVV01. The sequence goes on along the minus strand of JBCCYY010000029.1, from coordinate 36,727 downwards.
TGCTTGTCGGCGGGCAGCTTGTCGATCATGGCACAAAGCGCCCAAGGGCAGTCAGGCACCTCGAGGCCTTCGATCGCGGCGTTGAGCTTGGCGACGTAGCCGGCGTGGTGCTTGCCGTGGTGGATCTCCATCGTTTTGGCGTCGATGGCGGGTTCGAGCGCCTCGTGGGCGTAGGGCAGGTCGGGGAGGGTGAAGGCCATGGGGTGCTCCGGTGTTGGGTGGTCTGGAATCGTATTCAGGGCGCGTTTCAGCCCGGCGTGCCACTGTAGGTGGACGATTCGATCCGGTCAAACCGATCAAGACTTCAGAAAAGACTGAATCCAAGCGGCAAAAACGTGCGAAAACCCACGTAACAAGAAAGTAAAGCGGTTTCGGATAAAAAAGTAGGATAAAAGCACGAACGTTATTGACGTTTTATCAGATTATAATTATTCTAAAGAAGTGGAAACAACCGAGGTCACTACAGCGTTGAAAAGAAGAGGGCCTCGCAGTCAAGCGCCTCACAAGGAAAGGACGCCATGATGAAACAGATGACCCCCGAAAACTCGCCGCTGGCCCGGGTCGCGTCACGCGGCGGTCTGCGTGCCGCCAGCCGGACACGGCGTCTTTCCCCCCGCGATGAAGCGGACCTCATGCTCGTCCTCCACAACAAATACGAGTACATCGACTCGGACTTCTTCGACCTGCCCGAGAAGCAGGCGATGGCCCGTATCTTCGACGAGGCCCCCGAGATCGAGAAGCCCGACACGGCTTGGTACCACCCGGTGATGGATGCGAAGGATGCTCTTGCCCGCCAGTCCCGCAACACCGGCAGCGTGCTGCTCACCGCGAAGCAGGAGCAGGCCCTCTTCGTCCAGTTCAACTACTGCCGCTTCCGCGTCTGCCTGATCCGTGATGAGATGCTCGATCAGCCGGATGTCGATATCGACCTGGCCCGTGAGCTGCTCCGTTGGTACCGGCAGGCCGAGCTGCTCCGTGACCAGATCGCGCAGACCAACCTCGCGCTCGTCTTGGCCATGGCCAAGCGGACCCGGATGAGCGAGGTCGACTTCGCCGACCTCGTCAGCGAGGGCAACATGGCCCTGCTCCGCGCAATCGACAAGTTCGACGCCGGCCGGGGCTTTAAGTTCTCGACCTACGCCTGCCGGGCGATCCTCAAGGCATTCAGCCGGGCGGGCATGAAGCTCAGCAAGCACCGCAACCTCTTCCCGACCGGGTTCGACCCCGAGTTCGAGCGTTCGGACTACATGGAGACCAAGCGGGCCACAGAAGAAGACGACTGCGCCGACGAAGTGAAGCGCATCGTCGAGACCAACCAGGCCGAGCTTTCCAAGATCGAGCAGCAGGTCATCAAGCACCGGTTCAAGCTGGTTGCCCCCGATGTCGCGAATGAGCCCGATCCCGAGATCCAGCGTGCCGACGGCAAACCGCTGACCCTTCAGCAGGTCGGCCAGATCATCGGCGTCACGAAAGAGCGTGTCCGCCAGATCCAGAACGGCGCGATGGCCAAGATCCGCGAGCGGCTCGAGACCGGCTACCTCGCCTGACCTTGTTAACCAACACAGACGTTTAAGAAGTGCAACAACACTTGTTGTGAGACTCGCGGTGCAGTACGGGCCGCGGGTCTTTTTTATCCGTTTAAATGTAATCAGATGATTCTGCCCAACCCGCCTTGCCCCCTCTCCCCACGGGAGAGGGATGGGCTGAGGGGCGAACACTACAAACCGGGCGACCATCGGCAGGACAGGCCTGCCCGGCGCATGAACCCGCACCAGGCCCAGTTCCGCCACCGCATCGATTAGCAGCCCGCGCAGCAGCATCGACATCGTCCTAGGCATTAAAGCCGGCCAACTTGATCGCAAACATCGAATAGCCTATTGCCGGTTGGCCGGCGGCTGAGCAATGCGAAGCCTCGGAACGCAGGGCAGTTGATACAGCCCAAGCCATTGCTTACGGGGCATCATGGCGTTCTGCCCCGGCCACCCGCCGGATCCATGCACAACAGGATCGCACGGGAACAAACATATCCAAACATATAACTCACCCGAATGTCAATGATTTTTGTAAAGCCCTTTCAAACCGGGCGATACCGCCGATCTTGGCATTCGATTGCCACCCTGATAGAATGTTTTTTTCTCGGGGTAAGGCGTTCTTGCCTCACTGAATCCTGTTGTGCACGCCCAATAGCACGCACAACAGAACCATTGAATCAACTGTTAGGTGCTCAGCAATTGTCTACCAGTCTTCAAATACTTTTCAACCCAATACAGGGTGTTGAAATTGAAACACAACAGTTTGAGTGGACTGACCTCCAACCACTTGAAGGCTTCGTGAATGATAGAGACATTCATTTTGAAAACTACTCTCATGAATTGAATTTATATAAGCTTGCAAAATCTGAAGATCATTGGGCCGAAGATGAATTTGCAAATAAGTTTAAAGACATCATTGATTTAATCGACAGAACAGTTCCGCCCTGCATGGTAATGAATTGTGACATTCTTGTTGGGTATTTAAATCGCGACAACTCATGGGACTTGATCGGCGAAGCAACTGTTGCCGAATTCGAAACTGTTTATCATCAAGAGTTGCTCTATCTAATTGAAAAACTTGGCACCTAACCAACTGCTGCAGTTGACCGGCTGCGCCCGCGATCGATAATGGTGTTGTCGGTTTGGAGTCCCCTCCCCGCGGGCGGCCGGCAACTGAGCCTTTTACGTTAGGGGGCAACACTCGTGACGAAGAAGTACTTCGAGGCGGTGTCACCCAATGGTAAAAAGTCGCCGCAGTTCATCGCTCCACTACGCAAGTCAGGTGCACTCACGTTTGTGTCTATGAAGACCGCTGAGGCCGTATCGAAATTCGTCACGGTTTACACCGGAGTCGATCTGACCCCGAACGAGGTTTTCGCTCGAATGGTCGATTGCGGCCTGGTCATCGAGTCGGTCGAGCAAACGCTCAGTGACATCACTGCTCTGCTCGAATGCGCTAAAGCGTCCAAGCTTGGTCACATGTACGAAGCTTCGCCATCGGAGCCCGAGTTTGAGTTCAAGTGCCTCGGTAAGCTCAAAGCCCCCTAACCACCGGCTGCAGTTGACCGGCTGCGCCCGCGGTATGATGGTGTTGTTGGTTTGGAGCCCGCTCCCCGCGGGCGGCCGGCAACTGAGCCTTTTACGTTAGCTGCCTCAAGCGTCATGCAACTCCGATTCGAACCATCCGAAATTCAGGCGCTTTCCGATGCTTATCTGGCTCGACTAAACGACCGCAACCGAAGACTGACAGATGCAATCGTTGACCGAGTTTTTCCTCGGTACCTCGATCAGGGTTATCTGACCAAGCCGGACTTTCTCATGGTTTGTGATTGGAAGACACCGCGCACGAAATCACGTTGTGCCGAGAACGATGAATCCTATATCCGTGAGATTTCTTCACTTGCCTTGACGACAGCGTCCGAACAGCTACGAATCGAGATATGGACACTCCTTTTTGGCATTAACTGGCCTACCGCATCTGTATTTTTGCACTTCGCGATGCCTGACAGATATCCGATCCTAGATTTCCGTGCGATTTGGTCATTGAGTTCAACTGTACCCAAGCAGTACTCATTTGATTACTGGAAGCGTTATTCTGCATTCTGTCTAGCCATCGCGACCGAGAATGATGTTTCGATGCGAACACTGGATCAATCACTGTGGGAGTATTCCAAGCGCAACCAAGGCTGCAGCTAACCACCGGCTGCAGTTGACCGGCGACGCCCGCGATGGATAATCGTGTTGCCGGTTTGAAGCCTGCTTTCCGCGGGCGGCCGGCAACTGAGCCTTTTACGTTAGCCACACAGCCACTATCCGTGGACTGAGCACGGCGTCATTCCCCCGGCACGACGCGGATGCGGGTTTTGTAGCTCCCCGGGAACTGGTAGTTGGCCCAGTTCTGCTGCATCGCGAAGCCGAGCTGGAGAACGCCGGATTTCTTGGCGACGAAGGACTTCTTGCTGCCGATGAGCATCTCTTCGCCGGAGTCGCCGATCCGGCCGGCGAGGGCGCCCATCGGGATCTTGCCGTTGTACATGCCGTTCTGCGCGATGCCGTCCGGGCCGGAGACGGAGTTCGAGCCCCACGGGCTCATGGTGATGCGTCCCTCGGCGGAGATGATGATCCGGTCGCCGCGGTTCACGCGGATGCCCGTCTTCTTGTAGCCCCGGCAGGTCATGTCCGTGCCCGCGACTTCGACGACCTTGCGCATCTCCGGCTTGTCGGTGGTGACGCGTTCGACGCCCTTGATGTCGCCGAGCTTGACGGTGAGCTCGCCGAACTTGGACGTGATGCTGAAGGTGTCCTGCTTGATCTTGCCGGCGATGGTGAAGCGCTTGGTGACGATCTGGTCCAGCCTAGCGAGCGAGACGGACGGGCCCTGCTCCACGCCGAACCCGTCGTCCTCGACGCTGAGCAGTTCTTCGGTGATGGCCGCGATGCGGACCTTTCGTTCGGCGTCCGCATCGTCGTTGTACTCGCGGAGCTCGGGCAGCAGGCTTGGGCCGTAGCTGATGAGCTGGGACTGGGCCTTGTCGCGCATCTTGGTGTCGGGGCTGCCGAGGTCCTGGATGAGCCTGGTGATCTCTGCGTCGATCTCGGGGTGCGAGCCGAGGCCGGGCGCGAAGTTGGTGATCGCGTTGATGGGGACGGTGAGGTCGCCGAACTCGGTGCTGACGGGCAGGGCGTCGGCGGTGAGCTTGCCGGTGATGATGGTGCCGTCCATGAGGTGGAAGCGGAGCACGCCGGCGGGCTGGGGCGCCTCGGCGGGGGTGGGCTCGGCGGTTTCTTCTTCGGCCGGCGTCACTTCTTCGGTGGGGGCTCCCTCGGCAGGCGCTTCCTCGGCGGGTGCTTCGGGGACGGGCTCCTCCGCGGGCCCGATACGGAGCTCGGCCGTATCGACCGCCTGCGCGGCTTGTACGGGCTCTTGCTGCGCGCGTGCCGGCGAGCCGATGATCACAAGGGCCAGTAACGTTGACAAGAGCTTGGCTTTCATGGCGGGATTTCTTTCGTCGGGTTTATGTTTCTTTGGTGGTTTCTGGTTTGGGTGCTTTGGGTTCATGGCAGCCGGATCGCGATGATGCGGTCGTTCGAGACGCCGATCAGTTGCTGGCCTACGACGTGCAGCGCGTCGGGGCTGGAGAGGTCTTCGCGGTAGTGGGTGAGCTTGCCATTGCTCAGGTCGATCCGGCAGAGGCGTTGGTTGCCTGCGACGAGGCAGGCGTCCTTGGTGAAGATGGGTCGGCCGGATTTTTCGCCGGGGTGCGGCGTCCACCAGACGCGTTCGCCGGTGCGTCGGTCCAGCGCGACGAGCTCTCTGCCGAGCAGGTAGATGTGGTGCTTGTCGTGGTGGACGATCGTTGCATCCGCGTCACACTCGACGGACCAGAGCATCGCGGCGTCGAACTCGCGGAAGGCGATCACGCGGTTGGTGCGCGTGTCTTTCGAGACGATGGTGTCCCCGACCGAGACGATCTCGCCGGTGTGTCGGCAGAGGGCGTTGCTCACCTGCATGCCGCGCCGCCGCATCATGTTCAGCCCGCTGGGCCGGATCTTCTGCGAGAACGCCCAGGTAATCTGCATGGTGTTCGGGTCGACGGCGATCAAAGCGCCGTTGTTCGTCTGCACCATCAGGTAGCCCTGGCCCATCACCAGCCTGGGCGAGAGCTCGGCGGGTGTGGACATGTTCGGACCTTTTGAGGCCTTGCCGAGCTTGAGGGTCTTGCTTTCTGAGCCGTTGTCGAGATCGACCGCTCGGAGAAAGAGGTCGCCCGACGAGCGGTAGGTGACGAAGTAGACGGTGTCGTCGATGATCAGGGGTTTGCCGACGACGCCCTCGCCGTTGCCGCGGAGGGTATCGCGTAGGCTCCACTTCTCATCGCCGGTCTCTGCGCTGAGGGCGGTCAGGTGCGAGCGGGAGAAGTTCTGTTGGTCGGGGACGGCGGCGAGGAGGGTTTCACCTTGCAGAACGAGCGACTGGGCGTAGCCGTTGAACAGGTTGTGCATGCGGGACTGGATGGCCTGGATGCCGTCTTGGGTCTTGGCGTGCCGCCAGAGCTCTGTTCCGGTCTCCGGGTCGATCCTGGCGACACTGCCGAGCGCGAGGGTGAAGAGGCGCTGGTCGTCGGTTACGACGACGGGCGCGATGGTCTGGTCGATGATGCTGCCGACGCGGTTGTTGGTGGCGAGCTGGCGGAGCATGCGTTGGTTGAGTTCGCCGATGAGCGGGCGCTCGTACTCGAGGTCCGCCTCGGTGGGCATGGTGATGGTGGCGGGGGTGTTGGTGGTGGGTTGGCCCTGTGTTTCGCCACGCGACTCGACGAGCTTGGTAATGAGGTTCTGGACAGGGGCGTCCTGCCCGGCGATCGTGACGGTGGTATTGGGGTGGCGGAAGCGGGCGTACTCGGCGAGCTCATCGAATGCACGCCACTGCGCGGAGCGGGCAAGCGCGGTCAGCCGGCGAACCATCAGCAGGGGGTCGTCCACGGTCGATGCGGGGTGGTCGGCGGCGAGGCTGTAGTGGGCGGCGGCCTCGTTGAACCGGCCCTGCTCGAAACGGATGTCGCCGAGCTGCTGGGCGGCGGGCGCCGCGGCGTCGCAGAGGATATAGCCATCGACGATGGCCTTAAGTGCTTGCGCCCGCTCTTCGAGGTCCTGCATCTCATTCGCCTCATTGAGGCGGCTGTTTGCGGCGGGTTCGTTGAGCTTGCGGAATGCGCGTTTGCCCTCGTCCGGCATCGACGTGATGAGCGCGCTCTTCATGGTGGACAGAGGCCGCAGCACACCGCGCTCATCCAGCACCAGACCCTTGTTCGCATCGTCCAGCGACTCGATAGCCTGGATCGCTTTGACCCACTGGCCCTCTTCGATAAGCTTGATGGCTTCGCCGGCGGGCGTGTCCTGGATCGTGGTGCCGCTGGCGGAGAGGACGAAGCCGTCCTGCGTCTGCTCCCGCGGCGCTTCCTGGACCGGCTGGACCCACGGCCCGCCCCAGCGGCTGCCCCAGAGCTGCTGCTCGAATTCCAACGCGACGGACGTCCCGCCGCAAACAGCGACAGCCAGCCCGCACCGGATCAGCCATCCCTCAGCCCACTTGCCACGCCCGGCCATCGGCACCGCCCTTCGTGAAGAAACCGCGTTGAAGCAACCATCATACGACGCACGACGCGGGGGCAAGGTTCCGGCTTGTGGTTTTTCGTATCGATTCCCGGGATTACATGCTTTTCACTCGGACAACGCTTGGGCTGGCTGGCCGACGCGGTAAAATCTAGTCTCTATCGATTAGTGCAGACCGACATGTGGCACGTGCGTGGCAACCCGATCCGGGGCTTTTGCGTCTTGGGGCCCGCTGTCGCGTGGTCGGCCGCGGTGTGGATCGGCGGGCCTGCATCGGCGGTCGAGGTCGTCCTCGGGCCATCGGATTCGCTCGCGTTGGATCAGCCCAGGGTCACGTTCGGGCTGACCGATGAGTCGACCAACCCCGCGACGCTGCTCGGCCCTGGCCTGTTCAATTCCGCATTACTGGATACCGGGGCCAACGGCGTGCTCCTCGCCGCGCCCTCTTACAACCAGGGCGAGAACTACGGCCAGCCCGCGTTCGCTTTTGACTACGACGGCGACGGAACGATCGAGCCCAACGAGCAGCTCGCCCAGTACGCCGAGCTCGGCGTCGCGGGCACGACGCTGCTCGATGTCCACGACGTCCACGCGCTGCGCATCGAGGACTCAGACGGCGTCGAACGCGTGGTCAACAACAACCTCCGCGCATTCGGTGATCCCACGCTTAACATCGGCAGCTTCGGCGCGATCGTCGGTATGCCCGCGATGCAGGGCCTGGCTGTCGAGATTGACATGCGTCCTAACGCGGTGATCGAGGCTCAACGCGTGGTGTTCCACGACACGATCGCCGGGGCGCTGATCGAGAGCCCGCAGACGATGACGGTCGGCCTGCGGATCCTCGAGCCCGAGTACACGGACACGACGTTTATCGATGCGGGCCGGCTGGATCTGCTGCCGACGTTCGCCGGCCTGCCGCTGATCGACAACATGGACATGCGGCATATCGGCGGGGCGAACAGCGGCGGGGCGACCCTAACCGCCGACAACTACACCTTCCTCGTCGACACCGGCGCGCAGACCGACATCATCAGCGAGCAGATGGCGGCCGACCTGGGCATCGACTTCACGCAGACCCTCGCGCAGGGCGGCGACGTGGTCGACTTCCTCGAGGTCGGCGGCATCGGGGGCACGGTCGCGATGCCGCTGGTCAGCGTCGACGCGTTCATCATGCCCACGCAGGGCGGGACCGACCTCGTCTGGACGAACAACCTCGTGGGCGTACTCGATATCGACGGCGCACCGTTCGACGCGGTCATGGGCATGAATAAGCTCACCACCGGCTACCTCGGCGCGGTGTTCGGCGGCTTCGGCGGCGGGGGGACCACGATCGTCAACCCGCTATATGAAGACCCTACTGCGGTCACGCTCTTGATCAATGCGGGCTTTATTACCACCGTCGATCAGCTCTTCGATACCGGCGTCTTCGATATCAGCATGGAAGACTACCAGCTGCTCGTCGACAGCCAGATCCTGCCGGACACGACCGACCCGCTGGTCGCTTACAACGCGGCGCTCGATCTGGACGCGGAGCTCGGCGCGGACCTCGGCCTGACCACGCCGCTGTTCGATAAGGTCGTCTTCGACTTCACCGCGACCGACGGCACCGCCGAGATGCGGCTGGACTTCGCCAGCGTCCTCGCGCTGGGTGACCTCGACGGCGACGGCGTACTCTCCAACGCAGACATCGCCGACTTCATCATGGCCCTGACCGACCCGGCCGGCTACGACACGCTGCACCCCAACCTCGACCGGCATGCGCTCGGCGATTTCGATGGTGATGGCCGGCTGACCAACCTCGACATCGCCGGATTCGTCGATGCGCTCTCGCTCACCGGCACCGCGGCCTTGATCCCCGAGCCCACCTCGGTCGCGCTGCTGGGCATGGCCGGGGTCCTATTACTTCGCCGCTCACGCACGCCAATAGGGTGAATGCTCATTCATGTGAGGGCTGGCCGATACCCTCCGGTGAGCCTGCTCGATAACATCCCGCTGAACTTCGCGCCGACCACCGGCTCGGTCGAGCTCGTGATAGACGGCGAGCACCTGCGAAGGGTGATCTACGACGGCATGCTCAAAGCCCGCACCTCGGTCGACATCGCCACCGCCGACCTTAAGGCCGTACTCGTCCCTGATCCGGGTAAGACCGCGTCGCGGCATCATCCGCCTTCGATCCTCGAGCGTTTGCACCGCATGGCGATGCGCGGCGTCGAGGTCCGCATCCTCCATGCCGGCGTCCCGAGCGGGCCCGCCATCCACGGGCTCAAACGGCTCATCAAGAAGCACGGCCCGTTGGACTCAGTCTCTGGCGGGTTCACGCTCCGCCGCTGCCCGCGCCTCCACGCCAAGGCCGTCATCCTCGACGCGGGGAGCATGTACCTTGGCAGCGCGAACCTCACCGGTGCCGGCCTCGGCGCGAAGGCCGACCACAACCGCAACCACGAAATCGGCGTCTGGACCACCAGCCCCGACCTCATCGACGCGGTCAGCCAGTACTTCAACCACCTCTGGGAGGCCGGCGGCTGCGAGGGCTGCGGGCGCAAGGATGTGTGTCCTGTGCCGTTGGAGGAACCGAGGTTGTAAGACGTATCCCAAAAAGTGTCGAAGCGTTCGACGTGGGAGTAGCCGGTGGGCCAAGCTCGGTCAGACGATGCCTGCAAGCCATCCGTCCGCGTATGACACGACGGCTACTTTCACTCTTGTTCAGCAAACGAATAGCCCATAAACTCCATGACCACTCGACTATCGACGAAAGCGGTTGGGTGGGGCTGGAGTGCGATGGTCTCGACGTGCTGCACCGGTTCTTGTTCCTCGAACCCGTAGGTATACATCGCGATTACTTGCGTTCCTTGCATCTCAACGCTGTCTAATGCCGCGAAGCGATCTGCGGTGCTGTGATCGATATGCCAGTCCCCGCTGACGTATCCACCTGCATAGATGCTTGCCATTAACGGGCTGTCGTGTTCTCGCAATAGGATGGCGATCTCCCTATGTTGCGAGATACCGGTTCCATACCCGGATTGATAGCGGATACGGACCAGCGATCGCTCATCAGAAACTCTCTGCACGACAGGCTTGTCGGGGTTGCGCAAAACACCTAAGTGAAGGATATTCTCGGCAGTAATGAGGCTGTAACTGAAGTTCGTCCCATCGGTCCTAGCAATAAGCACACACCCGTGTCTGCTGTGCATGTGCATGGCTGAGCCAAACTGGTAGTAAGAAGAATCGCTGCTTGCCGGGCTATTCTCGATTGGTGTTTGTGAGCAGCCTGCGCAGAACACTACGCCGGCGATTATGGCAAAGATTGAGTAGTTCATCGTGTGCCTCCATGCACTTGGCTTTACTACTTTTCCTTCGCATCGCTGGATAAAGCTGGGGGATTGATAAGGTTTTTGGGCTTCAAGCTACTCATCCTAGATTCTATCTTTTCGATCAAAAGCTCAGCACGACGGCGCCAAAGTAGCGGATATCGTTGTTCTCGTTCTCGTTGGGCGTGCGGGAGTCGTACTCGTTCTCGACGCCGAGTTTCAGCGACAGGCCGTCGGCCATATCGAGCTTGTAGGTCCACGTGAGGCTTGACTCGATGCGGAAGTTGGCGGAGTCTTCAAGGGAAGGGAAGTAGATGGTTTCGCCCGCGATGGCGGCGCGTTCGGAGAGGTTCCACTTGATGACGGAGCCGCCGAAGAGGGCCTCGGGGGTGAAATCGTTGACGGTGCCGTACTCGTAGGTCCCGCCGAAGCCCAGGCGGGTGTTCACCTCGACGTCGTCGGTTTTTTTAAGGGTGTAGCCGCCGCCGCCGAAGGCGCTGGTGCGGTTTTCCCAGGCGCGGTTGTGGTCGAACTTGTACTGGCCCTTGACGAAGAAGAACCAGGGGGCGTCCTTTTTCAGCCAGTCGCGGGTGAGGTTCGCCTCGAACTGGTTCTCGGTCTGGGCGTCGTTGGCGGTGGCGTAGTACCAGGAGGAGTCGAAGGTGATGCGGTCCCGGCCGTCTTCGAACCCGGTCTTGAACTTGATGCGGTAGTCCTGGCGGTCTGTCGGGCCGGCGGAGCCGTTGAGCCCGAGGGTGAGCTTGCTGGTCCAGTCCTTGCGGAAGCGCTGCCAGAGAGATCGGTCCTCGATGGCAGCCTCAGTGGCCTTTGCTTTGAGTTCCTGGATGTCGGCGGGTGGCTCCGCGGGGGTGCCGGGGGCGGTTTTGGGCTTGTCGGCCGGCTCCTTGTCGAGGGTGACCTTGGCGATGCGGGCTTGAGGCAGGGTGATCTTGCCGAGGATGGCGTGGTCGAGGGTGACCCCTTGCTTGGTCTCTTCGACGATCACGCCGGTGAGGATATCGCCGTTGACCAGCTCAACGGTGTCGGCGGTGGTAGCCGTCCCCGCGGCGAGGAGCCCCAGGAAGCTGGCGGACGCGAGTTTTTTTCTCCAAGCGGCTTTCACAGCAGGCCTCGTCATTTCTCCGCGCACGTCGGTTCAGTAGCTGTCTCCTGCTATGTATATCGGCAGGAATCTAAGACGGGGTTTGCTCAGCGCAACGGGTCCGTCCGATTCGCTTGAAAAGGGTGGTTTTATGCGAGGCTTGATGGGTGTAGGGGCGCACGAAAGAAAGGCTCGCGAGACGACGGGGCCGGGTGTAATCCGTTGCTGGGGAAGGCGTCTGAAGCCTCACACCGTGACAGGGCGGTCTTTCTCAGGGTCGGGCAGCCAGCGGGGGGCGATCTGCTTCGCGGCGGTGTCCGGGTTGGCGTGCTGGACGGCGGCGGCAACCAGGCCCATAAACATCGGCGCGGGGTCGACCGGACGGCTGAGCAGTTCGGGGTGGAACTGGGCACCGATGAAGTAGGGGTGCCCGCCGGTCGACTCGGCGTAGGGGTTGCCCTCGGCGTTAACGGCACCAATCTGCGGCAGCTCGATCACCTGCATAATGGGCTGGTCGGGGTGCCGGCCAGAGAAAATCAGGCCGTGCGACTCGAGCGTTTCGATGTACTGCGGGTCGACCTCGAAGCGGTGGCGGAACCGCTCGCGGATGGTGAACGCCTGGTGGCGGTCGTGGTGGCCCGCCCGGGTGTTGTAGTAGAGGTTCGCGGCGAGGGTCGTCGGCTTGATCAGCACGTCCTTGCCGCCGAGCCGCATGTTCCCGCCCAGGCCCTCGATCTTTTTCTGCTCGGGCAGGATGTCGATAACACGGTTGGGGCTCTCGGGCGTGAACTCGCTGGAGACCGCGTCGCCCAGGCCGCAGACGTTGCGGGCGAACTCGACGACCGCCATCTGGAAGCCAAGGCAGATACCCAGGTACGGCACCTTGTTCTCCCGGCAGTATCGGACGCATTCGATCTTGGCCTCTGTGCCACGGTGGCCGAACCCGCCGGGCACGATGACGCCGTCGACCTCGGCAAGCTGCTGGGCGATCGGCGGGGCGTCCTCCTTGGTCACGTCGATCCAGACCAGCTCGATGTCTGCGTTGATCATCGCGGCGCAGTGCTCGATAGCCTTGTCGATCGAGGCATAGGCGTCCCGCAGCGAGGCGTATTTGCCGGTGATGCCGATGCGGGCCTTGTGCCGACGAGGCGAGGTCACTTTGTTGACAAAGGTGAGCCACTTCTCACGCTCGCGGTCCTCCTGCGTCACGTTGACACGTTCGTGCAGGTTCAGCAGGGTGAGGATGTGCCGGTCGACGCCGGCCTCACGCATCTCTGTCGGGATCATGTAGATCGACGGGCGGTCGTGCATCGAGAACACCCGCTCGACCGGGACGTTGCTGAACATCGCGACCTTCTCGCGGGCGCCGTGCTCGACGGGGTTCTGGCACCGGCAGGCGACCAGGTTCGGCTGGATACCCGCCTCCATCAGCTTGTTCAGGCCGAGCTGCGCCGCCTTGCTCTTCTGCTCGCCCAGCGCAGGCGGCTCGATGATGTACGTCAGCGCGACGTAGCAGACGCTGCCCGGGCCTTCCTCGAAGGCGAGCTGACGCAGGGCCTCGATGTATAACGCGTTCTCGTGGTCGCCGACCGTCCCGCCGACCTCGACGAAGACGACGTCCGCCCGCTGCTTGACCGCGAGTTCGCGGAGCTTGTACTTCACCTCGCCCGTGACGTGCGGGATCATCTGGACGTCCCGGCCGAGGTACCCACCGGAGCGTTCCTTGTCGAGCACGGTCTGATAGACCTGGCCGGAGGTGAGGTAGTTGTCTCGGGTGAGGTCCTGGTCGAGCATGCGCTCGTAGGTGCCCAGGTCCATGTCGGTCTCGAGCCCGTCGTCGAGCACGAAGACCTCGCCGTGACGGTAGGGGTTGAGCGTGCCCGAGTCGATGTTGAGGTAGCCCTCCATCTTGATCGGTGCGACGCGGAGGCCTTTGTCCTTGAGGAGTTTCGCGAGCGAGGAGGAGAAGATCCCCTTGCCCAGGCCGGACATCACGGTGCCGAACACGATGACGTATTTATGCCGGCCACGGACATAGCCGGGGGGGATGGGGTTGAAGAATTCGGATTCGTGGGTCTGATGCCCCGCCTGCTCGAGCAGGCCTTGGGTCTGAGAAGTGTCGTCGCTGGAACCTGAGTGGGGCATATCCAACTGTACCGCGCCGGCCGGTCCGGGACAAGGGGGCTTGAGTTTCAGTCTTCGATGGGCCTTAAGACAAGGTTTACCGGGACTTTCTATAGTGATGGCGTAAACTCTTAGCGCGAAACACTAACCCGAAGGGAACTTTCCATGAAACGCTTTGCTTCTCTACTCGCTCTCCTATTCACGGCGTCCGTTCTGACCGCGTGTGGCAGCAGCGACCCGCACGAAGCCGTAGTCGAGGATATGGTCGGCTTGATGGAAGACGTTGAGTCCGCGCTTAAGGGGGTCAAGGACAAAGACTCGGCCGAGAAAGTCGGGGAAAAATTTGAAGCCATCGGTGAGAAGCTGAACAAGCTGATAGCCGAGATGGATGGAATGGAACCCCCCAGTGCGGAGAAGGAAAAGGAACTGCGTGAGAAGTACGAGCCGATGATTGAAGAGATGAAAGAGTCGGTCGAGGCGGAGATGAAGCGTATCGCTGAACTCGGGGTTGATGTCATCATGACCGTGGGAGCGGAGATCCAGAAGATCGAGCCGGACAAGGACATGCCGAGCTGGATCGATTGATCGAGCGGTAGCGCTTTGGCGGCGGTCATCCAGTCACGCACCTGTAACGCGGCCGACAAATGCCGCGTATTGCTCGGGTGTATCGATGCCCGGCTCGGGGGCATCGGCTTCGATGACCGCGATGGTGTGGCCGTGCTCGAGCACGCGTAGTTGCTCGAGTTTCTCGGTCGCTTCGAGCGGTGTGTGCGTCAGTGCCGGGTAGGTATTCAGCAAGAAGCGGCGTCGGTATGCGTACAGGCCGGGGTGTTTCCAGTATGCCGCTAGCGGCTTAGTGCTGACCCCACCCGCGTCGCGATCAAACGGGATCAGCGAGCGCGAGAAGTACAGCGCACGCCCTTTCGCATCGCGTACCAGCTTGACGATGTTCGGGTTTGTCGGGTCTTCGCCCTCGGCAAACCTTGAGCAGAGCGTTGCCATCGGGGCGTCTACGTCTGCGGCGATCCCCGCGACCAGTGCGTCGATCACCGAAGGGTCAATTTCCGGCTCATCTCCCTGTACGTTGACGATGAGGTCGTGTTCGCTTTCGATCAGCGTGAGCGCCTCGGCTAGTCTTGAGGTCCCGTTGGGGTGCACTCCGGTGAGGACGGCTTCCCCGCCGAAGGCGTGGACCGTGTCGATAATAATCTGGTCATCCGTCGCAACGACGACACGATCAAGTGACTTGGCTTGGCTGGCGTTTTCAACGACGTGCTGGATCAGAGGTTTGCCGGTCTCTGCGAGCAGCGGCTTGCCCGGCAGGCGGGTCGAGGCCATGCGTGCCGGGATGATCGCCAGGGCCCGGCTCACTTGAGCTCGTCCACCAGCGACCGTACATTGTCCATCTTCTCACGGATGTCTTTGTAGTTGATGTCCGTCTGGAGCAGCTCAGAAGCAACCGCCTGTGCCTTCTTGGCGACATCGAGGTCCTTCTTCTCTTTGGCGACCTCGATCATCACCACGAGCAGGTCGTAGCGCAGCTCCTTGCCCACAACGTCGTCCGGGTCGGCGTGCTGCTCCAGGCCGCGCTCGATCGTGCTCATCGCCTCGTCCATCCAGCCCTTCTTCATGAAGCAGCGGCCGAGGAACAGGTGGGCTTGCGACCTGCTTTTGGGCTCGCGTGTTGCTTCCTGGAAGTTGCCGATCGCGTCCTCGAATTGGCTTGCTTGGTACTGACGTTTGGCCAATTCGAACTTGAGCTTGAGGTCGGTCGGGTAGTTCTGCGCCCGCTCGCCGAATTCTTTGAGCTCGAAGGCGAGCCGTTTTTTCAGGCCCTCCTGCAGCTTGGCCTTCGCGGTGTCGTCGCCCGCCTTGGCCTTGTCGTTCAGTGCTCGCAGTGCCCGGTTGATCTGCTTGAGCTTGAGGTCGCCCGCCTTGACCTTGTAGCGGTACTGCCCGGACTGCTCGTGGGCGAGCAGCAGCAGCTTCACCGCCTCGGTCTCGTGCTCGGTCTGTTCGGAGCGCGACAGCGCATCGACGAGCTTCTGCAGGCGGTCCAGGTCTTCCGGGTTCTCGTCGTACTGCTCGCGCATGGCGGCGATGAGCTGGTCCGTCTTGCTGCCGGACGTGTCCAGGCCCGCCTGGATCGCGGCCTGGTCCTCCGCGTCCTTGAGGTTGGCGCGGGAGCCGCCCTCCGCGCTGTTGGTCGCGGATTGGTAGGTGTACCGTTGCGCGGTCAGGTCCTTGATCCGAGACCGCAGGC
The DNA here is from genome assembly GCA_039188575.1 of Planctomycetota bacterium. Classification (GTDB taxonomy): domain Bacteria; phylum Planctomycetota; class Phycisphaerae; order Phycisphaerales; family Phycisphaeraceae; genus JAHQVV01. Next base: position 20,785 of record JBCCYY010000029.1, on the reverse strand, counting down.
TGTCGTCTTCACGCAGCATCAGGGCGCGCTGCGCGGCCTGGATCGCGGGGTCGAATTTATTGATCTTCTCCATCGCGTCGACGATCCGGAGGTAGACCCGTCGATTCGGCTTGCCGTTGGGGTTCGCGTTGTACTGCAGCGCCAGTTCGGCGACCCAGTTCGCGACCTCCGCGAGGTTCGCCTCTTCACCCTCGCGGTTATTGGCCTCGACCGCGGCCTCCATCACGTCGGCCATGTGCAGCACGTTGTTCCAGTCGCAGGCCCACATCTTCTCGGCCCGCAGCATCTTGTCGACCAGGCTCGGTCCCAAGGGCTTGGCCTTCATCGGCTTGCCGCCGTTGACACTCCGCCGCTTGGCGATGTCGTGCAGCTTCTCATGCCGGTCCATGCTGTCAGGGTTGTGGCGGAGCCCACCGACGTAGCACTCGACGGCGTAGTCGAAGTTCTTCGAGTCTGCAGCGGTGTTGCCGTAGTCAAAAAACGTGTTCGCCTTGCGTAGCGAACGCTTGAAACCCTCGCCGTCATCGCCGGGGCCCTTATCTTCGCTGCTGCCTTTCTTGCTCTTACTGAATAACGCCAAGCCGCACCTCTCTGAACACTCAAAACTGGCCAGTACCGACGCGCGTGGCATAGGGGTACACGCGTGGGGCCAGGCGTCATCGTTATTATAAAGTGTTTGCCCTCAAACGCATGCCCGGATATCGTCGCGGGCTCGAAAAACACTCAAGGAAACTGATATGACCCGACTCGCGATCCACGGCGCAGCGGGGCGGATGGGCCTTCGGCTCGTTGCCCTGGCGGCAGCAGACGACCAGCTCAGCCCCGTAGCCGCGATCGACCACGCCGACCACCCCGACCTGGGTACCGACGCGGGCACGCTCGCGGGCTGTGGCGAGCTTGGTTTCGTGTTGGCCGATGCCTTGTCTGATACGTTGAGCGACACCGCTTGCGATGTGCTGATCGACTTCTCGCTGCCCGAGGGCTTCCGCAGAGCCTTGGCCGACTGCGTTGCCCGGAAGCTGCCTATCGTCGTCGGCACGACCGGCCTGACCGCAGAGGACGACGCTGCGCTGAGCGAAGCCAAGGAGACGATTCCCGTCCTGCAGGCGACCAACTTCTCGCTCGTTGTCAATGTTCTCTGGAAGCTGGCCGGCGAAGCGGCCAAGCTGCTCGAAGGCTACGACATCGAGGTCCTCGAAGCCCACCACCGCTTCAAGCAGGATGCGCCTTCGGGCACGGCGTTGACCCTGGCCCACAAGCTCTGTGAAGCAACCGGACGCGACCCCGAAAAGGCCCTGGTCTTCGCACGCCATGGCGATGCGCCCCGGCAACCTCGCGATATCACCGTCCAGACCCTCCGCATCGGCGACGACCCCGGCCAGCACACCGCCTACTTTGCGGGCATCGGCGAACGGCTCGAGATCAAGCACGCCTCGACCAGCCGGGACAGCTACGCGCTCGGCGCCTTGCGAGCGGCGAAGTGGCTGGCTGGCCAGCAGCCTGGCCGGTACGACATGAGCGATGTGCTTGGGCTGTAGGAGCAACGAGATGAAAATAGTCCCGTTTACCACCGGCACCGGTCAATTGCGCGCCTTCATGCAGCGGCATTACACCAACTTCAATAGCAGGGAGACGCTTGCCGCGGCCAAGGGGTATGAAACGCATCTTGAAGCCGGCGGCAAGATGATGGTTACGCTGTCGGGCGCGATGTCCACCGCGGGGATCGGTCGCGTGCTCGCCCGCATGATCCGGGAGGACAAGGTCCACGCGATCACCTGTACCGGGGCCAACCTCGAAGAAGATATCTTCCTGCTGCTGGCCGGCAAGGAGTATGAGTGGTGCTCGAACTGGCGGGCGCTCTCTGCCGAAGACGAGCAGGCCCTCTACGACCAGGGCATGAACCGTGTGACCGATACGTGCATCCCGGAGACCGTGATGCGGCACTTCGAGGGCCGGCTGCTCGACGTCTGGCGTCAGGCGGAGAAGGGCGGCGTGTGCAAGTTTCCGCACGAGTACTACCGCGATATCTTTAAACAGCCCGACTTTGCCGGCCACTTCCAGATGCCCGCCGAAGACTCCTGGATGCTTGCCGCGGCGGAGAAAGACCTGCCGATCTACACGCCGGGCTGGGAAGATTCGACGATCGGCAATGTCTTCACCGCCGGCGCGATGCGCGGCGAGTATTCGCATAGCGTCATCCGGATGGGCACCGAGGCGATGGAAGACCTGATCAACTGGTACCGGGCGAACAACAATGCCGACACCGACCAACCGAGCGTGGGATTCTTCCAGGTAGGCGGCGGGATCGCGGGTGACTTCCCCATCTGTGCGGTGCCGCTGATGATTCAGGACTTAAAGTGGGAGGACACGCCGCTGTGGGGCTACTTCTGCCAGGTCTGCGACGCGGTCACCAGCTACGGCGGGTATAGCGGGGCGGTGCCTAATGAGAAGATCACCTGGGGCAAGCTGGATGCAGACACGCCCAAGTTCATGATCCAGTCGGATGCGAGCATCGTCGCACCGCTCATCTTTGGCTACGTGCTGGGCGATTAGTGTGACAGCGTCGCTGCGTGGCACCGTGGCATGGCTAACAAAAAAACGCCCGGCGGCGAGGCCGAGCGTTTTCGCTTTGAAGTTGTCTCAAAAGATCACGGGTTGAAGTTGCCGACGTTGTAGCCTTCGGGGTCTTCGTTCAGGCCGGGGAAGAGGACATCTTCCTGCTCGGACTGGATGATGATCGTCGGGCGTACCAAGATCAGTAGGGTCCGCTCGTCTTGTACCTGCGAGGTCTGGGTGAATAGACGGTTGACGACGGGGATCTTCGAGAGGACGGGCACGCCGATCTCGGTCTCGACCTCGCCGACGAGTTGCTGGCCGCCTACAAGCAGGGTCCCGCGGTCGGGGATGGAGACGGTGTTCCGCACCTGGGTGATCTGGATCTCGGGGATCTGGATCGTACCAGAGAGGGTAAAGTTGGCCCCGACGCCACCGCCTGGTGGTGGCTGCTGGACACCACCAGAACTAATTTCAAAGTCGGTCAGCGAAACGAGGTTGGCCAGCGAGGGACGCAGCGTCATCGTCACGTATCGGCGGTCCGAAGAGATGGTTCCCTCGACGTCCAGCACGACACCCGTGGTGACGACCGAGATCGTCGGGTCAAAACCGAGCGAGTCGGGGATCGGCTCCAGGTCGGAGACGAACGCGGTCTGTGTCGCGACCAGGGTATAGGCCCGCTGGCCGTTGAAGAAGGTCACGCGCGGGGCGGTCAGCGCGACGGCCCGCTCGTTGGCCTGGGTCGCGTTGATCAGCAGGTCGACCTGCAGGTCGTTGATGAAGCTGTAGCCCAGCGAGAAGGCGTTGTCGGCAACGTCTGTAAAGTTTGTAAACCGGTTGCCGACGATCGTGCCGGGCCGGCCGGCCAAGCCGAGGCTGTTGCTCTCGATCGTGATCGGCAGGGTGCTTGCTCCGTTATCGGGGACGCCGTCGGTCGAGTCGGGGATGCCGTCGCCATCGGTGTCGGTGTCGATGATGACGTCTTCGTTGTCGTTATTGAACGAGATATCGAAGTCGAGTCGGAACTCATCAAGGAAGTTCTTGTCGACTGAGAGGAAGCGTGCCTCAACGGAAATCTGTACCGCGCGGGTCTCGCGCAGCCGGCCGAGCAGCCCGACGATCTGGCGGTGGTTGTCGCCGGTCGTCTTGATGATCATGTTGCCGTTGAGCTCGGTCAGCGTAGATTCTTCGTCGAGCCACTCGTCGGGGTCACCGACGGTGGTGTTGATGAGTTCAACAATCTGATCGACGAGTTCCTGTCGGGTGGGCAGGTCTTCCTCCGCGTCCGAGTCGTTGTCGTCGCCGAAGAGACCGCCCTCGCCGCCACCACCGCCGCCGCCGCCTCCGCTGCCCTGGCCCGAGCCGCCGGAGCTGGTATTGGACAGTGCGTCGTTGAGGTCGAAGCCCGGGGCGTTGCTGAAATTCGGGACCTGGACAAGAAGGTCGCGGATGTCGTAGACGCGGGTCTCGGTCTCGGACTTGAGGTCACGGAGGGTCGAGATCTTGACGATGCCCTCCGAGACGGTGAAGCCGGCCTTGTCGTCGTCAAACGCGTCCGCCGAGACTTGGTCTAGCACGAGGCGGAGCAGCTGCTCGGCGGGGACACGGCTTAGCGAGATGGTCACCAGCGAGTCCTGGTCGATGCCGACCAGTTCGAGGGCCGGCCAGTTGACAGCGATGTTCGCGCCGGTCGTATCGCGAATAAACGCGATGACCTGGTCCAGCGAGAGGTTGTCGTTGTTGAGCGTGACAATCTTCCTCAGCGAGGCCTGAGCGGCACGGTTCGCCTCCGATTCGCCCGCGTCGTTGTCCAGCCCGCGAAGACGGATCGCGGTCAACTCGGGCCAGTCGCCGGGGTAAGTGAGGATGTCTGCGAACGGCGTGGTCGCCTCGATGTTTAAGAGCGACACGCGGGCGATCTCGATATCACGCTGTCGCTTAAGCTCGAAGCTCTCCACGGCGAACGCGCTGTCCTGGATCATGTCACGCAGGGCCTTGATCACCGGGTTGTTCGGCTCGAGGAACAAGGCGGCTTCGAGTTCAGTCAGTGCTTCGGGGTACTTCTTCTCGAGTTGCAGGGCACGGGCCTTGCGGAGGTGGCCCTGGATCTCTTCGATCTTGCGCTGCTCGGTTTCGATCGCGATGCGGGCTTCGATTTCTTCGCGCTCGATTTCAATAATACGTTGGTCTTCAGCTTCTTTACGTGCCTGTGTGGTCTGGATCAGGCTCTGCAGCTGGTTCGCGCGGTTGACGCGGTCGTTGTAGTCCTGGGTATCGAAGACCTGGCGGTCGCGGCTTAGGATGGTACGGGCCTCGATGATCGAGTTGTTCGCGGCGAGGAAATCCTGCTTCTCAAGGTCCGCGGTCGCCTTGGTCATCGCCTTCTCGTACTCTGCGACGGCTGCTTTGTAGTCCACGGTGCGGTCGACCGCGGTCTTGTCGAGCACGCCGAGCGGACGCATCTGCTCGTTGAGCTGGGCCTTCGCCTGGGCGAGCTTGGTCTGGTAGACCTCGTTGCCCGGGTCCAGCAGGGTCGCGTCTTCGTAGAGCTGGACCGCGGCATTGAGCTGGCCGGTACGCAGGGCCTTGTCGCCTTGCTCGGCCTTCTCGGCGGCGGTATTCGCACGGGCCTGGATCATCAGGTCGCTGACCGGCGGGCCCTTGGCGACCTGGTCTTCTTCGAGCTTGCGCTGCATCGCGGCGAGCTGGGCCTCGGCAGCTGCCTTATCGGCTTCGGCCTGCGCGGCCCGCTTTTCAGCGGCAGCCAGGGCGGCAAGCTGTTCCTCGGTCGGCTGATTCTCAACCGCGGGTGCTTCAGGCTCGGGCTGGTTCTTCTCGGCTTCCATCGCGGCAAGCCGTTCTTCTTCCTTTTTACGTTCAGCCGCGGCCAAGGCCTCGGCCTCTGCGGCCGCGGCACGGGCGGTGCGGACCTCGGCGATCAGGCCAAGCTTTTTATTAACCGACTCGCTGTCGAAGAAGCCCAGCTCGACACCGGAGTTCTTGACGGAGTTGAGCTTGGCCTCGGCGGCGTCGAGGTCGTCGCTGACGATGTCTTGCTCGGCCAGGGCGATGAGCTTACGGGCACCGGTGATGTCGCCGTTGAGCTGGCGTTCGATGCCGGCGACACGGGCTTGCGCGGTGGCCTTCTGTTCAGCGGTGGCTTCTTCGCTGGAGATGACTTGCTGGTAAACCGCCAGTGCTTCCGCAGGGTTGTTCTCAGCCAGCGCGTCGGCCTGGCGCAGCAGCGAAGCAGGGTCGGGCTTCACCACTTCCGGTTCTGCCACTTCGGGTTCGGCGGGTTCTTCCACCTCGGGTTCAGGCGTCGCGGGCTCTTCGACCTCGGGCTCAGCGGTCTCTGGCTCGGTCGGCTCTTCCGTTTCGGGCTTGGGTGCGTTGAGCTTCTGATCGATTTCGAACAGGGCGTTGTAGAAGTCCGGCTGCTTCTCGCGGGGCAGCTGCAGCGGATCAACCTTGCGGAGCACTTCTTGCGCTTGCTTGAGTTCGCCCGCCTTGTACAGCTCCATGCCGGAGGTGTAGAGCTCTTCGGCGGTCGGCTGCGAGGCCTGGCCGTAGGCGGGTTCGGAGATCAGCGTCGCGCCGGGCAGGCCGAGGCTGAGGGCAAGAACGAGAACGGAATTACGGATGCGCAAGGCAGGGCCTCCCTGTAACGGATGGTTATCAGTGTTCGCCGTAGATGGTGCTCGACAAACACATCACGCTCATAAGCGGGTCGGGGTCGGGTGCGTGGGTCGCTCTGTTGAAGCTGGTTCGTTCGTACGCACTTGGCGAGACAGGTAGGGATTCCCACCACGCCATTGGCGAAGTGTAAAGGGGGGTGGCCTTTGCTGCAAGTAGAGTTTTTCAAATAAGTTGGGTCATCATCCGGATGGATGATGCCAGCGGCTGAATCTTGGTCAATCGGGCATTGGCATAGAGCCAGAATTGTATTTCGGTCGGCTTGGCGCAGGGCCATTGGTCTTGGTATACTGCCCGGCTCGCCGCATTCGGGCTACCGCGTCCAACTGCTGGCCTACGAATTTACCCAAACCCCCAAGCAGACGAGGTCGACGATGGCACACAAAAAGGGACAAGGCTCGACTAAGAACGGCCGCGATTCGAACCCGCAATACCGCGGGATCAAGCTTTACGGCGGCCAAACCGCTAAAGCGGGCTCAATCATCGTCCGCCAGTGCGGCACCAAGTTCCACCCCGGGTTCAACGTTGGCCGTGGCAAGGATGACACCCTGTACGCCTTGACCCCCGGCACCGTCGAGTTCCAGGGCCGGAAGGTCCACGTCCGCGATGCGGGGTGAGCTTATCCTGGCTTATTGACTATCTTTCTTTGAGCCCACGTTCGACGAACGTGGGCTTCTTTTATTTTCCTAGTCAACATGTTCATCGACTCCGCCAACATCCTGGTGCGCTCCGGCAAGGGCGGTGACGGCTGCGTCGCTTTCCACCGAGAGAAGTACATCGCCAAGGGCGGCCCCAGCGGGGGGAATGGCGGCGATGGTGGCTCGGTAGTCCTGGTCGCGGATACCTCGGTCGAGACGCTCATGGACTTCGCCGGCCGGCATCACTGGTTCGCAAAGGCCGGCGAGCAGGGCAAGAACAAAGGGATGCACGGTAAGCAAGGCCCGGATCTCGAGGTCCATTTACCGGTCGGAACGCTCGTCTACGAGAACCCGCCGGAAGAACTGATCCCCGACGAGCCGGACCCTGATGACCCCGATGCGCTGTTCGAGCAGTACTTCATGACTGGCCAGGAGCGTGCCCAGCTCGCGCAGGTCCGTTCGCCACAGCCGGGCGAATCGCCGTCGGGACCGCTGCTGTGCGACCTTGACACACCCGGCAAGCGTGTTGTGATCGCGCAGGGCGGCAAGGGCGGTCTCGGCAACGAGCACTTCAAGTCGCCTACCAATCAAGCGCCACGCGAAGCGACACCCGGCGAGCCCGCGATCGAGAAGTACCTGCGGCTCGAACTAAAGCTCATCGCGGATGTAGGCCTGCTAGGCAAGCCCAACGCGGGCAAGAGCACCTTCCTCTCCCAGATCAGCGCCGCAAAGCCGAAGGTCGCCGACTATCCGTTTACCACGCTTGCCCCGCAGCTCGGCATCGCGGAGCTGCCCGGCGGGTCACGCGGGCCGAGGCGGCTGGTCGTCGCCGACATCCCCGGGCTGATCGAGGGCGCCCACGAAGGGCAGGGCCTGGGCATCCGTTTCCTCAAGCATGTCGAGCGGACGCGGGTCCTGCTGCACCTCCTGGAAGTCGAACCCACCGACGGCAGCGACCCGATCGAGAACTACCGCGTGATCCGCAACGAGCTGAAGCAGTACAGCGAAGTCCTCGCTACTAAACCAGAGGTCGTTGTCCTGACGAAGACTGATCTGCTTGGGGACGAATCCGATGCGCGAGCGGCGATCGAGCTTATTGGTGGTGAGCTCGGTGTGCCGACGCTGACGATGAGCTCGGCAACGGGTGCGAATATCGATCAGGTGCTCGAGGCTTGCTGGAAGGCGCTCGCTGAGCACAAGCCTGAGCGACCGGCATGGGTTGATCTGCCAGAGCGCGATCAGCCGACCGAGGAGTGAAGTGGGGCGGATATTCCTGCCTGCCAATCGGCCAAAGGCCGAAGACGATCAATGACCGTCTTCGTATTAACGCTTTGCCTTGCGGCAGACAGGAGTGCCTGCCCTACTTGCCATCCAGCACACCGAATAACGCCACGGGTTATCATCACGTCGACACATCGGTGACCGCCGCCAACGTGTTGGTGTTTTTGTAACGCTAGAACGAAGCCTGCCATGCCCCAGATCAACCTCCTTGCAGTCAGCGTCGGAAACACGCGCACGCGCGTTGGCGCGTTCGTGAAAGGCGAGCTCTGCGAGGTCTCCACCTACCGCAACGCGCGTCAGGACCGCATCGCCTCAGCAATCGAGCAGGCCAGCAAACCGCTGAGTGAGGTCGACGATGTCCATGTGCTGGTATCGAGCGTGAACCCCTCGGCGATCGATGACGTCATGGGGCTTCTGAAGAAGCACACCGCGTACGAGGTCTACCGCGTCGAACAGGACCTGCTTATTCCGATCGGCCGGCAGCTCGACCCCGAGGCGCTGGTCGGTGAGGATCGGCTGCTCAACGCCGCTGCGGCGTTCGACAAGCTGGGCCAGGCCTGCGTTGTCGTCGATGCGGGCACCGCATTAACGGTCGATTATGTCGACGGCAAGGGCACGTTCCATGGCGGGGCGATCGTCCCCGGCGCCCAGCTGATGCTCGACGCGTTGACCCAGCGCACCGCGCTCCTGCCCGATGTCGAGTTCAAGAAGCCGGACGAGCTCATCGGCCACAACACGACCCAGGCGATGCTGACCGGGGCGTTCTACGGCATCCGCGGCATTGTTCGCTCTGTTACCGAGGCCTACGCCCAGCAGACCGGGCAGTACCCGATCGTTGTCGCGACCGGCGGGGACGCACAGGTCCTCTTCCGTGATGACGAGTTCGTCAACCGTGTCATCCCCGACCTAGGCCTGCACGGCATCGCCGTCACCCTGCGCAAGCAGCTCGAGCAGGGCGAGACCTCGGCCTGACTTTCATGCAGAACTGTTTAGCGGGAGATGCGCAGCGTCCCGTGTGAACCGACCTTTGCGATGAACGCCGCGTTGAATAACGAACCATCTTTCACACAAGACCAAAGCATCGCGCTCCGGCAACTCCGCCTGCGTTGGGCGATCGCGCTGGTACTCAACCTGCCGATGCCGTTTATTGCGCTCCCCATCGTGGGCAGCGGCTGGATCAACCAGCAGCCAGGTGGTGTAGCAGGCCAGTCGATGGCGTTGGCGGTGGTGATCGGCCTGGCCGGGTTGATCGTCGGCCATATTGCGCGCAATCAGGCTTACAAGGCGCATTGGAAGGGCGATGTCATCGAGCCGGCCGGCTATGTCAGGGGCAACACGTACTTCTTCCTCGCGCTTACCAGCGCGGCGCTTATGCTCTTCGGTTTAAGCATCTCGGGCGGCTGGCCCGCACCGACCTTTGCGGCCGCGCCGATCCTGATCGGTCTCTTGATCTTCAACTTCCCCAACGGCCGACCCATGCAGCCCGCGCCGCCCAGGCTCCTGGATGGAGACAGCCTGTGACTTATGTCACGCTCACCACAGCGAACACGCCCGGCGCGGTTGCGATCTTACAACTGCATGGCGAGGGTGTGCATCAGGCACTCGAGCAACTCACCGGCCGGTCCAGCTGGAGCGATCGTCGTGCTCATCTCGTTCAATTTGCCGACATCGATGAGGGGTTGGCGATCCGTGTCGATGACGCTACTGCTCAATTGATGCCCCACGGCGGGCCGCGTGTCGTCCAACGCCTGCTCGAGCATCTCACCAAGCAGCTTGGCTGCACCTACGACAACGCGCCCGACCCGATGACCCTTTACCCCGAGGCCCGCTCGCCCATCGAGGCCGACATGCTCGACGCGATCGCCAAGGCCGCCAGCCCCGCCGCGATCGACCTGCTCGCCGCACAACCAGCGCTCTGGCGAGGCCTGCTCCAGCAGGCCGGCGGGCCGGATCAAGCCCAACGCCAAGCAATCGCCGGCCGCTCGCGCATCCTCGATCGGCTCATCACGCCCCCGACCGTCGTCGTCGCCGGCCCGGCGAACGTCGGCAAGTCCACGCTGACCAACGCGCTGATGGGCAAGACCATGAGCATCGTCGCCGACCTGCCCGGCACGACACGCGACTGGGTGGGTGGCCTCGTCGAGCTCACCGCCAGCAACGACCCTCGGCAGGCTATCGCCGTGAACTGGCTGGACACGCCCGGCCTACGCCGATCCAATGACGCCATCGAGCAGCGGGCGATCGCCCTGGCGAAACATCAAATCGAGCAGGCCGACATCCTCATCGCGATGCGCGACCCCGATCAGACCTGGCTCGATCGCGAAACACTGCCCCGCGAGCCCGATCTCTTCGTCGTTAACAAGGCCGATGATGCCCTGCGGCCCGAAGTATCCGATGGCAGGTCTGAAAACCAGCCGCTAGCGATTAGCGCGGAACACCACCGCAACCTTGGCTTCTTACAGGCGGTCATCATCCAGCGTCTTGGCTTGGACAGGCTTGGCAGCAAGCCTTGGGCATTCACAAAAAAACTGCTCGCATGGTGTGAACCAGGCGAGCAGCCAAGCTTGTCTGATTATCTTAATCCGATCAGCACGGCGTAGCGGGTGATGCGGAGCGTCCCGTGCGAAGCATCTGTCATGTGTCGAACGGGACGCTATGCGTCACCCGCTACACATGACGTGATGCACATTAGCCATCCGCATCCTCGCCACCGATGCTCTTGCGCATCGACGTGTCGGCCTGGATGTTGTTCATCTTGTAGTAGTCCATGACACCCAGGTTGCCGGTGCGGAACGCCTCGGCCATGGCCTTGGGCACCTCGGCCTCGGCGAGCACGACCAACGCGCGGTTCTTCTGCTCTTCCGCACGGAACTCCTGTTCCTGTGCAACCGCCAAGGCGCGCTTCTGCTCGGCCTGGGCCTGGAAGCGGATCTTGTCGGCATCGGCCTGGTCGGCCTGCAGCTTCGCGCCGATGTTGTCACCGACGTCGATGTCGGCGATGTCGATCGAAAGGATGTCGAACGCGGTGCCCGCGTCCAGGCCGCGGTCCAGCACGACGCGCGAGATACGGTCCGGGTTCTCAAGGACGTCCTTGTGCGTCTCGGCCGAGCCGATCGTGGTGACGATACCCTCGCCGACACGTGCGATGATGGTCTCCTCGAGCGCACCACCAACGAGGCGGGCGAGGTTCGCACGCACGGTCACTCTGGCGCGGGCTTTGAGCTGGATCCCGTCCTGGGCAACCGCGTCCACAGTGGTCTTGCCAGTGTCCCGGCTGGGGCAGTCGATGACCTTTGGCTTAACCGAGGTCTGCACCGCCTCGAGGATGTCACGCCCGGCCAGGTCGATCGCACAAGCGGTGTCCCAGGGCAGATCGATCTTCGCACGGTCGGCAGCGATCAGCGCGTTGACAACACGCTGCACGTTACCACGCGCCAGGTAGTGGGTTTCAAGCTGGTTGGTCGTGACGGACAAGCCCGCTTTGATCGCCTGGATCCGTGCGATCACGATCGTCTTGGGGGCGACCTTCCGGAACCACATCCCGATCAGGTCGAAGAACGATACGGGGGCGCCCGACACGCGGGCTTGCAACCACAGGTTGAAGAACTTGCTGATGATCGCAAAGAGCACCACGCAGATAATCAGAGCGATGACGATGAATACGGCGATGATGATCGTGCCCGCATCGGCGAGCAGAGGGGGATGAGTCGGCATAACGGTCTCCATGGTGGCTGTCCGGACTCAAAGATCGTAGCAAGAAACCTTGGGTTTAGCATACGCTAGCGGCATCGCTAAATTGCCAGGGGCCGTCGGCCCCGGACACAAGAGCTGTTGCTCAGAAGGATGTCATCGTCCAGATCTCGCGCACGGCGTCCGTAGGCCGCTGGCCCGTGTTGTTCTAACGATTATGAAACGCCTCGCGGTCAGTTTCCCGTATCATTTTGGTTTGCACTGTATTGGGAGCCAGATCGATGCGAGCGATTGTGACCGGCCAGGTCGGGGTGGATAAGAAGAGCTATCTGCAGGGTGTCGTCGATTTTGCCGGCGAGCGGGGCGAGGACATCGCCCTCTACAACGTCGGCGGGATGATGTACGACGAGGCCCCGGACGTCCGACCCGGGCAGATCCTCAACCTCCCGCTGGCGAGGCTGAGGTCGCTCCGCCGGGCCGCGATGAAGGACATCATCCGCGACGCCGAGGGCAAGCCAAATGTCATCGTGAACACTCACGCGACCTTCCGCTGGCGGCACGGGCTGTTCGCCGCGTTCGATTTCGACCAGATCCAGGCGTTCAAGCCCGACACGCTGATCTGCCTGCTCGACAACATCGAGGTCGTCCACGCCAGGCTGCACGAGGACTACACCTCGGACGCGACGCTCAAAGACCTGATGGTCTGGCGCGAAGAGGAGATCATGGCGACCGAGCTGCTCGCTCAGGCGCTTAACATCCCCAACCGGTTCTACGTCCTCTCGCGCGGGCGGCACGAGGACACGACCGAGACCTGCTACCGGCTGATCTGTAAGCCCGACATGAAGACGGTGTACCCGAGCTTCCCGATGACACACGTCGAGAAGCTGCCCGATGTAAAAGCCGTGATCAACGACTTCCGCGCCAAGCTAGCCGAGGTCTTCATCGCGTTCGACCCGGGCGACGTCGACGAGAAGCTCCTGCTCGATGCGGCGCTGGACGCGGTCAAGGCGGGCGAAGACTTCATCGACGCCGAGGCGGGCACCTTCAAGCCCGGCGAGATGCTCAGCGTCCCCGTCCGCCAGGTGCTCGATATCGCCAAGGATGTAGACGGGCAGATCTACACCCGCGACTTCCAGATGGTCCGTCAGTCGGACATGATCGTCTCGCTGGTGCCGAACCTCCCAGACGGCACACCCGGTCTATCAAGCGGTGTCGAGCGCGAGCTGCAGCACGCTTTCGACCACAGCCGGGAGGTCTACGTCGTCTGGCACCCGGAGAAGAATCCGAGCCCGTTCATCACCGAGACCGCGACCAAGGTCTTCCGCACGACAGAAGAGGCAATGAAGCATTTCGAAGAGAAGGGCTACATGCTGCAGGGCAACCTGTTCGGGCAGTGAGTGGGTGCATGCGTCCGCCGAGTTTAGCCCTAGCCCGACCTAGCCCGATCGCTTCAAGCACCGCCATGACGGGCCAGCCCCGGCACCCGGCCGGTGATCATGCCGAACACCCTCACGCCGACACCCGGGTCAAGAGCGCCAACGCCCGTGTGGCACACTTGAAACCGTGCGCAAAAAACCTGTTTTGTGCGCATCAAACCGGTGTTTCAGCGGTTTTTGTAGTACATCCGGGTGGTCGAAAGACGCCACACGCCGCCAAACCGGCCACGGTTGCCAAACCCTTGGCACCCTTGCACGCCACCGGCAGCACGCCCAAGGGGTCCTACTTGACCCGCTTGTCGCTGCCGGTCAACACGATCGGGCCTTTGTAGATGACGGTGTATTCTTCGCCGCCTTCGCTGCCGGCGAATTCGGCCTCGATGTCGCCCTCGAATTTGCCACCCAGATCAGTGCGGTCCTTCAACGAGCGGTAAACGACCCCTGCGAAAGACATTGCTACTGTGCCCGACTCCATCCCCTCATCAAGGTCTTCCTCGGCCATCTTCGCGCGGACGGTCATCTTGATCTTGAGCTTGGCACACCGCTCGCCCTTGTAGTCCTCGACCGCAAGGAACTCGACGCTGCCCTCGCCCTTGAAGTCGTCGTTCAGGTCTTCATCCATGTAGTTTGCGATCGCTGCCCGGCTCAACTCCCAGCGGTGCCCGATCGCGATCGGTTCTGCGGGGTAGAAATCCTCATCGATGTACATCTTGGCATCTAGCTCGTCGAGTTGTTCCTGAGTCGCATTGGGGAGTTCGGGCACGTACTCACTGTCGACTAGTTTCCACGTGATTTCCTTGTTTAACAGCGGGGAGGACTCCTCCTCTTTCGTCGTTTCGCCATCAAAGGTGGTTTCGTTCACATCGGTGGACTCGGTCAGGAGTGACGTGTATTCGGTAATCACACCATCCTCGACCTTGGTGATCGTCCAGCGTTCGGTCTCTTTCGTGATATTCTCCATCTGGCCCTCGGCGAGCACCTGGCCGGCCATTGCGACCTGGAGCGTCCCCTCTTCTCCCTTGATCTCGATCGACGATTCGGTGGTCATCCCGACCTCGGGTTCCAACTCAGAAAGGTCGTACGTCTTCTCGGCAGCCGCCGCATCGGGAAGCATCATCGTCAACGCGATCATTAGCAGAGCGGTGTATTTCACGGTCGGTCTCCAACGCATGGGTTGTTTTTCACACGGAGCCAGTATATGCGGTTGTCGTGAACCCGCCATCAAGACCGTTTGGACGCGATACAGGCTTATCCCAGCGTTGTATCGGGCCTGCTGGCAGGGCGATCGGTCTTCCCAGCCTCGCTGCTATATTGGGTATAAGTCAGAGCGGTGGCTTGTGTTCAGAGTCTTACTAGTCGAGGGCGCGAGATGATTATCTATGGCAGCAAGATGTACGGCGTCAAAAACGTCGTGAAGGGCGTGGGCTTGTGCGAGCACTGCGGGGTGTATGGCAAGCACAAGAGCTACGACGGCCGGAAGTGGGGCCACCTCTATTTCATCCCGCTGATCCCGTCGGGCGGGCCGGTGCGCGTGATGAAGGAGTGCGCCAAGTGCAACATGGGCAACCACCTGCCGCAGAGCAAGGTCAGCAGGCTCTACCGCGATATCGAGGCGATGATGCAGCCCTGCATCCTCGCGGCCAGCGAGGGAGCGCACAGCTTTACCGATGATCAGGGCACCGAGACCTACACCGGGCCTTTCCTGCTCGACGCGGTCGACCTGATGTACACGGCCGGCTACCGCAAAGAGATCCCAGGCCTGATCGACATGCTTGACAGCGACATCTCCCGTTACGAGCACGGCATCGCCAGCGGCGCCTACCAGGAGATCCAGGGCGACGCGGCGGGGGCGCTGGCCGCCTACCAGGGCGCGATGAATGCGGACCCGGACCAGGCGCTGCCTTACATGCTGTTGGCGGACTTCCACGGCCGAGCAGGCCGGGTCGAAGAGCAGCTGGACATGCTCGACAAGGCCGTCGAGCGCGAGCCCGACAACCCGCAGCTGCTCTTGGTGAAGGTCGATCCGCTCGAGAAGCTCAAGCGCTACCAGGACATCCTCACCGTGATGGAGCGGGCCGAGCAGATGATCCCCGGCCTGGACCGGGACAAGCAGTACAAGAAGCAGAAGAAGAAGTTTGAGAAGAAGGCCGCCAAGGCGATGTGATCGAGCGCAAGAAAAAACCCCGGCCAGAAACCGGGGTCTTTTTCGAGTAGATCGGTTCGCTTACTTACGCGTTTGTGTCTGCTTGACCTTCATCGGCATCTCAGCGGACATCTTCATGGCCTGTTGCCCGCCCGCGGTCATCTCCATCGTCATGTCCATGTCGCCTTCGAAGTCCTGGCTGGTGGTGTAGTTGGACAGGTCGCGGTTGATCTTGCCGTCGCCCTTCATCTTGATCACCATATCCATGGTAGTAGCGGGGTCGGGTGACATGTTCATCGTGATCGTGCCATCCATCGTGAAGTCGAGTACGGCGACGAGCTTGCCATCTTCTTTCTTGAGCTCGACCATCTCGAAGGACATCTCTCCCTTGAATTTTGCTCCGGGGATGCCGGTCTGGCCCATGAATGCCTGCATCAGCTCGTCCTCGATCTTCCACTTATCGCCGACGCCGACGGGCTTGTCGGGGAAGACGAGGCGCGGGTCCACGTAGCCGGCGTTCTTGATGAGGTCCTTGGCTTCTCGTGGCAGGCCTGCGCCTTCGACATCGGTCTCCCAGCCGTCTGTGGTCTTGGTCTGGGTCATGACCGCGCCCTGCATGTTTGTGTCTTCCTGCTCCTGGGTCTGGCCAAACATCGTGGTCTTGGTAACTGACTTGGCCTTGACGAACTTGCTCTCGACCTTGGTCGGCTCGCCATCGGTGACCTCGAGGATCTTCTGCTCGATCACGTTGGTCGAGTCGGTTTCCATCTTGCCTTGAAGGACCTGGCCTTGGACGGACATGTTCAGTGTGCCGGGCTCGGTCGAGGACTCGACGGTGTTGACAAGGGTTTCGCCTGCCTCGGGGGCCGGGCCTCGGAGGTCGACTTTCTCACCGAGTGCTGGCAGGGCCAGGAGCAGGGCGAGCGTGGTGGCAGCGGTTCGTAAACGCATGGTTTCTTCTTTCCGTGAGGTGTGGGAGGTGTTGCAGCGTTAGAGACGCTACCGAGTCATAGGCCATTTGTTGCACGATTGTACGCGATTCACGGGTGCGTTCATGAGAAAAACACGGGGCCGATCACCGCCCCAGCGAGGCGAGCAGGGCGGCGTGGCATTTACAACCCAACAAAAAGCGGTCGAGACCGAAGTGCTCGTCCGGGCTGTGGATGCTGTCGGAGTTGAGCCCGAACCCGATCAGCAGCGTGTCTAGGCCCAGTTCGGTCTTAAAATCCGCGACGACAGGGATGGTCGCACCGGCCCGGACCAGGACGGGCGGCTTGCCGGTCACGTCCTCGATCGCGGAGCAGGCCTTCTCGACCCATGGGCTGTCGGTCGGCGTCGCAACGGGGTACGCCTCGCCATGATTGGACAGCTCCCACCGGCAGCCGCCGACGTCGTGGCTCTTGATCCACCCCTCAAAGTCTGCGGCCAGCTTCCGTGGGTCCATGTCCGCGGGGATGCGGAAACTGACTTTTGCACCGGCGAAGGTCGGGATCACGGTCTTGGCACCCTCACCCATGTACCCGCCATAGAGCCCGTTGACATCGCAGCTGGGCCGTGCCCATCGGCGTTCCAGCGTGCTGAAGCCCGCCTCGCCGAAGGGTGTCGCCCCGACATCACCGAGGTATTGGGATTCGTCGAAGCCGAGGGCCTCCCACGTTGTTCGTTCTTCATCCGTCAGCGGTGCAACGGCGTCGTAAAAGCCTGGGATGGTGACACGGTTGTCGTCGTCAAAGAGTTTGCCTAGCACACGCGCGAGGAGGGTGGCGGGGTTCGCCAACGTGCCGCCGTAGACCCCCGAGTGCAGGTCGCGGGACGGGCCGTGCAGTTTGAGGTCGTAATAGATCAGCCCGCGGAGGGCGTAGGTGATCGCGGGCATCGGCCCGGCGGTGCCCTCCCACATCGCGGTGTCGCTCACGACGCACAGGTCCGCCGAGAGCAGGTTTTTGTGCTCCGCCAGCACCTTTGGCAGCGTGACGCTGCCGCATTCTTCTTCGCCCTCGATGAGCAGCGTGACGTGGCAGGGCAGCTTACGACCTGTCGTGAGATACGCCCGCATCGCCTCGACGAACATCATCACCTGCCCCTTGTCGTCGCAGGCCCCCCGTGCGTAGACCTTGCCATTACGCAGCACCGGCTCGAAAGGCGGGCTGGTCCAGAGCTCCAACGGGTCCGGCGGCTGCACATCGTAGTGCCCGTAAAACAGGACACGCGGCGCATCAGGGTTCTCGACGATCGCGTTGGTGGTCCGCGCGACCACCGCAGGGTGCCCGCCGCCTTCGAGCACATGCGTTTCGAGCCGCATCTCTTCGAAGTCGGCCGCCATATGCGAGGCGGCCTTGCGGACCTCTTCGGCATAAGCGGGGTCGGTGCTGACGCTGGGGATCGCCAGCAGGTCGCACATCCGCTTCACCGCGTGATCATGGTCGGCGTCAAGGTGTTCGAGCAGGGGTTGTAGGTCGGTACTCATCGCAATAGCGTAATGAAAATAGCCGCGAGGCTACGCCTCGCAGGAGGAGTACGACTGATTTCAGATGGTCCGCCTGCGACGCGTAGCGTCGCGGTTATTCCGCGGCATCATTAACGGCATCTGGTTTTACCTGCACCTTGCCGCCTTCGATCCGCACGGGGTAGGTCGGGATCGGCGGCTCGAATTCGGGGTGGTCAAGATTGTTACCGTTCTTGAGGTTGTAGGCGTAGCCGTGGAACGGGCAGGTGATGACCAGGCCCTGTACCTCGCCGTCCTCCATCGGCCGGCCGGCATGCGGGCACTGGTTCGCGATGGCGTAGGGGGTCCCGTCGACGTTCAACACGACGAGCCCCTTGCCCTCCACGGTCGTGCACAACCGGCCGCCTGCGGGCAGTTCGTCGGCGTCTGCTATGTCGGTCCAGTCGGGCATTGACACATCCTAGCCGCGATACATTGGGCAAATCGGCATAGGATGCTGGCATGACTCAGCGAAACGCCAAACGACAAGCCGACTACACGGCGGTTGCGCTACAACTGGCGACGAAGGCCTTGGCGGTCGCGACCGATGCGGCCCCCCACCGTGCGAAACAAGGCGAGCGCCGCTGGCCGATCGCCAACGCGCTGCCTGCCGCCCGCCTATTAATCGATCAAGACAGCACGGAAGATCAAGCAAAGCTCGCCGACCTGGCCCGATCGCTCGTCGAAACACTCGCTGACGATACCGGTAAGGTCACCGATGGCTTTGGGCACGCTCGGCCGAGCTACGCCCTACTGTCGGTTCACTTGTTGGGCAGCGCTGCAAGGCTTAGCGGGCAAGAGGAAGCGCTTGAAAGCGTAGCTCATTCTGCCAAGACACTGCTGAACAGCGAGGTGCTCAACTCATCGGCGCCCGACCCTCGCCTCGCAGCTTGGCGCCGGCTCATCGCTCGGCAGCACGGGCTGCAGGAGGCCGAGGAACTGCCGCTGCCTAGCAACGAGGCCGCGCCGCTGCTGCCGCTAGGTTTAGATGACCTGATCGACAGCTGGACCTACTACGAGTTGGTGGGGCTTCATGGCATGCACTTGTGCAGCCTGCTCGAATCAGACCCTGGTCTTAGTCAGCGGACCCGCTCAGCCGCCGAGTACCACCTCGGCCACACCCAGCCGGACTACACGACATACCAGCCGTGGGGCCTGGCCGCATTTGCCGCGGATCCGATGACCGCGGTTTTTGCGGAGCAGCAACTCCACGACGTCGCGACGCACCTGAGTATCGAAGGGCCCGGCGGGGCGGTGCTGCCCGCCCTGCTCCTTGCCGACAGCGTCGCGGCGATGTCGGGTACATTGAAGCGGGTCTGGTGTACTTGAACACGGAGGTTCGCGTTGTACAAGCGGATGAAAGGCATATTGTTGAATGTCAAGGCAGGACGGTGCGGCATGCGCGGCGTACTCATTCTGGTTTTTTCTTCATTGATCTGGATGCCTGCTGCGGCACAGAACGCTGCTGAATCCGCTGAACCAGCACCGGAAAACGAACAGGCCGTTGAAGAACCGGATGAAGCTCTAGCCGATCAGGCCGCGCTGGACTCCGAGCTAGCCAGCGCCCAGCGGTTTGAGGCCGAGCTCGAGGAGCTGCTTAAGGCCAACGGCCAGCTCGATACGGCCCGTGACGATGATGCCTTCACCAAGCTACTTAGCCTCGCGACCCGCAGCGGCATCATGGCGAATAGCGCGATGCATGACGAGGCCCGGCTGGTCCTGCTGGGCAACCAGGCCCGTGCGCTCGCAGCGCTGGCTTCGCTTGAGCCCGAGCTCCCCGATCAGAATATCAACCGCCTGCAACAGCTTGTTGAAGTAGCCAGACAGATCGGCGAGCTTGATCTCCCCGGTGCGAGAGCTACGGCGGACTACTGGAGCCTGATCGCGGACGTGGCGGGCCTCGCTTCTGCGCAAGACGCTGCGGCACAGCGGCAGGCGTTTGCAGAACTGGCGTTTCAAAGCTTCATCGAGACACACGCGGAGGATGAACATGCCGCCGAGTTTGTGCTGGACACCCGGCTGTCCCTCGCGCACCTGATGGACCGCCGCGGTGCCCAAGCCAAGGCCGGTGAACAACTCGAACTCATCGGCAAGCTCCCGGAGGAAAGCCCACGCCTGCAGGAAGCCAAGCAACTGTCGGACAGCATCGCCCGGCTAGGCACACCCATCAACATCGAGTCGATCTCGACCGAGCTTATTGAGTGGCGGTCTTCTGATTACGCGGGTAAACCCATTTTGATCCATGTTTATTCAGACGGCGTGGATGCGTCTGTACGCATGATCGATGTGATCAGCCGGTCGATCGTGGAAGGCAAGCTCAGCGGGATCGCGGTCGTATCGCTGCGGGTAGGCGACCCGGTTGCGAACGCTGCTGCGCCCCTCTGGCCGACGCTACCCGTCCAGCTCGAACCGAACGGCGTCTTGGATCAACTCGGCGTGACCGCGCTGCCGGCGCTCGCCTGGCTTGATGAGAAGGGCAAGCTCGCATCGATTGGGACGACCGCCACCGTGCTGAATCAACTAGACAAGATCCGCCCCGATCTACCCGAGCAACCCAGCGAGCCGCCACAGCCCAGCGAACAAGCCGAAGCACCAGCGGCTGAAGAACCTGAAGTGCAAGGACGCGAGACCGATGAGGAGGAAGTCGAGCCCCAGCCAGAATCGGAGCAGATTGAACAGGTGGAGCTGGGCGAGATTGAGGCCGAGAACCCATGATTTTTATAAGGGTCTTAGGAAGTTAAGCGGCCAGTAAACTACTGCTGGCCCTATGAAAACAAGGAAAAACCGCTACTACCGGCGTTCCCGAATCGCAGAGCCGATCTTCCGGCGTCTGATCAAGGCCTTTGCCATGGACCTCACCGCT
>JBCCYY010000028.1:0-49954 GCA_039188575.1 Planctomycetota bacterium | reverse complement strand
GGATGAAACGGACGATGGGCAGCACGCTGAACGCGACGAGTGAGCGTGGGCTGATGACCGACGCGATGATGAAGGTGCTGGCCTACGCCATCCGGCGTTAGCCGGGGACGCTGCGGTTGGGGATGGTGTCAACAGAGCAACTCTTACCCATATGATAAAAATCAGCTGCAAAGCGAACCGCGGAATGATCGACGGCTTCTATGATTTCACGAGCCTCATGCAATGTATTTAGAAAATTTGTCTCTGCTGGTTCCAGAGGTTCTATCGCGACCGTAATACCCGAATCAGCAGCTAAATCCCCCATTTCTGACATGAGTGCGATCATTTGCCGGCTAGCCAAGTCTTTGCTGAAGTCTTTCGGGATAAGACGCGATTTCCCGCTCCCAAATACGATGATCGGGATGCTGAGCTTCGCGGCCCTTTGAAAGGTAATGCGTGCCCATGCCAGCACAGCCTCCGTATCTGCTTCTGGCCCAATCGCTTTAAGCCTAGACGGCAAAAAATTAACACAAGAAACGACCGGCAGAGGCTTGCCGTCCAGAAGAGCTTCGCTGCGTTCAGCAAACTCAGACTCCGTTTTCTGAGGAACCAGCAGGTTCTTCACGGAATCTTCGATATGCGTACCACCCGCGTCACGAACCAAGTCCGAGTTACGGACAGATGTTTTTAAACCGTAGCTCGTGATGATAGAGCGGCATGGCTTTGGCGGACTTGTATAGCTAGCACTACAACCTATACCAGATAGTCCAGAAGTAACCAAGCAAGCGGTTGTATTGAGAAATTGCCTTCGTGAAATCATTACGAGTGTGAGGTTAAAAACAGCGTACCCAGTACACCATCAATAGCGATGGCAGCACCCCATCAGTATTAAACTTTGTCCGTCACCTCAAAACCCTTGCGATACTCGCGTGTCATCAATGAGTTGGCCTTGCCCGCGGCGTCGCCAACGAATTGGTGCTTTTTGTTGTCAAAAGTGAGTTTGCTGCCATACGTCCATTGGATACCGACATCAACGCCGTTGTCTTTACGGACGGTGGCGTATCGGCTGATGGACTCCTTCAGATCTTCATCATGACCGAAGCGCTCCATGACTTCTTCGTGGGGCATATCACTTCCGACCTTATAGGCGATGTTCGAAATATGGGCCAGGTCCGAGGAGTAGCCAGCCGATTCGACCTCGCTAGTCAAGACCGACTTGTCGTTCTTCTGGATTGCATCGATAAAAGTGCCGTAGTGGGCGCTTTGATTTCCCTTCCAACTGGCAAGTTCGCTTCCATCGGGTGCAAAGACGCTACCACCGCCACGCCTGCCACGGAACTCGCCATTCGCACAGCTGATAACGACGCCAACGTTAAGGCCCTTGTATGTCGGTCGCTTGAGGTTAATTGTTTCGCAGGTGATAGGTACGTCGCCGTACATCATCCGGACCAGCAGCATATTAGGTGTGTTGCCCGCGTCGTCCCAGGCAAATCGTCCACCCATGCACTCGACCGAGTCCGGCAGAGCCATGGGGTCCTGTAGTGCCCATCGGGCGAGATCGGTTTCGTGCGGCCCCTGATTCCCCAGGTCCCCATCGCCGGTGTTGTAGTCCCAGTGCCAATCGTAATGGAAGCGCGGGCGCATGATCGGCAGGTCCGCAGCCGGGCCAAGCCACATGTTGTAATCGACTTCTGTTGGTACTGATAGTGGTTGATCAAGTTTGCCGATCGATTTGCGATTGCGGTAAGTCAATACGCGGATCGCATTGACCTTGCCCCATTTGCCTTCGTGCAACGATTCAAAGAAAGGCGTTAATCCGCCACAACTTCGGTTCTGGAAGCCGGAAGACACAATACGGTTGTACTTCTTGGCAGCCTTAGCCATCTGCCGACTCTCGAAAACAGTATGCGAGACAGGCTTCTCGATATAAACATGCTTCCCAGCCTGGCAGGCCCAGATCATCAAGAGTGCGTGCCAGTGGTTGGGGGTTGCAGACACAATGGCGTCGATATCCTTGCGTTCAAGTATCTTCCGTAGATCAGTTGTCGCGAATGCACCCGGGAACTTCTTGGCCTGGCCACCCAGATTCTTCTCGTCGGCATCACAGAGCCCAGCGACAGTCACGGTCTCTAACCGTGAGAAGGAACCAAGAAGCCCCTTACCACGTCCTCCCAAGCCAATGAAAGCGACACGAACTCTATCGTTCGCGCCAAGCACCTTCGCTGTCGGGCCAAGCGCCAAGGCACCCGCTCCCACGGCAGCAGTCTTCATCAGGTTCCGACGCGTAAAGCGGGTCTGCATGGTGGTATCTTCCGTCTCGAGTAGCATGAACCATTAAGCGCAGATAGACCTGCACACAAGATATGGCGCAAAACAACAGAATTTGGTACCAATTTCTGACTGCAAGTAAGCGGCAAAATTGGGTACTAAACCCCGCTACGCAGCGCCATACCTAGGTAGGATCTGCGTTATAGCTCATTATTGCTGCGCGTAAGTACTGACATCCTCTAGCATTTCAGTTCAACTAGGTGGAGCACGCATGACCGATTGGTACCATCGCTTGATCTCTTTTGTCTTCGCCGCCTTGATCACCGTGTCAACAGTTGCTACTGAGACAAGCCCACTGAATATTCTGTTATTCACGGCTGACGACCTTGGGTATGAGGTCATGAGCGATCCGCTCGATGTGACGCCCAACTTGGACAAATTTGCTCGCGAGGGGATACGGTTCAATCGTGCTCACATGAATATGCCGATCTGTCAGCCCAGCCGTGGGATCATCGCAACCGGTCGCTACGGCCAAACGACAGGAATGATGGGCTTCTTCCACCTTCGCGAACCGGTCCCAACCGTCATGCAGACGCTGCGGGATCACGGCTACGCCACCGGCGTGCTGGGTAAAGTCAAGCATTCCACGCCGGATGAGAACTACCAATGGGATTATGCTCAGGACTACCGCGAACTAGGTGCGGGTCGCGACCCGGAGAAGTACCACACCTACAGTGTCGAGTTTTTCAATCAGTGTAAGAAGGCGGACAAACCTTTCTACTTCATGGTCAACTCGCACGACCCGCATCGTCCATTTCATGATCCGGAACGGCCGAAGGCAGCTGCGGCGAAACCATCAAAGCTATTCAAACCCAGCGACATTCGTGTCCCCTCTTATCTGCCCGACCTGCCGGGTGTGCGCAGAGAGATCAGTCACTACTACAACTCCGTCCGCCGGTTGGATGACACCTTTGGTCGCGTGATGGACGCACTTGATGAATCTGGACTCGCCCAGAACACGTTAGTCATGTTTGTCTCGGACAACGGGTCTGCCTTTCCCTTTGCCAAAGCGAACGCCTACGTGCCGAGCACGCTTACACCATGCTATATGCGCTGGCCAGGCAAGATCGAGCCCGGTTCGGTCGACAAGAAACACTTCGTTTCATCAATCGATTTCCTCCCAACATTCCTCGAAGCAGCAGGAGTACCCGTACCCAAAGGTGTTGATGGCCGATCCATGGTGCCCTTGATGCGAGGCGAGTCTATGGAAGGTCGAGACGTTGTCTTCACGCAGATCGACTACAAGATTGGCGGCCCCGCTTCACCGATGAGGGCGATCGAAAACGAGCGATACCGATACATCTTTAATCCATGGGCCGGGGAGGATTACAGGTACCGCAATAACAACGAGGGCGAAACGATGCGTGCGATGGAGGCTGCGGCCGATACTAACATCGCAATCGCCGAACGCGTTCGTGTCTATCGGCACCGCGACCTCGAAGAATTCTTCGATCTGACTTCGGATCCTGATTGCATCCATAACCTAGTCCATTCTCCCGAGGCAAAAACACAAGTCGATGCAATGCGGCTGCAACTCGAGGAATGGATGAAGAAGACAGGCGACCCGCTGCTTCCTGCATTTGCTGCCAGGAATAGCAGCCTACAGATGAAAGAGGCGTTGGAGAAGCACTACCCAAAGAAGACGGATCTCAGGACTGATCAGCAGAAAGCCAAGGATAAAGCCAGGCCAGAATAATGTTCTGTAGAACGATGTAACCGCGATACACTCGTGCCATGCCTGATTACCACCCTGCGAAAAACCGCTACGATTCCCCCCGCACTTGGTTCCGTCAATGCGGTCGGTCCGGTTTATCCCTACCCTCGATTTCACTGGGATGTTGGCATAACTTTGGAGCCCCAGGGCGCGATTCGGGCCGGCACACCGACGAGTCCTCCATGCATGCCAACTGCCAGCGCATGCTCTTTGAAGCATTCGATCACGGCGTGACTCACTTTGACTTAGCAAACAACTATGGCCCGCCTGCTGGCAGCGCGGAGACACGCGTTGGGCGCATCTTGAAAGAAGATTTTGCGGGCTATCGTGACGAACTGATCCTATCTACCAAGGCCGGCTGGGACATGTGGCCCGGGCCTTATGGCAACTTCGGCAGCCGAAAGCACCTGCTTGCATCGCTTGACCAATCCCTCGAACGCCTGCAAGTCGATTATGTCGATCTTTTTTACTCGCACCGGCCGTGCCCCCAAAACACACCGCTAGAAGAGACGCTCGGTGCGTTGGATACGGCGGTCCGACACGGCAAGGCTCTGTACACCGGTATCAGCATGTACCCAGGCGAGCAAACAGCCGACGTCTTGCGCATCTGCGCGGAAAATGGACTGATCAAGCCGATCATCCATCAGCCCAATTATTCAATGCTTGACCGGTGGGTCGAAGATCATCTGCTCGACGTGACCGATGAGCAAGGCCTGGGCGTCATTGTTTTTTGTCCCTTGGCACAAGGGATGCTGACGGATAAGTATCTGGATTCCATCCCCAAAAACTCTCGGGCCGGTCACGATGATGGATTTTTATCCAAAGACACGATCACGACCGAGACTCAATTGATGCTTAATCGTCTGAACGACATCGCTAATCGCCGGGGCCAATCCCTCGCTCAGATGGCGTTGACCTGGGTGCTCCGCGATCGGCGGATCACCTCAGCGCTCATTGGAGCGAGTCGGCCCGAGCAGATTGCTGAGAACCTCAAGTTCATCGATCAACCGACCCTCGACGAGGCGGAATTGTCTGAAATCGAAGAGGTTTTGGCAATGGTCAAGACCGACTAAGGCCGGGCGGTCTCGGATTCAGCGTCGGCAGCCGAGCGTCGGTCTCCTCGAAGTGCGATTCGATCATTCCCAATAGCTTCTCGGCGATAGCCGGGTTCGACTCAGCGAGATTATTTTGTTCTAGTGATAAGGAAGCGTTTGATAATGACCTCGACCTACAACTATCGAGATTTCCACTGCATCCTACGATGGTTTTTCGTAGTGGGCATGCTGCCACTACTGTGTGCAGACGAGAGTCATGCTGAAGTGGCCATGCCATCGATTTTTGGCGATGGAATGGTGCTTCAAAGAGAGCTTCCTGTACCAGTTTGGGGAACCGCGGGGGCTGGAGAAGCAGTCACCGTCACCTTTGCGGGGCAGTCTGTCTCTACGAATGCTGATCCTGATGGAATATGGCAAATCACTCTGAAGCCACTAACAACATCTTCTACGGGTAGAACACTGGTTGTTTCTGGATCAAACAAGCTGGAGTTCAAGGATGTACTGGTTGGCGAAGTATGGCTTTGTAGTGGCCAGTCCAATATGGCCGGAACATTCAACAAAAACAAGGGCCGTGTACTTGATCCAGAGATATTGAAGACTGATCTATCACGCTTAAGATTCAATGGACGCAATGGTTGGGACAAGGTGTCTGAGCAGTCGCTCAGTCGATTATCCATGGTTGCGTTCTACTTTGGTCATGAACTATACGAGGAGTTAGATATCCCAATCGGGCTCATCACACGCTACAACTCAGGAACGCCGATCCAAGCGTGGATGCCCGAAGATGCCGCGGACCAGATTCGTGTGGACCTAGGTATTGAGCCAAACTGGCGTGATCCAGACAACAAGCCACAACGTCAACCAGGCGTGCAATTCGATAGCAAGATTGCGCCGGTGATCCCATTTTCGATCCGTGGTGTCATTTGGTATCAGGGCGAACGGAACGCCAAATCAGAAACAGCCTGTGAGTACGATAGCTTACTTGCATTCCATATCGATACCTGGCGGCAGCGATGGGCTGCAGCGGCAGAACTAGAGAAGCGAGAGTTCCCGTTTTATTACGTTCAGGTGCCAACACAAGAGTCGCCCGTCACCGGTGAGTGGCCATGGCTCCGTGATCGGATGCGACGTGCATTAGACATCACGCGGAATACCGGCATGGCGATCTGCTATGACTACGGCCCCAGTCTTCACCCTAATAATAAGCAACCCTTTGGCGAGCGCCTCGCACTCATTGCCTTGGCCAAGAACTATGGTCGTGATGAAATTGTGTACTCAGGACCTCTCGTGGATGAGATTACCTTCAAGGATTCTAAAGCGACCCTGACCTTTACGCATACAGGTGGTGGGTTACGGAGCAAGACGGGTGGCAAGCAACTGAAGTTTTTTGAAATTGCTGGCAAAGATGGGAAGTATGAACAAGCAGACGCGTGGATCGAGGGCGACACCGTTATCGTTCATAGTGAGAAAGTAGACGCCCCCCAATATGTCCGCTACCTCTTCCGAAAACCCAGCCCTGACCCGGAAATCAGCCTGCTGAATGAGGCTGGATTACCTGCCTCATCATTCATGACAGATGATTTCATGCCCAAACGTACCGGTGGACTAAAACCATCGGAGGTACGGCGAGCCAAACGCGGGCCGCCTGAGAGTCAACAAGAGAAAGACCGCTGAGCCTCGAAGTGCGCGACCAAATCGAGCAGAAATTGGCGAACAACATGCAGTAAAGGAAGTTCTCACAAGAGCCTGTCTTGGATATGCTTACTCAAACACTAGGTCCGTACCGCCCTAACCTCTGTACACCGCTCCACACTGCAGGAAATCGACCTCATGAAACTGTATATCAATTTGGGCCTGTGTTGTTGCTGGACGCTATTGGTCTGTGGCATGACGGCAACCACAGAAGCCGCTGAACGGCCCAACATCGTATTCATGTTCTCCGACGACCACGCCCCGCACGCAATCGGTGCATATGACGGTTGGCTGAAATCTGTTGACCCTACCCCAAACATTGACAGACTCGCTTCTGAGGGCATGCTGTTTCGAAATAGCTTCTGCACCAACTCGATCTGTGGTCCCAGCCGTGCCGTCATCCAAACTGGTAAGCACAGCCATAAGAATGGTTTCATGAACAACGGCAACACGTTCGACTGGAATCAGCAGACGTTCCCTAAGTTACTACAAAAAGCTGGCTATACAACGGCCATCTTCGGTAAGAGCCACCTCAAGGGACAGCCTTTGGGCTACGACGAATGGACGGTCCTGCCGGGGCAGGGGCTGTACTACAACCCCGATTTAATTACACCAAATGGAAGGATAAGGGTCGAGGGCCATAGCACGCAGATTGTTACTGACATGGCCGTTGACTTCCTCAAGCGTCAAACAACAGATGATGCACCGTTCATGCTCATGGTCCAATACAAGGCACCTCACCGAAACTGGATGCCAGCAAAAAAACACCTTTCACTCTATGACGATATTGATATCCCGGAACCTGAAACACTCTTCGATGAGTACGACGATAACGCTCCGCCTGCCAGGCATCAGGAACTCGAGATCGATCGGCATATGCATCTTAACTTTGACCTCTTCCTTGATCTGACACCAGAGTTTGATGGCAAGTCGGTCAAAGCTAAGACGGACCGCTCTGCCTGGGCAAACATGAAACGGATGTCCGAAGAGCAGATCCGTGCATGGCGCAATGCATATGGACCCAAAGACGCAGCATTCCACAAAGCCAATCTTAAGGGGCACGATTTGGTGCGATGGAAATTCCAGCGTTACGCAAAAAACTACCTGCGATGCGTCCGAGGCGTTGATGACAGTGTTGGAACGATCATGAACACACTGTCAGAACTGGGATTGGATGACAATACGATCGTGATTTATTCATCAGACCAAGGTTTTTATATCGGCGATCATGGCTGGTACGACAAGCGCTGGATGTATGAGGAATCGCTCAGGATGCCACTGATCGTAAAGTGGCCTGGCGTGACAAAACCTTCGAGTGCATCTGAGCAGATGGTCCAGAACCTTGACTATGCCTCTACTTTCTTGGATATGGCCGGAGCCAACGTTCCAGGTGATATGCAAGGCAAATCACTTGTGCCCTTACTCAAAGGGGAACAACCCGATGATTGGCGGAAGAGTATCTATTACCATTATTACGAGTACCCCAGCGTGCATATGGTCCCCAAACACTATGGGATCCGGACCGAGCGATACAAACTGATGCACTTTTATCAGTTCAATGAGTGGGAAATGTATGACCTGAAAACGGATCCGGATGAGCTCACGAATCTCTATGAAGACCAGAACTACCAGGCGATCATTCAGGAACTAAAGGAGAATCTGAAGGACTTGCGAAAACACTATGAAGATGACTCCGATGTTTCTGAAATGCCGACCGAGTGGCAGAAGAAGATACGACAATAGATAGGTTGCTCATTCAATAGAAGGTGTTCAGTCGGTTTCAATCCCGTTAGGAGTCGCAAATGTCCAACGTCTCCCTTCAATCCCTCATCAAGTCCTACGACGGCAAGACCAACGTCGTCGATGGCATCGATCTGGACATCGGCGATGGCGAGTTTGTGGTCCTCGTCGGGCCTTCGGGTTGTGGCAAGTCGACGACCCTCCGGATGATCGCTGGGCTCGAAGAGATCACCGACGGCACCATCTCCATCGACGACAAGGTCGTCAACAACATCGAGCCAAAGAACCGCGACATCGCCATGGTGTTCCAGAGCTATGCGCTCTATCCGCACATGACGGTGTATAAGAACATGGCCTTCGGGCTCAAGCTACGAAAGACGCCACAGGCCGAGATCGATCGGCGCGTCAAGGACGCCGCGGCCAAACTGAGCATCACCGACTACCTCGACCGAAAGCCCAAGGCCCTCTCCGGCGGCCAGCGCCAGCGTGTCGCGTTAGGCCGAGCGATTGTACGCGACCCAAAGTGCTTCCTATTCGATGAGCCGCTCTCGAACCTTGATGCGAAGCTGCGTGCGGAGACGCGTGCGGAGCTGAAGCAGCTGCACCAACAACTCAAGACCACCTCGGTCTATGTCACGCATGACCAGGAAGAAGCGATGACGCTAGGCGACCGCGTTGTCGTCATGAGTGGCGGGCATATCCAGCAGGCCGGCACACCGCTTGAGGTCTACAACAACCCAGCCAACCGCTTTGTCGCGGGGTTTATCGGCATGCCCCCGATGAACTTTATCGAGGGGCGTATGACGGGCTCTGGCGGGGAAATCAACTTCGTTTCTGACGGCATCACGATCCCAATCCATGGCGAGCTGTCCGGCCCTGCCGAGGCTGCAGCTGATCAAACGCTTGTCTTGGGGGTTCGGCCAGAGCACTTCCTGTTTAAGGATGAGTCAGCAGGCGACGGCCAACCTGTCGTTGATGTAGATGTTCAGGTCGTCGAGCCCCTGGGTGCACAGATGGATGTCTACGGCAGCCTCGCTAATGGTGAGCGCGTGCTGATCCGCACCGAGTCCAGACCCCTGCAGCCGGGCTCGACCGAGCAGTTTGCGATCGCGATGGACAAAGCCCACCTCTTCGAGCAGGGAGAGTATGGCAAGAACTTGCGTAGTCTGGATATGGCGTTGAACTAGAACTGACCAAGAACACCAGACTCTCTCATATCAAATGGCACTAAGAATGAGAAAGGGTCATTGCTCATTCTGACAGGTGGCAATAGGCAGAAGCCCGTTGATATGCAGCGAAATCAATCTTTGATCTCAGAGCTTACTCGGCCTCACCGGTACCGCTTGTTAAGCACGGTATTGCTTTACGCTTTCAAGCACTGTCCGATGCCACTCATGCCAGTGATCACGGCGTGGATGATCGACCTCGCGATCGACGGTGGTCCAGAACGCATGATGTGGCTGTCTATCTATGCAGGCATACTTGTCGGGCTTTGGGCCCTTAACATCCCCGCGCATACACTCTATTTCTCACAACTTAGCCATATCACGCGCTCCATCGGCCGTGATCTTCGTGTGCGCATCTGTCGGCAGCTGCAGACCCTCTCATTGCTATTTCATTACCGAACCAGCGTCGGGAAGCTGCACTCAAAAGCAATCCGTGATCTAGAGATTATCGAACAAGCGCCCTTCCTGATCTTCGACGTCATGCTAAATTTCATGATTAGTGTCACCATAGCTTTCATTGCGATCTGGCTGACCGCTCCTGCGGCGTTGCTATTCTTCCTGATCGCGGTGCCGATCTCCGCCGTCATACGATTCGGCTTTTATCGTATTTTGAATAAGCGAGTCGAGCAGCTCCGCTCATCGATCGAAACGATGAGCGGTTCGCTCAATGAGATGCTGAAGATGATTCCCGTCACTCGGTCACATGGGCTCGAGCAAGATGCGATCGACCGTATCGAGCCCCAGATCGAACACGTCTACACGTATGGCCGACGCTTTGATGTCACACGTGCACTGTTTGGTTCCAGCACTTTCGCCACGATGAATATTCTCCAGGTACTATTCCTGGCTGGCTCGATTTACGCCTGTTTTAATGGGTACATCACGGTCGGTGCGGTCGTCATGTTTAACTCGTTTTTCTTGATCCTGTCCGCACAGCTTGCGTCAGCTATGAATACCTTGCCGCAGATCATTCAGGCACGCGAATCACTCCACTCGATCTCGGAAATTCTGGCAGCCCCGGAAACCGAACAGAATAGTGGCAAGAATCCATTCGGCCCAGTCAAGGGGGCTTTCGAGTTAAAAGATGTGACGTTCCGATACCCGGGGACGGATGTGGAGGCCTTATCCGGCATATCGCTTTCCGTTGATCCGGGTGAGGCGATAGCGTTTGTGGGCGATAGCGGAGCGGGCAAGTCAACGATGCTATCCCTGCTGCTAGGACTCATCCTCCCTGATTCAGGACGCGTTCTCATTGATGGCTACGACATCAGGGAGATGGATTTACGTACGTTCCGTAAGCAGGTTGGCGTGGTGTCTCAAGACGTCCTGATGTTCTCTGGTAGTGTCTACGACAATGTTGTATTCGGATCCGCCGAAGTGGATGAACAAGCCGTTTGGCAAGCGCTAGAACAAGCTGGAGCAGCTCAATTCGTCTCACAACTACCCGATGGGTTGAACACGCAACTCGGTGACCAGGGTGTCCGTCTATCGGGCGGCCAGCAGCAGCGGCTGTCAATTGCCCGCGCAATTATTCGCGACCCTCAGGTTTTGATTCTCGACGAAGCCACCAGTGCGCTCGACCAAGAAACAGAGGCGTATGTACAGGAATCACTCAATCAAATCATGCAGAATCGCACGACATTTATCGTTTCTCACCGACCTTCCGCGATTCAAAATGCCGATCGTGTGATTCACTTGGAGTCTGGACGAATTACTGATGCCAAAGAGAACCACTGCGTCCTTGGCCATTAGATCATTTCGATAATCTGCCATACTGGAATACTACAAAAGGCACACCAAGCCTACTTATTAGTCGCTCCCCGCCGCTGTTCGAACAACCACTTCCACATGCCTTCATCGGCATAGGCTTTGTCCCAACTCTTATGGCCAACTGTGGGATAAAGCGTGAGCTTGGCGTTTTCGCCATCTTTCGCGTTCATGAGACGGACCATCATCTTTGATCCCTCGGCAGGTACGATCTTGTCCTTCTCACCGTGGAAGACCCACATGGGTATCTTCGTCAGTTTGTCAGCCATCTTCTCGCTCCCTCTGCCGCAGATCGGAACCGCTGCAGCGAAGCGATCGGGCTGATGTGCACACAAAGCGAATGCACCCATTCCCCCCATCGAAAGCCCGGTCACGTAGATCCTCTTCTCGTCGACGTTGTATTCAAGCTCAATCTTATCTAACAACGCTGCAAGATGATCTACTTGCTTCGTCCACCATGATTCTGTCGGGCATTGAGGCGAGACGACGATCGCCCCGAAGTCATGCCCTTTCTGAATCATCTTTGGCGGCCCATGCTTCTTCAATTTCTCAAGATCCTCCCCCCGTTCCCCCGCGCCGTGCAGGAATAAGATCAAAGGCACTGCGTCTCCTTCTTTTTCATATGCCTTGGGTAAAGCGATCAGATAGTCAAGCGATTCTTCTTTCTCTCTCTTTAGCTGTTGCCCATCGACACGCCCATTACTCAACACCCAGCCATGGCCCTTGGGAGGCATACCTTTGGCGTCGACTTTCTCGATCTTGGGAGGCGGGACGTGGCTCTTCTTCCATTCGGCGTGATTAGCTGCCATGTGCTCGACAACTTCGGGGAACTGCTTGGCAACATTCTTGTATTCTCCTGGGTCTTTGCTAATGTCAAAGAGTTGCCATGAGTCTTTCTCACGCTGTCGATAGAGCCGCCATTGCTTCCAACGCACAGCCACTAAATGACGATTCGGCGCATCATCAGGCTGATTATTCAGCCAGTATAAGAACTCGTGTGGACTGCCTTCTTTCTCTCCCCGGAGATATGGGATGAGATCGACACCATCCAAGTGCTTGGGCGCATCCACCCCGGCCGCAGCAGCGAGCGTGGCATAGAAATCAAGCGTACAGGAAAGCCCATCGAAGCGTTCGCCCTCGGGGATCACTCCAGGCCATGACATCACAGTCGGGCTGAGTGTCCAGCCGATCTGCTGGGTACCACTTGCTTTACCGCCCCGGTAAGGGGCCGCGGAGCCACCCTCGCCGAGGTTCGGGCCATTATCACTAGAGAAAATGATCAGCGTATTCTCGCGCAGGCCGTGACGGTCGAGGCATGCAAGCATCTTCCCGACCTGGTCATCGACGGAAACGATTCCGCCACCCAACTCACGTCGCTTATTCGGTGCCGTGGTCCGGGACGCCAGCGCTTCTGGAACATTACCGTGGGGCGAGTGCACAGCCTTCGGCGACCAATACATGAAGAACGGCTTGTCTTTATTCCTTTCCACAAACTCTACCAGCCGGTCGCCGTCGAGGTCTGTGAGCCAGGCCTGCTTGCCATCCTTATCCTTAACGAGATAGTGAAGCTTCTCCCCCTCGACCGTCGGTGGGAGCTCGGCGACCTCCATGAATCCTCGCGAAGATGGGCCCTGGGCCTTATTACCGATATCCCATTTGCCGATCTGCCCAGTCACGTAGCCGTTGTCGCGCATGAACTCTGCAAGTGTCGGCTTATCTTTTGGGATGGGTAGCCCGCGAGACATACCGTACTTCCCAAACTTCTGGCCGTACATGCCCATTATCAGGCTACATCGGCTTGGACAGCAAGGCGGATTCGTCACGTAGGTCTGCGTGAGCATCACGCCCTCTTTGGCGAGTCGATCGATGTTGGGCGTAGGGATATCCTTGGCGCCAAATGGCCCGGTATCGGCATAGCCCAAGTCATCAATGAAGAGGAGAATGACATTGGCGGGCTGTTGCTCTTGGGCATTCGACTGTCCATATATGCAGCAGGTTAGTAGCAGCATCAGGAGGATCGATCTATTCAAGGGTTGTGGCATAATGATCTCTTGCGATTTGAAGTATTTGATCTTGTAAAAACCTTACTTGGTTTGAAAGGCATTACTCTGCACGATGGCATGGATAAATTCACGCAGGGCGAATTGCCTGCCCTTCGCGGTATCCATGATTGCGTCGGCAAGCGGGTCATCGGTGAACCCGTACGGCCGGCCCAGGGCGTACTCGATCAGGTGCTCGGTCAGACCGCGGGCGAAGTCGGTCTCGCGCGAGGCGATGATGTCACGTAGCTCGAAGTAGTCATCAAAGGCTGGGCCTCGGTACAACTGACCGGAGGCGTCGATCGTCCATCGCTTTGGCTTCTTCTTGTCGACTTTGTAGCTTTCGGTTGTCCGCCACTTGCCGGCGGCATCAAAGTTCTCCAGACCAAATCCAATCGGATCGATCTTACGCTGACAGCTTGCGCACTGAGCTTCCTCCATGTGAGCGGCTAGCTCAATTAGGTATGGCGCTCAATATCAGTTTTTAGTACCCACATTTCGAGTTTGTTTACCAAGCCATCATCAGAACTAAGCTTAACCACTGTCACCAGGCAATCTGTGCTGATTTGTGACAAGTGTCCGCCGAATTGCACCTAGGGGTCATGTATTTGGAGACAAAGATTCGTTGACCAGTGTCAGTATTGAACTACGAACTTGCTCCGGCAGCCTCGCCCATGAACTGACGAGAAGTAAGAGGTCTTGAGCCGAAGCGACAACTGCGTCGGATTCTGCGTCGCCCTTTCCAGAGTTTACTGTTTCCCCCCAGGTTTTCCAGGGTTGTTCGGACCCCAGCCCGGTCACTTTTAAGCCCCGTCAAGCGCCTCGCTTACGGGGCTTATTCATGCGCACCCTGAATCAAACGTTCTCTTGAGCCGCTATGTGGACCGTCTCTACGTTGTTTTCAATTTGAGGATCATGCTCATGGGTAAAGAGACCGGTCCGCACTAGGCATACTCTGAGTTAGTACCGCCGCCTTGCGCCCAGGATCCCGCCAAGGCCTAGCAGCGTGAGGCTTGTGGGTTCGGGGACGACTTGGATGGAAGCGCTGGTGATCTGGAAACCGATGTCCGCCACCCCTTCTTCGCCGGTGGCCGTGTCGTAGAACTGGAAGGAGTTTGTGGACCGGTCCGTAAAAGCGCTGAAGTCCGTGACGGTGGATAGAGCAGGTGGTGCGGTGCCGTCGCCCGGGTACGTGGCGTCGGTCGGGTCCTGCAGGCTGATGCCGAAAGAGCGGGGTATGGCCGTGCCGACATCGGCGAGGATCTTTTGACTCCCGCTGGAGAAGTCCATGAGGATGTTGAACTCGTCGCCGGCATCGCCGGTTCGAAGCGGCCGGTTGATCAGTTGGATCAGTCCCAACTCACTATCCACGCCGGGTATCGGGTCAGGCGTATTCGGGTCATTGCCTTTCCCTTTGTCCTTATCTTTATCCTCTGTCGGAAGATTGGCCAAGGGGTCGTAGTTGCCGATCCTGATAAATCTCGACTCGATCGCCGAGTCGTACTCAGTGAGGTTATTCAGGCTGTCGCTCGGCGCCCCGGCGTCGTAGCGGATTAAGAACGACAGGGGGTCGCCGATCGAGAAGACACTGTCGAAGTCGCTCTGGAGAGAGGCGTTCACCTCGATCTTGTTGACCACCCCTGTGATGGTCAGTTCGTAGAACGGCACGGCGGCTGCGGGGGTTGCGACAAACAGGCTGGCCAGGATCAGGTAGTTGGGTGAATAGATTTTCATAGCGGTCTCCATCGTGCGGCGTACTCTGAGTAAGTCCTGAATCGTCGAGTTTCAATTTGTTTCGCGCCGCCGCCGGGTCACGAGCAGCCCGCCCACGCCCAGCAGCGCGAGGCTTGACGGCTCGGGGATCGGGGTGAGAACGATGTTGTCGGCGGCCACGACGGTGGAGGGCGCTAAGAGCAGGTTGTTGATGCCGCTGGTCGGTGAGGCCGCGGCGCTGGACGGCAAGCCGCCGCCGCCGCTTGCGGGCAGCGAGATCTGAAGGGTGTCGACCTCGACGTTGAGTAAGCTGAACGATTCTGCGGAGACGGTCTGAGGCGGGCTGTTGCCGGCGACCGACAAGGCGGGGCCGTTGGCGACGACCTCGCCGTTGAGCAGGCCGACGATGGTGACGTCTTGGATGTCGGGGCCCAGGGAGATCAGGTCGATGCTGTCGAAGCGGAAGGTCGTGAACGCCGCGCCGGGCGCGGGGGTGATCTCGAGGGTGCCGCCGGAGCTCGCGAGTTGGGCGCGGATCGCGGAGTCGGTGTCGGCGGGGTTGTCGGTGATGGGGCCGATGAAGAGCGTGCTGCCGTTCACGGCGCGATAGACGAAGTCGCCCTCCGTCGAGTCGGGATCGAGGCCCGAGATAGTGCCTTCGAACGAGCCGAAGGTAATCACGCTGGCTGGGGCGGCGGACCCGATTGCCATGGCAAGGACGAAGGTGAAAGCGGAAGTAGCGGTGCGCAAGGGACGTGTCCTGTCTGAAAGATGCTGCTGTTATTGATTACAAAGAGGAACCAGACAATGGCAGGCGGAATAGCGGCAGCGTCAGCGCCGTGGTCGCGCGACGAGCAAGCCGGTCAGGCCCAGCAGGGCGAGGCTGGTCGGTTCGGGGACGAGGGTCACGACGACATTGGTCACCCCGCTGTTTGGCAGACCGCCGTTCGAGTTGGCGGCGAAGCCGTTGCCGTCGTCGATGTCGAACTCCGGGAGGATCACATTGAAGATGGCCGGGTCTCCGCTCGCAGAGAGATTGCCGATTGAGGCGAACGCGCCGGTATCGCCATCAAAGAAGTTGATGGAAATCCTCCCATTGGGATCGAGCGTCCCCGCGGCGAGGTCCGCCAGCGTCCCACCCTCGACGAAAAACTCGGCGAGGTCCGGCCCGCTCTCCACGAATGGCCCGGTTTCGCTCAGGTCCTCTGTCGTGAGGGTGATGCCATTGAAGGTGACCGATGCGGATTGGACTTCATAGCCAAACCACGGGTCTTCCAGGAGCAGGGCGATCGTCGTGGTCTCGGGGATGGTATTGCCCGGGTTGCTGGCCACGACTTGAACATCGCGCTCGTCGACGAGCACCTCGAAAGTGCCGACGGTCCCGACGATGAACTCATCGCCGATGGTGAAGTCCATCAGTCCAAAGTCGGTGTCGACAAGGTCGCCGGTGATGCGGAACAGGCTCGCGGATGCCGGCTGGATCGAGGCGAGGGTCGTGACTGCAGCGAAGGTGGTTCGAATAAGCATCTAAAAACTCCAATCGGTGCATGAAGAACTCAACCTCTCGCCGTGCGGCGGAGGAGAGGGAGGCCGGCGGCGGCGAGGAGGGTGAGGGAGGCGGGCTCGGGGACGATCTGGAACTGGCCGATGAACGCGCCCGAGCCGGTGATGGTGTCGCCGACGAGGATGTCGCCGGTGGTGCCGATCGGGCCGAAGGTCGCGCCGGTGAGGTCGAGGGTGGCGGAGCCGGAGAACGCGGGGAAGAACGCTGTGAAGGACTGGCTCTCGTTAGACGAGAAGTTGAAGAGGTTGAGGTCGAGAAGGCTGAGGCCGCCGAAGCCGTTCGCAGCGTCGGTGTACTCGGGGGCGGCGAACGCGGCCAGCGTGCCGGTGAAGCTGATCGACTGCGTCGGCGTCAGGTCGAAGTCGGCGGCGAACAGGTCATCGAACGTCACGCCGGCATCAACGGATGCTGACGTATCGGTATCGGTGACGGCGGCGATGGCGTCGGTGGCGGTGAAGGTGACGGCGGACGGGTCGGTCGGGTCGATGGTGATCAGGACCGGCATGGGGTCGACGAAGGGTGGGGGATCGACCTGTCCGGCGGCGGGCATCGTCAGGGTGAGCACAAGGAGTGCGGTGAGGTGCTTGAGGGTGTTCATGGGTCTTTCTCGTAGGGTGTTTTGGAGGCAGGACTTGGGCGTGTTTACCGGTCACCCACCCGCCGGCGATGGAGGAGCGTCATGCCGCCGAGGGCGAAGAGGGCGAGGGAGGTGGGCTCGGGGACCAGCGTGACGGTGAGCGTCGAGTCGGGTGAGAAGAAGTCGACGACGCCGCTGAACGAGCTGTTCAGGTCGAAGCTGAAGTCCGAGCCGTCGGCCAGCGTGCCGGAGAGCGTCACGTCGCGGACATCGATGGTGAACGGTTCATCTAGAACCAGGGCGTCCAGCAACACGTCGCCGAGCAGGAATTCGGTGCCGATCAGATTAATTTCGCTGCCCTCGAACGCCTGGAAGTTGGTGCCCACGGTGCCGCCGCTGATCGTAACCGCGCTACCGTTGGCCGCTTCGAAGTCGTCGCCGACGGTCCCGCCGCTGATGTTTACCACGGCGGTATCTTCGACGACCACGTTGTTGCCGACCTCCCCACCGCTGATGTTCAGCGTGCTGCTGGACAGGACGAAGACGTCATCGCCGGTGACGCCGCCGCTAATGTTGATCACCGCGCCGTTCGTGACGCCACTAAACACGACGTTGCCGCCGCTGACGTTGACCTCGCCGCCGTCGGCGAACAAAAAGAGCACGTCGCCGCCGGTGACGTTCGCCACGCTTGCCGAGTTCGCCAATAACGATTCAACGGTGCCGCCGGAGATGTTCGCTTCGCTGCCCGTTTCGCTGAGCAGCTCGCCTACCAGGGCGTCGCCGCTGACGTTCACGGTGCTGAACAAGGTGGTGAAGTTGGGCCCCACGTCCCCACCGCTAATGTTCACCACGCTGTTGGAGGTCGCGCTGAAATCAAAACCTACGTTCCCACCGGTGATGGTCACCGTGCTGTTGACGGCCTCGAAGCTGTTGCCCACGCTGCCGCTGCTGATCGTCACCCCGTCGTTGCTGTTGGCGGTAAACGAATCGCCGACGGAGCCGCCGGTGATGTTGACCTCGCTGCCGGCGAAGGCCGAGAAGAATTCGCCGACGCTCCCGCCGCTGGCGACGTTGAGCTGGGTGGTCGACGTGGGGGAGCCGTCGCCGATACTCTCGTTGTCGCCGATGCTGTCGCCAAAGGTGGGGTCGCCGGGCAGGTTGATGACGGTGTCGAATTGGGCGTTAGCCGAGGCGGCAGCCAGCACGACAAGAGGCAGGACCAGGGCGGCGGTGAGGCTGTAGGGTCGGGGCAAGGCGTTTCCTTTCGGGAGGGTTCAGCAAGAGTGTGGATAGCGGGTGTGATCTAGCGGCGGCGGCGGGTCATCGCGAGGCCGCCGAGGGCGAGGAAGGTGAGAGAGGCAGGCTCGGGGATCGCGACGGCGTAATCGAATCCGCTCAGTTGGTCGATCGTGAACGTGAACGTGCCGTTGGTGAAGTCCGTGATCGTGGGGTCGAACGCGACCCAGTTGTCGTCGCCGGCTCCGGTCGGCCGTTGCAATACCGTCAGCGCGTCGCGGTCTTGGAGCCCGACATCAAACGATAGCGCGTGGAGCAGTGCTGAGTTAAGGCCGGTGGCTTGGATGGATAAGGCCGACAGGACTTCGTTGCCGAAGATCTCAAGCAGGTTGAGGTCGGTCACCGTGAGGGTGCCATTGGTGCCGGCGTTCTCGTTCAGGCTGATGGTGACACGACCGATTTGGACACGGTCGCCGCCGTCGATCATGCTTTCGGTCCCGTCGTCGCCGGCGTCGGCGATGATGCTACCGACGGTAAATGTGGGTACGCCTGATGGGAAACTGGTCGTGCCGCCGATGCCGACGTAGCCGCCTGACCCCGAAAAAACCGGTGAATTGATCGGCACGTAACTGCCCGAAGCGAGCTGGCTGCCCGCGATGAAATTCGTCGTACCCTCGTTGGTGTACGAGGTCGTTGCGGCAAGCATGTTGTCGCCGCTGACGACCATGTTGACCGTGCTGGTGGCGGACACGCCCGCTGTTTCAAAACTGGCCGATCCGGACTCACTGAGGTTGAACGTACCGGACCCATCGATCCCCACATTGAGAATATTGGCAGAGATTTGGCTACCACCGCCTCGAATATTCACGACTCCGACACCGCTCAAAGACTCCCCGAGATTGATTTGAATGGAGGCCATGGCCCGGCCGCCGTTCAGCACATTGAGAACCCCTTTGCCGTCGCCTCCAACAGTGATCGAAGCGCTCGAAAGCTCCGAATTACTACCTCTGACGGTAACCCAGCTGTCACTGGTATCTACGGTTGCGATACCAACGTCGGCGAAGGCGGTCACCCGCGCGCCGTCCAGCACACTGAGGCGTCCGTTACCGCCCTGAGGGCCCATGTTGATGCTGCCGCCGGTCGTCTCGAGCGTTGTGCCCGCGCCTTGGACCGTGACGAAGCCAACCCCGCCCGGGTCAAGCCCCAAGAAGAAGTCGCCTGCCGCCTCGGCCCGGGCCCCAT
Source organism: Planctomycetota bacterium (assembly GCA_039188575.1). GTDB lineage: Bacteria > Planctomycetota > Phycisphaerae > Phycisphaerales > Phycisphaeraceae > JAHQVV01. Next base: position 30,082 of record JBCCYY010000028.1, on the reverse strand, counting down.
CTGATACGACCAGTCTGCCCGAACCTCCGAAGCCGACGAGATAACTGTCGTTGCTGACGATAATCGAGTTGTTGCCTTGGACATCGATCACGCCGTCGCCGGTATCACCGTCCCCCAGCCGGACGACGGCCGCCTCGACGCGTCCGCCGTCCCGGATCGTGACGATACCCCGACCGGAGCCACCCGAAATGAAGTCACTCCCGTTCGCGACGGCGGTGGTGCCGATGCCCTCCACAATCATATGACCGATGCCCGCCTCGTTACCACCGACCACGACGCTCTCGGCTTCGGCTCGCGCGCCTGCGGAAAGGGTGAGTGAACCTTCGTCCTCATCGCCGACACGGATCTGGTCGGCCGCCACGATGATCGAGCCTGCGCCTTGGACGGTGAGCGAACTACCGGGGCTGCCGGTATCGTTCGCGATCTGGATGTCGTCACCGGCTTCCAAGCGCCCGCCGTTGATGACTTTTGCTTGGCCGACGCCGTCGTCACCGATGTCGAAGTCCCTGCCGATCGCCCGGATGACCGAGCCCGGACCATCCACCATCAGTGCGCCGTTCCCGCCGGTGTCATCGCCGACCTTGATCTCGTCGGCGGCCTCCACAATGCCACCGTTCCGGACCGTCAGCGATCCCATCCCATCGTCGCCGATAAACAGGTCATCACCCGTCCGCAGGATGGATCCCACGCCATCGATGATCGCGGTGCCCGTGCTGGCGGCGGAATCGCCAAGCCAGATATCGCTCACGACATCGACGAGTCCGCCATCGGTGATGGACAGCATGCCGTTGCCGCCATCAAGCGTGGAAGCGTCGTCGGCATGAGCGCCGATATGGAAGTGCCTTCCCAGGTTCAGGGTGGAGCCGGCCCCCGTCACCTCGACGGTGCCGGTCGCACCCGGCTGCTGGCCCAGGTCCAGGTGAAACAGGTTGAGAATGGATCCACCTGAGACGGTCAGCAGGCCGTCGCTTGTCACACCGACGATACCATCGGTGTTGGGGAGGGCGTTAGGGTCGCTGTTCGGGTCGCCTCCCCCAGTCCAGAATGTCGGGTCCGCGCTGGCGGGCGGGCTGCCAGTTGGGCCGCTCACAAAGTCGCCTGTCACGATGATTGCCGCGTCGGTATCGTACGTGCTCAGGGCGAGCAACAAGCTTGAGGCGAGGAGAACGCGCGTTGTCATGCTGTTTAGACCGGGGTTCTGCAGAACGCTCATGATTCAAATTTCCTTGGGTACACAACTGTTGGAAGGAATATTTTCGGCACCACAATAAGTAGCGCCTAGGCCCACCAGAGCGAGGCCGCTCGGGGCGGATAGATGTTGGCCATCCCCCATGTCGGCACAGGCGACGCTGGCGGGGGGTAGGAAAAACCAGGCCGCCTGTGCTGACGTTGGGACTGAACGCTTGAACGCGATACACATGGTCCAATGCAACCAATCGAAGATGGAGTATCCAACCTCGAACAAAAGAGCCCGGAATGGATTAAGTGTGGTCTTCAAGCGCCATTCTCCATCTGCGAACGGTTTTCTTGTGAGTACACCGCAGCTGTTTGTCATCATTGAGGCACGTACCGATCGCGGACGCCGCTAGTCGTGGCGTCTACAATTCCCTGCTGTGTTTTGTGTCCTACCGACCCTGACGGATGAGCTATTTTCCCCAAAGCCGTCCGCAAAGAGGCGTACCCAGGCCGAGCGTGCCCCCCTATTAAGTGATTGCAGAGATTGGCCGAGTTTCTATCAAGTAATTACTCAAAAAGGTAAAAACTAACCCCCTGTAGCTATACTCGATGCGGGTTAAAAGCCTTTAAAGCCCTCAATCGCCATTATTCTCCGAAGAGAATTCATGCCCACCTCAACCCGCCAAAGCCTGATTGTGCGAATCAGTGACTCGGGTGATGACGAATCGTGGGCCGAATTCGTCAAGCAATATGGTCCCTTTATCTACGCCATCGGACGGCGACGCGGGCTCCAAGATGCGGATGCATGCGACCTGGTTCAGGATGTGATGCGTGAAGTGGCGCGATCGATCCCGCGCTACGAAGCTAGGAAGGGACGGTTCCGCAACTGGCTCGGCGTGATCACGCAACGCACCGTCGCACGGATCTTTGAGAAAAACCGTCAACCGGCGCTCGGCGTCGGCGGGTCCACCAACATCGCGGTGCTCTCCGGGCTGTCTGCCGATGAAAACGATAGCGATTGGGAGAAGGCGCACCAGCAGCAGATCTTCCGTTGGGCGGCCGAACACGTTCGAGGCGAGTTCAAAGAGACGACCTGGCGGGCATTCTGGATGACCGCAGTACAGGGCGACACAGCAAAACATGTTGCAGAAGAATGTGGCATCACAGTCAGCGCCGTGTACATTAGCAAGAGCCGTGTCACCGGCCGCATCCGCCAGCGAGTCGCCGAACTGCTCGAGTCAGAACACCTATGACCGATCGCTCATACCCTTCGGATGAAGAACTACGCAGCGCGATCGCTTCGCTCGAGGCAGGTAAAGAACTTGATCCCGGCTTTCTGGCATACCTTGATCAGAACGAGGACTGCCAGAAGCGAATGGAGCAGCTCGCCAACGATCCAGGTTTCAATGAAACACTGCGTAGCGCATTAGCTGAGGAGCAGCCGACATCAGCACGATTGATCGAAACGATCAATCACCTCTCCAGCCGAAAGGCGGCACTGAGTGGTCTGCCCAACCCTCGCTACGACGATCTCGAACCGTGGATCGACCGGTCGGATTCGGATGGCGCAGAAGCGCTCGATAGCTACGCGCTGATCGAATGCATCGGTCGCGGGGGCATGGGCATCGTTTTCAAGGCGCGTGACATACAAAACAACAGGCTGGTCGCGCTGAAAACGATGCTCCCGGAGTTGGCGCGGGATGAACTGTCGAGGGATCGCTTCATGCGTGAAGCACGGGCGATCGCGGCGGTCCACCACCCGAATGTGGTGGCCATGCATGATGTCAGCGAGGTAAAGGGCCTGCCCTACCTGATCATGGAGCACGTCGATGGCATCTCGCTTGAGTACCGGATGCGGAACGACCCGAAGCTAAACCCTGACGAAATCATACGGATCGCCGCCGCCGTCGCAGACGGCCTCGCAGCCTGCCATGAGCGGGCTGTCGTTCACCGTGATATTAAGCCATCGAATGTTTTGATCCGTAAAGAAGATAGCGCGGTCAAGATCACTGATTTTGGCTTGGCAGCCATTGCCAATACGCCCACACTCACACAAAACGGATACCTCTCGGGCACGCCCGACTACGTGGCACCGGAGCGTCTGGCAATCGGCGCGGAAGCCGATGAACGCAGCGACCTGTTCAGCCTAGGTTGCCTCCTATACAAGATGTCTACGGGTGAAGAGCCCTTCGGGGGCGAATCGCCATTGATCACGCTGCACCGGATTGCCACAGACGACCCGCCGCCGGTTCGAACCAAGAACCCGGCAATCCCTTTGCACCTGGAAAAAGCAATCGCTTCGCTGATGACCAAGCGGCCTGATGATCGTCCACCTTCAGCGAAAGCTGCTCGTGATATGCTGCTGGTTGCCCCACCACCGCGAGAACCGCACATCCACAAATACCACTGGGCCGCTTCACTGCTGGCCGTGGCAGCCGCGTCCGCCCTGATCATCTACGTAGTCGCGCGCCCCGAAACCCCTCCACAAAGAGAGGAGTCGACAAGGGCCGAAACCAAGACGACCGATGAGTTCACACCCGGACCTGCAATAGCTATCGCGCCGGAACTACAGCCCAACACGACAGGCAAGATCATCGTGACCACGGCGGCCGAGCTGGAAAGCGCTGTCAACATCGTTCCCCATGGAGGCCGAATCGAGCTTGATACCGATGAGACCCTCCTAACCCAGCCACTTTACATCGACGGCAAGACAGTCACAATCGCCGCAGCAGAAGGACGCGAGCCAACGATCGAGCTCAAGAAATCAAGCGATGGCCCTGCACCGGAATACCTGCTGCGCCTTTACCATGGCAGTTTGAGTTTAAAGGGTGTCGGCCTCCAGGACAGTTGGGATGCCGAAACCCATGCAAGGCGCGTCGGTGGAGAACCCGCGGTCGCGGAGCAATACAGCCTCGTCAGCATGATCGATGGGGATGTGAATATTACGGGCTGCCGATTGATGACCGGAACGGTCGGGGCATGTGTGAAATGCGATCCAGGCAATGCCATCAGCATTGCAGACTCCGAAGTTTTTGCCCCAGAAGGGACCGGGATCAAATGGCACGCAATCGATGGCGATGGGCTTGAGATCAATAACTGCGTTGTCATTGGTACCGTCGCGGTCAGCACGGCCTTAGAAGGAAACGCGGATATTGTTTTGGAAGAATCGGTCATTCTCGCCGATCAATCCGTGTTAGAACTGAACCCGGCGAGAGGCAAGCTAATTGTCACGGTGATTGACTGCACCATCCACACGCAACAAGCCCTGGTCGAAGCATGGATCAACCCGCCGTCGTTGAGCCAATTCAAACAAACCGTTAACTGGCATGGCAACAGGAACCGAATCGTTGGCAAAAAAGTCTACCTAACCGAAAACGGATATTCCCCATCTTGGGCACAAGAAGTCGGGGGGTGGGCTTCTGTAGACACCGAATCGACATACTACGAAGAGCTTTTCAGTTTCCCATATGACGAAATCATCTCACGACTAATGAACGGTCAGTCAGCCGAAAGCATGCTGCTCGAAAATCCAGAGATCGATTAAAACTACCCAATCAACCTCGAAAGGTTTTCGATCCGATCAAACCATATCCTGTAATCAAACGAAACGAAGAAGATAACCAGTACTTGTTCAAAATGTGGTCGGTAGATGAAAAGATATTATAAAAGTCGATGATTTCCGATTGGCTTGAAAGCATAAACATTCTTTTGAGATAAGTCTCATCTCACTCGGAAACTAGTGCTCAAGCTATCTGAGATACAAGCAAAAGATACCCGAATTACACTTGAACTAGCTAGTAATCTAAACCGCAGAGAGTGTACAACACTGATTTCAAACCAGCTGCGTTTGCGTTCACCATCGCCGGAATCCTGCGACGAACGGAGTCAGGGAGGCTGGGCCAGGTATTGGCAATGACGTCGAGTTCCTGAGCCATGGTCGGAGTAAAATTGGGGCGATCGTCTGAACCAAAAACGCGGTGAATCGGCTCTAAATCTACCGTGCTTGCACGTGCAAGGCAATATTGTTAGTATTTACATACTTTATTATGATTACACCCGCCTCCTCCCAACTCTTGTTCCTGCTCGCCGCAGCGCTCGGCGCCGTGGGTCAGTGGCTGTACAAGGCAGGCGCGGACCGCGCGGGTGGCTCGCTGCTGAGTTATTTGAACTGGCAGGTGATCGCTGGCGTGGGTTGCTACACGGGCGTGATGGTCTGCTTTGTTGCAGCGTTCAAGCGTGGGGGCCAGCCGCAGGTGCTCTACCCGATCTACGCGAGCACGTTTGTCTTCGCCGCGATACTCGCATGGTGGCTGACTGGCCAAGCGATCAGGCCGGTCCACCTCGCGGGGATGGCGTGCCTTTTTGTTGGAATGTTCCTGATGGGGCGATAGATGAACGACGGGGCCAAAGAGAACACGGTAGCAATGACCGACCGCCGCCCGATCCGCAGCCGAAGCCTGGGGGTGGTGCAGCGTTTTGGCGCGTTGCTGGTCCGCATCGGCATCGGTCCCAACACGATTTCGCTGTCTAGCATGGGCTTTGCCCTCGCGGGTGCGGCTTACATGGTTGCGGCATCGTACGCCGATGGTGCAGCATTTAGAACCTTTTGCATGACCGCGGCGGCGTGCATCCAGCTGCGCCTGATCGCCAATCTGATGGACGGCGTTGTCGCGGAGATCGGCGGACAGGTGTCACGCTCTGGTCGGTTGTTCAACGAGTGGCCGGACCGTGTCAGTGATCTGCTCCTGCTGATCGGCTTTGGCTCGCTGGTCATCGAACCCGGCGGGTGGTGGCTTGGTGTGCTGGCCGGCTGCGGTGCGGTCTTGACGGCGTACTGCCGGGAGCTAGGCCGGGCAGTAGGCGCACCCATGAGCTTCGTCGGCCCGATGGCCAAGCCGCAGCGGATGGCGGTGCTTACCGCGGTGCTCTTCGTCATCGCCGCCTGGCCAGGGACAGGTACGTCCGCCTTCTGGGGTCCTGACCAAGCATGGGGTCTGCCCGCGCTGACGCTTCTAGTCATCACGATTAGCTGCGTGGTCACAAGCATCCGCCGACTGACTTTCTATCACCGCTTCGTCGCCAACCAAGACCTGCGGGGTGACGCATGACGACGACCGAACGCCTCTTTGGGGCCTCGTCCGCGTTCGATCACAGCGTCACCACGATCGCCGTCTCGACGATCACAGCCCTGCTGGCATTCGTACCATTGCTAGCCCTGGCCCTCGGGCGGTTCGGCGTGATGCCTAGGGAATTACAACGTGAAATCCTCATCCGTACCGCGTCGTGGGCGGTCATCGTGCTGGTCGTCGTCGGCCCGATCCTGCTGGGCGCATTCTGGGCGGTCATCGTCTTCTTCCTGCTCGCGGTGGCGGGCCACATCGAGTACGCGCGCGTGACGGGGCTGTTCCGAGACTCGGCGGTGTCCTGGGCGGTGCTCATCGGGATCGCCTGCGTCTTCTTCGCTGTCATCGACCACTGGTACGGCTTCTTCACGGCGCTAGCCCCGCTTGGTTTGGTGCTGATCGCGGGGGTCGCCCTGCTCAACGACCGGCCCAAAGGCTACGTCCAACGCGTCGCGCTCGGCGTGCTGGGGTTCCTGCTGTTCGCGGTCTGCCTTGGGCACCTCGCCTACTTCGGCAATAGCGCGTTCTACCGGCCGATCCTCATCCTCGTCCTGTCGGCCGTCGCAATGAACGACATCTTCGCCTACACCTGCGGCAAGGCCTTTGGCAAGCGAAAGCTCTGCCCGAGCACGAGCCCCAATAAAACCATCGCCGGGGCGCTGGGTGCTCTTGTGCTGACGACGCTCGCCGTCGTGCTGTTGGGACAGCCGCTGCTCGCCTACGCCCCGCAGATGAACACGCTGCACCTCGCCGCGGGCGGGCTGATGATCAGCATCTGCGGGCAGCTCGGCGACCTCATGCTCTCGGCCATTAAACGCGACATCGGTGTCAAAGACACTGGCGTCATCATCCCCGGGCATGGCGGCCTGCTCGACCGCCTCGACAGCCTGCTGCTGACGGCGCCCGCCTGCTTCCACTTCATCGGGTTCTACGTCGGTGTCGGCCTAGACCAGCAGACCCGCATCATCTCCGGGGGATAGCATCGAACCGTTTGAGTACAAGAAGGCCCGCGACCTCGATGCGTCGCCGCTCGAACGCCTCGGTGATATCCGACGCGAACCAAGCCACCTCGATGCGCTGCTGCACCCGCTCGTCGGGCTGCTGCTGAGGCCGTGGATGTCCGTAGTGCACCGCATTCAGGCGACGGGTCTGGAGCACCTGCCCGGCAAGCCGCCTTACATCCTCGTCGCGAATCACACCAGCCACCTCGACACGCCGGCCCTGCTGAGTGTGCTGCCCCGACCGATCCGCCGCCGGACGTACCCGCTCGCCGCGCACGACACCTTCTTCACGACGCACGCCCGGGCGCTGCTGGCTACCAAGCTGCTCAACGTGCTGCCCCTGCGACGCCAGCACGCAGACCGCAACGCGATCGCCACACTCCGCCAGCGGATCGTCGAAGACGAACTGGTGCTGATCGTCTTCCCTGAGGGCACGCGCGGCGACGGGAGCGCGATCAAACCCTTCCGAGCGGGCATCGGCATGCTGGTCGCGGGAACCGATGTACCGGTTGTCCCGTGCCGACTGCGCGGCTGCGAGCAGGCGCTGCCCAAAGGCAAGCTGCTCCCCAAGCCAACGCCACTAAGCTTAGCCATCGGCAAGCCCGATCAATTCAGCGACAGCACGATGGACAAAGAGGGATGGCTTTCCATCGCAATGGCGCTGTATGCGGCTGTTGATGAGCTATAGCCGCCTTACCGCGCTGGTACTGGGCTTGAGTCCGCATCCGGTGCACAACCTGTTGAAAACCCACACTCTTGCTGATTCATTCAGGTTAAACACGCAATCCATATCAATTAGCCCCACAATAATTTTCAAACTGCCATGAACCCGGGGCCGGGCCTGCTCGTCAAGACAAGTAGGCGCTTCCCCAACCCATAACTCGGAGACCTCCTCATGGAACACGGTGCAATGATGCAACACGCGTGGCGTTTTCTCGTGATCGCAGTCCTGCTCGGGCTGCTTGGCCTGATGGTCGGGTTGCCTGGCCAGACCTCTGCCGAGCCCAAGGAGCCCGGCGAGGCAGACGATCAGCCGGAGATCGTTGAGACGGTCTTTGAGGAGGGCGAGGAGCACACCATCACCGGGCCCTACACCCACGGCAACCTCGCGGTCTACCTCGTGCACGCCAAGCAGCGTGACGACCGCGACTTCATTACGCTAAACGAGGGCCTTAAAACGGGCGAGGTGATCGTCAGCGAGAAGGACTCAGCCGAGGTCCGGCAACTGATGATCGAGAACCGGTCGGACAAGCCGCTGTACCTGCAGGAAGGCGACCGGCTTGTCGGCGGGAAGCAGGACCGTACGGTCCGTTCCTCCATCGCTATCGCGCCGAAGTCTGGCAAGATGCCGATCCCGACGTTCTGTATCGAGCGGTCGCGTTGGTCCGCAGGTGCACGCGGTGCCCTTTTTGCGGAGAGCAGCAATACGGGCCTGGCGCTGAAGGATGTGCGCCGCGCTGCCAAGCTCAGCCAGAGCCAGTCGCAGGTCTGGCAGGAGGTCGATCGCATCAAGGCCGAGTCTGAGTACAGCCTGGGGACCGCGAACTCGAATACCAGCCTGAATGAAACGCTCGACAGCAAGCAGGTCAAGAAGCTGTCCAAAGAAGTCACCGAGGCGCTCGGGGGGATCGCCGGCGAGCACGATGATGCGGTTGGCGTTGCCTTCGCGGTGAACGGCCGGGTCGAAGAGATCAACGTCTACCCCGGCAACACGCTGTTCGACAAGGTCTACCCACGGCTTCTTGAGTCTTACGCCGTCGAGGCGGCGCTGCAGAAGCCTGATGCCGAGCAAGAGGACGTGGAGGGTGACCCCCAGCCTTCGACAGAGCCCCCGAAGACCGAGGTGGTGAAGGCGTTCATGTCCGCCAAGCCGGGTGAGCGCATCCGCCGAGACCGGATCAACGCGTACAACGACCTGGACGTTTACTGGGCGGAGGGCCGGGCGACTTGCGTAACGAAGTACGACGGCTCCGCGCTGCACCGCCAGTGGCTGCGGTCGGATAAGCCGACGCGTCATCACCGGGAGGAGCTGCGGAACCGCATCCAGCAGCGGCTGAACGCGGACCCCGAGGACTTCAACATCGGCAACTTCGACCCGGAGCCGCAGCAGCGCGAGAATGACGCTGAGAACCCAACCGACCGTCCCACCCCGGACGAGTAAACCGCGGACACCATTGCTTCGCCACCAACAGGCACCGCACCGCGACCCGCACGTCGCGGTGTGGTGTCTTGTGTGTGTTGTGACACCGATGCCGTGCGGGTTACGCAGTGCTACACGCTGCAGGCCGGTTTGGTCCGGTGGTATGATCCCGTATCACACCCCGGAGCGAGCCGATATGAATCATGCTGTTGCCCTGACGATACTGCTTGGCTGTGCCTTGCTGCTGAGCTGCCACGCGACCGTTGCCGACGAAGCGCACCCCGTACCCGAGTCTGATCTTTGGCTGACGTACAAGGGCGGTGACGGGCCGGGCTCGGGCAAGCACATCGTGCTGCTGGCTGGCGAGCAGGAGTACCGGGCGGAGCAGGCGCTGCCGATGCTGGCACGCACGCTGTCCACACACCACGGCTTTGACTGCACGGTGATCTTCCTGATGAACGAAGACGGGCTGGTCGATCCGACCGGGCCTTCGCCGATCAAAGAGAAAGACCAGTACAACATCGTGCCGGGCATGGAAAACCTGGCCAAGGCGGACGCGTTCATCTGGAAGTCGCGCTTCCTCAAGCTCAGCGATGAGGACGCGGATCACCTGTACAACTACTTCGACTCGGGCAAGCCGATCATCGCGCTGCGTACCGCCAACCACGGGCTGCACAGCACCAAGCCCTACCTAGTCAATGGCAAGAAAGTATCGCTGCGCGAACTACTCGGCGGTGCGTTCATGAAGCATCATGGGGGGTGGAAGCGCGAGGCGACCAGCGGTTTTGCGGTCGAAGAAAACAAGGGCCACCCGATCCTCATCGGCGTCAAGGATGTCTGGGGCACGACGGATGTGTACCGCTGCCACAAAGAAGACACGGTCCCCGCCGACTGTACGCCGCTGCTGATGGGCCAGCCGATGAAGACGTTAGAGCGCGACGCACCGCCAAATACGAATAAGGCCCCGCTGCCGATCGCTTGGACGAAGACGTGGACGGGCAACGACGGGAAGGCCTCGCCGATCCTGCATTTCACGATGGGCTCGGCCAAAGACTTTGAGAATGAGGGTGTGCGCCGCGTGATCGTCAACGGTGTGTACTGGGGACTGGGCATGGCAGACCAGATCAAACCCGACAGCGACATGTCGATCATCGGCGAGTACAAGCCGATGAAGGACGGGTTCAACTACGAGAAGCTGGGCGTGAAACCGAGGCCGGCGAGCTACTTCCGCTGAACCGGTATAGGACGTAACCCCCCGCACGGGTGGGTGTCTGGGCGTCTGGCCTGTTATCTCGGCGAAATTATGGAACCCGCCTCCAGGTGCGAGTCACGCGACGGGGAGCAGCATACAGAAGCGGCTGAGGATCTCCATCTCGACCGGGGTCTCATCGCGATTCACGTCGCCCTGACTCGCCAAGGCAACAAGCTCATCCAGCTTCGCGCGGTCCTCAACTGAATAGGTATCGAGGTTGAGCAGCCCCATGCTCCACTCGGAGAAGATGCGCTTGGTTGCCATGCAATCGACCAGCACGCGCGGCTCACAGTGCCGAGCGTCTTCCTCGATGGTGTGATACAGCTTGTGAATCCGGTCCCGATCGCCTTCGAGCAGTTGCACAAAGTGGCCCGACGAATAGAACAGCACGCCGGTCACATCGATGAGCATGTTGTTACGGAGCGAACTGATACGGATCGATTCGAGATCGGCTTCCGTGATCGGCTGCACAGCATCGCTGATATAAAGCAGATGGCCCATTGCCATGATGAAACCCTGAGTGGATAAAACCCTGATTGATGGTTCAGAAACCCGATACAGAAAAGATTGCAGGCTTAAAGACAGATAAGTTATCCAGAAACCCGATTGTATCGGATTCACACCAGATCCCAGAGGATTTGTGCTCAAATAAAAAGCGTGATCGATCTGAACGAATCGGCGCCTGGCGGTGCCTACCTATAGCGCGGCCTTGATCACCTTCACGACTTGCTGGGCGAGTTTTTTCGAGCCCGCCTTGGTGTAGTGCACGTTCCTGGGGAGTTGGATCTCTTTCTCGTGCTCCTTCGCGAAGCTGTAGAGGTCGTGGACCTGCACCTCGTGCTCGGCCATGACCTCCGCTGCGGCTTTGTTGTAACGCACGGCGTCGCCCGCGACGCGGCCGCTCGCGCCCTCGGGGACGGGCGTGGTGTTCCGCCAGATCAAGACCGCATCGGTCTGCTTGAGCCGCTTGATCAACGCATCGAGGTTCTCAGCGTACTGCTCGACCGGGATGTTCTGCCTGCCCTCCTGGACCGGTACTTTCTGCCCTTTGTCGTTCACATACTTCAGGTCGTGCAGCCCAAAATTGAAGTGGATGACATCCCACTCGCCCTCTCCGAGCCACTGGTCGATCTGATCCAGCCCGCGCTTCGTGTCGCCGCAGTTGATCGGCGCACGGTGCAGGTTCGCGATGCCCTTGAGCATCGCGCGGGTGTCGAGGGTGTAGCCCATCGAGATCGAGTCGCCGAGGATCAAGACGCGCGGCAGGTCCGGGTCGTCCTCGATCGGCGCGAGTACCGGGTTCTGCTTTTTCTTGTCCTCCGCCTGCGCTTCGAAGGGGAGCGAGAGTACGGCAGCCAACGCGAGCAAAACCAAAACGGAAAAACGGAATAGACAAGGCATCAAAACACCTCCCCGTTATTCAAAATCAATGGTCACCGCGTCGATCATCGGCTTAGACTTGTTCTCTGTCGTGTCGATCAGCTTCATCTCGAAGGCGAAGCCGAAGCCCGCGGGCAGCTTGCTCGCGTCGAGCGATGCGGGGGTTTTCGCGACTTGCTTGGAGAAGCCTTCGATCCTGTTGTAGGACTCTTTGACCCGCTGCCAGTCGGTCCACTGGTCGATGGCGCCGTCGTTGTCGGTATCGACGCCGAGGCGTGCCTCTACGGTTTCGACCCAAGGCCCGTCGCTGACGTAGTCGGTCTTTTGCTGGGTCCAGAGGTAGAACCGCCCTTCCGCGAAGCCGATGTCCGGGTCGGGGTGGCCGCTGCCGATGTGGTCGCACCACTCGAAGGGCTTATCGATGGCGTCGCTGGTGAACCAGCCGGTGCTGAGCTTTTTGCTGTTGGCCGGGTGGAAGTCTGCGAAGAGGTAATACTGCCCACCAATGGCGATGGCGGCCCAGTCGCCGTAGGCGTTTTGTACGGGCTTGTGGATCTCATAAGTCGCGATGTTCGACGGGAAGCGCTCCGGGTCTTCCTTAGTCCAGTGCGGGTGGCTGTAGGTCGCGGTCTTCCCCGTCGGCTCGGTGCGGTGGTCCACGACGGGATCGAGGATGGTGTAGCCCTGCGGTCCATCATCACTCACGGCATGGCCCGCCAGGGGCGAGTCCCAAGAGTGCTTGCGTGCTTCGATCGGGCGCCAGTCCTCATAGATCACTCGGAAGTTGCCATCGAGGTCGCGGATAAACGCAGCGTCTGACCCGTCCGACGGGTCTTTGAACGCGAGGCCGAGATCTTTGCCGAGTTTGCCATCGAACAGGTTGTCGTCTTCAAAAACGTGCGGGTCCTGGTCGTTGGGGAAGTCGTAGAAAATATAGAGCTTGCCGTCGACGTACTCGGCCGAGGTGCTCCACTTTGCTTTACGGTTCGTGACCGGGCCGTGGTGGACCCAGTTGACCATGTCCTTGCTCTGCCACGCGTGGTAACCGCCCTGACCTGGCTGCAGGCCGCCGGGCGCGTTGAACTGATTCGCAAAAGGCGTGGTCACCAAATCCGTATCTTCAAAGCCTTCCAGTTCCGCAGGCTTCGCGACGAAGTCCTTGGGCATATTCTTGCTGCCGTATCGGCCGAACGCCCAATAGTTGCCCTCGCCGATCGAGAGGAAGATCGGCGCGTCGTTCATGTTCGCCGGCCCGAGGTTTGGGATCGGCTCCCAGTTCTGCCAGATCGGCGACTGCGCGATGGTCAGCGATTTGGCTTTTCGCTTGCTGTCAAATCGCTGCACCTTGCTGGTGAACGTCGCGGTCTTGTCGGTCGGCATCGCCATGCCGTCCTCGACCGACAGCCCATCAGAAGAAGACGTGGCCTTGGTCCACTGATCCTGCGAGTCGAAGACGACAGCGTCTGCTGCCGCCACATTCCCGATCGCTATGAGTGCCAGTCCGGTCAACAGGTTCAGTGGTGTTCGCTTCATGGTTTCTTCTCTTTATCAGTGGATATGGGTGAATCAAAGCCAAGCGGATGGAGAGCGGCTACCGCTTTTTATCCCAAGGCTGGGGGGGATTTTCCTTGTAAGCAGGCGCCGCATCTTCCTCCGGAAACGTCGCGAGCACCGCTTTGAACTTATCTACCGCCGCGGACTGCTCAGCCGTCAGCGTACCAATCGCCAACAGGTTGGTCTCTTCCCAAGGGTCTTTGAGCATGTCATGCAAGCGGACAATCTCGCCGCTGTGATCGACCCAGACCTTGAACTGCTTGTCACGCAGCACGCGGTCGTCGTAAGGATCCCGTGGCACAACACGGCCTTCGCTGAGCTTCGCGGGCTTGCCCCCCATCGACATGATCCAGTCGCGCGGCGAGTCGTCCGCCTCACCCTTGAGCAGCAACGCAAACGACTTACCATCGATCGTATACTTGTCGGGGATCCTCGTGCCGGCGAGTTCCACAAACGTCGGCGCGATATCGGTGAAATCGACCAGTGCATCGGTCGTTGTCCCTGCCTTGATGCCCGGGCCAATCATGATGAACGGGATCGCGGTACCCGCCTCGACCATCTTCGTTTTGGCTCCGCTGACCTTCCGGCCAAGCCTGATATTTGAGCCTGGTCCGGTCCCGTTGTCGGTGGTAAAGATCAGGTATGTGTTGTCGCGGATCTCTAACGCATCGATTTCAGCCACGATCCGTCCGACCAGCTTGTCAACGTATTGAACCATGCCCTTGAACCTATCCTTGCCTTTAGCATTTGGCGAATCAGGTGTCGGGACATAAGGCGTATGCGGAAGCGCCAGCGGGAAATACAGATACATCGGCTCGTCTTTGTGCTCACGCATAAACGAGATCAGGAAGTCGGTGTAGACGTCCGGGCCGAACTTACCGGGGTGAGTCTTGCTCTCACCGTTTGTCGCGATGTACGGGTCGGCATAGCGCTCGGCGCTGGCGGGGACGCCGGTCTCAAAGCCGGTCCACATCGCCCACTGGTCAAAGCCCGCTTCTCTCATCGCCATCGGCTCAACGCGGAAGTCGTCGATCTGCCACTTGCCTGCCGCCGCGGTTTTATAACCAGACTGCTGCAGCAAGAGCGGGTAGCTGGGGTTCATACCAGGATCAAAGTGCGCCCCCGCGCCCCAGCGCGGCACATCCCAGTGGTTCGTCCAGCCATGCCGGAACGGGTACTGCCCGGTCAGCAGCGTCACCCGGGTCGGCGTGCACTGCGGCATGCACCAGGCATTCTCAAACGTCATCCCATCCGCAGCGAGTTTGTCGATGTTCGGCGTCTCGATCCCCTCTGCCCCGTACGCGCTGATCCACTCCTTGCCCAAGTCATCCGCCATGATGAAAATTAGGTTCGGCTTCTCCGCTAAAGCCGGCACCGCAAAAAGCACAAAACAAATCAGGATCAGTCGTCGCTTCACAGTAAGCCTCTCAAGCAGAGTCATTTCGCGCACACATGTTATCCGAACACGCCCGCGTTACGCTGAGGGTATGACGCACGCCGGCGTCAAAGCGCGACACCCCCGCCGACCGATGTAGAGGACGATGCCTCAGAAAACCCTGATCCTGTCCGATACGCACCTGGGCCGGCCCAACAGCGTCACCGCCGACGCCTTGCGGCCCGTCTGGGAGGGCGTCGATGAGTTGGTCATCAACGGGGACGCGGCCGAGGTCCAGGTCCCCTGGCTGCGCGGCAAGGCGGTCCGAGAGCTTGACCGGCTCGAAGAAATGGCCCGGATCGACGGGGTCCGGCTGACCATGATCTCCGGCAACCACGACGCCTACCTCACCGACCGACGCTGCCTGCAACTCGCCAACGAGCAGATCCTCGTGATGCACGGCGACGCGCTACACCCGGCCGTCGCGCCATGGACCCGGTACGCCAAGTCTCTCAAGCAACGCACCGAGCGCGAGCTGGCCAAGAAAGAGCGTACCGACCTCGCTGCCCGCCTGGACATCGCCCAGCACGTCGGGCACAGCGAGTTCCTCCGGGACTACGTACTCTCGAAAGCAGGCGAGCATACGGTCCGGCGGCTGCTGGCCCGGCCGATCGAGATCCCCAAAGTGCTCTGGTACTGGAAGCAGGAGGCCGCGATGGGCCAACGCTTCCTAGAGCAGTACGCGCCCAAGACCCGCTACCTCATCGTCGGCCATTCACACCGGGCGGGAATCCGGCGCCGCGGCGGACGCGTGATCATCAACACCGGCGCGTTCATGTTCCCCGGCCAGCCACGATGCGTGATCCATGAGGGCGACACACTCAGCGTGTACCGCGTCAAGAAGCAGGGGAGGGCTTTTGCGCGTAGCCCGGAAGCCTTGGTCCAATTGAGCGATGCGCGTCTGCTCAATGATACAACGCCGACCTCGTCACCTCGGCCTCAAGCGGCCTAAGCTATCGGTATGGCAGACGATCGCCAGCCGGTCATTTTTGAACTATGTATCGCCTCTGAGTTCGATGCGCTGTGTGGTGCGGTCAAAGGTGTCGATCGCGTTGAACTGAATAGCGCGCTTGAGCTTGGCGGGCTCACACCATCGATTGGCATGACCGAGCGTGTGGTTCAAAAGCTGGGGGTCCAAGATATCCCGGTCATTGCGATGGTCCGCCCACGGCCCGGGGGCTTCGCATATGACAGCGATCACCTGGTTGTTATGCGGCGTGATATCGATTGGCTGCTTGAGGTTGGCGCCCATGGTGTCGCTTTCGGCATCCTTGAACGCGACGGAACGATCGACGTGCATAAATGCGCAGAGCTGATCAAACCGGTCGTGGAAGCAGGAAGGGAGGCGGTTTTTCACCGCGCTTTCGACTTTGTACCCGACCCGACAACCGGCCTCGAAAAGCTGGTCGATCTCGGCGTCCACCGCGTGATGACCAGCGGCGGTAAGCCGAGTGCGATCGAAGGATCGGCGGTGATCCGGTCGCTGATCGAGCAAGCCGGTAGCCGTATCGAAGTCTTGCCCGCCGGTGGCATCCGCCCACAGAACGTGGCTGAGTTGGTTCGCGAAACATACGCTAAACAGGTCCATGCGGCGCTTCGGGATGACAAGCCGGATCGTTCGTTGAGCTCGAACCCTGCGATTGAACTCAACAGCGCACCAATACCGCGCGATCGATTCATGGCCGCCGACTCAACCGCGGTCGAAGCGATGGTCAAGGCGTTGAAAGTGTTCTGAGGTGGTTCATCCGTTCATCGGGGTCGGCTCGATGCGCTCGAACGCCCCGCCTCGGCAGACGTGGTACTCGAACCGGTGGTTGTCGGTGCGCGTCGTCGCGGCACCGATCCCCCCTTGCCGATCAATCGCGAGGATCGATAGTCCGCGCTTGGTATTCGCAGGATCGCGTTCGATCATGCCCGCCATCACAGCCCGGGTCGCGTCGGCCGCGCTGGCCCCTGCCCGAATCGCGTCGCTGACCCGCACCGAGACCGCATGGCGGTAGAGCTCTTCGCCAATACCCGTGCTCGCCGCGCAGCCGCCCCGGTCATCCGCGTAAAGACCGCCGCCGATAATCGGCGAATCGCCCACACGCCCCGGGCGCTTGAACCCAAGCCCACTCGTTGCGACACACGCGACCGTCTCGCCCAGGTGCCAGCCGAGCACGCACACCGTGTCGTGCCCGACCATCTGTTCGACATCGACGTCCCCCGCATGGACCCCCGCAAGCCACGCCTCATACTCGGCCCGCATCGCCTCCGTCAGCATCGCCTCGGGCGCGTAGGTCTGCAAGCCCTGCTCGCGCGCAAACGCGTCTGCCCCCTGCCCGACCAGCATCACGTTGTGGGTCTGCTCCGCCACAGCCTTCGCCACCTTGATCGCCGGGCAGGTGGTCCGCAGCGAGGCAACACTGCCGCAGCGTAGGTCGCTGCCGCGCATATAGCCCGCGTCGAGTTCCATGAATCCCTCGCGGTTGGGCAGCCCGCCGATGCCGACGGTCGGGACGTTGGGGTCGAGCTCGACCTCGGCGGTGCCCGCAACACAGCTCGAGCTCAGGTCGCCCGTCTCCTGCCAGTGTGACCACGCAGCGCGGACCGCCTGCTCACCGAACGCCCAGGTCGCGATAAAGATTGGCGAAGCGTCACTCATCGATTGCTCATATCAAAGGCTAGCAGGTGCGCCCAAGGCGGGCTGTGGGTGGGTACAAGACTGTACAGCGATGCAAGCGGGTCTGCACACTGCTGTCTTTTGGGGTAAGAGGGTAGTTCAGCGGCGGGTTGTCATTTAGACTACGAGACGTCGTTTTTCCATGGAGTGAAAATGAAGTTCCCACACAATCAACACCGGTGGATCGCCCGCTCGGCCGCGGCTTACTGCCTGCTCATGACGAGCCCGGCCTGGGCCCAGACCGTCGGCGGATCGGCCACCCAGTACCAAACGCTAACGATCGATTGGACCGGGCCCAACGCTAACGAGACCGGCGGTGCGACTCCCAACCCATTCACCGACTATCGTCTCGATGTCGAGTTCAATGGACCCGATGGGCAGACCATGGTCGTGCCGGGCTATTACGCTGTCGACAACCTCGGTGCACTCGACTCCTGGCGTGTCAACTTCACAGCGCCTACGGCCGGTCAGTGGGCCTATACGCCCCGCTTCTACGAAGGTACCGATATCGCAGTCGCGGCCGCCAACACACTCGGCACCCCCAACGCCACGCAGATCAACGGCCAGGGCGGCACAGTCAACGTCACCGCCTCCGACCCTAGTGCCCCCGGCTTCCTTTCGAAGGGAACGCTCAACTACACCGGCGGGCACTACCTCCAGTTCGCCAACGGCGACTATTACATCAAGGGCGGTGCGGACAGCCCCGAGAACTTCCTCGGCTACGAGGGCTTCGATAACACCGTCAAGGGCTCAGGCGGCAAGGGCATCCTCCACCCCTACACCGCGCATATCAACGACTGGAACCCCGGCGACCCGGACTGGGACGACGACGATGCCGACCTCGTCGCCAACGATGGCCGGGGCATCATCGGCGCGGTCAACTACCTGCACAACCTCGGCGAAACCAACTACGCCGGGCCAGCCAAGGTCAACTCGGTCTACTTCCTGCCCATGAACACCGGCGGCGACGGGCAGGACACCCACCCCTGGGCGTCCACCACGATCGACCAGTCCGGCAACATCAACAACGACAACGAGCGCTATGACCTCAGCAAGCTCGATCAGTGGGACAAGGTTTTCGCCCACGCCCAAGAGAAGGGCATCATGCTCCATTTCGTGCTCAACGAGGCGGAGAACCCCAACAAGGAGGAACTGGACGATGCCACGCTCGGCATCGAACGCAAGCTCTTCTACCGCGAGATGATCGCGCGCTTCGGCCATCACCAGGCGATCACCTGGAACGTCACCGAGGAGTACAACCTCAACAACGCGTTTGGCAACAACGACGCGGCCGAGGCGGCGACCGTCGAGCCCTTCGCCGACTGGATCAAGTCGCTGGACCCGTACGCCCACCCGGTCACCGTGCACAACGCGGGCAACCCCAACCCGGGTAGCGGGCCGACCAATGGCTCGTGGCAGTACTTCATCGGCGACGACTCGTGGGACATCACCTCGCTGCAGCTCTTCAACAACTTCAAAACCGTCGGCGAGGCCGTCGAGGCCTTCCGGCTGGCAACCGACAACGCGGGCAGGCCCATCCCGATCATGATCGACGAGCCCGAGTCCGTTGAAGACATCACCTTCGACGAGGTCCGCAAGGAGATGATGTGGGACATCCTGCTCTCCGGCGGAAACGTCGAGTGGTACACCCGCAGCCAGGACCAGTCGCTTGACGATTTCCGCGACCTCAAGCAGGTGTATGAAGAGACCTATTTCGCCCGCCGGCTGCTCGAAGAAAAAACGCCCTTCTGGAAGATGAACCCCGGCGACTTCTTGCTGACCGGCGAAGACGGCTTCGCAGGCGACCTCGACCCCGGCGAAGTATTTTTCAAGCAGGGCGAGGCCTATGTCCTCTACCTGCCCGACACCGACAACCAGGCGACCGGCTCGCTCGACCTCACCGCCGAGACCGACGACTTCCAGCTGCGATGGTACGACCCAACCACCGGCGAGTTCGTCGGCAACATGGCCCTGCTCGATGGCGGCACCCTGGCGGACCTGCCCGATACCCCCGGCAACAACGGCTCGGGCGACAACGACTGGGCCGCGCTCGTCATCCCCGACTTCATCACCGGCGATATGAACGGTGACGGCACGCTCGACAACCTCGACCTCCTCCCGTTCGTACTCGCCATCAGCGACCCCAACGGCTACGACGCGGTCTTCCCCTCGCTCATCGCCGACTTCCGAGGCGACTTCAACGGCGACTTCGCCATCGACACCCGCGATATCCAAGGCCTCGTCAACGCCCTGACCGCCTCGGGCAGCCCGCTGACCGAAGAACAGATCGCACTGCTCGAACAAGTCCCCGAGCCCACGACCGGGGCCGTCCTGCTGGGTGGTCTTCTGGTATTCCTGCGACGTCGGTAGGCCGTGGTCAAATAAGCCTGCCCGCGTGCGACGCGGCGGCTAAGACTTGCCGATTAGCCGCGGTCTGCGATCGCAACCACCGCTCGGTCGGTGGCGCCGGTGTAGACCTGCCGCGGGCGGTAAATCCGGCTCTTCTGGTCGCGGACTTCTTTCCAGTTCGCGATCCAGCCGGGCATCCGGCCGAGCGCGAACATGACAGTGAACATGTTCTCGGGGATGTTCAACGCCCGCATAATGATGCCGGAGTAAAAATCGACGTTTGGGTAGAGGTTCCGCGAGACGAAGTAATCGTCGGCACGCGCGGCCTCTTCAAGCTCCTTCGCGATCTCCAGCAGCGGGTCCTCGACGCCGAGCTTGCCCAGCACCTTGTCAGCCGATTGTTTAAGGACCTGCGCCCGGGGGTCGAAGCTCTTGTACACCGCGTGGCCGAAGCCGAAGAGCTTGTCTTCCTTGTTCTTGACCTTCGCGAGGAAGCCGGGCACGTCCATCGGCGACTCGTGGATGCGGTGCAGCTGCTTGAGCACCGCGACGTTCGCCCCGCCGTGCAAAGGGCCCCACAGCGCGCTGACGCCCGCGGCGCAGGACGTGAACAGGTTCGCGCCCGAGCTGCCGACGATCCGCACCGTCGAGGTCGAGCAGTTCTGCTCGTGGTCGGCGTGCAGCGTGAAAATCAGATCGATCGCCTCGACGACGTCCGGGTCCAGCTCGGCCTCCTGCTCGGGCGTCGAGTACATCATGTGGAGGAACTGCTCGGCGTAGCTCAGCCCGGCCTTCGGCGCGACCGGTGCGAGCCCATTCGAATCCTTGTAGCCCGCGGCGGCGAGGGTCGGGCCCTGCGCGATCAGGCACGCGGCGGCCTCGAGGAAAGTGTCTTCCCCGTCCACAGCTTCCCGCCGATCGTGGCAGCAGCTTGCGGCCTGGATCGAGGCGGCAAACTTAGCCATCGGATGGCCTTCATTGGGGAAACCATCGATCGCGTTGAGCACGTCCGGGTCGACCTGGGCGTACTTGTCCACGAGCCCGGAGAGCTGTCCAAGCTCTGACTTGGTGGGCAGCTCACCGAACATCAGCAGCCAGCAGACCTCGAGGAAGCTGCAGTTGTCGCAGAGGTCGGCGATGGGGTAGCCACGGTAGCGGAGAATGCCCTCTTCGCCGTTGATGAAGGTGATGCTGGACTCGACCGAGCCGGTGTTGCGGTAGCCGGGGTCGAGGGTGATGTAGCCGGTGGAGCCGCGGAGCTTGGTGACGTCGATCGCGTGTTCGCCCTCGGAGCCGACGGTGATGGCGAGGTCCATGGTGTCGTGTCCGGGGATAGAAAGCTTGGCAGTGTCGCTGGCGATGGCGTCAGGCATAGCGGGGGTCCCGTGGGGGTGAACGAAACGGTCCTGTTGAAGATTGAGCCGCCACGAAACATTGTTCAGTGCACTGCAATCAGGCTGATCAGTGTAGGCGGATCAGACCCATTCCGCTAGTGGCGGGGCTTACCCCACGATCGAGGCCCGGTAGACCATGCGGACATGCGGGATGCCCGCCTCCATATAGGGCTCACCCCGCCGAACCCATCCCAGCGAGGTGTACCAGCCTTCGAGGTACTGCTGGGCGCTCATCACCCCGCCAACGCCAAGTTGATCAATGTAGTCGTGCGCGCTGCGCAGGATCTTGCCGCCAACCCCCCTGCCGCGCCAGGGCTTGAGCACCGCGAGCCGGCCGACCTTGACCGTGCCGTCCTCACGCGTCTGCAGCCTGGCCGTGCCCACTACCCGCCACCCGGCGTAGGCCAGCACGTGATGACATCCGGGGTCGACCCCGTCCTGATCGGGCACCTCGGTGATGCCCTGCTCGATCAGGAAGACCTCGGTCCGGACGGTGAAGACCGCCTCGCGCTGCCGGCGGGTCAGCTCATCAAACGGCTTGATTACCGGCGGCTTGATCCGGACCCACCGCTTGGGCCAGCGCAGCGCAACCACACGGTCGTACCTGCCGAGGTTCAGCTGCAACGCCCCGATGAGCACAAAGCCCAAGAGCACCGCCATCACGAACAGCAGCATCAGCGCGAGGACCGCGTAAAGCAGCCCGATCCCGCCGGGCGAGACACCGATCTGTGCCAGGCATGGATCGATCACGGCCCTACTCCAGCTTGGCCAGCTCGGACGCGATGGACTCGGTCGCGCCCGGCAGCCCCTTGTAAGCCGACTTGAGTCGACGAAGCGCACCCGCAAGCGCCTGCGGGTCGTGGTTGTCACGCACCGCCAGCTGAACCTGGTGCTGCGCCCAGCGGTCGATCAACTCTATCGCGGACGACCGGGACTCGAGGTAACGCTCAAGCACCCTGCCGATAATGCCCTGCCCGTGCACCCTCGCCTCGTGCTGCCTCTTGCGGAGGAGCGACCACGCGTCTTCGAACCCGTTTGCGTTGAGCAGCTTGTCGATCTGGTCGGCCTCTTCTTCCAGTCCGGGCAGCAACTGCGTCGCCGCGAAGAAGCAGTCAACCGACTGCTGCCGGGCCCCTTTCGCGTAGCTGTGACCCACGCCCGGCCACCACTTCGCGTCATAGACAAAGCCACCCTCGTCTAGCACCTTCTCGTAACGCTTGGCCCATTCGAGCCTGCCGAACGGGGCTTCCTTGAACGACTTCTTCGTATCGTTCTCCCCGCAGGAGATCGTAAACACAACACCGCGGGCCTCGGGGTTGGGCACCTCGCCGCGTGGGTAGTCGCCCGTCGCCCAGGTCCCGCCGGAGTGTGCCGCGCAGCCAGCGACGAGGTCTGGGTACTTCATCGCGAAGCGGTGGGCGTACTGCGACCCGCCGGAGAAGCCGACGATGAAAAGCTTGTCGTGGAGCTTATACTCTTTCTTCAGCATCTTGAAGAGCTCGATCGTCTGCTTATCGCTGTCCTGATAGAGGTACTGAAACCCGTTGTGCGGGTACGACGGCCCGAGCACGATGACGTCGTATTCCTTGATCCAGTTCGCATGGCCCGCAGCACCCTTGCCCTTGCCCCGAGCGCCGTGCACGCCGACGACGAGCGTGTAGGTCTTGTCCGGGTCGATCCGGTCCGGCAGATAGAGCCAGTAATCCCGGCCCATGCCGCACTTGCCTTGGATTTCCTTCGCAATCGCGCTGTTCGCAAGCAGCAGGGCCAGCACTGGGATGATGAGATGGAATGGGATCGTTTTCATTCCCGCAGTCTAGCCCATGAAAAAGCCCACGCCGTCACGACGTGGGCTTAAGTAGTGTGATTCATATCTCGAATCAGCTCGAGAAGCCGGAGGTAAACACCTCGGCACCTTTCTTCAAGCCCTCGACGACCTCGTCGGTCATCGCCTGGCTGCTCTCGAGCGCGTCGTAGGTGTCCTTGGCCTGGGTTTTGAAGTAATCGACCAGGCCGGCTGCGTACTCCTGCACCTTCTCGACGGGCAGTGTGTCCATGTATCCCTGACTCGAAGCCCAGATCTGGATGACCTGGTCGATCGCGGACATCGGCACGTATTGCGACTGCTTGAGCAGCTCGACCATGCGGGCACCGCGGTCCAGCTGCTTCTGCGTTGCGGCGTCAAGGTCGGTACCGAGCTGGGCGAACGCCTCAAGCTCGCGATACGCCGCGAGATCCAGACGCAACGAGCCGGCGACCTTCTTCATCGCTTTAATCTGTGCGGCACCACCGACGCGGGAGACCGAGATACCGACGTTAATCGCGGGGCGGACGCCTGCGAAGAACAGGTCGGGCTCGAGGTAGATCTGGCCGTCGGTAATCGAGATCACATTCGTCGGGATGTACGCGGAGACGTCGCCTTCCTGCGTCTCGATGATCGGCAACGAGGTGAGCGAGCCGCCACCATTGGCGTCAGACAGCTTGGTCGAGCGTTCGAGCAGGCGCGAGTGCAGGTAGAATACGTCTCCAGGGTACGCCTCACGGCCAGGCGGGCGCCGCAGTAGAAGCGAGAGCTGGCGATACGCGACCGCCTGCTTGGAGAGGTCGTCGTAGACGATCAGGGCGTGCTTGCCCTTCCACATGAAGTGCTCGGCCATCGCGGTGCCGGCGTACGGCGCGATGTACTGCATCGGGGCCGCTTCGGACGACGCGGCGCTGATGACGGTCGTGTACTCCATCGCGCCGTTCTGACGCAGCGCCTCAACGACGCCAGCGACGGTCGATTCCTTCTGGCCCACCGCGACGTAGAAGCAGTAGACCGGCTCGTCCGTCTCGTGCGTGTACTTCTGGTTGATGATCGCGTCGATCGCGACGGCGGTCTTACCCGTCTTACGGTCGCCGATGATCAGCTCACGCTGGCCACGGCCGACGGGGATCATCGAGTCGACGGCCTTGACGCCGAACTGCAGCGGCTGGCTAACGGGCTGACGGGCGGCGATGCCGGGTGCGATGATGTCGACCTTGCGGGCCTCGGTCTCGCCGGCGATCGGTCCCTTGCCATCGATCGGCTCCCCCAGCGCGTTCACGACCCGGCCCAAGAGGCCTTCACCGGTCGGCACGCTGAGTAGTTCGCCGGTGCTCTTAACGGTCATGCCCTCGGTGACGCCTAGGTAGTCGCCGAAGATAACGGCACCGACGATGTCTTCTTCGAGGTTCATGACCTGCCCGCGGACGCCTTCGCCTGACTCGGTCTCGAACTCAAGCATCTCGCCGGCCATGGCGTTGGACAGGCCGTAGATCCGCGCGATGCCGTCACCGACCTCGACCACGGTGCCGACCTGGCTGACGTCGAGCTGGGTGTCGTAGTTCGCGACTTCCTGCTTGATAATGCTGGTGATTTCGTCGGTATTAATCTTCATCTTCGGATCGCTCCGGTTCGTTGGAACCACAGATTCACACGGATGCACACGGACCGAGTTGCTCACTCTTCCGTGTCCCGCATGACCTATCTGTGTCCATCTGTGTGCATCTGTGGTTTCAAAAACGAGTTATCGAATAGTTCATTCACGACCGCCCGGCCGCGATCATCTTGTTCTTCATACTGCGTAGCCGGCTCGCCACGCTTGCGTCGATGAGTTGGTCGCCGACCTTGATCTTCAGCCCGCCGATCAGCGACGCATCCACCTTCTGGGTCAGCGTCACCTGCTTACCCAAGGCCTTGCCGATCTGCTCGGCGACCTGCTGAGCAGCAGCGCTGTCGAGTTCGCTTGCGATGAAGGCCTGCACATCGATCTGCCCCCGCTCCTCCGAGACCGCGAGCAGGTAACCCGCCGCGACCTGCGGCAGAGAGCCCAGCCGGCCCTTGTCGGAAAGCACTCGAAAAAACTTGTAGAGCGTGTCGCTGATCTTGCCGCTGAACACACGATCCACGATCTTCGCACGCTCGCCATCACCGATCGCCGGGTTGGTCAGCAGGCGGTTGAGCTCGCCGCCCTCCGCGATCACGGGCAACAGCTGCTGCACCTCGTCGGCCAAGGCGTCGACCTGCCCCTGCTCACGCGCCAACTCGAGCAACGCCTCGGCGTAGACCCGTCCAACGGTGTCGGTTTTCAGTTCGCTCGTGCTCAAAACGTTATCTGCTCCGAATCTCTCAAACGCCTGACTTCGTCAGCTCTGCCAATGAGTCGCTTACCAGTTGCTGCTGATCCGCGGCGTTGATCTCACGCTTCAAAATCCGACCCGCGATCTGTGTCGACAGCTCGGCCGTCTGGGCGTAGACCTCGCTGAGCGCCGCGTCCTTGGCCGAAGTGATCTCCGCCTCGGCACGCTCTTTCATCTTCATGATCTCGGCCTCGGCGTCGGACTTCACCTTCGCCGCGACCTGCTCGGCGCTCTTCTTGGCTTCTTCGATCACCGCCTGCGCTTCCTTTTGTGCCTCGGCGATTTTTGCCTTGTATTCCGCAACAGAGGCCTCGGCCTCGGCCTTGGCCTTCTCGGCCGCGGTCAGGTCGCCTTCCAGCTTTGCCTCGCGGGCCTTGAGCCCATCACGGATCACCGGGAAGACGAACTTCGCGAGGATGCCCAAGACGATGAGGAAGATGATCAGGTTCCAGATCGCCTCGGCGGGAGAGAAGTCCAATGGACTCTTCTCTTTAGCCTTTTTATCGCCATAGCCGTGGCCGTCGTCAGTCGCGTGAGCTTCGTCAGGCGTCTCGGCGGCATGTGTCACCGTCGGCGCGGCTGCAAAGCCCAATAGGCCAAGCATCAGCAACAGCGGCAACAGCTTTGAAGTAAACAAGCGCATACGGACTCCATCGGTCACGTGGGTTGAAGGTTTTGCCCATGTGGGCATGGTGGTCAACGACCCGATCAGCCTAGCTGATGAGAACGAAGACCAGTGCGATCACGGTCGCACCTTCGATCAGCGCGGCCGAGAGGATCATGTTGGTCTGGATGTCACCCTTAGCTTCGGGCTGGCGGGCGATCGCTTCGACGGCCGAGCCACCGATGCGGCCGATGCCGAGGCCAGCACCAACGATGATCAGGCCAAGGCCGAGGCCCTTGCCCCAGTTACCCTTCTTGGCGATTTCAGCCATTTCTTCACCAGTCTGTGCCAGTGCAGGGTCGGCGATCAGTACGGCAATAGCGGTGAGTGCCATCAGGCAGAGTAGCTTACGCATCGGGAACAATCTCCAGTTAGGAAGTTGAGGTTCAAAGGTTCAAATCAGGCAGTGGCAGGAACGACGTGCTCCTGTTCGTGGTCGTGTTCATGGTCGTGGCTCACCGCGGTCATCGCGATGAACAGCGTCGTCAAGAAAGTAAAGATGAATGCCTGCAGGAATGCGACGAAAATCTCAAGCAAGAAAATACCCACACTCAGGATCACCATCGGCACGCCAACCGCGTATCCAGCGGCCGGGCCCATCGATTCCGCGGCCTTGAAGATCAAATCGACCAGCACATAAAGTACCAGGTGCCCGGCAAACATCGTGCCCAGCAAACGAAGGGCGAGCACCGTGCACTTAATAAACAGGCCGAGCCATTCGATCACGAACAGCATGACGCCGATAGGTAAGAGCGCCTTGTCATCCCAGCCGATCGGATTGAAGTGGTTGACGAAATGCTTGAGGCCCGTCTCTTTGATCCCGATGTAGAGGATCGCGACAAAGGAAACGATGGCGAGCGGCGCGTTCACCGCGAGGTTACTCGTTGCGGTGCCACCAAACATGTATTTCAGCTCGTACGCCGTCTCGCCGCCGACGATAGGCATCGACACCAGCTGAATGATGTATGGGAACGGGATCAGCCCGAGCAGGTTGCAGGTGAGCGTGAAGAAGAAGATCGTCCAGATGTACGGGATGTACTTGTCCGTTAGGTGCTTGAGCTGGGGCTTGGCGACGAAGAAGTAGATGAACTCGCATAGCGTTTCGATGAGCTGCGCGAACCGGCCGCGGGTAACAAAGTCCGCGGCCTGGGTCTTGCCTGCGGGATTGATCTTCCCGGAGATCCATTTGGCAAGGACGGCGACGACGATCGCGGCAAACGTCGCCATGACTAGGCTGTTGCTAACAGGGACGCCTTCTTCGCCAAACGGCAGCCGGAACGCCTCGTGCGGCAACGCCTTTTCCAAAGGGGTTTTGCTGGCGGCGATCAGGGGGGTCATCGGGCTTCGCTATCACTTTCTGCGGGTCTTGACCGCGTCTCGGAGCGGTCAGAGGAAGCGAAACGATACAGCAAAATCGTCTCCGTCGCCATCAGCACCAGGTACCCGAACAGCGCGGCGAACAGCACCGGCTTCTTGTCAAACCCAAGACCAAGTACCGCCAATCCAACACCCGCCCCTGTGACCACCAAGCGGATCAGCAGGCCCAGCGTCGAGATCGCCGTCACCGGGGTATGAGGCCCGACCATCAAAGCGATCAACCCCCACGCCACCAGGCCCGCCGCCGCCGCCGCGACCGCGCCAACCAGCGATGCCAGCGCTACTTGCTGACCACCGACCAGCCAGCCAACGCCAAACGATAGCCCCGCACAAACCACGCTGGCAACCACAACCAACGCAAGGCTCTTGCCACGGGGCGCCGCAGCGTGAGCGACAGGTTGTTCAGGCGACAAAGGGTCCATCAATTTGATCGGCTCGTGACGATTCGCACCAGCGTGGCCGTCACCAGGGCAAGGGCCAAAAAGGTACCAAGCAGGACAAAGGTTGGGGACGTTTCGAAGTGGGTATCGACCCAGAGCCCGAGCAAGACGGGCACCAGTACCTCGCCTGCCAACTCACTGCCCAGTGCGATGTGCTTAAGCCGGCTGCTTGAGAGAGGGCTAGTTGGCTCGGTCATCGCGGGCTCCATCGCAAGCCAACGGGGGCGCACGACTACTCCAGCGCTGCAGCACCGGCAATGATCTCGCTCAACTCGGTTGTGATCGCGGCCTGGCGGGCACGGTTGAACTGACGCTTGAGGGTCTTGCCGACCTTGCCCGCCGCGTCCGTCGCCGCCTTCATCGCGACCATGCGGGCGAGTTGTTCGCTGACCGCGGCTTCGTTGAACGCCTGGTACAGCGACGACTTCACGGTGATCGGAAGCAACTCGCCGAGCAGGTCCTCGGCGCTGGGGGAGAACTCGTAGTTCGTGTCGGTGCCGGTACCAGACGCTTCGCCCCCGGAAGGGGCCTCAGCGTCGGCGTTAGGGGGCTCCAGCGGCAATAGCGTCATCACCTCGGGGGTTTGCTTGCTCATCGAGACAAACCGCATGTACGCCACGCGGACCGCGTCGTACTTGCCCGCGATAAAGTCGTCCATGTACTGCTGGGTCAACGCCTGAACATCGTCGTAGTCCGGCGTATCGCCGATGTGGGCGTGGAAGGTGTCCACCTCAAGCCGGGAGAACTTGAGCAGCGCGACACCCTTCTTGCCGACAACCTCGGTCGTGACATTCTCCGACCCCCTGTCGCGGATGTGCTGGATCGCGGGCCGCATCACGTTGGCGTTGTACGAACCGCAGAAGCCACGGCTGGCCGAGAGGACCAGGATCAGCTCCTTACCCGAAGGCGAACTCGGCGGCGTTGCCAGCGGGAGGTTCACATCCTCGCCGCCCAGCGACGAGGCGACCTCGCCGACGACCTCAGACACCTTGCGGGTATAGGCCTGGGCCTCTGTCGCGCGTTTCTGAAGCTTTTGGAACCGGGCGGACGCGATCAGCTGCATCGTCTTGGTGATGCGCTGGATGTTGTCGACGGCCTTGATGCGCCCCTTGATTTCTCGGATATTCGCTGGCATAGGAGGGGCATGATAACCGGTCTGGCCAACGAAGCAACGCGATCGGCTGAAGCGGTAACCACAGATGCACACGGATGGACACAGGAATTTCTTAGGAATGCAGGAAGTTAGGAAGCCAGTATTTAAAAAGACCCAATCGATTTGGCTTTTCCTAAATCCCTGCCTTCCTGAGTTGGTCTTGATCCGAGTCCATCCGTGTGTATCTGTGGCTCCAAAACCGCGAACACAAAAGCCGCCCCGTGCTTACCGGAAGCAGCACAGAGCGGCTGGCGAAAAACAATCACCGCGGTCGCTTGGGTTTAATACCGGTGACCGGTCTCGACCCAGACCCGCTCGTAGTAGCCGGCCCGGACCGTGACCCGATACGCCCGGCCGCAGCTGTCGTACCGCGTCTCGTAGACGGGGCTGTGGTAGACACGCTTCCAGTAGCCGGTCGGCTTGGGCTGAGGGCTGTGATAAACCACCGTCTTGCTGCCCGAACTGTGGTACCGCGGCTGGTGGTAGTCGTAGTGACGACCCGAGCCGATGTTCACCGAGAACCGGAAGTTGTCGTTTTTGTACGACACCTTGGACCGGCTGTGCCCGTAGTTACGGCAGTTGTAGTTGCGGTGGCCGTAAGAGTAGTTCCGGCTGTGGAAGGAGACGTGGGAACGGTGGTAGCCCCGGTCGCAAGACCGGTTGTGGCCACGGTCGTAACTACGGCTCTTGCACGACCCCGCGTACGCGTCGCCGGCCGGGGCCAGGCCCAGACCAACCACCGCGAGGAACAAGGCAAACACTTGCAATCGTTTCGAACTCAACATGGTGCACTCCTTTGGAGAGAGATGGATGAGCGGAGT
>JBCCYY010000027.1:0-50110 GCA_039188575.1 Planctomycetota bacterium | reverse complement strand
GCCTTTGTCGCTTTCGCTTTCAGATGCGATGCGATCTGATCGACATGGCGTTCGTGCCTTTCGACGAGAAGGTGTGCATGGTCGGGCATCATCGCAAAAGCCAAGGCGCGGTAGGTGCCTTCCTCGCAAGCGATTGCAAAACCATTTGCGATTATCTTGGCTTGTAAGCCCGAAAATCGTACAGGCGAGTATCTCAACGCCTTCTTGGCCGCAAGCCGTTGCGAGTGGTCGTGTGGCGCGGCGGCCACAGAACATGTGGCCGTCACTTTCGTGGCTGGTCCAAAGCACGCAATCTCGTACTCACGGACGACTTTGGACCAAGACCCGCGCGGGTCATTCGGAAGCCAAAACCCGTAAGCGCTGAAGATGAAGTGGTACCCCAGGATCATTTGAAAAGCATAGCACGCGACAGGTCACGGCGCTTCATCACGAACGCAATTATCCATGAAGCGGCACCGCTATGCCGCGCCAACTCGAGGCAACTTATCTACCCTTGCGCTTGCGCGCCTCCTGCGCCCGCCGCTGCTTTCGGCTCAGCGGACGCTTCTCACCATCACCACTCGATTCGCCGCGGTTGGTCGTTTGCTGCGCGGGTTTCGCGCCGCCCGAGCCGGGCCTGGCGTTCGCGTCGGGGTGCGAAGTGTTCATCTGCTTGCCGTAGACGTCGTTGAGCTGCACGTTCGGCTGCAGGCGAGCGCGGAACGCCAGCTCGGTCACCTTGTCGCGGACTGAAGCCTGCATCTCGCGGTAGGTCCTTGCGCCCTCGCGCTTGTACTCGATGCGCGGGTCCTGCTGGGCGTAGCCGCGCAGGTTGATCGAGCTCTTGAGCTGGTCCATCTCGAAGAGGTGATCCTTCCAAGCCTGGTCGAGGATCGTCCGCAGGACCTCCGCCTCCAGCGCGGAGAGCTCGCTGCGGAACAGCGCCGCCGCCTTGGACTTGATCAGGCCCGCGCGGTCCCCGGCGTGCTCGGCCAGTTCCTCGTCCGTCACCACCTGGCCGAAGCGCTCCTGTACGTAGTCACGCAGGCCTTGGTCATCAGTGAGCTCGGCCCCCTTCTGCTGCGCGAGTTCGTCGAGCCTGCCGCCGTCTTTGATCCAGTCTGTCATCTTCTCTTTGAGGACATCGCGGACGACCTTGCCATCGAGGTCGCGGATGAAGGCGTTCTGGTCCTCGTAGCCGAACCGCTGTTTGCACCAGTTGTACAGCCGGTCCATCGCCCAGTTCTGGTCCTGCTGGGCACCCTGCTCGAAGAGGTCCATGATGAACTGGACGGGGTAGTCGATCTCGCGCTGCTCGTACTTGTCGCGGGCTTCGGAGAGGATCGATGCGACAACCTGTTCGAAGCCGGTCTTGTCGTCCTGCATCATCGCCTGGACCTTCTCAGGGTCGAGCTTGATCTCGAACTTCTGCTCGGCCCAGGACTGCAGGTCCTTCGCCCCAAGCAGCGGGTCGAGGTACTTCGCCAGGCCGGTCAGGTCGGCCCCTTCGAGGGCCTCCTGCCCGCCGGCGACGATCGCCTCGCTGACCTCGTCGACATTCATCTGCATCAGCCTGTTCTTCGGCAGGCTGACGCTGAACTTGGTCTTTGCCCAATCGGAGAGCGACTTAAGGTCCCACTCTTCCGGGGGCACATCGTTACTCATGTACTCGCCGAGCGTGACATCCACGATCGTTCGGACCTCTTCTTGCGCGGCGCCACGGATCGTGCGTTCCAGGTCTTCCGCGTCGTCGAGGTGCAGCTTCGCCGGGTCGACGTTGACGTCGAGCTGCTGGCGGGCCCACTCGGCGACCTGCTCGCGCGCGTAGTTCTTGTCGAGGTATTCCGTCGCGGCGTCTTCGACCGCGTCGGCGATATAGTCGAAGATCATCCGGTCGATGCCCTCGCTGTTAAGCACCTGCTGCCGGGTGCCGTAGAACTCGCCACGCTGGTGCTCCATCACCTCGTCGTACTCGAGCAGGCTCTTGCGGCGTTCATAGTTCTGCTGCTCAACCTTGCGCTGCGCGCGTTCGACAGCGCGGGAAACCATGCCCGAGTCGAGCGCGGTGCCTTCCTTGAAGCCCGCCTTAGACAGCAGGGTCAGGGTTTTGCCGCCGGCGAACATCTTCATCAGCCCGTCCTCGAGCGAGAGGAAGAAGCGGGACGAGCCGTTGTCGCCCTGCCGGCCGGACCGGCCGCGGAGCTGATTGTCGATCCGGCGCGACTCGTGCCGCTCGGTGCCGACGATGTGCAGCCCGCCCATGCCCTCGGCGGAGTCGTAGAGCTTGAGCTTGTGCAGGTCGTGGATGCCGAGCATCAGCCGGTCGTAGTCGCTGCAGCCGTCGATAAAGTCGATGCATTCATCTGCAGAGAGGTTGGCATAGGCCGCTTCGCCCGACTTGCCTCGGCCGCTGAGCTGGGCGATCTCAAAGGCCCATGCCCTCAGCAGGCGGAGCCGGAGCTCCTCGTCCGACAGGTCTTTCACATCGTTTTTCTTCAGACCAAGCTGGGTCATCGCCATCTGGCGGTACGCCTGGCCGACGAGCTCATCATCGCTCATTTCGGCCTTGGCATTTGCCGGGAGCAGGCCGCGTTTCTGCCAGTGCTTGACCAGCTCTTCGCGCTCGATCGGGCGGAGCTTGATGTCCGTGCCGCGGCCGGCCATATTGGTCGCGATCATGACCGACCCGAGCTGGCCTGCGTCTTCGACGATATTGCCCTCGCGCTCGTGCTGCTTCGCGTTGAGCACCTCGTGCTTGATCGCGTACTTCTTGGTCAGGCGCCGGCTGAGGTCCTCGCTGGCCTCGACGCTGGTCGTGCCTACGAGCACGGGCCGGCCGATGTCGTGCATCCGCTTAATCTCGTCGAGGATCGCCTCCCACTTGTCCTTCTCCGAAGGAAAGATCAGGTCATTGCGGTCCTCGCGCGCGATCGGGCGGTTGGTCGGCACGGCGACGACGTCGAGCTTGTAGATCTCCATGAACTCGGTCGCCTCGGTGATCGCGGTACCCGTCATCCCCGCGAGGCGTTTGTAGAGCTTGAAGAAGTTCTGGATCGTGACGGTCGCGAGGGTCTGGGTCTCGTCCTTGATCTTGACCTTCTCTTTGCATTCGATCGCCTGGTGCAACCCATCAGACCACTGCCGGCCGATCATCATCCGGCCGGTGAACTCGTCGACGATGACGACCTCGCCCTGGTGGACGACGTAGTCTTTGTTGTTCTGGTAGATCGCGTGGCCACGTAGCGCGTTCTCTAAGAGGTGCGGGAACTCCATGTTCTGTCCGACGTAGAACGAGCCGATAGCGGCCTTCTTCTGCGCCTCGGCAACGCCCTCATGCGTGAGGTGCGCCGCCTTCTTCTCGCGCTCGACCTCGAAATACTGGATGTTCTTATCGCGCTCGTCTTCGATCTGGCCCATCTCGGCGGTGAGGGTCTTGATCTTCTCACGCATCGGGCCGATCAGCGACTTGTCGCGCGTGTTCCGGATATCGCCCTCCAGACGCTTGATCTCGACCTCTTTCGCCTTAACGCGGTCGTCGACGGCGGCCCAAGGCTTTTGCATCTGCATGAGGTGCCGGGCGACCGTGTCCGCCAGCTCATAAGGCGGCTTGTTGTCTTCCGCATACTTCGGGCCAGAGATGATCAGCGGCGTACGGGCCTCGTCGATCAGGATCGAATCGACCTCGTCGATAATCACGAAGTCGCGTTTCTTCTGGACCTGCTCCTCGCGGGTGCGCTTCATGTTGTCGCGGAGGTAATCGAAGCCGAGCTCGCTGTTAGTCGCGTAGAGGACGTCGCAGCCGTAGGCCTGCTTCTTGAGCTCCTGTGCGCCGAAGAACTGGTCGCGGGGTGTAAGCTCCTTGCCGAAGTATTCGTGGCCTTTGGTCTTGACGTACTCGGCAAGCTGTTTCTCGAACTCGTGCTGCGGGTGGGTCGCGCCGACGGTCAGGCCGAGCCCGTAGTAGAACGGGAAGACCCAGTCGCGGTCACGCTGGACGAGGTAGTCGTTGACGGTGACGACGTGGCAGGTCAGCGACTGGCAGCAGGCGACGTAGCACGCGAGCGGGCCGACGATCGTCTTGCCCTCGCCGGTGCGCATCTCGGCGATCTTGCCCTCGCCCAGCACCATACCGCCGATGAGCTGCACATCGAACGGCCGGCAACGGAACGGCGGCCGCGACTCGCGGTACAGTTTTTTGACCGCCTTGTACAGCTCGACCGGGAACTCGACCTGCAGGTAACCCGGCGCGGGCATGCCGCCTTGTACGTGCTCCGGCTCAAGCGCTTCGGCTTCCGCCTTGAGTCCTTCGTACACCTTGGCCAAGTCAGACGGAAGCTGCTGCGGGTCGAAGCCGTGCGCCGGGTTGAGGATGCTGCGGATGCCGACGAACCGGTCCATCACCTCGCGGGCGACGGCCATGACTTCGGGGAGCATGTCCTTGTCGGACTCGCCCTTCTCGGAGCGTTCGCGGAACTCGGTGGTCTTGGCCTTGAGCTCGGCGTCGGTGAGGCTGCTGACCTGGTCTTCGAGCGCGTTGATCGACACAACACGCTGGTTGTATTTCTTGATCATCCGGTCGTTGCGCGAGCCGAAGACCTTGGACAAAGAGTTGCTGATCTTTTGGATGAACATGGCGTTGCCTTGCGATGGACCGCTAGACCGAGGACGTGAGCGGGCGTTCGGTGGCGGTGGATTCGTTGGTTGGGTCGGGAAGCGGGCTCGCATCAAACGCGCGCCAAATGGAACAACTGCGGCATCGGCTCATTAGGCCGGCGGCGGCAGGTTCAACAATGCTTCACGGAGGAGGGGGCCGGCCGGGCGGTCATCGCCGGTCGTCATGATGGTCAGAGAGACGGTTGCTTTGATCGACACCAAGCCCTGGCCGGGCAAAACCACCATCTGGCTGTCGAGCCGATCAGTCAGTTTCTTGGCCGCCTGCTGGATCGCCTCGAGCAGGTGCTCGAGCGTCTCGCGTTGTTCAGGCTTGGCGCTGCCCACCGTGCGGAGTGCAGAGGCCTCGACCGTGCCCGCCGCGCCCAGGCAGACCGCGACCGACAGCGCGACTAGTGCGCTAGGGAGCGGGATCGGCTTGGATCGGCTCGGCTTCATAGACTAAATTATCGACCAGCCGGGGCAGTAAAGCAAACCGTAATCTTTACAGGCCCCGACAGTCCTCATGAACATGATTAAACGATTGCTCACGCTCGCTCTGTCCTCCCCCCTGCTCCTCGGCTGCTCGACCGCCCCCGCGACCAACCCGGTCCCGCTGCTGGACCCTAAGGGCGATGTCTACAAGACCGAGGGGCCCAACGACCCGCTGATCTATGACGATGCGCTGGGCACCAAATCCGTGATCATCGTCTACTGCGACTTCCCCGACCGCCCTGCGAACGAGGAGACCACCGAACAGCGGGCCGCCAAGGTCCTCGGCGGGACGCCCGAAGAGGGCAGCTTCCAGCAGATCTTCAAGCAGAACTCGTACGGCAAGCTCACCCTCGACATCACGCAGGTCCCGGGCTGGCGCACCATGCCCAAGGGCCACCAGTCGTACGACCCCGCGACGACCGAGGGCCACCGGGACATGTTCCTTGACGCGTTCGCGCTCTACCCCGAGATCGACTTCAACGCGTACGACTACACGATGGTCCTCATGACAGCGAAGGGCAACTACGCGTTTGGCGAGCGCGACGACGAGGCGATCCCCCACCGCGGGAAGATGATCAACGTCGCGCTGAACCAGGGCAGCCGGAGCCCGTATGTCCTGGCCCACGAACTCGCGCACTGCATGGGCCTGCCGGACGTGTACACCTACGGCTGGCGCGTCCCGGAAGGGACCCCGAAGAACCCGCTCGGCCCTTGGGACATCATGTCCAGCGCGCGCACCGCGACCGGGTTCATCGGTTGGCACCGACATAAGCTCGAGTGGCTCGGTAGCGACCGGAAGACGTACCTCACCAGTGGCACGCACACCATGACCCTGACCCCGCTCAACACCGAAGATGGCATCTCGATGGTCGTCGTCCCCGCACCCGGTGAAGACACGGCCAACCCCAGCAAGGCGTACGTGATCGAGGTTGCCCAGTACCTGCAGCCGCGGGGCGATATGCCCAGGCCGCGTGGGGTGCTGGTCTATTCTGTCGATGCGAAACTGCCCACCGGGTTCAACCCCCTCGTGGTCTACCCGCACGAAGACAAGATGAACGCCGCGTACCACGAGGGCGACCGCTTCGAGAACGACGCCGCGCCGTTCAGCCTGCGTGTACTGAATAAGAACGAGGATGGCAGCTACGAGATCGAGGTCGTGATCAAACCATGACTTCACGGATCCATCCATCACCGCGTTTATCGCGGTGGCTGCCGGGCTTGCGCTGCTTGGGCCCGTCCATCATCTCGGGGTACTCGATGAAGATACCAGCCAGGAAGCGTTCTTCTTTTGGGATACCGAGGTAGTCGAACAGGTGTGGCTTGCGCAGCGCCCCGCCGCTGGACCAGTACGTGCCCATGCCGTGCGCGGTGAGGACCAGCATCAGGTTCTGCACCATGGCAGACGCAGCGGCGAGGTGCTCCTCATCTCGGGTGCGCTGCTCCTCGATGACCTGCGGCTTGAGCGCTTTGTCACGCTGGCTACCAAACTCCGGCAGCCAGGTCACGACAACACACGCGCTGCAGCCCGCGAGCAGCAGCGGGAGCTTGGACGCGTCGCAAAGATCATCCCGCAGGTGGTGCGCGGTCTTGATTGCCTGTTCGTGCCAAAGCACGTGCGCCCGCCAGGGCTCGGCGATCTCCGGCTTTCTCGCAAAGTGAAACGGCGCCCAGCCCGCGGCCTTGATCGCGCCCAACACCTGCGGCCGACGCAGTTCATCGACTTTGTCCGGCACAGGCCGGTAGTCCTCGAGCTGCGCAAGCACCTTCTCGGTCTTGCGGGCGCGGATCACTTGTTCAATCACGTCTACAGAGCTCTCTGGCATAGCCCATCAGTCTAGGCCATGACACGCACGCACGGCCATCACACCCACCGCCGGACCGCCTCGGCCGAATCGTATGGGAGTGTGTTGAATGCGATCTTCGCGCGCGGCGCAGCCCGGTGCACCGCGTTGATCAACCGCTCGAACAACAGGAAGTGGTCCGGGTCCGTACGAACCCCCGCGCCAATCAAGACCACATCCGGCTCGACTGCCTTGAGCTCATCGAGCACCTGCTGCTCCGCCGCCTCGCCCGTATCGGTCAGGCACCACCGCGCATCAAAGCCCGCATCCGCCATCTCGCCGAGCACCTTTTCGAACGCCGCTTCGAGCTTCTCGACCGACAGCTGCGGCCACTTCTCGAAATCCACGGCGTCCGAACGCAGGCCGATCATCAGGACTTTGGGTTGCCGCATTACTCCAGTCTACTGGCAGATACGCAGCGTCAATCAGATCATTCTGGTTGCAGCGATGGCGGCCCCGGAAGCAGCACGACCACACATTCCGCGAGCGACGCGACCATGATGAAGCCAACCCGGAAATTGGCTTCATCCTCCGCGCTCGTGATGAACTCCGACGTGTAGAACCCCAGCACCACCGTGACCACAAACAGCGCCATGAGCGAAGCGACCAAGCGTTTCTGCAGCCTGAACAGGAAGCCCGCTCCGATCGCGACGGCCCCGAGGACGAGGCAGAACCAGAACGAATTGGGCTTGAATGCCGACGCCTCGATGCTCCGCCAAAGCCCTGTCCAGATGAGGTACAGGCCAAAGAGGATCGTTAAGAGGTCGCGGTGCTTCATGATTCGGTTTGTACCTACTCCGGGCTGAGCGTAGCGGGCTAAATGATCAGAAAGCCGGGGAACGCAGATTTTGCACCCGGCTTGACATGAACCGCGCCGACCGGGCCCGCGTGGTGACGCATCGGCTGCGCCTAGCTAAACAGGTCATCGAGGCGTCACGCCTAGGCACTGATCAAGGCAGAAAGTTGTGACGGCCACCGTGCCACGCCGGGCGGCGAACCGGCGAACGCATTTGAGAACCGCTTGAAGCTCGATACCGTTGCAGGCTCGTGTACCCCGGCGCCGCTTACAATAGTGTGATGGATGACCTCGCCGAATACACCTGCCCGACGTGTGGCGAATCGATCCAGATCGGCGTCGATCCCACCGGCGGCCGCGAGCAGCACTACATCGAAGACTGCCCCGTCTGCTGCAACCCCAACGCCATCCACGTCAGCTTCGACCGCGAGGGCAACGCGTATGTGGAGGCGCAAGACTCGCAGTAGCGGAGCGCGAGGGTTTGTTTTTTTGACAGAATTTCAGGATTGGCAGGATGAACAGGATGAAAAGCAAGGGGTGCCCGGGGATGAGCGACGCGAACCCCCGGAACGAGTCAAGCAAGACTGTTTCCAGATCATTCGTTCCGGGGGGTCGCCAAGCCTCCACCCCGGCCACCCGCCGTAGTGGGTTTCGCTATGCTCTACCCACCTTACTTACTATTCGGTTGGCCATCCCAAACTTCGACATAGTCGCCGATAAAGTCCTCTGATGAATAAATCTTCACGGCTCGAAACAAACCGACTTCTGCCATTATCGCCGATACTTCTCTACCGTTACCTTTAGGTATGCCGTACGGATCTTCACGCCAATACCATATCTCTGAGTCGGGCAGAAGTTCTCCTTTAATCGCACTATCGTAATCTCCAGGCTCAATACTATTGCCATTCACAAATACCCTTCCGTCGTTATAAATGAGTATCTTGACGGCCTCTGCGCGAACTTCCTGTTCAGACTTCTCCGAACATGCTTGAAGCAATAAAGCTGCAACCAAGAAACTCAAAAACAATAAAGGAGAACAAAAAGGTTTCATGATCCACCCAGAAATAGTTGTGCGGTCTAAGACCCAATCTGCGCCAACGACACAAACCGCTCCTTGCTCACCGCGTCCTCGAACTCGCCCCAGAACTTGTTCACGATCGTCCGCACGGCCCAGTTCGCGCCGTCGGCGAGGCCGCAGATCGTCGTGCCGGGCATCGATCCCATGCTGCTGGCGATTTCCAAGAGCAAGTCGAGGTCTTTCATCGTGCCGTCACCCTGCTCGATGCGGGTGAGCATCTTGTAGAGCCAGTTGCCGCCTTCTCTACAGGGGGTGCACTGGCCACAACTCTCGTGGCTGTAGAACCTCGCGCAGTTACGGGCCATCGCGATCATCGAGACGTCGTGCGGGATGACGGTCGCGCAGGCGGTGCCCAGGCCGAGGTTGTTGTATTTCTTGCCGATGTCGAAGTCCATCTCGGCGTCGAACTCGTTGGTGTCGAGGACGCCCATGGAGATCCCACCGTGGAAGGCGGCCTTGAACTTCTTGCCGGGGATCATCCCCTTGCAGTGGTCTTCGACGAGTGTCTTGAGGGTGACGCCGAGGTTCTCTTCGTAGACGCCGGGGCGTTGGACGGGGCCCGAGATGCCGAAGAGCTTGGGGCCGAAGGACGCGGGGACGTTGGGCGGCGCGCCCTCGGGCCGGCCCTTGCCGAGTGTTTTGAACCAGTCGGCGCCGTTGGTGAGGACGGGGACCACGGTGGCGAGGGTCTCGACGTTGTTGATGATGGTCGGCCGGCCGAACGCGCCGGCGACGGCGGGGAACGGCGGCTTGATCCGCGGCCAGCCCCGCTTGCCCTCGAGCGATTCGAGCAGCGCGGTTTCTTCGCCACAGATGTACGCCCCGGCCCCGCGCTGCAGGTAGAGGTTGGGCCAGCGGTCGTTGACCTTGCCCATGCGGGAGTTCTCGCCGAACACGCCGTTGGCGTAGGCCTCGGCGATGGCGTTCTCGAAGATCTCGCGGTGGTGGTGGTACTCGCCGCGGATGTAGTAGTAGGCGGTGTCGAGCTGGCAGGCCCGCATGCAGATGGCGATACCCTCGATGACTAAATGCGGGTCGAACTCGGTGAGGACCTGGTCCTTAAAGGTAGCGGGCTCGGACTCGTCGCAGTTGATCGCGAGGAAGCGCTGGCCGCCGTCCTGGGGCGGCAGGAAGCTCCACTTCATCCCTGCGGGGAAGCCCGCGCCACCCCGGCCGCGCAGTTCGGCGGCCTTGATGACCTCGAGGATGTCCTTCGGCTCCATCCCGACCGCCTGCTCGAGTGCCTGATAGCCACCCGCCTTGACGTAGTCGCCGTAGGACAGCGTCTTGCGGTCGGCGAAGTCGCCCCACGGCGGGGTGGGGATGTTCTTGAGGAGGACTGGTTGCTCTAGTGCCATGGGTTACTCACGCTTCGCACGGGACGCTTCGCGTCACCCGCTACACATGTCTTGAGGTTGTCTACTGCGATCCGTCGGGCTGATTATCTTTGTTGAGCTTGCTTTCGTCCGAGCTGGGTTTCATCTCGATCTCTTCGATGGTCGTGCGGCGGAGGGTGATGTTCTCGTCGATCTGCTCTTCCTCGACCTCTTTTTTCACGACCTGCGTTTTGGAGCGTTCGGCCGCGTCGTCCCTGATCGGCTTGGCGACGTTGTGGACGGTGAGTCCCAGGTTTCGGCAGAGGTTCTGGAACCAGGGCATGTCTCAGTCCAGCCCTTCGAGGATCTCTTCGACGTTGTCTTCGGTCAGGTTCTCGTGCAGCTTGTGGTTCACCAAAGCACACGGCGCCCCGCCGCACGCACCGATGCACTCGACGTTCATCAAGGTGAACTTGCCGTCTTCGGTCGTCTCATGCGGGCCGATACCGAGCTTGTCCGAAAGCTTGTCGACGAGCTTGGTGTTGCCCATGATCTCACAGGACACCGACTGGCACACCCAGATCGTGTACTTGCCACGTGGCTCAAGGAAGAACTCTTCGTAGAAGGTCGCGGTGTCGAGGACCGTCGACGCGGGGAGCCCGAGGAACTCAGCGGCCTCTTCGATCGCTTGATAAGGAAGCCAGTTGTGCAGGTCCTGGATCGCGTGCAGCAGCGGGATCGTACAGGCCTGCTTGTCCGGGTAGCGCGGGAACATACGATCTTCGAAGTCCTGCCTGATCTCGGCGGTGAGGTAGGGCTCCTCCCGCCGGGGGATCTTCATCGTGCCGGATTGTTTGGTGATCCAAGCCATGGGGCTTCTTTGGTGGCGCGGGCGTCTCGCCCGTGGGTGGTGGTTTGGTTGTTCGATCACGGGCGAGACGCCCGTGCCACCTTGTCTATCGGGGCAGTTCGGTCTGTTTCTTGTTCATGATACGCACGATAAGTAGGATGAGCCCGCCGAGGAGGAAGGCGACACCCAGCCAGCCTAGGTTGATCCCGCCGGGGTAGATACGGGCGATTGAGAGGCCGATGATCACTAGCCCGATGAGGATCGAGCCGAACGGGCCGACAGGGTTGAAGAGGGATCTGTCCATATCGAGACTTTACGTTGAGGTATCAGTCCTTATCGTAAGGCGGCTGATTCTTAATCGAGGTACCGATCATACTAACTCCAGTCAGAAAGACGATGAGGCCAATAAACAGAGCCTTGCCGTTAGGCCCAGATGCTTGTGATCCATCTGCAAAAAAGCCGCCATAGCCAATCATCAAGCCTGTCATTAAAACACCCAACCCAAAGGCAAACATCCACTTGCTGACAATCACCGATCCAACTCCGCCGCGATGATGTTGATCGACCCGAGGATCGCGACCGTGTCCGCCAGCAGGTGACCCTCGAGCATCTTCGAGAACGTCGCGTAGTTGATGAAGCAAGGCGGCCGGACACTCACCCGCCAGGGCCGCGGCCCGCCGTCCGCGACGATGGTGTAGCCCAACTCGCCATTGGGCGATTCGACGCAGCTGTAGACTTCATTGATCGGGGCTTCCCAGCCGCGGTTGGTCATGACGAGTTCGAAGTGCTGGATCAGGCCCTCGATCGAGCCGTAGACCTGGTCCTTGCCTGGCTTGACGGCCTTGCCATCGGCCATGGTGTTCATCGGACCGCCGGGGATGTCGTCGATGAGTTGCTTGATGATCTCGACCGACTGCTTGATCTCTTCGACGCGGACGAGGAACCGCGCGAGCACATCGCCACCCGTCGCGATCGGGACCTTGAAGTCCACAGCGCTGCTGCCCTGCCCGTCCCAGTTGTCTTCAAAACAGAGGAAAGGCTCATCCTTACGAAGGTCTCGCTTAACACCGGATGCACGGGCAAGCGGGCCCGTGAGCGACCAGGCGATCGCTTCTTCCTTGGTCATGACGCCGACGCCTTCGGTGCGGTCGCGGAAGATTCGGTTGCGGTTGAGCATACCGGTCAGGTCGTCAAGCGCGGGGGGCATCTTCTCGGTGATGAACGACTTCACCATCTTCTTGAAGAGCTCTTCGTCCGGCAGGTCCATCATCGTCCCGCCGACGCGGGTGTAGTCCGGGTGGTACCGCTGGCCGGAGACGTAGTCGATGATGTCGTAGATGTGCTCACGCTCGTTGAAGCCGTAGAGGAATCCGGTGAACGCGCCGAGGTCCAGCGCCGCCGCGCCGACACACATCAGGTGGTTCTGGATCCGCCCGAGCTCAAAGAGGATCGTCCGCACGGCCTTGCACCGCGGGGTGATGTCGATATCGAACAGCTTCTCGACCGCGCCGTGCCAAGCGATGTCGTTACAGATCGGCGAGACGTAGTCCATCCGCGAGACGATCGTGACGTATTGGTTGTAGTCGAGCGCCTCGCCGAGTTTTTCAAACCCCGAGTGCAGGTACCCGATGTGCGGGACAGCCCGGGCGACGCGCTCGCCGTCGAGCTCCATCACGATACGCAGCGTGGTATGTGTTGCCGGGTGCTGTGGGCCGAAGTTCAGCGTCCACCGATCGCCGGCGATGTCCTCGCGACCCTCTAAGTACGGGGTCGTCTCGACGTCGATGTCGATGGGCTTGAGGTCGTAGGGCATGGGTGTCCTGATCGGATGAAGTGCTAACTGCAGATTGTAGTTGCCTTAAATCGCTCGTCCAGTGAGGTTTGTGCGATAAACTAATTGAATGCAAGTCGCAGCACCCCCACAGATCGAGCTGTTCCGTGCCGCCGGGCTCGCGCAGTCGCTGGCGAAGGAGCAGGGCTTCGCGATGTGCGGGATCGCGTCGGCCGAGGCGAGCGCTTACGCGGCGGAGCTCCGGCAGTGGCTGGCGGAGGGCAAGCACGGCGAGATGCACTACCTCGCCGAGCACACCGACATCCGCGCCGACCCGGGCAAACTGGTGGAAGGCGCCGCGAGCGTGATCGTATTCGCCGACGCGTATCACGTTCACTCAGATCGGAATGAAGCGTTGCAGCCTGGCGAGGCGTCTGGCCGTATCGCAAAGTACGCCTGGGGCGACGACTACCACAAGGTCCTAAAGAAACGCCTGCACGCCGTCTGCAACGCGCTTGAAGAAAAGTACCCCGGGCACATCTACCGCGCGACAACGGATACCGCGCCGATCTGCGAGCGCGAGATGGCAACCCGTGCCGGCCTGGG
The DNA here is from genome assembly GCA_039188575.1 of Planctomycetota bacterium. Taxonomy (GTDB): domain Bacteria; phylum Planctomycetota; class Phycisphaerae; order Phycisphaerales; family Phycisphaeraceae; genus JAHQVV01. The sequence continues at coordinate 36,728 of JBCCYY010000027.1, read as the reverse complement.
CTGGACGGGCAAGCATACGTTGATGATCCACCCCCGATACGGTTCATACTTCCTGCTTGGCACGATCGTCACCACCCTGCCGATGCAGACCAGCGAACTTGCCGGCTTCCCCGATCCTTTGTCGCAGCCAACCGACCACTGCGGGTCATGTACGCGCTGTATTGATGCCTGCCCGACCGATGCGATCGCTGCAGAGGGCTACAGCGTCGACGCCCGAAGGTGCATCAGCTACCTTACACTCGAGCACCGCGAGCAGATCGACGAGCAGTACTTCGAGCCCATGAGCGATTGGTTGGCCGGCTGCGATATCTGCCAGGACGTCTGCCCGCATAACCGACGGCGGACCAGCGCAGCCGAGCAAGGCCACGACCCTTTAAAGGTCCACAAGCGTTATAGGCCGCATGAATACGCCGATGGCTTCGACCTGCTTGAGGTGCTGAACTGGACCGCCGAAGATCGGCAACACGCCTTTATCGGCTCGGCTTTGAAACGGATCAAACTAGACATGATGAAGCGTAATGCGCTGATTGCTGCAGGCAACCACCTGCGCGATCATGACGACGCCGCGCTGCGTGACAAAGTGATCGATTTGGCACGAGCCGATAACCAACCTGCCATAGTGCGCGAGACCGCGGACAAGGTTTGCCAACGGTTAGGATTCGAACGGTAACCGCCGATACTGGTTGCAGTTTGAGAAGTTCCCCAGGCAGGACCGCATCCGTGACCAACCGACATCCAGACGAACCCACCACCTGGCGCATGGACCCGAACGGCAAGCCTGCGCCAAAAATGAAATCCGTCGGCTACGACATGGGGATCGTCGGCAACGGCAGGACCTGCGCCCTCATCGACCACGAGGGGTCGGTTGTCTTTATGTGTATGCCGGACTTCGACTCCGGCGCCGTCTTCTGCGACCTCTTATCCAAAGACAGTGGCGGCAAGTTCGGCATCACCATCGAGAACGGCAAAACCATCTGGCAGCGCTACGAGCACGCGACCAACGTCCTCGTCACCCGCTACGAGTCTGACGAAGGCGGCTTCGAGGTCATCGACTTTATGCCGCGCTACCGGCTCAGCGGCAAGGACCCCGAGCCCTGCAACCCCGCCGACTTCGTCCGCGTCCTCCGCCGCGTCTGGGGGAAGCCCAAGTACCGGGTCCGCTACGAACCACGCCTTGAGTTCGCCGAGCACGAAACCACCAGCAGCATCATCGGCCCGGGCAAGATCAAGTCCACCGTCGAGCATAAGTACAACGGCTCTGAAGTCTACGAATCGATCTACCTGCACACCGATATGGATGTGCACAAGGTGCTTAGCGGCGAGATCAAAGAGCTCAATGAAGAACGCTTCCTGCTGCTCAGCTACAACGACAAGCTGCGCGAGCCGTCACACGAGCTGATCCAGCTCATGCTGACCAAGACACGCGCCTACTGGTACAACTGGGCGCTGCACACTTGCCGGCCGCCGCGGTACCAGGAAACCGTCGTCCGCTCGGCGCTAGCGCTCAAGCTCATGCAGTTCGGACCGACCGGCGCGGTCATCGCCGCGGCCACCACCTCCCTGCCCGAGTCTATCGGCGAGGTCCGCAACTGGGACTACCGCTTCTGCTGGATCCGCGACGCGTCCATGACCGTCTCCGTCCTCCGCCGCATCGGACACGCCGACATGGCACATCGCTTCGTCGACTGGGTCATGGACACCGTCCCAACCAAGGACGACGAACTGCAGATCATGTACGGCATCCGCGGCGAGAAGACGCTCACCGAGCACACCCTCGACCACCTCGACGGGTACGAGGGCTCCAAGCCCGTCCGCACCGGCAACGCCGCTTACCATCAGAAGCAGCACGATATCTATGGCGCGGTCATGGACGTGATCTGGCAGACCCTGCCCCACTTCGCCCGACGGTTTGATGAGATCGAAGAGGTCTGGACGATCGTCCGCTCGATCGCCCGGGCGGTTGAACGCCAGTGGCAGGACCCGGACCGCGGCATCTGGGAAATCCGCGGCGAGAAGCGGCACTTTGTCTTCTCCAAGGTCCTCTGCTGGGTCGCCATCGACCGGGCAGTGAAAATCGCTGTTGCGTTGGGCCGGCATGAATGGGCAGAGCAGCACCGCAAGCTCGCCGACGAGATCAAAGAGCACATCGAGACGAAGGGTTGGAACGAAAAAATCGGCGCCTATACCCAGGCCTACGGCAGCGAGCACATGGACGCGTCCAACCTGCTCATGCTCGACTACGGCTTCTGCGAACCCAACTGCGAGAAATTCAAGGCCACCGTCGACAAGACCCTCGAAGAGCTCGGCCGGGATGGCTTGTTGTACCGCTATAAAGCACTCGACGACTTCGGCGAGACCAACAGCGCCTTCACGATCTGCGCCTTCTGGATGGCCAAGGCCCTGGTCCGAATCGGCCGCGTGGACGAAGGAAAAAAGATGTTCGAAGACCTCTTGGACTGCACGAACCACCTGGGCCTGATGGCCGAGGACCTGACCTTCGAGAACCGCCGACAACTCGGAAACTTCCCCCAGGCCTACTCACACCTGGCAATGATCGACACAGCACTGGCGATCAACGCGGCCCTGGGTTGGAGTGAGCCGATGGATTTAAGTGAAACCGCGGCATATTGAGGTATCACAGATGGCAACAAACAGCGATACCTACAGTGCTGACCCGCCATTGCGTCTTGATATGGCTTGCAGCGAACAAACGCTCGCTCGCTATCGGGAGCTCTACGAACCAGAAGAAGCCGATACCCCCGAGCCGGATACCCGGTCTAGCCGTAGAACGACCGCGACTCAGAGCAAAAAACCTTCAGACCATGAGGGGCGCATGGATCGCTTCGCTTATTTCTTTGAGCGATGCATTTCGATCGGCTTCATCGTGGGCGTATGCGTCGTGCTGCTTTACACGATTGTCTACGCATTCGCCGCGGCGGATTGATCAAACCGCTATTCGTCCTTATGCGGCGGGACCCCAACGATGCTGAAACCCGCGTCGACGTGGATGGTCTCGCCGGTCACGCCACCGCTCAAGTCAGACAGCAGATCGACCGCGGCTTACTAAGGCTTCGACTTTTTCACCGGCTTGGTTTCCCAGCGGAAGTCCGTGCCCTCGGTCACCAGGCGGAGTGTTTTCACCTCCGTCGCGAGGGGAGCGAAGGTGTCTGGCGCTTGCGCGGCGAGTTGCTTCTTCAGCGCCGAATGCTCCGTCTTGTTCGCGAGGTTGTGCCACTCGTTCGGGTCGTTCTTTAGGTCGTAGAGCTCTTCAGCGCCGTTGTGGTACCGGATATAGCGCCAGTCGCGATTTATGACCGCGAAGGACTTGCCGTCCATGTAGGGCAGCAGGACCGAGCGGTCTTTTGCGCTGCCCGGGTCGCGCAGCGTCGATGCGATCGAGGTGCCGTCAAGCCGATCGGGCTTTTCCAAGCCACACATCTCGACAAAGGTCGGGTACAGGTCGATCAGCGAGACGGTCGCGTCCACCTTCCTGTTCTTGGCCACCTCCCCGCCGGCGACGATCATGGGCACGCCGGACGTCCGCTGCCACAGCGTGTGCTTGCCCCACTGGCCCTTCTCGCCGAGGTGATAGCCGTGGTCAGACCACAGCACCACGATCGTGTTGTCTGCATGATCGCTCTGATCCAATGCGTCGAGTACTCGCCCGAGCATCGCGTCGGCGTAGGACACGCAAGCCAAGTAACCCACCATCGCATCTTCATATACACCGAGTTCCACCAGACGCTGCCTGATCTTGTCACGTCCGCGCATCCGCTTCTGAATGTGCTCGGGCAGGTCCGCCGCGTCGTCGGCCTTGAGGGGCGGCAACTTGATCTGATCACGGTCGTAAAGAGCAAAATACTTTTCCGGCGCGTAGTGTGGGTAGTGCGGCGCGTAAAGCCCGACCGCGAGAAAGAACGGCTCTTCGCCCTGCCGCTTTATCTTGTCTACCGCCCAATTCGTGCGCTTCGAGTCCGCCATCTGCTCAGCTTTCCCGTTCGGCACACTCCCCCATTCCTGAAATAAACCTCCAGTGAGCTTGCGGCCGTCCTGATTGTATGGGCTCGATGGGTGCGGCTGAGGGAACAGATTTGGATCATCCCACGTGAAGACCTTCCAGCCTTCTTGTTTATGTGATTCGTTGTGCAGGAAAAATTCATCCCAGCCGCGGCGGTCGAGGTAACCCCCGCCGTGGTGATAAAGCTTGCCCCCGCCGTAGGTCTTGTAGCCCGACTTCTTGAATGCGAGTTGTAACGGTTCAATAGTGGGCTTGTCGTAGTGGTAGACCTGATTGGAATAGCAGCCGGTGGTGCTCGCGTGCAGGCCGGTCCAGATCGCGGTGCGTGCCGGGGCGCAGTAGACGCCGGGCGTGTGAGCATTCGTGAACGTAACGCCACGCTTGGCAAGCCGGTCCAGGTTCGGCGTGATCGCCTGCGTATCGCCCAGCGGGGTGACCCAGTCGTTCAGGTCGTCGACGACGAACATCACAACGTTGGGCCGATCGGCCAACGAAGTAAATGCAAATGCCAGCATTGCCAAGATGGTCAGACAGGATCGGATAGGTCGCATATAGGACAGACGCAAGACCATCCGATCCATAACACTTACTCATCCTTATGCGGCGGAACGCCCACGATGCTGAAGCCTGCGTCGACGTGGATCGTCTCGCCTGTCACACCGCTGGACATGTCGCTCAAGAGGTAAGCCGCGGTCTCGCCGACTTCTTCGCCGGTGTTGCAGCGTTTCATGGAGGCGGCATACTCCTGGTACTCGATCATCTTGTCCATGCCGCCGACGCCGGCACCGGCGAGGGTCTTGAACGGGCCGGCGGAGATGCAGTTGACGCGTACATTTCGGTCGGGCTGCCCCAGCTCGTAGGCGAGGTAGCGGGTGGTATGCTCGAGGCAGGCCTTGGCAACGCCCATCACGTTGTAGCCGGGCGTGACTTTTTCGCCGCCGTAGTAGGACATGTTGATCACTGCGCCGCCGGGCTCGGTCTTCGTGTCGTCGGTCTTCTGCATGATGGGAAGCGCAGCACGGGACATCGCGACCAATGTGTATGCGGAGGTGTCGATCGCCCCGGTGTAAACCTCGCGCGGGGTCTTGTGGAACATATCCGGACGCAGGTAGTCCTTGTCGGCAAACGCGATCGAGTGAACGACGAAATCGAGCGTGCCGTGGTCTTTCTCCCACTGATCGAAAACTGATTGGATCGATGCGTCGTCGTTCGCATCGCAAGAAACAAGCCAGGGCTCCTCGATCCCGAGCTTCTTGACGGCCTTGCCAACGCGCTGCTCCATCTTGCCCATGGGCAGGAAGGTGAAGCCGACCTCGGCCCCGTGCTGAACAAGCGACTGCGCGATGAAGTAGGCGTAGCTGCGTTCGTTGGCGACACCGAAAACGATGCCTTTCTTGCCGGTCATCAGGCCCATGGGGGTTCCTTGTTGTAGGAGTTCTGTGCGGGGTGGTAGAGTTTATAACGAATGCACGTGCGGTGTAGCGGGAGACGCGCAGCGTCCCGCGGTTTGGCAAATCACCGGATGATGAATGGCAGGTCGTTCGCACGGGACGCTGCACGTCTCCCGCTACACCGCGATATCGGTCGCCATGACGTAGTGAGGCCCAATGTGCTCGATGTGGAACTCCTCGCCCTCGGAAATAAAGCCGAGTTTCTCGTAGAAGCGCTGGGCCGTCACACGAGCGTTACACCAGAGCCGCTGGCCGCCCTGCTCACGCACCTTGTCAATGCCAGCCTGCACCAGCCTCGCGCCCAGGCCCTTGCCTTGTAACGCTGGCTCGACCGCCATACCGCGCAACTGCCAGTCGCCTTGCCTTGAGCCCAACGGGGATGGCTGCTCGTAGAACGATACAATCCCAACCACACGGCCTTGCCCATCGACCGCTGCTAGGTGAAACGTATCTAGTTCGTTGTCACCGGGGTAGACCATCGCCTCGATGGGTTGGTGCGGGCGGAGCACGGCATGCCGCATGGCATGGGTCTGTTCGGGCTTGATTGGGCGGATGTCTATTAGCATGCCCGCTGTCAAGAAAGTATTGCTTTGTACGTACGGAATCGTGCAACAAAATAATAGATTAAGATGTACAAGGGATTAGTCAAAACTTGTATCAGCGATGCTCTATAGAGGAAACAAGCGATGCCGACCAATATGTTTTTGATCTTGTTTACCCTTGCGACGGCCTTTTCATTGGTACCTAGCCAAGCTTTTGCGGATCCCGCCGATCAGGGCGTTCTCCAAGAAGATTTTGGGACGGTGCATGGCAGGGTCGCCCTGCCGGATGAGGCACCGGATTGGTTCCGTGGGGGTGAACTGAATCCGAGCCGCGTCACCGTTGTGCTTGAAGAACGCTACAAGCGGCCGGCGCTCGATCTTCCTGAGGGATACCGCGAGTGGACACGCGAGCAAAAGGCCGCATGGCAGCGCGAGTTTGTTGGGACAGATGCGTACAAGGAATACATGGCCGCCCTTGAAGATGCCCGCCGCAATGCCTTGCGGATCCCGATCAAGGTGAACGCGGACGGGACGTTTAAAGCCGAGGACATCAAGCCCGGGGGCTATAACATCGCCGCCGCTATCTTGCACGAAGACGGCAAACTTGATGAACTCGCCAAGCAGTCGTGGGCTTCGGGGCGCACAAGGCCGGAACTGGTCGAAGCAGGAGAAACCTATGATCTAGGAACAATCTCACTGCGTATTCAAAACGTCTTGATGCCGGGCGATCAGGCACCCCAGTGGACCGCGCGGTCCTATGACGGCGAAGAGATCAAACTCTCAGACTTCCTGGGGAAATATGTGCTGATCGATTTCTGGGCAACCTGGTGCGGCCCCTGTATCGCCGAGATACCGAACCTCGAAACGGTTTACACAGATTATTCCGGCGACCAATTTGAAATGATCGGTTTAAGCCTTGACGCCAATATTGGCATACCTAAGGACTTTCACAAGGAGAAGCCTTCGGCTTATGTTCACGCCTACCTGGGCGAATTCAACAAGACCGAGACGGCCACACGGGCATACGGCGTAATCGGGATCCCATCGATCTGGCTGATCGGTCCTGATGGCAAGGTCATTGCTCGCGACCTGCGAGGAGATCGCCTGCGTGAAGCGGTGCGTATGGCCTTAGAAGACGAACCTCAGGCACACTGAGCGATGTTGCCGCAACTCAACGTCCGAATATCCCAAATGAACTAGCCCAACCGTAGCGGCGTAGGGTCTCTAGGGCTATCATGCCCCGCTAGGCACGTGCGTACCTGCCAACTCAGACAGGCTCTTTAAACGGTTCGTTTCCCTTTCAGGCATGAGTCAGGACCAGCTTACCTACAGCCGCGCTACGACCGCTTCGCTCATCGGGTTATCGATGCAGTTCGTGCTTGCGCTGCTGCTCGTAATCCTCGGCCTGTACGCCGAGTCTAAGGCCCTGATCGCGGTGGCGTTCTACAGCCTGCCGGGGCTGGCGATCTGGATCCTGATCTGGCTGATCTACAAGCAGCACCAGCTCGAGCGGGCGGAGGCCCTCGAGGCCAGCAAGCTCGCGGAGTCGGACAAACGCTCCGCTGCGCTCTTCGAAGAGGCCGGCTCGCAGCTCGCCCAAGCCAAGTCGCGATTGGACAACCTCTACAAGTGGGGTGTCCGCCTCGTCAGCAGCTTCACCGCGAATTATTTCATCGGCGTAGGCACCCTGCTCCTCTACCTCAACCAGGCCGCGTTGAATAACGGCTCGCTCGTTGAAGCGCCGCTGAAAGAAGACGTCAACCTAAGCCTGCTCTCGCTGCTGCTCGTGGTCGGCTGGATGGGTGGATTCCTGGTCTCGCGCTACGTCGCTGGCATGACCCGCGTGAACGAGTGGCAGGCCCTGCGCGGCGGGGCCAGCACGCTCATCGGCAACGTCTTCCTTGGCGTGCTCCCCGTGCTTGCCGCGACGGTCATGCTGTTCTTTGGCAACCAGGCAGGCTTTATCTACCTCCCCTTGATCATCCCGGTGGTCATGATCCTGTTAGGGGTCGAGGTCGTCTTCGGCATGGTGCTGGGTTTCTACCGGCCGCGCAAGGGCAACGAGTTTGTCCGCCCCGCTTTCGACTCCCGCCTGCTCGGCTGGCTCACCCAGCCCGAGTCCATCGGCAAGATCTTCTCCGATACCCTCAACTACCAGTTCGGCTTCGAAGTCAGCAAGAGCTGGTTCATGCGGCTCTTGGGCAAGGCCCTGCTCCCGCTTGCGGGCGTCTGTCTCGTCTTTATCATCGGCATGAGCAGCATCGTTATCGTCCAGCCGCACCAGCAAGCGATCATCTCGCAGAGCGGCGCGTTCGTACGCATCGCCGAGCCCGGTATCAGTTTTAAGGCCCCTTGGCCGATCGGCAAGGCCGAGAAGCACGACGTTGAGCGCATCCACTCGATCCGCCTCGGCTCGCGCGTGCATGCGGGCTTCGGCGAGATGAAAGACGTCCCGATCCTATGGACCAACCAGCACGTTGAAGAGGGCGCAACCGAAGAGATGCTGATCACCGCACCCCCGCCCGGCGCGGGCACAACCGGCGATAAGGACTCGGTCCTCGGCGAGCGGATCGGCGCGGACATCGACGTGAAGTTCCGCATCTCCGACCTCAAGGCCTACGCTGGCATCACCAACCCGGATAAGGGCACCACCGATCCCGAGACGCTCCTAGAAACCATCGCCCAGCGCGAGGTGACCCGCTACTTCGCGACCAACGATACGGACGAGCTGCTGTCATCGGCCCGGGCCACTGCGGGCAAGGATCTGCAGACCGCGATCCAGGCCGAGCTGGACAAGTTCGAGGTCGGCCTGGAAGTCGTCTTTGTCTCGGTCTCGGGCGTCCACCCGCCGCAGGAAGTCGCCGGCGACTACCACGCGCGGATCAACGCCCTGCAGGAGGCACAGACCGCCGAGGCCAAGTCTCTTCAAGAAGCGGACGTCATCCTCGCGACCGTGGCCGGCGACCGCGAGCGCGCCAGCCGGCTCAGCGAGATGGTCCAGACCTACACCGACCTGAGCAACCGTCTCAAGCAGATAGGCGAAGACGCCGCAGACTTCGCCGAGCTTAAGGAGGAAGCCGACCGGCAGCGCATCGCGATCGAGCTGCTCATGATCGAGAGCGGTGGCGAAGTCGGTCAGCGCATGGCAGAGGCCCGCGCCGCGCGTTGGTCACGCGCCCTCACCGCCGAGGCCCGCGACAAGCGATTGACCGCCGAGCTGAAGGCCTACGAAAACGCCCCGCGTTACTACCCCGTCAGTCGTTACCTCGATGCACTCGTCGCCGGGCTCGCGAACCGGCCCAAGACCGTGATCGGCGCGGACGCCGAGGTCTCCGACCCCGAAGTCGTGCTCGACCTGCCGCTAGGCGGCGGCGGAATCGCTCCGTAAGAAGAACTCCTTTGAAGGCCTGCCTGATATGAAACGCCTGTCTACCGCCATCCTCGCCATCGGCATCGCACTGGTCTTTGTGCTGTACATGGTCACCTACACCGTGGCGTACAACGAGATCGCCATCATCACAACCTTTGACAGTGCCACCCCGCCCGATGAGAAGCTGCTCAACGAAGGCAAAGACACCGGCAGCGTCATCCAGGAGCCCGGCCTCAAGTTCAAGTGGCCCTGGCCCATCCAGCGTGTCCGCACCTTCCCGACGCAGTACCAGATCCTGCAGGACACCCCCGAGCAGCTCCGCCTAAAAGACGGCAACACCATCATCATCAACCTCGCGCTGACCTGGAAGATCAAGGACCCCCTGGCCTTCTCGATCGCGCACGAGGACATCAGCGACGCGGAAGACAAGCTGCTCGCGCAGATGCGCGATCTCCGGTCGATCATTTCCAACAACTACGGGTTTGATCAACTCGTAAACGAAGTTTCCGACAAGGTTGAGTTGGACAAGCTCGAAGATGCTGTCGCGGCCGAGCTGACTCGTCGGCTCGACGACACCGACCCGGACGGCAACAACCTTCGTTGGGGCATCGAGGTCGCCAAGGTCACGGTCGCAAAGATGCTCTACACCGAGTCCACGGCCGCCAGCGTGAACGAGCGGATGACCGCGACGCAGGAACGCAAGGCCCAGGACATCCGCAGCCAGGGCGACTCGCAGGCCGCCGCGATCGTCGCCGAGGCCGAGTCCATCAGTAAGCGGCTCCGCGATTTTGCCGCGACCGTCGCCTCCGAGATCGAGGTGCTCGGCCGAGAGGAAGCCAACGCGATCCTCCTGCGGTACTCCGAGAAAGGCGCGAGCGAAGACCTGGCGATCTACCTCCGCCAGCTCGAAGCGATCGAGAAGATCCTCGCCAACCGCACGACGTTTGTGCTCAACGCCAAGACGTTCTCCCCGCTTGACGTGCTCGTCTATGGCCACGGCGAGCCCGGGAACCTCTCCCGCCTCTTCGGCGAACAGGCCGACCAGTCCGAGCCCGGCGAACCGAACGCCGCCGCCCCACTAGCGCCAGAGGTCCAGCAGGCAAAGCTGCTTAAGCGGATCGACATGCTGCTCTCCCGCATCAGCGAGCTCGAGGCGAAGCTGGAACAACAGCAGGCCAATCAGCCGCCGCTTGTTCCCGTGAGCCAGACGGAGGACCGTCCGTGAGCGAGTCCCCGCAGGACCCCAACCCGACCCCTCCGCCGCCGGTCCAGAAGCCGGTCGAAGAGCCCGGGCTCGACGCTGCGCAGCAGTCGCTCTCCGATGCGCTGCGGGTCAGCTTCCGCGTGCTCAAGGTCGTGATGGTCCTGTTGATGATCGTGTACGTGTTCTCCGGCGTCTTCCGGGTCGACGAGAAGAACACCGCCGTCCGCTACCGCTTCGGTGAAGAGATCGGCACGTACGGGCCCGGCTGGCACTTCGGCCTGCCCTTCCCGATCGAGCAGATCGTCATGGTGCCCTCCAACACGCAGACCATCCGGCTCAATGAATCCTTCTGGTACAACAACCCGGAAGATCAGGCACCCGAAGCGCTGGCGATGCAGCCGCTCAACCCGCTCAACGACAGCTTCCTCATTACTGGCGACACCAACGTCATCCACGTGCAGTTCGGGGTGAACTATGTCATCGACCCGGATCGTGTCGACGACTACCTGCGTAACATCGGCACGATCGAGCGTGCGAACGAGATGGTCAAGACCGCCGTCGAGAAGGCAATGATCCACTACGTCGCGACCGCCAACGTCGAGGACATCATTACCCGGGGTAGCTTCAAGACCCAGACGATCGCCGACCTGACCCAGACGGTGCTCAACGACCTCGCGGCCGGGATCACGATCCAGCAGGTCCTGATCGACAACAACAACCAGTCGATGCCCAACCAGGTCCGCCAGGCGTACGTCGGCGTTACCCAGGCCCAGGCAGACAAGGCCAAGACCATCCAGGAGGCCCGCCGGCAGTCGAACCAGATCCTCGGCGAAACAGCTGGCGGCGCGCACACCGAGCTCCTGACGATGATCCGGGCCTACGAGTGGTCGCTTAGCGGAGACCTGGATGAGCTTGCCGTGTCGTTGCGCAGCGTCTTGAACAAATCGTTGACCGAACTGCGCCTGCCCAGTGGTCAGGTGATGGACGCGATCGACGCCTATCAGAAGGCTGCCGCCGATGCGGTTGGTACGGCGGACGAGACGCTGCAAACGAAACTCGAAGAGTTGACCGCGTCGTTGATGCAGGTGCTGGAAGAGCAGGCCGACGCCGACCCAAGCGGCAAGAGCATCTCCGGTCAGATCGCGTCCGCGATCAGCGAGGCCAACGCAATGCGTTTCCAGATCTCGAACAAGGCCGAACAAGACTTTCTCCGCTACGCCTCCGATCTTGCCGCCTATAAAAGAGTCCCCCGCCTCCTCGCCGCGACGCGGCTGCAGGAAGCACGCGAGCGGGTGATGTCTGATGTGCTGGTCCAGACGATCGTCGGCCCGATCACGCGGATCAATACGAACTCGGACCCCGAGGTCGTCGAAGAAATCTCCGAAGCAGACAGGGAACGCCGCCTCGAGGAGGCGCGTCTGCGAGCGGAAGAAGAGCGTCGGTAATCCATCTCTTATTGAGTGTGGCTAGCGTGCATTCTCCGCACCCACGCCTGACCTTATGATGTACGCCGGGAACACGTGTAGCTTCTATACGGTTGTCACGCTGTGCCTTTATAACCATCACCACCGAGAATCCCAATGTCAGAACAACTTAAACGTATCACCGCCGAGCAGTGCACCATCGCCCCGGCGAAGTACGACGATCTAAAGGTGCTGTTCCTCAACTGCACGCTCGAGCGCACCCCGCGCCTCTCGCATACCGAGGGGCTGATACAAGTCGCCCAGGGCATCCTCGACGCGAACAACGTCGAGAGCAAGGTCATCCGCCCGGTCGACTACGACATCGCCGCCGGCCTGGGCCAGGACATGTCCTAGACCCCCGAGTGGGACAAGGACGACTGGCCGATCATCCAGAAAGAGGTCGACGCCTGCGACATCCTGATCCTCTGCACCAGCGTCTGGCTCGGCGAGAAGTCGAGCGTCTGTAACCGCACCCTCGAGCGGATGTACGGCTACACCCACTCCTTCAACGAAAAGGGCCAGTACCGCGACTACGGCAAGGTCGGCGCGACCCTCATCACCGGCAACGAGGACGGCGTCAAGCACTGCGCGATGAACATCCTCTTCTCGCTGAGCCACATCGGCTACACCGTCCCGCCCCAGGCGGATGCGGGCTGGATGGGCGAGGCCGGCCCGGGACCGAGCTACCGCGACGAGGGCTCCGGCGGCCCCGAGAACGACTTCACCAACCGCAACACAACCTTCCTCGTATGGAACTGCCTGCACCTGGCCCGCATGCTCAAGGACGCCGGCGGCATCCCCGCACACGGCAACATGCCCGACGCCTGGGATGCCGGGTGCATGAGTGATTTCAAGAGCCCGGAACACAAGCGGTAACCGGACTGCCTCGTCGTCTGTGTGCGGCGTGACCAGCCCGCGAACGCAGCATCATTGCGGTGCATATCGCCCGCATGTAGACTTGTACCGGTCAAAGCTATCTGCATCTGTGTTTCTTTCAGGGGCGGCGGTTGTCCGAATCGAATCCAAGACCCTCGATCATCTACCTCGACGAGTTGTTCGCGGCACGCGACGACGGCTTTGTCGATCAGCTGCGGCTTTTCCATTCGCCAAAGAAGCTCGAGTCGTTTATTGAGAAGTGGAAGGCGACGCCCGGCGATTGGGCGTACGAGCAGGTCGGGGTTTACTTCGACAAGCCGTTGGACGCCCCGGGGCACGAAGTGGTGATCAAGCGGCTGTTTAAGCACTACGAAGAAGAGCAAAAAGACGAGGCCGTCGCGTGGTGCATGACGGCGTTTGACCGCCTGGTTCGGCGGGTCCGTCGCCGGTCGCATCGCTACGATTGGCGGACCGGGCAGGCGTGGGTGGAGGAGGCCCTGTACGCGCCGCACAACCGTACACAGCAAGAGAGCGAAGCGTCGACACGCAAGGTGCGCAACCCTTTCACCGGCGAGATGCTCCAGATGCGCGTACCGCCAATCCGCAACAAGCCCGGCAGCCGGCTGTTCTCGTATGCCACCCGGCACTACCTGCGCCGGCGCGCCTGGCGGTACTTCCGCCGGCTTGGTTTCATGGCGCCAGAGCGCTACGTGGCCGGCCTCGCCCACGCGCTCAAGCGGTACACCGACGAAGACTTCGAGGCCGGCGAGAACATCCTCGACAACTGGGCCATGATGCACGCGTGCTTCGGCAACCACCCGGCGATCGCCTTCTCGAACACATACTGCAGGCTCGAAGAGGGACGCTCGCTTGGCGAACTAACGCCCGCGCCGTACCACCTTGCGCTCTGGCAGCAGACCGAGGCGTTTGACGTCTTGCTGGACCTCTTGATCGAGTCACGCAGCAGCCTGATCCGGCTTTGGGCGCTCGAGATGATCAAGGCCCACCACGAGGCGCTGATCACCTCGCTCACCCCCGAGCGGCTGATCCCGCTGCTGGATCACAGCGATACACGCGTCCAGGGCTTCGCCGCCGAGGCCTTTGGCAAGCTCGACGGGCTCGGCTCGCTGCGGATCGAGACCTGGCTCAAGCTCTTGGAAGGCGAGAACGTCGCAGCGCTATCGCTGATCTGCGAAGCGATGGAGAAGCACGTCTCGCCCGATCGGCTCGATCATGAGCAACTCTTAGACCTCGCGTGCGCTCGCCCGGTCCCGGTCGCGAGGATGGGGTTTGAACTACTCAAGACCCGGCACGCGGCAGACCCTTACCCCCGCCACTGGCTTATCAAGCTGGCGGAAGTCCAGAGCGCCGCGATCGGTGGCGACGTCACGGAGTGGGTGCTTGGCATGAACACGGACCAGACCGAATACGACCTGGAACTCGTCTCCGCGTTCTTCGATAGCCCGCAACGCAGCGTCCGTGAGTCGGCGATGGGATGGCTCGATACAACTAGCGCGGGCTGGAACGACCCTCGGCTGTGGGCCCGACTGATCGAAACCCCATACGACGACCAGCGCCTCGGCATCGTACAGAAGCTCAAAACCCGCAAGCGAATGCCCGGATCCGAAACCGACCAGCTGGCTCACGTCTGGCTGTCGGTGGTGCTGGGCGTGCACCGTGGTGGTCGGCGGAAGCCCGATGCGATCAACCAGATCACCCGCGCGATCCTCGAGGCCCCCGAGCGGGCACAGCGGTTGGTGCCGGTGCTTGCATTGGCCGTGCGGTCGATCCGTGGGCCCGAACGGCGAGCGGGCCTGGCCGCGATCGCGACGCTCGCCGATACATTGCCTGATGTTGCCGGGACGATCCAAGCCGCGATCCCCGAACTGTCCCTGCCGGCTCTGGCCACGGAGGGCGCGGACTGATGCAGCTGACCCCCGCCTACCTCGGCCGCAGCGCGATTACCTCGTCCAGCGGTTCCCGCATCCTGCAGCTCGCGCCGGACCTTAGCCGGGATCGTGTCGCTTTCGATGCGCCGCTGACCGACCCGATCCGCTTCCGCGAGGCGATCTCGGCCTTGCACGACGTCGTGATCAACGACCTGCGATTCAAGCCTCGCGACAAGGCGGCTTACGAAGCCTGGAAGAGGCAGCAGCGCGAGACCGAAGCGCAGATCCGCGCCCAGGCCTATCAGGCCGCGAAAGCAGAAGCAGAAGCGCGTCGGGGCCAGCCGATCCCTATGACCCTCGAGAAAGACTACAAGGCCGCGAAGGGCCGGTACTGGAAGGCGCGTAGCCAGCTGAACCGCTGGCTACGCGAAAACAACAAAGAACTCTGGCGTAGCCTGATGCCCTACGACCCGGTGATCACCGTCGCCGACGACACGCTGTTCTTCGAGTGTTTCTCGGCCGACGAATCGAGCTACGGCTGCCTGACGGTTGACCGGGAGGCCTGCTTCGGCAAGGCCGACGAGATCACGCTGGGCACGACCAACGTCGACTACTCCTGGGACCTGTACCACCACTTCCAGACGCTGCGTTCGTACCGCGACACACGATTCACGATCGACCCCGAAGGGTTCACTGTCGCGACCGAGTCCGCGCCCGGCTACCACGAAGAAAAAATCGACCTGCCTGACGGCTGGCTCCGTGGTTTCATGCAGATGCAGGCGGCCATGGGCATGCCGATGCGGAAGGTGCCGCTTTCGGTATCCGCGGTGTACTCGCTGATCGCGTTCCTGAAGCGTCGCAAGGCGAAGACGAGCCCGCGCGCGGTCCGGTTCGAGTTAGACGATGGCAAGCCGCCGCGCTTGGTACTCGAGCCATGGGAGCAGCCGATCGACAGCCACGGCACGACCTATACCGGGCCGAACAGCGAACCGATCCGAGTCTGGGGCCGGCGTCGGCTGCTGGTCCTCTCGCGACTATTGCCCCTGGCCGACGGGGTGGATGTGTACCTGCTTGGCACCGGGCTGCCCAGCTTCTGGGTTGTGCGCATGGGGGCGATGCGCCTGACGCTCGGGCTCTCGGGCTGGACAACCAACGACTGGACGCGCGGCTCGGCGATCGACATGCTCATGCCCGACGAGCCGGTCAGCGATGTCCAGGTCGCGGGCATGGCCCAGGCGCTCAACGATGCTCGACGAGCCTCGCTCGCTGACCTCGCGCGTGAAGAGAGCCTGCCGATGGGTTCAGCCGCCCAATCGCTCAACCAACTCGCACTACGCGGCCAGGTCATTTATGACCTGCACGCGGGCTGCTACCGCTGGCGTCAGGTGCTGCCGATGGAGCTGAGCGATAAAGAGCTCGGCCCGCCGCATCCCGAGCGCGTCGGCGCGGCGCAGATCCTACGCGACCGCCAAGCCAGCATCGAGTCCGAACAGCAAGGCCCGCGCGGCGGGACGATCCTGGTCGGCAAGTCGCAGAACTTCCCGGTCGAAACGCTGATCGACGCCGACGGCGTGATCCGGAAGGGCAGCTGCAAGTGCTCGTACTGCTTCAAGTACGGCATCCGCAACGGTCCCTGCCGGCACATCCAGGCGGTCCGTGACCTCTGGCGGAAAGGCGCTGACGACGCGGCATCCGGGGACTGGTATGATCGGCTCGCGCAGTGGGCGGGCCGTTGATCGACTTAAAGACAAGGGCCCGCACGGTGCGGACCCGGGCGAATCATGTGGGAATCACCGAAGGGAGCCGAGCCGATTTACTGAGACCATCTTGCTGCGGCGATCCGCCGCGGTTGACATTGGCCTGACATGCTTCCCCAAGGCCGTTGTTCGTTTGGCACCGTACGCCCTATGTCGCGGCGTCCGTGCCGAGCCAAGGCTCACGCCGCGACATAGGGCGTACGGTGCCTTGGTGAACGACCTTGGTCCGCGGTTCGAAGTCAGTAATCGGCCGGCCCTTCGGTCCCACACCCCGCCCCATCGCTGGTCCTACCACACGCAAGCTTCGCATCCTTCAATGGGCCTGTTCGACGCGATCAAAAAACTGCTGGGCTTCGGGCCCACCACGCCGACCCACCTCGGCGGACGCCGGCCGGCCGAGTGCCCCGCATGTGGGTTCAGCTACCGCTGGGACGGGCGCAACTGCGGCCACTGCGGTTACCCCGGGCCAACCCGCCTGCGCCAGGGCGGTTCCGGGCCCCCGGGGCCGGACTCAAGAACCACACAGGCATTGGCAGACCTGTCCGACCCGACGCCGTCTCCCGCCGGGCCGCCGCCGCAAGCTCAGGAGCTGTCTGGCCTCGACGCAGACAAGTTTAAGCCGATGACCGCCGACGAGGCGATGTCTACGATCCGCTCGGCCTACTGGGACAGCCTCAACATCATCCCGGACGCCTCGCTGCCTCGCATCCAGGTCATCGACCGCACCATGGTCGGGCTCGGGCTGATCTCAGGCCCCGAACTCGAACACATCCACGAGGTCGGCAAGCAGATGGAGGAACTGCGCGGCGATCAGTCTTCGATCTCACGGCAGGCCGACGCCGCGGTGGCCCGTTCGCGACAGGAACGCGCCGAGCTGCGCAGGCAGAAGAAGGAAGAAGCCGCGCGACGCAAACAGGCGCATGCTGAGGCGGTCGCACGCCGCCGCGCGACAGACATCGTGTACCTAGGCCGTGGCGTCTCGCGCGGGCTCAGCGACCGCCGGTCGAACGTCGAGAAGCTCGAAGCGATGGGCCTTCCAGTGCTGTCGACCCCCGCGGACCTCGCCGCCTCGATAGGCGTCTCGATCCCCCGGCTGCGTTTCCTCGCCTTCCACAGCGAGGCGCCGACCCGCGTGCACTACGTCTACTTCACCGTCCCTAAGAAGTCAGGCGGGCAGCGCGTCCTCTCCGCGCCGCACCGTGGCCTAGCCACCGCTCAGCAATGGGTACTCGACAACATCCTCCGCAAGCTATCGACGCACGACGCCGCGCACGGGTTTGTAGCGGGCCGATCGACCGTGACCAACGCCTCGCAGCACGTCGGCAAGGCGGTGGTTGTCAACGCCGACCTCTCGGATTTCTTCCCGACGATCACCTTCCCGCGTATCCAGGGGCTGCTGAAGTCACTGGGTTACTCGCCGGCAGTCGCTACCATCCTCGCCCTGCTCTGTACCGAGTGCCCACGCCGGCCGGTTTCGTATGGCGGGCAGGTGTACTACGCCGCGACCGGCCCACGCGCGTTGCCGCAAGGCGCCTGCACCAGCCCGGCATTTTCTAACGCCGTCGCACGCCGACTCGACTGCCGCCTGACAGGTATCGCCAACAAGCTCGGTTGGTCTTACACCCGATACGCCGACGACCTCACCTTTTCCGGCACGAACGGGCAGGCCAACAACGCCGGCTACCTGCTGGCCAGGCTCCGCCACATCGCGGAAGACGAGGGGTTCGCCGTCAACGAGAAGAAGACCCGCATCCAGCGTCGCAATACCCGGCAGTCGGTCACGGGGCTTGTCGTGAACGACGGTGTCGCTGTACCCCGCCCCACCGTTCGCCGGATCCGCTCGATTCTTCACCGCGCCCAGCACGAGGGCCTGGGTGCGCAAAACCGTGATCAGCGGCCGCACTTCGAGGCATGGCTTTCGGGCATGATCGCGTATGTGGAGATGGCCAACCCCTCTCAAGGACAACCGTTACGAGCAGCGTACCGCCAGATCGTCAACGGGTCTTAAGCGGCGTGTATGCCAAAGCGGTTATCACCAAACCCAACGCTGCGTCTTTAGACATGCTTGCGGTATGATCGTGCGATGGCGGCATTGCGTTTGCAAGATGGAGCGGACGAACAAGACGATCTGCACGCGCAGCGCGAGTTGCGCGAACTCCTTGCCGAGGCGGTTCAGCGCGGGGCATCCGACCTGCACCTCGAGCCGATCGAAGAAGGCTACTAACTGCGCCACCGAATTGATGGGCTGCTGGAGGCGGTGTAGCCGCTATCCGCTGAAGCGGGTGGTTCTCTGGTGAATCGCCTGATGGTCGCGGCGCAACTGCTGACGTACCGACGGGGTGTGCCGCAGGAAGGACGTGCCCGTGTGCGGATCGGTGCGGCCGGCGAGCAGACTGATGAAACCGGCAAGTCGCTTGACCTCCGGCTGTCCGTCATGCCGACGACCCATGGTCTGCGGGCGGTGGTACGGCTGCCCGCGGAACTGTACCAACCCCGATCACTGGAGAGCCTCGGGCTGCCGGATACCGTCATGAAGGGCCTGCGACGCTTCATCGCCGCCGACAGCGGGATGCTGATCCTCTGCGGCCCGGCCGGCTCGGGCAAGACGACGACCATGTACGCGCTGCTCGAAGCCATCGTCGGCTACCACCCCGGGCAGAGCGTCATCTCGCTCGAAGACCCGGTCGAACGGCAACTGCAGGGCATCACGCAGATCGAGGTGCAGCCGTTCGGCGAGCTCACCTTCGAAACGGTGTTTCGCAGCGTCCTCCGTCAGGACCCGCAGGTGCTCGCGATCGGTGAAGTGCGCGATCCGTAGACTGCGCTCACACGTGTCACGACAACAGAGATGAGATTCACAAACGACGCAGCCACAGACGCACAATTGCTTCAACTCCTGCTTACCGGGCAAGCGTTCCTGGATGCACAGAGTATGAAGCCGAATGAGAACGGCCGTATTGACGTTGCCTCACCCGAATCACTTCAGTCAACCAGCGCCCTGACGATCATCTTCCAACACAAAGGCGTAGAAGCGACACCAATCGCGACCATCGAAGGCCCCTTGATAAGCTACCGATTGATATCCATATAGGATTCGCAGTTCTCCCTTACGGCGTATGAGTCGCCAGCAGATAGCTCTTTGGCGCACGATGCTTCTTGATCGGGCTTTATAGAATTGGCGGCATAACGGGGCGAACCGAGATATTTCAACACATGCTTAGAAAACCCGAGATTGACATCATTCCAACTAGGTGATGCGGTTCTCACCATGATTCTCTGCCTGATGGATCGTGATCGGCCAGCCGGGGTATTGATTGCTTGCCTTGCCGTCGGTCGCATCGCAGTGGAACTTAAAGCAGTCTAGGGTGTAGGTCTTCTCGTCTGTATCGATGGTGACCAGGCCGAAGCCGCTGTTCTTGCGGTGGGCCAAATCGTAGCGGTCGCCACCGCCTTGTCGGAAGTCCCTGCCTGGGTTGGCGATGGCGTACATATAAGTCTTGTTACCGAGGCCATCGAGGTACTCGCCTGTGTTGGGCAGGTTATGCTTTGGGCGGTTCTGATACGGCATGTGATCGATCTCGTCGGGCCGCCACCATCGCTGGTAGCCCACGCTGATCGCAGGGGTGCAGAATGCCCAGAAGCTATCGCGTTGTTTTTTGACACCGTACTGCACGGCCGACGCAAGGTGCTGATCACCGCAGATGTGTAGCGGCATGGCCTCGCGCAAAATCTCGACCGCGCGATTACGTGGTGTTTGCGGCCAGCTTCCCGAGTCGAGGTCGGCTACAAGGTAGCCGTCGTACTGGCCATGATGCGTCGCGGCCCCGGCGAAAACGGTCTGGCTGAGCACGACCTTCATCGTGTGACCCCGCCAATCATTCGCCCACTTCTTCAGGAACGCTTCTTGGCGTGCACCGAGCAAGACCAGACCTTCCTTATCAAAGGTCTTGGGATCGATGGTGTGGTCCTTAACATGGTCGATACGAGCGCCTTTGTTACCCGATTTCTCTGGGCCGGATTTCCACTGCCGGTCAGCGATGATCGCGAAACCAACACCGCCATAAATCATGTCACCGTAGTAGACACTGATGTCCTGTTTGACAGGCCTGGGCGAGGCGAAGTCGGGGTGGTGTGAACACTGGGTCTTGTGCACCACGTTGATCATCTTCGCAGGCTGAAGGTAGCCTCCATACGAAGACGAGCCCTTGCCCTTAGGGTTGTAAGGCGCGCCGGCTTCGCCCCAGATGTTGCCATGGAATACATCGTGATCATCTGGCAGACAGATTGTCGGGGCGTTCGCCATCGCCTCGCGGAAGGCCCAGCCGAACATGTAGTATTTCCGAAGGTAATTGAGGATCGCGGGGTCGGCGGGCTTCCGGATGATGCCGAAGCCGCCGTGGGACTCATAGAGCTGGTCGCCAGAGAAGAACAGCAGGTCCGGATCCAGGTTAACCAGGTTGTCGGAGACAGGTTTGTATGGGAAGCCGACAGCGTGCTGACAGGTCAGCGACCCGATACGCATCTTGCTGCCTGGGTTTGAGCGGATCACGCCTTGCCATAGGTGCCGCCGCTGCCCACCGTCGATCTGTTTCTCGCGGTAGACAACCCGGTATGGCTTTGGCTGCGTCTCATCCCATCGAGGCATCCGAAACGTCGCAGTCCAGGCATCGGTGTCCAGCTCTGCCGTAGCGACCGGATTCCATGCCCCGCCTTGCTTGACCTCAAGCCCGACCTGCTTGTTGTCCTCTTTGCCCATCGGCCCGAGGAGCGCCGTGAGCTTCATCACAAACCCATCTTCGTTTCGGTTATCGCTTAGCGAGTACATCGACCACATGATCGGCCCAAAAGCGCGGCCCTTATCGTAGGCAAAGGCTTCGCCGGATAACCGCCAGTCACGGAAAGCAAAGCCTGCCCCGCGTCCGCGTCGGTCACCGGCAAACTGGCTGCAGAGCGCGATATTACCTCGGAGCAAACCGGCTTCAAACGATTGCTTAATACTCCCGACGGTATGGCCCGTTGCTGGGTCAACCGCTGTCAACATCAGTTCGACCTTCGTACCGACCGGCTTGCCAATCACCATCAGCATCACGTGCCTCGGCGCATCTCCTTTGAGCTCGGATGAAGAGGGACCCAGTATTAATGTGTTGCCTTTGAGCCCTGCTTGTATGCCGTCATCCACAAAACAAGCGGCACGGTGGTCAGCGATATCGGCCTTGATGCCAAGGCGGAAACCCGCACCGCCATCATTGCTCAATCCCTCAGGCTTTTTCACCTCTACCGACAGCGTAAATGGCTTGGTCGGATTAGTCAGCTCGTACATCAGCGCATGGATATTCCGGCCTGCCGCCGCAGTTTGGCAGGCCGCCCAACCGTCCACGACCCGCCAATTCTCCATTGGGTTCGCCCAGACTTCACCGCCAAGAAAGATGCGGTTGTGGGTATTCGCCCACTTATCAATACGCGTTGTCTTGGCAAGCTTTTCGGGTAAAGCCAGTGCCGGCGTACCCAGGACGGCGGTCAACAGGGCAAGAAATTCACGTCGCTTCATGGGTCCAGTTCCTTGATGCATCATAGTTTTTAAAACGGTTTGTGTTCTAACGCCTCTACGAAGATCAGCAGCTTGAGACAGGACAGTTTACAGACACCGGGCTTCTATCTGTCATTCGCAGCAGCGACTGAGCCAATGTCGGAAAGACATCACGCTATAAGATAAACTGCGAACCGGCTCACGATCCCTTGTCCGACCGTGGCTCTACCGTGACCCTGACCTGATCGATTCAACCCAAGATTTGGTCGATGAAGTTAGCTCCTTGATCATTCCAAACGACGTGGATTCTTTGATCAAATTATTCGTTTCGCCTGGATCTTCTCTCAGGTTATAGAGCGCAATCGGCTTGACCGAATCTTTGCTTTCGACAATAAGCTTGAAATCACCGCGTCGTGCAATGAGGTAGCCGGTTGGATCGGGCCGTGGCCCATAACGTTGCGGGCGGTAGATAGCCCGGAGGTCAGAAAACATCACGCCACGATCAATGGTTCTGGCTCGACCCAGCCAGACAGGCGAGAGATCGATACCGTCTGTTGTCACACCTGCTGGCAGGCGATTGAGTCCGGCCATCTTCAGGATGCTAGGCATAAAATCGATCGTATTGCCAACCTGCTCGGACCGGCTACCCGCCTCAATCTGACCCCCTAAAACAGCGATCATTGGGACACGCAGGCCACCTTCACGAACGCAGGCCTTCCCCGAGGAAAACGGCCCGTTGTCGGCAGGCCAAGCCCCGCCATTGTCAGACGTAAAAATGATCAGTGTGTGATCGGCGATACTGTCCGACGGATCACCATCACCATTGGGGTCATTCACCGCGTTCATAATCCGACCCACCTGGTGATCCATGTAGGTCACCATGGATAAAAAGCGGCGGTGCCTTTCTTTCTGCCGCTCATTGATAAACGCTGGATTGAGAACGTGCGCTGCCCGGCCGGCCTGTTCATCCACCTTCTTGTGCAAGGTATCAAAGTGAAATTCTGATGGAACGTGACCGTCCTCGAAAGGTGCGTGAGGGACATCAAACCACACGTTTAGAAAAAAGGGCTTGTCTCCTTCGGCCATATTCGAAATAAATGTTGTTGCAATATCACCCTTCACCCTTGTCCAATCTCGCTTCTCATCCGGGTTATGGCGGTAGACGTCATTGTGGGTCAGGTGCTGAGCAGCCTTTTGATAAAAAGTGGCGGATCGGTTGATTTCTCTACGGATACCCGTCGCCGCATCCTCTTGGCTGATGTAATAGTCATCGAACCCGTGCTCGTGTGGCCCTTGAGAATCCTTGAACTCGCCTCGGCCTTGGGTCCTGTGTTCCAACTCTTGCATCGCAACCCCGCCGAGGTGCCATTTCCCGACGTGCAGCGTTCGGTATCCCTTTTCCTGAAGAAGGCCAGGGAGTGTGCCGGGACCGCCATCCGGCCGGGTTTGATCTCGCAAGAAGATGCCGGCCTCGTCCGGGAAATGGCCATCAATGCCATTCGCTAAGGGGTATCTTCCCGTAAGGAATGCCGCACGTGTGGGTGAGCATACAGCACACGCCGAGTAAAACTCGGTCATCATCATCCCCATCCCGGCCAACCGATCGATGTTCGGCGTATACCCGAAACGCCCACCGAAAGCAGAAACATCGGCGTAGCCCATGTCATCCGCCATCATGTAGATGACGTTGAGGGGCTTCGTTCGCGCTGATGCCAGACTACTACCGCCCGCCGCCGACGCAACGGCAGGCGGGCAGGCCAATATCAGCGTGAAAACAAGACAGTAAAAATAATAGTTCGCCAAGTTTTTTGGAATCGTGTGGCTCCTGTAAAAATGACCGCGTTCGCAAACCTACATGACGATATTAAGTTTCAAGACCTGCCAGTCACTCGGGGCTAAAAACATACCGGCAGTCAATTAAACGGCTCCTGGAGAACCCTGGTCCCGTCCTTCGCGGCGAGGAAACATCCCGCGGGATTGGACGAATTAACGTCAGCGGAAGGTGTTACAACGTTGCCGTGGAAACTAAAGCCCCTGGTGAAGATGTCGTCGTTACTGTTGCGGACGCCGCCGTACTTCGTTTCAAAGAACGGCGTGTTGTTAAACTCCGCGCGGTTATCGTTCCAGACGATGCCCCACTTCGAGTCTCCGTAATCGCTCGACCAGAAGCCGAGATAGTCCTCGGGGGCTTGGAAGTTGTTGTTGCGGACATCTAGGAGGCGATCCCCCATGATGATTGACTCGCTATTCATATTGTCCTGCCATTCTTTGATGACAAACCTTCCATGATTCGGGTTGACGTTCGGCAGGCCGGGGTAAGGGGTGTCGTCGTCGTTGTTACCCGTGATGTTCATCATCGCGTACGAGTAGTGCTCGATATCAAACGTATCACCGCTACCGATGTTGTAAGGGCTCTTGCTATTGGGCTCAGCGGGGTTGATCAGGTAGTCGGGCGTGACCAGGTCTTCTTCGATCATGATCGCCATGCGACCCTGCACCATGCCACCGGAAGTCGCGGAGTAGTTATCTGCCGCCGTGATAAAACGCTTGCCAGAGGATTCAAGCCCGGGGTAGTAGGTCTTGTTGGACTGCGCGTGGATGACTAGCGCCTGGTGCATCCCGCGGAGATTGGTCGTGCTCTGAATCTGCTGTGCAGACTGACGTGCCGCCGAGAGTGCCGGCAGCAGAATCGCGATCAACAGGGCGATGATAGAGATGACCACCAGTAGTTCAATCAACGTAAATGCGTGATGTCTTCGCATGGGAATACTCCAAGTACACATGGTTGTCTTTAGCGGATAGCAGATAAAGGGGCCGCATTCATTCCTGAATGCGACACCTCTTGAAGGAGAATCAAATCAAGCTCGACGACGGCGAGCAACGAGCAAGCCCCCTATACCGAGCAGCGCTAGCGACCCAGGCTCGGGTGTGGCGGTCACTTGGACATCGAATCGCTGAAAATTTACTCCGTTGCCTGACTGAGGATCTAAGGTGACAAAAGATGAAGGGGCAAAGGTAGCGATGTTGACGCCAGGGCCGCTACCAGCGAGAGATTCCGTACCGCCCTCGTGGATGACATCCCATTCATCAATCGCATCGTTGCCCCCAGCCGCCATGAATACGATCCCGAGATCGATATCACCGGTAAACGTTGTGCTGTTGAGGGACAAGGTAGCCGTCAGGGTTTCAGCAATATCGACTTGCGCATTTGCCCCACCTAATACGGCGATATTGCCGAACGCGTTGAACTCAACAGCAGACCCGCCCGTCTGAGTAAACAGAACGTCATAGACGATGGTTTCGCTCGCGGCACCCCCAACACTGGTTAGGTCCAGCCCCGTGATCGTGTACGTCATCGTGGGGAGTACCGCTGGAGCAGATACACTGCCGTTTGTGGTGGATAGCTCACGAGCAGCGTTATCAGGCCTTTGGTCCGAGACCTTAAAAATGACCTCGGCACTCGAGTGGCCGGCGATAAGAAGCGAAGCGGTTGCGGTTGCGATTGCGAGTTGTTTAAACATGATTTGTTCCTCCGTTGGAGTGTGATGGTGATGCCCGCCTAACTGAAGACGTGCTGTGTTGTAGAAAATGTGAGCTGATGTGATTCCGTCTGGTGATTGGTTTCTAGCGTCTTTGCTCTACAGAGATAAACATTGTTTTGTCATCTTGATTGATGTTTCTTCTTGCTACGGCAAGCGTATCCCCGCCCTCTTGATCAGGCTGCGGTAGTTGGTGAGGTCAAAATCCTGTTGGATATAAACCGCATTCGCATGCTTCTTGACGGCCTCGGGGTCGAGCCCAATGCTGTAACGGATGGGGTCTGTGTCTCTACGTCTGACGAGTACATTGGAACGAACCTGGTTGGATTCCGTCCGATTAAACCGTAGCGGTGACCGAACGACATCCCGGACGAGGTTGCCTTGCACCACGAAGCCGGTGGTTCCCTGGTCAAAGAACATGCCGTTGGACTCTGCTCGGCCCGCGTTCACGGGGATGCCATGGATGTGGTTGCCACTGATAACGGAGCCGGGCTGTCGGCCGAGCGTGTAGATGCCGCCGCCATCGCTGAGTACCTGCATCACGCGGTGGATGCGGTTATTGAGGATCCTGTTCTGCCCGGCCGGGCTCTTTTTAGGTTTCCACACCCAGCCGATCGAGATGCCCGAGTAGGGTGTATCGCGGATCTCGTTGTGCTCGATAGTGGTGCCCTGTACGATGCCGGCCCAGATACCGATTCCGCCATAGAACTGCTGGCCTACTTTCTGAACAAGGCAATCCCGCACGATATTTCGGCTGGCGGTTTGTTCGGGCGCGTGCTGCCACCAGGGGCCTAAGCCATCGATATCTCTGCCCTGGCCCTCGCCGACCATGATGCCGTTGGCTGAGATGTCGGTGAACGTGCTGCGGCTGACGATGCACGCATGTGTTTGCCTGCCGATCCAAAGGCCGCTTGTGCCAACGTGCGCGACACGCCCGTTGGTGAATCGACAGAAGCTCGCGTGCTCCATCGTGACCGCGGCGGGGATGGGCTTTCGGCGATCCCAGTAGCTGGCCCCGGGAACTTGAGTGTCGTAGAAGCAGGCCTGCCCGCCTGCATAGCCGTTCTTGGGTATCGACCAGGCGCAGTGCTCGAACGCAATTCCCTCGATATGGACGTGCCGGACGGGTCGGTGTCCGTCTCCGCGTACGGCGAGCAGGCCGGTCGCGAAAGGCGCGATGGCTTGGGTCGTCCCAGGTTCTTGGCCAGGCAGAGGGATGTACTGGAGCAAGCCTGTTCGGCGGTTGAGGTACCACTCACCGGGCATATCGAGCAGGGCGGGGTGGTTTTCAAGCCGGTAGCGCGGCTGCTTCTCGAAGTGATTCATCCGGAAGTGGCGGGATTCACCACCCACGGGGTGGGATGTTGTTAACAACCGTTTTGCTGGATCCACCGATGCGACCTGCACCCTCGCACTGGACCAGTCATAGAGAAAAACCAGTTCGAGGTCACCGTCCGCTGTCCCACGGACATCGACAGCGCGGGGCTTATAAACCAGGCCCGTTCGACGGTCGGGAGATACGCGCATAGCACGAGCAAACCCCGTGTCAGGATGGCGCGCCCGCACCGCACGCTGCCCATTGACAAACAACTCGCGGAAGGCCCACTCGCCTCTGGCAACATCAGGCAGCTTCACCCGCCACACGCCATCCGTACCAATCCGCCAGCCTTCGATCACACGGCCACCACTGATGACAGGGTCCGCGCCCTGAGCGGCACGAATAATCGTGGGTGAAGCCAGATTTCCACCGTGCTTGGGGCCGACGGTAATCGGCTCCGTAATCCGATAGGTCCCGTCAGCTAACTCAATCACAACAGGTTTTTTAAGTCTGCTTGATTTTTTACGCAGCTCGGCAACGGCATCAAGAGCTCTCTGAACGGTCTCAAACGGCTGATCCAACGAGCCTGGGTTTGTATCGTCACCGCTTGGATTAACATAAAAATGTGATGCATTTACGTGGCAGGCTGCAAAGCAAACGATCAAGCAGAATATGCAAGAGACAAGCAGTCTTTGTCTCGACACCAACCCAATGAAATAAAAGGGCATATAGCGGTTCATTCTCTTAACCCCCGAATTGGGGGCTGTATCTCGATCTGAGGCCGGGCGAAAACGACCCAGTCGTGGAACGAGCCGTCACCACCATGCGAAACCGCCAAAGTCAGGAAGCGGTCGTCTTTATTCAAGTTGACGTCAATCTCGATGACACCGGTTTCCGTATTGGTTGATCGCCGCAGGAACCTCTGCTTGCCGTCAACGATCACCCAGATGTCCGCGGTCGCCGGCCTTTGGGCTGGGCTGAGCGCGATGCTCTGCTTCTCGATGTTGAGTGCAGACGCCTTAAACCGTGCAAGACCTGCCCCGGAATGCTCGGACTTCAACGCATTGAGATCAAATGTGATCCCGGAACCAGCGTGGATCACGACGTAATGCCCATCCAGGTCTTGCCGACCTACCTGTGCGAAGGGCCGCTGGTAATCCGGGTGAGAAGGCGGATTGATCACCGTGTTGGCGGGTGTAGCCTGGATGAACCCGTTCGCATCGCTCGAGTTGATCGTCTGGGGCATCGTTGGGAAGCCTTCGAACTCACCTCCATCTGAAGTAATCTTCGCTTTTTGAGAGAACCGATCAATAATGAACACGCTATCGATGAAAGCGGATTCTTCAATCGGGTTTATGGTCATCCCCGTGTCGCGAGGCCACGCTTCACGTTCAAGCAAAGCAATCTGCTCGGATGTATGGAATCTCCCGGTTGCAAGGTCGATTGCCATGCCCGACCGGCCGCCCAAGCCATTACCGCCCGCGACGATATCTACGATGTCTAACTGCTCAACGATATGCAGGCCAAAGGCATCTTTATCAAAATCGATACGGACCAGGTCTCCTTGATCTGGGGGGATCCAAACGGCCTGCTGTGTGGTCAATGATTGTGCTCGCCTTGTTTTCTCATCTGCTTGATTCGTTGTAACCCGCACCTCACCACCAAAGACCTGCACCCTTGTCCCGCGGCCTTCCTGGACGATAACGCCAAACTCCGTGCCAATATCAACAATCTGCGCATCGGGAGTCTGAACAACAAATCCGCGGCTTGCCTCTGTTTGACAGAGTCCTATGAGTTTGCCATCGTTCAACAGGAGTGTGTTCTCATCGGAGGTTAACTCAATGCTGCACGGCGCTTCGAGAAGAGCAACTGCTCCAGAGTTCGTTGTAATCTCTGCAAATCCGTGAGAAAGCGTGAACCGCTGGCCGGCGTAAAGGTGAAGTCCCGGCTGCCTGTCCCAAACCGCTTCACGTTCGGCGGTAAGGCTGGCGACGATCAAAGTAGAGGGTTCGACCGCGGGCTTGTCATCAGTCCGGGCCTGATCCGCGATCGGATCAGGTATCGTCTCTTGACCACTTCCGAATATGAAATAAATCGTGGTCGCGACCGCGATCAAGGCAGCGGTTGCCGCGAACCACTTCAATGGCTTCGAACGTGCAAGGACAGTAAAGACATATGGGCCCAAACGAATCAACTGATTGGCGCTAAAAGAATCAACCGGTTGATTGATCGCGCTCGTCTTTCCAGGATGATCAATTTGGGAGTTATCAACCCGAGCCGCCATCTGCTCCATTTTCAAGAGTTGCTGGAGCAGGGCTTCCGCCTCTTGCCGCTCAGATGCATGCTGGATCGCAAATCGGAGGTCCTCGGTCTGGGGGTGGATTTGAGACTGCACATGGCCGTCGTCAGCAAAAACCATATTCGACAGGCTGCCCATAATTGCGCCGTACTGAGACTGCTCGATCGCAAGCCTGGCCAGCATTCTGGCGGCATCAGGCGAGTCGGCGACCAGGCGATCGAGTTCGGCGGTTTCCTGTTCGGTCGAGTCGCCGTCCAGATAACGGAGCATTAGCGTGATCGTGCTGCTCATTGGATACGCTCCAATCGGCTGTTGATACAGTCGTGAAGCACTTGACGGATCCGCAGGAGCATCACAGAGACCGAGTTGACTTTGATGCCCAACGCCTCTGCGATCTGCTCCCTGCTTTGCTGCTCGTAGTAACGATCCGCCAGGACCTGCTGATGCCGCTCTCCCAAACGCCCGATGCAGTGCTCTAGCGCTTCGAGGCGATCGTCGATGCTCTCTGCCTCCTTTATCATTGCAGTGGATAAGGAGGCCATTGAGTCATCGCCAAGCAGCAGCGGCTGCCGTTTGTTCTGATGGCGGTACTCCATGACCCTGAAACGCGCGACGCTGATCGCCCACGCGACAAATGGGGTGCCCGGCTCATAGTCTTCAAAATGCTCCGCTATGTAGGAGACGGTCGCCTGGAGCACATCATCAACATCGTGTTGATTACGGACGATCGAGTGCACAAAGGCAGATACCGACGGCAACGCCTTGCCCCACAGCATCGCCATACGAGACATCTGGTCCTTGTTATTGCTTGGTTGCGCGCCGCCCATGCTACATCTCCTACCTGTTAGGAAATTGAAGGCGAATTAGTTACACAAGATTCGAAAACTGGAAAGGAAATAACTACAAGTTGGTATATTCATGCGAGTGCTGAATCGCAAATCGTACGGCAGCATCCATCATTCTTTCGCCTTGCAAGCAGTTGTAGTGTGGTTGATTCTTAGCAGTTAATCACAGATGGCAGAAATAGCCACAAAATTATCAATATGAGTCTTCTTGGATGGCCAGTACCTGCCCAGTAGATGTCCGTCATCTGATGAATCGTGTTGCGATGGTCCATCAAAAGCAAAGGCCCAATAACCGTAAACACTTTATATCAACGGCTTTCAGCATCGATGCCGAGCCGCTGGGGAGACTACGCTCTGGGGGCTGAGCTACATAAGCATCGCGTCACCAAACTCCATGACCGTATTGAGGCAGGCCATCGTGGGCAAGCGGCCCCACAAGCTGCCATAGGTGCAAATCACGTTACGCCCTCATTGATTTGCGCTAACCTTATCGCATAGCCATACCTACCCGGGCTTTGGTGAGCAACAAAGCTCGGGTAGGTATGGCTATAAGCGATTGGAAACCGGCGTGCCGATTGCGTGGGGGCCGATTCCCGACCCCGCCAAGAGGGCGGGTATCAAGCGTCGATCGAGGCGGGCGGCTGGACCTCGGTCGGCGTTAGTTGATGTTGAGACGGTGTTGTGGGACCGTCAAACCGAAGCGGTACAAAGCCAGCTGCACGAACGAAAGCGCGCCGAGCAAACGTTCGCCAACCTGGCAAGCCAGGCGATGGCTTCAAGGACCTGCTATTGGGTACGTGGGCTCACAAAGGTGGGCCGCCGAGTCACCATCACAATCATGTTCTGAAACGCAAGGATGATCGCTCGAACAGGAAGATCAAAAGCTTCATGCGAAATACAGCGTGGTCTGACCATGCTTATAGCTATTGTCACTTACGGTGCAATTGTGCGAGATGATGATGACCTTCTCAAGTTGTAGATGTCTATCAGGAAACCAACGCCTAAAGCAGTTCTTTCAGCGGTCCTGTCTGGTCAATGTCCTTGAGCCCACCGTCAAGGTTACCGAAGTGGTCTATGGGCAGGCCTGCGACGTGAGTCAGCGTCGTGTGGAAGTTGCCGATGGTACGGTGGCCCTTCGCGCCGTATGCGGGGTACTGGATATAGTTTCCGAGTTTGAGCTTACTGCCCATGCCACCGAGGATCAGCATCGGCCAGTTCTTGTTGCCCGCGTGGTGTTTTTGGGCGTTGTCGGACAGGTAGACGATGACGGTGTTGTCGAGCATCGTACCGTCCCCTTCGGGGACCTTGTCCAGGTCGGTCGCGAGTCGGGCGATCAGGTCGATCTGGAACTGGCGGATCAGATCCCGGCAATCATTCGAGTTGAATTGACCATCCCCCGAGCCGTGGCCGATCGAGTGGACGTTGCCCTTGAACCCGAGTGTCTCGTAGTTGGTTTCAAGGTCGTCGCACATAAAGGTAACAACGTTGGTCATGCCTGAGATGAGCGCGGCGGAGGCCATCTCGAAGTGGGCCTCGAGATGGAGTGGGCCGATATCGGAGGTGTACTTGTCGGTGTACTCGGGCGCGTACTTGCGCAGAGTCTCGTTCATGCTCGCGAGCTGATGGCGTCGGTCCTTTAGCGTGCCGAAAGCGTCGATGTAGTGATCCAGATGATCCTGGTTATCCTTGCCCAGCTCCTGCCGGAGCTTGCGGACGTCGTCGGCGACGAAGTCGAGCACGTTGCCCGAGACCTTGAACTTCTTGACAACGTCTTTGTTGGACGCGACCGACGCGAACATGTCGGTGTAGGCGACCTGGGGGCTGCAGCGGAAGTGGTTGGGCCTGCCCGGACCTGCTGCGGAAATCGGCGGGAAGGCGACGGATTTACCCGGCTGCATCATCAGACCGAGGTGGCTGAAGACGCTTGGAAACGCGTTGGCCAGCACGCCATCGACCGTCGCGCGAAGTGGCGAGACCCCACCCGCCGCGTTGTAGACCCCCAGCCCGCCGTACCAGCCGGTGTGTCCGACCGTTACCATCCCAGCGGACAGCCCGTTGATCAGGCTCAGCCGATCGCGGAATGGCTCCAGCGATTTCATATACGGATTGAGCTTTGCGCCTTCGAGCGAAGTCAGCTCGACACCGCCCTCTTTACGGGGTTCGGCTTTGAACGACTCGGGCATCAGCCCGCGTGGCTCGAGACCGCTGCTCTTGACGACAAACACAAACCGCTTGGGTAGCTCGCCGGTTGTGTCCGCGGCGTGGACCCGCTGCAGCAGTGGTGAGAACAGCACGGCACCGGCACCCATCGACACGGGTAATGATTTCAAGAAGCTTCTTCGTGTAAACATATCTGGGACCTTTCGTGAAATACTTCGGGTATTGCCTCTGTGGCTTACTTCAAGGCAGGGTTACTTGCGATAAAGAAACGAATCGCTGCTTAAGAGTGTGGCCAGCGTGTGCTTGAACGAGCCGTTGCTCTCTAAGTAGGCCTGATCCATCTCGATCAGCGTCTTGGAGTCGCTGAGCATCTCGTTCCGCCCCATGTAGTAGCGGAACATGTATCGGAGGAAGACCTGGCGTGCGAGGTCAGATTCAGCGAGCCGGTGCATCATCTCGACCGCATTCTCCACCGGTCCATCCAGCTCAGGCACGCCGCTGAACGTGATCGCGCCCCTCGTATCGACGGGCTTACCGATCTCCTCGGTGCGAAACGCCCCGCTGTCGGCGAACATCTCGAACGCGTAGCCCAAGTCATCCATCTTCTGGTGGCAGTTCCAGCAACGGGCCTCGCGCGTGACCTCCAGCCGATCACGCAGGGTACGGTGCGGGTCCTCGGGAACCTTCGCGTCGACATCCTGCGGCACATCCGAAACGATCTGGCCCAGCAGGTGCTTGCGGATCCACAGTCCCCGGCGGATCGGGTCGTTATCGAAATTGCCAGAATACGCGACCAGCCAAGCCGGCTGGGTCAGGATCCCCGCTCGCTGGTGCTTGGGCAGTTCGACGGGCTGGCCCGGATTCTCTTGCTCGTGCTCCCAGTGCTGGCGCATCGTGTAGCTGTCGCTGTAGGCCCGGATATAGGTTGCCCAGTGCGCGTGGTGGGCGCGGCTGGGGACCTCACCCTCGTTGGTAATACCCCACACCGCTGGGAACGCGCGTGTATCGGTCAGCAGCTTCTCGAACACCCGCTCGTCTTCGGCGAGGATCCAGTCGATTAGCTTGTCCGTGTCCCTAACCATGGTCTCCGAACCGACGTGATAAGGGAATCGGTCGGCGTCCTTGAACACGGTCGGTGCTTTGTGGTAGCCAAAATACTCTCGGAAAAAACCGCGGATACGGTGGTTAGTCTTAAAAAACTCCCAGTCGGGGGCCTTCAGATCGGGCTTGCGGAAACCTAATCGCTCGAGCTTGTACATGACGTAGCCGTAGACTTCTTCTCGCGTATCGAGCTTCGGCGGGTAACGATTGCCTCGGATCAGGAAGGCCTTGTGCGGTTCCGGGTCCTTGTCCGTCAGGGCGTAGTGCAGCGCGTAGTACAGCTCGTCATTAGACAGGCGCCGTCGGCCGTCGGGCATCTCCTCACCCAGCCCCAGCTCCATGCGGTACACAAACTCGGGCGAGATACACAGCGAGACGATCAGCCCCTGTATCGCCAGCACCCTGCCCTCGGGCATGCTGCTTTCGAGCAGCCCGCGGTACCGCCGTACTTCATCGGCGCTCGGCTCACGCAGCAGCAGCGTCTTGAAGGCCACCATCACCGCTTCGTCGACCTGCGCGTCGGTCAACGGCTCCACCTGCTCGACGTAAGGACGGAACACATCGCGGTGCTTGTACCTGCCCCCTTCCTCCCAGCGCTCCTGGAACCAGGGGTCGTGCTCGCGGAACGGCTTGGAGATGATGCCGGTGATGCCCCCGGCGAAGCCACCGGTTTGACGCGCACCGACGCTGTCCTTGGTCCGGATCTTGTAGTGCAGGTTAACGATCTCGCCCTTGGTCAGGGTTTGAGCGATCACCTCTGCGTTGCGCATGAGCGCCTCAAGAGACGCAAGATCCGCGGTGATCGAGGCGTAGTCGGTGAACCCCGACGCGTGGTGCTCGAACTCGTGGAACGGGTTGGAATTCGAAGCCGCACCACGCTGGTTCAGCCCGCGCCGCTGGTTGGTCTTCAGCCCCTTCACGTTCTTGCCACCAAGGATCAGGTCCTGATCGACAATCTCAACCTCGCCCCGATAACCCGTTCCATCGAACGCATAAACAACACCCGGCGAGCCCATGAACCGGTCAGGCAGCATCTGCTTATAGATCGCTGGCCGGTACCGCCACAGCCTCGCGGGGGTGTAGGGCTCTGTCTGGATGGTGCCGTCAAAAAGCTTTTCGTGATTGACTACGTTGCCGTACTTCGGGTGCAGCAGGCGCGTACCCATCCCCGTGCCGTACCCGTTCTCGACAAGCTTGTCCGCGATAGTATCCAGCACCTGCTGGGCTTCATCCGGGTCCGGCTGCGTGCGATTGACCGGGGGCATCACACCGAGAACGACCTGCGCGTAGACCTTCTGCCACTGCTCCGCAGCGCCTAGCGCCGACAGGTCGGACGACAACCCGTCGAACGTAAACCCGCCCTTCTTGGCCCCGTCGGCGTGGCAGCTGTAGCAGTAGGTCTCGAGCGTGTTCCGGAACTGCTCAGACAGCGCCTCTTCACCGACCGGATTTGCTGCCCGCGGCGCATCGGCCTGGGTCTGGACGGGCGCGTACAGGCACCAGGCCAACACGCTCAAACCTACAACCAGTAACGCCAAGCCCGGAATCAAGCGAGCCCTGCACGAACGGCTTCTCAGCCTTTGAATCAACATCACTTGTACTGCTTTCATGGTTCTTTCACTTCAGCCCGCAAGCGTACGCCTCGGCCCTTGGGTTAGCGGTTGCTGACCAGAGACTCGTCCCAATCGTTGTGCCAGGCAAACCCCAGCAGGTCATCGACGGCCGAGGACACGGTTGAACCGTCAGCCATGCTCAGGTTGACGGTGTCGCCGCCGTGCCGGTTCATCGAGACGCGCTTGATCCAGCCCCCCACCCCGGAAGCTTCCGGGTCTTCGCGATCCCCGGGCGGAGGGATCGGGTCTGCCTCGAGGACCCAGCCGACATCGGCCCAGGTGCAGTCAAAGAAGACGGGTATGTCCGTCGGCTCGGCCGCGTCTGAGATGGTCTTGATGTGCTGCGGCTTGTTGCGGGTGTTGTTACTCTCCGACCACCAGTTGTTGTAACCGTACCCACCGATGTGGTCCTCGGTCGCACCGAAGTGATCTGCCGCGCTAGGGAACCAGTTGCGGCTCGCCGTGCCGCGAGAGTTGCTCGAAGTACTCAACGGCTCGCCAGCGGTTGGGCAGGCGAGGACCAACGTCTCGCCGTTATTCATGTAGTCGCGGATATAGATGTACCAGTGCTCGCCCGTCGGCTGGATCTCATCGGTGTGATGCCAGCTCTGGACGGGCTGCTCATCATGGTCCGTGGCATAGGCGAACCAGGCAATCGTCCACTGCCTGATGCTTGACTTGCAGGACAGGTCGTACGCCGATTTTCTCGCTGAACTAAGCGCTGGCAGGAGGATGGCAATCAGCAGCGCGATAATCGAGACGACGACGAGCAACTCGGTCAGGGTAAAGGCCCGATTCAATCGCTTGTTCATGAGACTGCTCCTGACCGATTAGCTGGTTGAAAAACCCGGTCGACACAACGCCGTGCCGACCGGGTGAAGGAGAATGAAATATCAGCTAACCCGGCGTTGGCGTAGCATTGCCAAACCACCCAGCCCCAGTAGCGCCAGCGAGCCGGGCTCGGGGACGGGCTCGACACTAAGCCGCACATTGTCGAGCTCGGGATACGTGTTTGCACCAACGACGTCGTCGAAGAATACAACGACGTCGTTTGAGACCCAGAGCCCCGGTGTTGCCGTCCAAACCAGAGTGATGTCGGCCGTTGGGGAGTTCGATCCATCATCAACGCCTTGGATGGCAGAAGCAGACGCGATTTTCGTGAAGGCCGCCCCATCCCAATAACCCAGGCCATATTCGACGGCACCTCTACCGGATGCCGTGTAATCAAACTGCAGCGTGAACTCATCGCCAACAGCGATGTCCCAGGCCGTCACATTGATTGTGCCAAAACCCGGCTCGATGTAACCGACCCGGTCACCATCGGTCGAACGCGAGGGGATGTGCTCTGTGCCGCTGTCACCGCCGACCGAATCTAACCAGGTCCAGTTATCGACGTCGCCATCGGGGTCGGTGTCCCAATTGGAAGCTTTGTCCGTGCTTCCGCCTGATCCGTCAAGCAATTCGAAGCTGCCGTTGTTGGTCGATGGGCCGATGAGGACCGTCGCCGCAGAGGCAGCACCCGAGATGGTCATTGCGGCGGCCAACAGTGCGGTTGTGCTGAGCTTGGTGTTCATAACAATTCTCCGAAAAAGAGGTGAGTAGAAATACAAAAATGATGGGTCTTAGGAAGTTAAGCGGCCAGTAAACTACTGCTGGCCCTATGAAAACAAGGAAAAACCGCTACTACCGGCGTTCCCGAATCGCAGAGCCGATCTTCCGGCGTCTGATCAAGGCCTTTGCCATGGACCTCACCGCT
>JBCCYY010000026.1:0-50166 GCA_039188575.1 Planctomycetota bacterium | reverse complement strand
TACTGGCCGCCACCGCCCTGCTCGTCACGCTCACCCTCACCGCCTGCACGGCCACCACCGACTGCGGCTGCACGGAGTGCCCCACCATGTCCGAACCCGCCGGCGTCTACCGCCACGTCGTCGTCTTCAAGTTCAAAGACAGCACCACCGACGCGCAGATCGAACAGATCAACAACGACTTCGCCGCGTTGCAGGACGCGATTCCCGAGATCATCGCCTTCGAGCAGGGCACCAATGTCAGCCCCGAAGGCCTGGATCAAGGCTTCACCCACGTCTACCTCGTCACCTTCAAAAACAAGGCCGGGCTGGAGGTCTACCTGCCCCACCCCGCCCACAAAGCCTTCGTCGACAAACTGCTGCCGCTGCTGGAAGAGCCGTTCGTGGTGGACTACGTCGCGGAGTAAAGCCCTAAGCCGATGAGCGAGACCTCGCTGATCCTGATCCGCATCGGCGTACCCCTGACGCTCATCATCGCGGGCCTCTCACTGCCGCTGATGCTGATCGGGTCTCTGCAAACCCTGCGTTATGTAGGTTTTACGGCTTGCGGAGCGACGCTTGCTACAGGTGTGTGTATCACCGCGTTTTCTGTGCGTGCCCAAGACGCGCTGGGTGGCAGCGATGGCAAGGAAGCTCTTTTCGTTGGAACGCTTCTGAGCGTGGCAATGGCATCGGCGCCCCTGCTATGCACCCTGCTGCACGGCCGTAGGCTCAAGCGTGAAACGCGCAACGTCCAATAACGCGCCACGGCCGCGAACTGCGTTCGATCAGTCCGCCTTGACGTCCAGCCGGGCGAGCAGGGCGTCGAACTCGTCGAGTGAGTAGAAATCGATCGCCAAGGTGCCGGCCCCCTTCTTCCGCCCGGCCTTGATCTTCACGCGCGTACCCAACTGCTGGCCGATCTGCTTCTCAAGGTCGCTCAAGACTGGCGAAGCCGTTCCTGGAAGTTTTACGCCTTGCGTTGCTGAAGGCTGTTGCAGTCGCCGGGCTTCCTGCTCGACCTGCCGGACCGACAGCCCCTCCCGCACCGCACGCTCGGCTAAGGCCCGCTGCTGCGCCGCATCCGATAACCCGGCGATCGCCCGGGCCTGGCCCATCGACAAGACATTCTGGGACACAAGGTCACGCACAAAATTGGATAAGTCTAACAATCTCAATAAGTTAGAAATCGAAGAGCGTTCAAGGCCGACACGCTCGGCGATCTGGCTGTGGCTCAGGCCGAACTGGTCGCCGAGGTGTTGGAAGGCCTCTGCCTTCTCGATCGCGTTGAGGTCTTCCCGCTGGAGGTTCTCGATCAACGCCAGCTCCGCGGCCTTCTCATCGCCGATCTCCCGAATCAGCACGGGCACGGATTCGAGCCCCGCTTCCTTCGCGGCGCGCCAGCGACGCTCGCCCGCGATAAGCTCGTATCGGCCGGGCTCATTCGGAACCGGCCGGACCACGATGGGCTGCATCATGCCGTCCTGCTTGATCGACTCGGCCAGGCTGCGGATTTTGGTGGGGTCAAATCGCTGTCGGGGCTGGTGCTGGTTAGCACGGATGGTATGGACCATCAGGTGGCTTAGGCCGTCTCCGGGCGTGTCTGATCCGGGCTTGCCCGGGGTGCCGGCGTCGTTTACAGGCGGTTGGGATGCCGTGGACGCGGCGTCTGGTTGGGCGGGGGGTACGACTTCGACCGGTGTCGCCATCAGGGAGCTGAGCCCGCGTCCGAGGCGGGAAGGGCGGTTTTTCTTGCTAGCCATGCGGCCTCCTTGCCAGTGATAACGGGATGGTTACACGATATCGCGGTCCCCCTTACGCTGCAAGGTTCCACGTGGAACAGGCAAGAGAACCGAAACCGTGTCTCTTACGGCCGGCCAAGTCCGCCAAACTGTGTTTGGCGGACTTGACGCTTTGCGCACACGGTCAGAGGCACTGTACTTCACACTGCCGACCGCTTTAGGCGGTAAGACAGTGAGTGGAATCGATGTTCCACGTGGAACCAGCGATGAAGCAGATATGAGTTCAGCTCGAGAAGCTCAACAGGAAGAGGGCGCGATTGAATTATCGGACTGTGACGCTGTATGGGAAGAAATTCCGCATCGAACGCTTGGTTAAGCCCAAAGACACGCTCCTATCCAGACGATGTGCGCTAAGCCTATTTGCAGGCGCTGATCTATGGGTGAACATAATTCACAGGCCGTGGCGAACCGACCCGATGCCGATGGCATCGGTCAGCAGGCTTTGCAACTCGTCGGGGAGCTGCAAGCCGAGCTCAACAGGCTGCGCAAGCAACTCGCATGGTCCAACCGACTCGGACAGCTCGGGACACTGACCGCCGCGCTGGCGCATGAAACCAACAACCTCCTGACCCCGGTCCGCAGCTACGCCCAACTCGCCCTGGCCAACCCCGAGAACCCGGAGCTGACCGAGCAGGCACTGAACGCCGCAGTGGCTGGAACGGACAAGACAAACCGTCTTCTGGAACGGGTGCTCGGCCTGGCCTCACCATCGGATTCAGCAGAAGGCGCCGGCTGCTACGCGAGCGAAGCGGTGGATGAAGCCCTGCAATCCATGGCGCCCGCCTTCCGGCAGGGCCGCGTCACCACGATGGTGAAGGTACCCCCCACCAAGGTCGGCATCGATGCCTTGATGCTCGAACAGGTGCTGATCAATTTGCTGACCAACGCCTGCCAGGCGATGGCCGAACAGGCCGGCAAACGAACGGTCCGGATCGAATCGCAGCAGCAACACGGCCGCTTGGTCCTCAGCGTCACGGACAACGGCCCGGGCATCCCCGAACCGGTCCGCGAGCGAATCTTCGAGCCCTTCGTGTCTCATCAGCCAGCAAGCGAATACGAAACAGCCCAAGCCGCGGTTTCAAACGGCTGTTCGACGAGCACCAAACCGGGCAGTGGGCTTGGGCTGAGCATCTGCAAAGAGATCCTCGCGTCGGCGGGGGGGCAGATCCTCCTAGACGACGGCGTCAGGCAGGGCTGTAGCTTCCAGATCGATCTGCCGCTCGGCGACGAAGAAGAAGCAACTCGCTAATCAAACCATTTATCACCGATCACAGACCGATAAGCCGATAGGTTTTCAACTAAATATACACAATATCGGACCCTGGTATGCACAACTTATTGACCGATCATTAAGCCTTTTGATATACGAGAATCGCCTTAAAACAAACTAAATCGTCGTTTTATTAGACCACAACGAATATGATAGGTACAGAGGGTGCGAGAATTCCATATTTGTGAATAGTTGTGTTGCATTGTGTAGAGATGTGTCGTACTCTCTTGCCTGATAGGGAGACACATCCTGTTGGTCTTTACAGGCACCTACGAGCATGCGATCGATGCCAAACACCGCCTCGCCATCCCGTCCGACATCCGCCGCGACTTGCAGCGGGGCTTGGGCACCGGCGAGGGAGACACGGTGGTGCTCTACTGCGTGCTCGGCGGGACCGATGTGCTCTGCCTCTACACCGAGCCGGGCTACCGGCGGCTGGCGGACGAGCTACGGGAGTCTGATGTCGATCCGGCCGACCTGCTCGAGTACGAGGAGGTCTTCTACGCGAACTCCAAACGCATCGAGATGGACTCGGCGGGGCGGGTCCGGCTGCCCGACCACCTGCTTAAGCAGACCGGGCTCTCCGGCGAGGTGGTCCTCGCCGGGGCGGGCGACCATTTAAAGGTCAGGGACCGCACCGCCTGGGCAGCCAAGCTCGAAAACGTGCTGAAAGACCGGCCCAACCTGCTGGTCAACCCCCGCATGATGCTGGGGCGAAAACCAAAAAACCCCGCACAATAAGCCGCGGGCGACAGAAGACGACGGTGGACGGCCTGGCAGGGAAGTCAGGCCCCCGCCCGATCAGAGAGGTACCAAGGCCTGGAAGGAACCGGGCCGAGGTGCGAAAGACAAGCAGCGGAGGCCGAACGGACTCGATTCGGCCCTGTGTGACTGGCCTGGAAGGTGCCTCGGCGGGACACGGATGCCCCGGCAAACGCATCAGACGGATGCAGCATCAGTGATCGGAAGCCCACGC
Organism: Planctomycetota bacterium; assembly: GCA_039188575.1. Taxonomy (GTDB): domain Bacteria; phylum Planctomycetota; class Phycisphaerae; order Phycisphaerales; family Phycisphaeraceae; genus JAHQVV01. Next base: position 46,142 of record JBCCYY010000026.1, on the reverse strand, counting down.
TTCGAGCCACGCAGCCGTCAACGCCAGGAAGCACAAGGCCCCTCCGCTGCGATCGGCAAGGACCAGCGCAACGCCGCTCGGACCTTATCGGACAACGCTCGCTGGGACCGGTCTGTTTGGCCGGTCCGCCACCTGCTTCAGGACCGTTTCAAGCCTCAACACGCAAATCTGAACGTTCTGGGAGAGAATTAGCAGACCTTGGACTCAAAACCAAGGCTCAAACCGCTTCTTATCAGGATGGAACAACCCCATCTGACGGCTCATAAATCACAAGATAGGTAAAATTATCCAACTTTGTTGGTACTTCAGCCGTAAACTTAGGTAAACTATTGGTCAATCAATTGTGAACGAGACGATAATTGAGTACGTACAAGCAGTGGCATCGATGTGATGTCCGGGCCCAACAGGCCGAATGAACGTGTCTTTTCTCCTCCGCCACGCCCCGCGGGTTCCGTCCAGCGAGGCGTGGTTTTTTTGTAGAACGGCTCTAACAAGGCAGCCCGGCTCGATCAGTCCAGGCCGACATCCCGCTTGATGCCGAAGCGCTTCTGCAGCGAACGCGTCACGCCCCACGCCATCTCGTCGAGGATCAGCCGGTAGCTGCCGCCGCCCGACCGCCGCATCGAGATCACATCGATCGTCGAGACCGGCTCGCCCTCCACTTCCATCTCCATGCGGTGGACGATGTGGAGCAACTCGTTATTCTCGCCCTCTGTGACCTTCCCGAGAATCGTGACCTCCGCCGTCTTCAGAAGCGCGCCAACATCCGGGACGAACTGCACCACCGCCGACATAAACTGCGCGAAAAACTTCTCCGCCTCGGTCTCTTCCAACTCCCGCGGGTCCTTGATCCCGCCTAAAAACAAGGCCAGTTCGTCAAACGCGTCCTGCTCCTTCGCCTCCATCGCGATCAGCACAAACAGCTTCTTGAACTGCGCCAGGTCGTCCGGGTGCATCAGTTCTGCCATCGTGTCGTAATCACCCTCGCGCATCGCAGCGATGTACGTATCGATGGTTTTCAGCACCGCCTGATCAACATCCGGCTCAGCCTCGGCCAACATCGGCGAAGCGCAAAGCAGCACCGCCAACAACACCGGGAACATGGAACGTTTCAAAACCACCTCGTTTCTAAGGGTTTGCAGCACCTACTGCGGGTAACGCCAGGTCTCGCCCGGCTGCATCTCTCTCACCTCGACACCCTCGGGCTCGAAGCCCTCGATCGTCTGGTTGAGCACATCGAACGTCTTGTAGTGCACCGGCACCGCGAACTTCGGGTTGATGAACTCCGCCGCCATCGCTGCCAGGTCGACCCCCATCGTAAACCGGTCGCCGCACGGGATCATCGCGATATCGGGCTTGGCCACCTCGCCGATCAGCTTCATATCCGAGAAGAGCGCGGTATCGCCGCAGTGGTACAGCACCGCGCCGCCGATGTGGAACACCAGCCCCATCGGCTGGCCCATGTACCGCCCCTTGTAGCTCGACGAGTGGAACGCCGGCGTCATCGCCACGTAACCAAAATCCGTGTGAACCCGCCCGCCCGGGTTCCCCGGGTCGATGTTGTCGTGCCCGCACTCGCTTGCGACATACACGCACAGCTCGTACGCCCCGATCACCGTCGCGTTGTTCGCCTTGGCGATCGCGATCGCATCGTCGTTGAAGTGGTCCTCGTGGCCGTGCGTCAGCGCGACATAGTCGCACTGGATGTCCTCCGGCTTGTGCTTGGCAAGCGGGTTGGCCGTCAGGAACGGGTCGACGCAGACCGCCTTGCCCGACTCGCTATCGCGGATGAGGAAGCCCGAATGGCCCAGAAACGTCAGATCGATCGGCATGCCTAGCTCGCTTGGTTCAGGGGTCTAGCCATCATACCGGCTGAGCCCGCGCAAAAAAAAGCGATGCAGGGGCGGATGAATAGGGCGGTCCGCCCGCTGCATCTTTCCAAGGAGCTTGGTTGTTCAGAGTTGCAGCGCTTCGAGCTGTAGTAGTGCTATCGAACGCAGGCCTGCCTAACTATAGCGCCGATCCACCGAATCGCACGGGAATTTGCAGGCCCACCCTGCGATGTCACGCAGAACGTGTTCATGACACGCTCCAAAATGGAAAGCGATTCCCCAAGCGCAGACCATCGACACGCCGCGGTGTAAACAGCCCCCAAGCCCACGCTCGGCGAACCTGGGCATCTCTTCGATGCTGAATCCCTTCAATCAAGCCCCAACCTACAGCCCCGCGCGCACAAGCGAATACCGCCTTCCATCCCGCAAGCATTAAGCAACCCTCACGCACCGGCGGGCACCATCCAAAAGCCAAAACCCCTGCACCGCGTGCGCTAGATTTTGGAACCCACCGGTATGATTAAGTCAATAGGCAGTTTGCAGCTCAGCAATCCGCCACCACACCCTCTTTCCGGAGACCGCCATGCGCTCACAATCAGCGATCCGACAACGCCGAGCCCGCCCGATTCGATGGGCCCGCGACTCTTCCGCCTTGCTGGCGCTCTTGCTCTGCTGCTTCCTGTCCCAACCCACGTCGGCCACCACCTGGCGTTCCATCCAAACCACCTGCCCTATCGACGGGTCCGAGGTCAAAGGCCACATCCCCGGCAGCACCTTCATCCCCGGGACCACGCCCGACTTCCGCCCGCAAGGTGTCGGCGTCGACCTCTTCCTCGCCAGCATGCTCACCTGCCCGACCTGCGGCTTCACCACCTCTGCTGACCGATTCGAAGACGCCGAGGGACTGGACAAAGCGAAAATCAAACAGGCCCTGGAAGCACTCGATGCCCCAGCGCTGTTCGCCGAGATCGACGCCGCCATCGTGGTCGAGGCAAACTGGACCGCCCGCCCCAAGACACTCGCCCGGCTGCACCTCGGCGCGAAGTGGCTCGCCGACGATACCGGCGAGCCGGCGGTCATCGCCGAGCGCCTCGAACAGGCCGTCGCCAGCCACCTCCGCGTGCTGGATGACCCCGAACTCACCGACGATGAACGGCCCGCGGTGACCTACCTCGTCGGGGAACTACTCCGGCAGCAGGGTAAGAATGAACAGGCCCTGCAGTGGTTCGAGAAGGCCCGTACATCGGCCGAAGAAGACCTCATCACCCTGATCGCACAGCAAGCCGCGCTCGCCGAGCAAGGCGACGACCCGCCGGCCATCGAACCCACCGAACTCAAGGACGCGCCCGCCGCGAAACAACTCGCTTCGATCCGCCTGCTCCGCGAACGCGATGACGGCGAAGCGATCAAAGCCCTCAAAGACATCTGCCTGACCTGCCCGCCCGAGCTGCGCGAGGCCGCGATCGACGCACTCATCGGCGAAGCGCCCCGCGCCATCCACCTGCCCATCTACCTCGAAGCGATCGGCAACGACCACTTCCGAACCGTGCAGAGCGCCGCGAGAGCCGTCCAGCACCTGCGGGCTAGCGAGGCCGCGCCGCTGATTGTGGAAGCCCTCAAGAACCCTGTTGATTCAACGGAGTACCGCCTGTGGAGCGCGCTCGCCGCGACCGCGACCGAGAACGAACTGCCTTTTCTCAAGCAGCAACTTGATGCAGGAGAGGACTCCGACCGCATCTTGATGGCCCTGGTCAATACTCGATCTGAGAAAGCGATCCCGCTGATTCGACGTGCCGCGGACGCCACCGGCTACAGCCTCATCTACATCGACGACGACCCGGCAGACCTCGAAACGCTCCGGGCGTTTGCACCCGAACTACGAAACGTGCTGCCCGATCTGCGAGAGTTCGAAGACGACACGGGTCAAGCCAACCTCAAGATCATGGTGCTGTCGGTGCTGGATGATGCAACGAGCGCCGAAGAGCTGGCCGCCGCGGTCTCACTGGACAACGAACTCTCCTTCGAAGCCGCACTCGCGCTCGCCCGACGAGCCGACCCAAGCGGTAAAGACTACCTCGTCAAAGAAATCGATCACCTCCAATCGCGCGATAGCTACAGCATCGAATACCTCTGCTTGCTGCTGGAAAAAGATGACTTTATGGCAATAAAGGCTGGGCTTGAACGTGAAATTGATGAGCGCAAGGCTGCGGTCAGATATCTCGAAGAATTGGTCAAAGAATTGGAAACAGAAGAAGAGCGTGAACACTTCAAACGTCGTTTGGCAAAAGCTTCTGAGCCTAGCGACTGGATCGTCGAACGCTGGCTCCCACTGCTCGGCGCCACGCTCAACCGTGAGGCCTTGCCGATCCTCCTAAAGTACCTCGACAACGACAACCACCAGGCCCGCGCGGGGGCCGCCCGTGGGCTGTCTTACTTCGACGACGACGCGGTTGTTGAGGCCTTGGTGAAACGCGCACCGAAAGAAGCCAGCGGCTATGTCAGCACCGAGATCATCAAAGCGCTCGGCCAAACCAAAAACCCCACCGCCACGCAGGCGCTCATCGGGCTTGTCGAACAACCCACCCTCATCGACACCAAGCTGGCCTGGATCGGGGCGTCGGCCAACCTGCCCGCCGAGCAAACCAAACCAATCCTCGAAAGCTGGGCCGACACACCAGACCCGCGCTTGGCCAACGCCGTACGTGAAGCGCTTCAAGCGCAAGAGTAGGCTGGGTCGAGCAAAGCCTACACCCACTAAGATCACCTGCCCCATGCCAGACGAAGCGAGTCAACCTGATAAGCCCTCGATCCTGCGCCGCGCGATCCCGAGCCGGGTGATGGTATGGATCTTTATCTCCGCTGTTATCGCATTCTTGGTCGTCATCCTGTTGCCGACGTGTTCACGCGTTGTCGGTCCGAGTCAAGTAACCCAGGACCTCTCGAACATCCGCCAGCTTCTGGTGGCCATCACTTCATACTCGGTCGATCACGACGAGCATCTGCCACTCAACATGCTGGTTATCGAGGACTACTTGGGAACAGATTCGGATCACCTCTTCCGTTCGCCGCTTGATGATGAGGCCGCCCTTATTTTCGATGAGACCCCCGATCCGGGCTGGTACTCCTATGGCAGCTATATCTTTTTGTCTGCTGATGGCTTGAGGGTCGATGATGTCACCCGGGCCGCAGAGTTCATCCTCGTCTACCGCACACCCAGGCCAAGCAGCGACCAATACCTCGTTGGGTTCCTCGACGGGAGCGCTCAAGTCATGAGCAGCGAAGACTTCGCAAAGCGAATGGATCAGCAGGGCGGGTTGGTTCAGCCTTCAGACGACTAGCCCATCAAAGCACGCTACTGGATTTTGATGGACGATGAAGAGTAGTTGTTTGACGTGCTATCGAAGGTACTGACCAGCTTGCGAAGGTTGGCGATCACACGCTTACCTCCCGGGCGTGGCCCGACGGCCGTGACACCCTTCTTATTGTGATCTGCAGCGCGACGCGGCAGTGGTGTGACCACGCCAGGGTGGTTTGGAACAGAGCACGACGCGCCAGCGAGTGCCACATGCTCAAGAAAGCCCGGGCACTCGCTTGCGCGTCGTGCTCTGGCAAGACAGCCCTCGGCTACGACGGCCTACTGCGTCTGGCTCGGCTGGGGCAGGCCCGGCAACGCGGGCTGCTGGGGCTGGACGTTCTCCTGGTACCACTTCTGGTAGCCGCGGGGCTGGGGGAAGACCTCGGCGACGTTGTAGGTCTGGCTTTCGAGCTGGGCCTGCGCGGAGAGGTAGGGCATCATCAGGGCGTAGGACTCGTTGAGCAGGTCGCGCTCGTCGGAGAGGGCGTTGAGCAGCGGGGCGGCCAGCTGCCAGATGCCCGACTTCTGAGGCAGGCTGTACTGCGTGGTCGCCATGATCTCGATGAACTGCATGAGGACGAGCTCTTCGAAGGGGCGCATCCCCTGGCGGGCCTGGACGTCGAGGTCTGCTCGGGCGGTGGTTTGCCGTTCGTCGAGGTAGCTGTCGTAGGTGGCCTTGGCGGCGTCGAGGTGGCGCTTCATGATGGCCTGGCTGCGTTCGGCAAGGCCGTACTTCCACGCCCGGCGGATGCGCTCGTTGATGAGCTGCTCGTACTGGAAGCCGAGGTCGTCGTCGAGGCGGACACGCGCAAAGTCGGGCAGGTTCAGGGCGTAGTGGCCGTCACGGTAGGCGGGTGAAGAAGTATTGTCGGGCTTGTTGTAGATCTCTTTGACGCGCGCGAAGTAGTCGCGGGCCTTGCCCTCCTGCCCGTCGTAGTAGTAGAGGTAGACTGCGGCCTGGAGGAAGTTCTCGTGGCCGTTCTTGTAAGTATCCGACTGTTTGTTCTCGCCAAACTCCCCGGCGTCGATCTTCTCGATCGTTGACTCCCACGCGATGTCGTAGGCAGGGATCATGCGTACGTCCGGCGAGTGATCGATGGTCTCTTTGCCAAAGTCGCCCATGCCCGGGACCTTCGGGCGGAAGTTGATCTTGCCCTGGTGCGCGAGCCTCTGCAGGTTGTGGATGATGTTGCGGTTGGAGTTGACGAGGTCGACACGTTCCTTGTTCTGCGTCCAGTCCTCAGCGCGGAGCGTGCCCAGGGAAGACCAGTACAGCGCGTGGGCCGCGGGGTGCCGCCAGTCGATCGGGCCGAAGGTCTCCATGGTCTTGAGCATGTACGACGGGTCCATGTGGTACTCGTCGAGGATGGTCAGTGCCCGGAGCATGTTAAACAGTGGGACGAGGTCGATGAACTGTCGGCCGGGGTTCTGCTCTTGCCAAATCGCGATCTGCTCCTTCGTTGCACCGGGGACTCGGCTTAGAGCAATCTTTGGGTCGAGTTGCCCCATCCACTGGATGACGGCCATGGCATCGATGCCCAGTGTCTCGGGTGTGAAAACCGCCGGGCCATCCACTGGGTAGCCCGCATCCTGGTACATCTGAATCCTGCCGAACGCGCGGAGGGTCCTGCCCGGCTGCCCGGGCTGGGTGAGCCCGAGGTCGAGCTCTTCGCCGTTGGGTCCTTTGAGCGCTTCTAGTTCTCTGACGATCTGTTGCAGGCCGGGGTGGTCCTCATAAAAGCGCTTGAGGTTCTCCGGGCTGAGCGTGGTGAAGAAGTTGGACGGGCGGTAGTCGCCTTCGGTACGGTCGGCCTTCTTCAGGTAGTTCTCGGCCATGTCGGCGATGGCTTTGAACTGCACGGTCGCGAGCCAGTCGCCGTGGACCAGCGGGTCGAGGTCCTCTTCGAGCGGTCGGTTGGGCGGGTCGCGGAACTCCTCCTTGAGCAGCCAGCCCGGGTTGGGCATGCCGAGCAGGGTCTGCCAGGTCTCGGCCATGCGCGCCTTGTAGTACCAGTGCATGTCGTCGGTCTGCCCGGCCATCTTGTGGCCTAGGATCCACGCAATCGAGCGGTACAGCACCACGGCGTTAGGGTTGTTCGGGATACCTCGGTCGCGCAGCAGGGCCATGCCTTTTTGGACCCAGTCCCAGCGCTCCTCGGCGGTCTTGGTCTTGACCGAGATGTTGTAGGCCATGTTCCACGCCTGGATGTCCCACGCATCGGGGAAGCGCGGCTGCATCGACGTGATCCACTCTGCCTGGAGGTTGGACTCGAAGAACCTGCCCTCCTGCTTGAGCTTCTCCGCCCGCTGCCAGGCGATATTGATCGCGACGCCACGGAACGAACCCGCCGCAGCCCAGAGCGTGTAGGTCGGCCTGGACCGGTCGCCGACCTCGACATCAAAGGTGAGCTGCCGGTCGACACGGATCTCATTGATCGTAGGCGTGAGCAGGAAAGCGACGAGGATCCCCGCCGCGGTGAGGACGAGTGCGCCGAGTTGGATGATGCGGGTTGACATGATTGAACAGTTTTACGTTGATTGATTTTAGGCGGTTCAAGAACGGCCTAGCGGTGATGCAAAGCGTCCCGTGGGAATCGTGATAGATGGTTTGGGCGGGACGCTCCGCGCCTCCCGCTACACCTGCACGCGTGCGATTTCCTTGCGGCTAAAGAGGTACATCCCGGCGACGGTGACGATGCCGGTCCAGATCAGCCCGATGTTCAGGGCGGCCCTGCCGACCGTGCCGAGGCTGATCACGTGGCCGTCCGAGAGCGGGCGGTAGGTGTTGTAGTCGCCGAAGACCGGCATGAAGACCATAAACGCGGTGCCGATGAGCCGGAGAAGAAGCTTGAAGACATCGTAGACCTCGCCCGCGATGATGCCGTTGAAGACCGCGGCAATCGTGCCGGTAATGATCTGCCAGGTGCTGTCGGCGGTGGCGACACTGGCGTAGTTGGCCAGCGACTCGTTGATGGTCCCGCCCGCGGCCGCGGCGGCGAGGATGATCAGCGAGAACATCGCCGCGACGGGGAAGCTCAGCAGCGACCCGGCGATCAACCCGACCATCGCGAGGAAACCCAGCTTGAGCCAGACGATCATCAGCGCCTTGGCCAGGTTGCTCTCGAACGACCCGACGCGGTAGAAGACCTCGATGACCGCGTCCTTATAGTTAAAGCGCATCGATTCCTGCTCGAAGCCATCGGAGCGGGCCTTGGGCACCTCGACCGTGATCACCATCTCGCCGTCCTGGCTGATCAGGCTCGCGGGCAGAGGAAGCTCGTTGGCGATCTCGACGACCAACGGTGTGCGAGGCGGCGGGGCGCCGCGCGACGGGGGCATCGGCCAGGCCACGCCGTTCACCCGGATCAAGACCTCGGTGTTGAGGTTCTCAGGCTTCGGGCTCGCCGAAGGGGTCAGCTTCAGCTGGATCACCTCGCGCTCGATCAGTCGCACCACCTCGCTCTGGATCGGCGGGGGCACCTTCGCCGCGGTCTCCGCGTCCAGCTCGCTGGGCTTACCCATCAACAGGTTCGTGTAGTCCTCCGCCTGCTTGCTCGTCAGACCGGCCTCATCCATGAGCAGGCCGCGCGCTTCCTGGACCGCACGCTCCGCGGCCGCTGCGGCCTCGCCCAGCCCCGTGATCAAAAAGTCCTGACTCTGACCGCCCGCGACCGTGTAGAACCGCGAGACCGTGTCGGAGACGATTTCCTGCTGCGCATCTGATGACAGCGTCGCAAACGAGGACCCCTCCTCGCCGAACCGGCCCGGGTCGGACAGCTGCTTCTCCAACAGCACGTTCGCGTACATCTGATCCCAGGTCGTGTCGATCGGGTCGGGCGACTTCGCCAGCCGAGCGGTCAGCACCTCGCGGTCCACGGCGTAACGATCCAGCGCATTGAGCGCCGGGTTCTTCGCGATCGCCGTCGTGAACCCGTACGTCGCGATCCCCGCCACCACCAGCAGCACCGCGTTGAGCAGCACGATCCCAAGCCACTTGCCCAGCAGGTACTGCGCCCGGCCCAATGGCTTGGTCAGCGTCATGTGGATCTGCCGGGTCGTAATCTCTCGGCTAACAGTCCACGCCGCAAGAAGCACCGTCATCAACCCCAGCAGTACCGCCACGATCATGTTCGAGAAAGTCAGGAACCGCTGGACCATGTAAGTCACCCGGTCCTCGCTGCCAAAGATCGCCGGCAGCAGTGGTAGTACGACCAGCAGAGCGATGATGAAGATCAGCGAGATACCCAGGCGAAGAGACTCCTCCATCATTGTCCGCGCGACACCCAGCACGGGGTACCCCGGTCTCAGCAGTATACGTACGATGTTGATACCCAGCAGGAAGCCGAGGACGGCTAGGTAGCAATACACCGCAGTCGTCCAGCCCGGCTCCCACTCGAGGGCGAGGAAGAGCAGGGTCAAGAGCCCGAAGCCGAGCGTCGCGAGCACCAGCGTATTGAGCCGTTTGACCCAGGGCACATCGCGCCAGTGGACCAGCCCCCAGAAGGTCCAGACGGTCGCCGCCGCCGCGCCGACAAAGCCGAGCCAGTAGCCGAGCCGGCCCTCGCCCTGCGCGTTGATCAGCGCGAACAGCCCGCCGAACACGACGCCGATGCCGATTAAAACCCCGAGCCAGGTTTTCCAAGTGAGCTTGAGCATGTGTTGTGAGTCAGGGGTCCTTCTTCAAAGCTCCGAGCGGTCGCCAGGAGCAACAACTGAGATTCGGGGATCGTGTGCAATGCTTGGAAAAGGTGGCTGCTCCTGGCTTTAGCATGGAGCTTTGGCAGAGACCATCAACCATTCAAAAGATCATCAATCACGCCCTTGTCCGCGTCGGGCTTTGCGTCTGTTGGCTTGGGCGGCGGCGGGGGTGGCGGGGTCTTCGGTTTCGCCGGCTCGGGCCGCGACTCGCCCGTCAAATCTGCCAATACGCTGTCGGCTTCCGTCGGCGTGGCGTCGGGGATCGGCTCGGCGACCGCCTCGGGCACAGGCTCGGCCTTCTCCTCCGGCTCGCCGGTGACCAACGACTGGATCAGCACCTCACGCTGCTGCTCCACACGCTCCTCGGCCGTGGTCTCGTCGTCCTCGCCCTGCAAAAACGCCGCAACATCCCGGCCGGACCGCGCGCCGAACGTCTGCAGGCCCTCCTTCTGCGCCTCGTCCACCATCTCCAAAAAGACCTGCTCCAGCGTCCGCCTCGGGTGGTCCAGCTCGACATCGGTGACGCCCATCCGCTCCAACGCCGCAACGATCTGCTCGTCGCTGATACCGTCGAGCGCCCCGGTCGTGATGGTCGTCTTCTCCTGCACCTGCAGCAGGCCGTCGAGCCCGCCCTCGCGCCGGATCTTGCCGCCGAACATCATCGCGACGCGGTCACACACGTCCTGCACATCCGCCAACAGGTGCGAGCAGAGCAGGATCGTCTTGCCCCGGTCGCGCAGCTGGCGGATCACCTTCTTCACATCGTCCGTCGCGATCGGGTCCATGCCGCTGGTCGGCTCGTCGAGTATCAAAAACTCCGGGTCGTTGATGAGTGCCTGCGCCAGGCCGACCTTCCGCATCATGCCCTTACTGAACTCGCCGACGGGCCGGTTCGCCGCGTGATCGAGCCCGACCATCTCCAGCAGCATCCCGATGCGCTTCTTCCGCGTCGCGCGGTTGAGGTGGAACAGCTTCGCGTAGTACTCCAGTGTCTCGACGGGCGAGAGGAACTTGTACAGGTACGTCTCCTCCGGCAGGTAGCCGATCCGCTTCTTGGTGTTCACATCGCGTGGGAGGTTGCCGAACACGGCGAGCTTGCCCTCGGTGGGGTGCAGGAGCCCGAGGATCATCTTGATCGTGGTGGACTTGCCCGAGCCGTTAGGCCCAAGCAGGCCGAACACCTCGCCGCGCAAGATCTCGAAGTCGATGTTGTCGACCGCGCGGACCTTGTCGCGCAGCCAAAAGTCCTTGAAGACCTTGGTCAGCCCGAGCGACTTGACAACGATGTCGTCGGTCGAGGCATCGGCTGGGTTCGGCGCACTTCCGGGGGCGGTCTGGGCTTGGGACATGGCACAATTCTATACGCCGAACACCGTTTCGGGGTTGGCGAGGCGTGCGGCCTCCTCGCCGTGACCGTGAAAACCCAACCACGCCGCGGGCCGTAGGATAGGTCTCATGAAAATCAGCATTATCGGGCTAGGTCGTGTCGGCGCCGCAATCGGATTCGTGCTCACGCTCTACGAGCAGTGCGAAGAACTGGTCATCATCAACCGGACCCGGGCCAAAGCCGAGGCCGAGGCGCTGGACCTGTCGCACTGCGCCGCGTTCGGCCAGGCAAAAATGAGTATCCGCGCGGGCGACATGGCCGACGCCGCGGGGTCCGACCTGATCGTCCTCTGCGCCTCCTGCCCGATGCCGAACAAGAACACGTTCGACCGGATGCATCTAGCACAGGGCAACTGGCAACTCTACGGCGAACTGACCCCCGAGATCGTTTCGCACGCCCCCAATGCCGTCTACCTCATGGTCGCCAACCCGATCGACGTGCTGACCTACCGAGTGCTCAAAGCGGGCGGGCTCAAGCCCAGCCAGGTCATCGGCGCCGGGACGATCATCGACACCGCCCGGTACCGGGGCGTCATCGCGGAACGGACCGGTATCCACCCCAACGACATCCGCGGCTACGTGCTCGGCGAGCACGGCGACTCGCAGTTCCCCACCATCAGCCTCGCCCAGGCCGGCGGCGAACACGTCGACGACGAGGCAGAACACTGGGAAGCCTTCGAACAGGCCAAGCAGTCGGCCTTCGAGATCTATAAGCAACGCGGCTACACCAACTACGCGATCGCCAAAGCCGTATCACTGATCGTCCATACCATCCGCCACGACGCGGGGTTCACCCTGCCGGTCTCCCATCTGATCGAGGGGTACCTCGGCGTCAAGGACGTGTGTGTCGGCCTGCCCTGCATCATCGGCAGCGATGGGATCCGCCGGGCAATGCGGCCTGCACTGAGCGAGAAAGAAGCCGAAATGTTTATCGATTCGGCAGGACAGGTCCGCGCTGTGATCGATCGGTGTGAGTCGGCAGTGGGAGTCGAGTCATCTTGATACTGCAGCTTGCATGAAGTTGTGGTGCCACACAACTTCATGCAAGCTGTGTGTGGATCTTCTTATTCAACTAGTAACTAGAGAGGGTTCGCACATGGCTAGCAGCTATGTGTCACCCGGCCTTAGAAGACCACGCGCTATCCATCACCACGCCCGGCGTTCGGTCGAGTCGTTCGGCGCGAGGTGACCCGTCGTCTCGTCGTAGTACCAGGCGCTCGTGCCCGCCGCGCCGTCGCTGATCGGGACCGTGTCGGTGTACGGGTTGGTCGGGATCTTCTGAAGGTAAGGCCCAAGCGGGTAGCCGGGTGTGCCGATCGCGGCGGTCGCGCCGGTCTGGTCGCTGGCCAGGGTCATCTGGTCGATGAAATTGGCCAGGGTCGGGTAGCTGCCGTTGTGCTCCTGGCGGTACAGCTCGATCTGGTTGCGCATCCGCAGCAGGTTCTGCTTCACCGCCGACTCTTTGGTGTCTTCCGCGGCGCTGGAGAACTGCGGCACGACGATCGCGGCGAGGATGCCCAGGATCACCACCACGACCAGGATCTCAACAAGCGTAAAAGCCCTTCGGCGGGCGTTCGAAACAGGCGAAGGAGCGGTCATTCGTGTCGGTCCAAGGAGGCGTTGCCCGTGGCCCGGCGTCCGGCCGACCCCACAAGACAGGTTCTTTGTTAATCTCGGATTCAACCCAAGCCCGATCAACAGCACCCGCCCGGTTCGTTGTGAAACCCGCTGGAACTGCGCGGTTATAACGGCTGGGTCGCAGCGGCCGGCACGGCTTGGGGCTGTTTTAAAACCTAGCAGGCTGCTGCAAGAGTCTCTGGTGCGCACAGCCGCAACTGTGCCACGCTTTGCTTGGCGTTCTTGAAGTTGGTACTCACATCGGCCCCTCACCTATGGGTAGCAGCTGCCTGGATTGTCAATCTGGACCCAAAAGATGCAAGGTGCTCTCACTTAAAAGCACGCCCATCCTTCCAATCACCAAAGGAAGCATGGGCGGGCTCATCAAAAGGATCGGTTGTGACTTAACGACGCCGCCTTCGACTGATCAGAGCGAGCCCACCCAAACCCAGAACCGTCAACGAGCCCGGCTCGGGCACCGCGCGGATCGTGATGGTCGCGATCCCGTTGGTGTAGAGCGAGCTGTCGTTGAAGTTCAGCTGCGGCAAGTCCAGGCCGTCCGCGTTCAGGAAATCGGCGAACGGATCGCCGGTGACGCTCTGGATCGCCAGGGTGTTGTCTGCCGAGCTCTGGTTCGGGGCTTCTTGCCCATCGGTTCCATCGAAGCCGACGTCGGGGAAGAAGGCCTGCAACCCACCGAGTGGCGGGGCGGCGAAATCAAAATCTTCCTGCTCGGTGCCTGCGTCATTGGCCGTGCCAGGCAGGCCGATCTGGAAGGTGATCTCTCCCACGCCGTCGTACAGGCTGGCGAGATCAAACGCCGTGGGCACACCGTTGGCGAGGAAGAAGTCGTTGCTCGGCAGAATCATCGACGCGTAGGAGAAGTATCGGTTGCTGCCGTCCGCATCGATGGTGAACCGCTGGGTCTCCGTCTCGCCGGGCTGGATGGGCCCCGGCCCGGTCAGGCTACCGATGGTGCCATCGACGCGACCGGCCGTTTGCGAAGTCAGGACACGGGCGCTGACGGGGCTGGACCCGCTGTTGTCGATGTAGGTATACCCGCCAAGGAAATCGCTGCTGAAGACCGAGTTGTCACCGTCCTCGGCGAGACGCTCCAGGCCAACCTGGGCGCTGAGCCCAGCGTTGTAGCTGTCGAAGCTGCCATCATGGAAGCCGACCCACACGGGCGTCAAGACGACACCGCCGGTCGGAGAGTTATTGGTGATCTCGACTTCAACCTCCAACGCATGAGAGCTTGCGGCCATGCCAACCGCCGCGATACCCGCCAGTACCAATCTATTTGAAAACACAAAGTGCATACCCGATCTCCGCTACAGGGCGGCCAGTTCCTGCCGCCGCAATACAAAGCCCGGCCACCCCGCACGCCGCAGGGACAGGAACACCGGTGCCGCTGATGAGTCGCTTGACCTCCAGAAGGCCTACGGAGAATGTGTTATTTTTCTTCAATTTTTTTCTGGATGCGTTCTCGGCTTCCCTTCGAGAGCCCTGCGAGCTGAGGCGTCTTGCCCTTCCGAAAGCGCAACGCGATCTTGTGCAACTGCTTGAATTGCAGCCGCATGCGCCTGCAGCCCTTGCAGGAGGCCATATGGAGGCGAAGGGCTATGCGCTCGTGTAACTCAAGCTCGCGCTCCTGGCTGTCCGAGACCAGCCGGGACGACTGGTCGCACGTCAGCGTCAAGATCATCCGGATCTTTTGGAACCAGGTTCTTCGCATGGTCTTGCTTATCCGCCTTATCGATTCGATCAAGCCTCAAACCAGTGCTGCTCCAGACACTCACGCATCGCCAGACGCGCCCGATGCAACCTTACTGAAAGGTTAGTCGCGGTAATGTCCAGAAACTTACAAGCCTGTTCGACACTAAAACCTTCAAGCTCCCGGATGATGTAGGCCTCACCGATCGTCCTGGGCAGCCTCTTTCGGCAGGCGTCGTAGGTTTCCCAGAACTCTTTCTGCTCATACACCGATGCGGGGTCGTCCTTCCACTTGCAGGGCTGTTCTGCCCACCGGCCACGCCGATTGAACAGGCCCAGCGTCCCGCGTTGCTTCTCGAGCTCCGATTCCTCGAGTTGGGTTTGGCGGCGATGTGCCCGGAAATAGTCGATCACCTTATGACGGAGGATGCCGATCAGCCAAGTCCGTTCTTGCGAACGCTCCTGGAACGTGTCGGCGTTCCTCAGTGCCGAGAGCAACGCGTCTTGTACCAAGTCCTCGGCGAGGTCCGCCCGGCTGACCCGAGATAAGGCGTAGGCGTACAAAGCGTCGCCATGCCGATTCAGCCAGTCCGAGGGGTCGGAGGTCTTCAACTGATACGTCTGACCCATCGTCCTCTCTCTGGGCCCAAGCCCGTCAACGACAACCTCTCGAAACCAGCGCGCACGGGCTACGGGCGGTCGACAAGAAGGAAATGGGCCCGCAGTTCGATTTATTCCAGGATCGTGCCGATGCACGGCTTTTTCTCAGGCGGGCACGCCAGGCTTGCATCTCCGGGGCTTGTTTGGCACAATACCCGGCTCGAAACAACGCAAACCCGCCCTAAGAGGCAACCCGAAAGGCAACGAATGGCTATCCGGATTAAGGCACGCAACGGTGAGTCCGCGGAACAGATGCTCCGCCGCTTCAAGAAGCTCTGCGAGAAAGAAGGGCTCACCAAGGAAATTAAGAAGCGCGCTTACTACGAGAAGCCCTCGGAACGCAAGCAACGCGCCCTGCGTAAGATGGCCAAGCCCGCCGGCGGCCCGCAACGCGGCGGCCGACGCAAGTAAGCGTCAGCGCAACCTAAACTTCGCGAAGCCCACGCCGTCACGGCGTGGGCTTTTGTCATGTACGGGTCACACCCACGCGATCCGCTCGATCGCAGCCGCAAGGTCTACATCCTTCTGCGTCACCTTGCTGCCCGCATCATGCGTGTTCAGGGCGATCGTCACGGTCGCGTACACGTTGAACAGCTCCGGGTGGTGGTTGGCCGCCTCGGCCTCGAAGCCGATTCGGACGATGAAACCCATCGCCTCGCGGAAGCTGTGGAACTTGTACGTCTTAGTCAGCTTGTCCTCGGAAAACGCCCAGCCGGGCAGGTCGGGCAGGGCGGCTTGAATCGCGTCGTTGGGGAGCGGCTCTGACATAGCGGTCTCCTAAAAAAGGTACGGCCATCATACGCCACATCCCCGCGGCGTAGCTTGAGACACGAAGCGTCCCGTTCGAAACATCTTGACTGAATCACACCATGGATTCGCCGAACCGCGGGACGCTTCGCGTCACCCGCTACACCGTGCTGATCTGGATGAAAACAGGCGCAGCGCTTCCGCGCCGCGCCCGCGGGTTGTGTACACGAACGATCAGTGCGCGTCAGACGAGCACCGGCTCAGCCCCGGACACAGCGCCCTCGACCCCGGGCAGCTCGGCGGTGTCGTTGTCGACGTTGCCGAGGCTGACCGCGGGGGCGTAGAGCAGCTTGTGGACCGCATCGATGTGGGCTTGGCCGTAACGCCGGTGCCCACCGGGGGTGCGGTGTGCCGGGGGGATCAGCCCTGCGCGCTCCCAATTGCGCAGCGACTCGGCCGACACGTTGAACCGACGCGTCAAGACGCCGATGCTGAAGGTCCGTGTTTCCAAACTGGCCATGACTGGCCTCCTTACGCTGCGTCAAGAGCAGGGAAGGCTAAAACCACCGGATCGATCCGTTGTTTGTTGTTTATCGTTTCAAGAACGGTGTAGCGGGCATTGCTGTGCGTCCCGTGCGAGCTGTCTCAGACTCGTCCGTCGAGGCGTTGCCCGACGGCTTCGGAATTCGATCACACGCCCAGCACCCTCGGCGACACCGCCAGCACCACCGCCGACCCAACCGCCACGATCACCAGCGCCCCGGCTAGGACGATCGCCAGCTCGATCACCTGCGTCTGCACGATCAGCCAACGCCCGCAGCCGAGCTTGTGCAGCGTCTCGCGTTCCGCCTCGCGCAGCTTCATCGACAGCGCGATGACTAATGCGACCAGCAGCACGACCGCGGACCCGACCATCGCCGTGTTCGCGTCGAAGAGCCGCTTGATCCGCAGCACCAGGCCCATCAGTTCGTCCATCACCTCCGCCGGCCGCAGCGCCTGGTAGCGGATGGTGTTGTTGTAGCGGGCGGTGATGAGGGTGCGGTCCTTGTGGCCAGACGGAATAACCAGGATTGCGGAGCAGGGCAGCTTGGACTCGTCGCCGTGGAAGTGGAACGTATCGACGTTCTCCGGGGTGATCTCGATCGCGGTGACCGTCGCGGCGTGTGCCGCCTGACTGCCGTGCGCCTCGGGGGCGTGGCCGTGGCCGTGGCCCGCGATGATCCACGCGGTCTCCATGTCGACGAAGACGGCCTCGTCGTCCGCGTTATTCGTCGGCTCGAGCACGCCGACGATGTTGAGCTTCAGCGGCATGTCCTTCGCAAGGGTGTACAGGTTCACCCGGTCGGCTGTAACCGAATCCCCGACACCGACGCCCAGCCGCTTCGCCGCGGCGTGCCCAATCACCGCCTGGCCCATCATCTCGGGCAGCCCGCCTTCTTTGAACGAAAGCCCGCGGAACCGAAAGTACATCGTCAGGTTCGTCCCAACGATCGGCGTATCCCCCGCCGTATGCCGGCTGTGCACCGGGATCGCCACCGCATCAAACGCGGGGTCGCTTTCCAACTCCTCGACCAGGCTGATGGGCACATCGTCCGTGCGCCCGTCCCGGAAAAAGAGCGCCTGAAGCAGCAGGTCGTAACGGTTGCCCTTCGCCCCGATGATCATCGGCGTCGCCTCGGCCCGAGCGCCCATCCGCGCGTCATACGACCGGATCACCAGCGTCACTGCCGCCGGCAGCAGCAGCAGCAGCCCTAGCGCCGCGATCAGGATCAGCGTCCGGCCCTTGTACGCCGCGGTGTACTTCCAAGCGAGATAACACGCGGACCTCAAGAGACAACCCCCCCGGAAACCAAGCCCTTGTCTACGCCGACCACCCGGTCAAACCTCGGCAGCAGCGACTTGTCGTGCGTGAGCATCACCAGCGTCGCGTCATCCTCTTCAACCAGCTGCATCAGCAGGTCCATCGCCGAGGCGGTGCTCGCGTCATCCAGCGACGCGGTGGGCTCGTCCGCCAGCACCAGGCCCGGCTTCGTGATGAGCGCCCGGCAGATCCCGACGCGCTGACGCTCGCCCTGCGATAAGCCCGACACCGCCCGCCCGGCCATCGCGCTAAGGCCGACACGGTCAAGCAGCGCGCCCGCCCGCTCTTTCACCGCGCGGTCCAGCATCAACGCCGAGTTGATCCGGTAGGGCAGCAACACGTTGTCGCGGGCCGACAGGTAGTCGATCAACTCGATGCCCTGGAACACCATGCCCATCCGCGTCAGCCGGACGCGCCGCCTGGCCTTGTCACGCATCGATGACACGGCCTGGCCGTCGACCCGCACACTGCCTTGCGACGGGACGAGGATGCCGGCAATGAGATGCAGCAGGGTCGTCTTCCCGCTGCCACTCGGGCCAATAACCGCGGCTTTGTCGCCTTTACCGATCGCAAGCGACTTGGCTTTGAGCGTGAAGCCGCCCGCGTCGTAGGCGAACGTGATGTCGCTGAGCTCGATCATGAGTCGTTGACCAGATCCTCGGCGGTCTGCAGCCCGTCGTCCAGCCGGCGCTGCTGCAGGATCTCTGCTTCCACAATACGCCAGCCCTGCGCCCGGGGTGCAACGGTGTACACCGCCTTGAACTGGTTCGTCCTCGCGTGCGAGTGCCCGAAGTGCCGGACCACGCCGTCTACCTGCCACGTGCAGGCCACGACATACGCAGACGAACCGTACGCCGATTCTATTTCCGCGCCGGCCGGCTCAACGACCGCCTCCTCGATCTCGACCCGCACCGCCTTGGACACCGCGCCGTTCTGGTCCCGCAGGATCAGCGACTGGTAGATATCGGTGTAGATCGCCTCCAGCATCGGCCCGTCCACGCTTTCCGCGAGCGCGTCGTACACCGCGCCCTCGTCCGTGTAGTCGAACGCGCGGTAGATATTGCGGTGCAGCGATTCGAACACCGCGACCGCCTCATCGTCTTCTAACACGGCGACCTCGGGCGTCCGGTCGATCGTGACCCGGCCGAACGACAATACCATGACTCCAATGACCGTCGCGACCACCATCAGATACCGCGCGGGCTTGCGCCGCCAGCGGAACAGCACGACACCGATCAGCCCGCCGACCAGCCAGACACCGATCGACAACGCGGGCAACGTGATGAACTTCCGCGCGAGCGGGTTCGCCGCCAGTAGTTCTGCGGGCAACGCAAACGCCTCGCCCGAGTGCCACGTCATCCTCGGCTCGATCGGCGTCAGGACCGAAAACTCCTCCCGGCCGTAGCCCAGGACCATCGCCACCAGCGACAGGTCGTCCTCCATGTGCACCGGGTCGTCCACCGTGTCGTAGTCGTTAGCAAACAAGGTCCAGTCCACGTCCACCCGCCGAGGCCTGCCCTTCGTCTCGTACTCGGCCATGAAGATCAGGTACCCGCGTTCCATCGCCTGCGGCAGGCTGAACGACCTCACCGGCAGGCGCGTGCCCTCCATCAGCATCTCCGCCTTCACGACGACCGGCGGGACCGCCGCCCCATCGATCAACAACGGGCAACGCTCCGCCAGCAAAGGCTGCCACTTCTTCGCCAGGTCCACCGGCTCGATCCGGTCCAGGTCGATCGGCGTCTGGTCCGGAAACAAATCGAGCGACAGGTACCTCGCCGGCACACGCGACAGCAGCCTGACCCGCTCGTCGTCGATCGACAGCTGCACCGTCACCTGCGGGAACTCGTCCAGCGGGTGCGCCCCGGCCGACCACGCCCCGGCAAGGCAGAACAAGCACACCAGGATGACCCGCCCAAAACGCATGGGCGTATGGTATTCGCTGGCTCGGGCTCCTTCTCCAAAAGCTCCGGGCGGAAGCCAGGAGCAGTGATCTGTCACAATTCCAATCGCCTGCAGTATGGCATTGGCTGCTACTGGCTTCCGCCCGGAGCTTTTGCGAGTCGGACATCAAAACCCGGGCGCGGCGTCTCCGCCGAACCCGGGATTGGGTTTTAACCATCTTGCTCTTGACTTGCCAAAGAACACGGCCCAGACCATCTGGGCCGAATGCCGCGAGACCGCTGCCACGGCGTTGCGACGGAATAAGGCGCAAACTCCCCGATCCGGGGGCGACGCCGCTGCCTCTGTTGTGGTGGGTGGGTAGCGGGGTCAGGCCTTGCGGGTACCGCGGATAAAATCGCGGCTTGGCATGGCCTGGCATTTCGTCGCGTGTATGGCGACGGGTTCCGCTTGGCAGAGCACGGCTAAGAGTTCGCCGAGGTGCCAACGTCCACCAGGCAGCACAGCGCGGTAGACGCGCTGTAGATGGGTCGAGATGTGCTGCCTGTTGACGTTCATGAGTCGTTCCTTGTCAAAGCGGGTGACTAGCCCGAACTGCCACGAACCATATCGGGACAACGCCGAAGGTGCAACAGTTTTTCCCGCAATTTGAAGATAATTTTGCCGCGGGCAATCGTAAGTCGAGTGTTGACAGGTTTTGGTGGGTTAGTTTTTGAACCGCGTAGGCGCGGAGTATGCGGAGGAAGCCAAGGATGTTGTGCTAGCATCTGGGCGTTCTTGGGGTAAGGCGTTCTTGCCCATATGAATCCTGTTGTGCAGACACAATAGCACACATAACAGAACTATTGAACCAACTGTTACGTGGCCTCTAGTGGGTCTTGGTGCAGGAGGCAGGTCTGACAGACGACGGCACACAAGCCGATGAACCGCATTACTCAGCTTCCACACCCGAAGAGGTACGAAGCGATCTTAAGCATTTTATTGCATCAGTCGCGCTGGTCGAATTCTGCTTGTTTGGCGGGGACGACACCTTCTGCGGCTTTCCCATCTTTTTAGGCGAGGATTACGTGGTTGTGACGCGACTCTTCCAGCAATGCTGGGAAAATAGCTTCCGTGCGATCAGACTCGAACACGTAGATGATGTCTTCGAGATCGAGAAGGATGGCAGTCTCAGTGCCAATTTTGTGCGTCGAGCGCGTCACGCCCGTGGACTAGCCGACGGTCCAACGCTGCCGTTCGAGGAGCCAACATTTTCTGCATTGCTTGGGATGATTTGCAATCACTTTTCAGTTGTTGTGCTTAACGGCGAAACCTCCATCGGCAAGTCGTTTGACTTCGCGGGCCGCGTGTCATCAAGCGACGCCAACTCTCTTCGCGTGCGACTATTTGAGGAAGACGGTTACTGGCAAAACGAAGATCAAGTGGTACCAGTTTCCGAGATACATGGCTTATTCTTCGACAGCGAGTACGAAAGGACTCTCGTAGCAATGAGCCAACTCGACGATTCATAATCAAAGCAAGACACTAACGCCTTGACCCTTACAGCTGCGCTGGTCGGAGCCGATTTGCCGGACCAGGTAACCAGCGGCCGCAGTTGAACGGCTGCGCCCGCGATATGATGTTGCTGTCGGTTTGGAGCCTGCTCTCCGCAGGCGGCCGGCAACTGATCCTTTTGCGTTCAAAAACACAATGAATCGCACTGAGTTGCTTGGCCCTCTGTGTCTCTGTGGTTACAAGAACGAATCACAACCAGCTCACTTCTTCGCAAACCGATAGTGCGAAACACCCCATTCCTTGCCCTCGGCGTAGCCCCATAGCTCGGCGCAGGCCATGTAGAAGATCCGCCAGCGTTGGAGCCAGACGCCGGCGTTGGCCTGGCCGTAGGTCTCGGCGAAGAGCGGCAGGATCGCGTCGCGATGCGCATCCGTGTTGTCCAGCCAGGCCTCGGCGGTCTTCTGGTAGTGCGTGCCGGCCTGCACCCAGTCGGCCTCGCACTGCAGGTGCTCATCAAAGCCCGGCAGATAACCGTGACTCGGCATGATCCCGCCCGTGAAGAAGTGCCGGCCCATCCAGTTGCTCTGGCCCGCCTCCTCGAACAGATACGTGTAGTCCTTGTGGCTGAACACGTGCACGAACAGCTTGCCATCCTCTTTGAGCCAGGTGGAGACCCGACGCAGCAGTTCGTGGTGGTTGGCCATGTGCTCGAACATCTCGATCGAGCACGCGCGGTCGAACCGCTGATCGGTTTCAAAGTCGTTGATGTCGGCAGTGATGATGTTGATGTTGCTCAGCCCGTTCTGCTCGGCCCGGTCGAGGATAAACGCCCGCTGCGACGCCGAGTTGCTCACCGCGGTGATGGTCGCGTTGGGGTAGTGCTCCGCCATCCACAGCGTCAGCGACCCCCAGCCGCAGCCGAGTTCGAGGATGTCCATACCGTCGGCCAGTTCGGCGCGCTCACAGACGAGCCCCAGCGCCGCGTACTCGGCGTCGTCCAGCGTCGTCACGCCCTCAGGCCAGTAGCAGCCGGAGTACTTCAGCCGGTGCCCCAGGCTGTACTCGTAAAAGCCGGCGGGGACCTCGTAGTGCTGGCGGTTGGCGTCCTGCGTCTTCACCGCGATCGGGCCTTGGGACAGCCGTTCGCGCAGCGCCGCCGACTGATCGCCGCGCGATGCCTCTTCTTCGAGCCGCTGCTTGAGCAGCCGGCGGATCCCCACCCGCACCAAACCATCCGGCAGCCAGCCGCGCTCGGCCAGGCCCATCAGCCCGCCCTCGCGGTCGGTGTCTCGGGGTTGGTGATCGGTGCGGTCGATGTTGGTAGGTAGTGCAGTCATTGCTGTTTTCTCTGATTCGTGCGCTTCGCTTCACCGCAGAGACGCCGAGATCGCAAAGAGCGCAGAGGGTGTCATTCAATTAGGCCAAATCAGCGCTGCCTTACTCAGTGTCCTCTGCGTGCTCTGCGTCTCCGCGGTGAAGCGAAGCGTTGCCTTGTTCAATCCTCGGGAACCACGGGAAAAACGCGCTCGTCTCGCGCTGGTACTGCTTGTACGCCTCGCCCTTGCTCTGCACCGCACGCATCTCCGTGTAAGGGATCCCCGTCACGAAGACGAGGAACACCAGCATCACGACCGGCCCGGCGATCGCGGCGTACCCGATCGACGTCACGAAGGTCGCGCCGATCGCGAGGTAGGTAAACCAGTGCAGCCATTCGAAGAAGTAGTTGGGGTGCCGGGAGTACCGCCAAAGCCCCTGCTTACACACCCGGCCTTTGTTGGCGGGATCGGCTTTGAAGTCGGCGAGTTGTTTGTCGGCGAGTGCTTCGCCGCCCATCGCGATCAGCCAGATCGCGACACCAGCGATCAGCCGCCAATCGAACGGGCCCGCGATCACGATCGCCGCCACCATCGGCGCGAGGAACAGCACCACGAAGACCGCCTGCATCTGGAAGAAGATGAAGAACGCGAGGGGCGACTTGCCGCCGAAGTACCGCCGCATGTGCGCATACCGGCCGTCTTCTTCTTTGCCCTTGAGCCGTTTGAACAGGTGCCACGCAAGACGCCAGGCCCAGACCGCGCCGAGGATCGCGACCCATACACGCCGCTGGAACACACCGTCGAGCATCACCGCCGCGGCGATCACGCCGACGCCGATGAAGAACGCCCAAGCGACATCGACGTAGCCCGCGTTGTGGATACGGTGGCAGACGAACCAGACCACGGCCATCGCGATCGCGGCCGCCCCCCACGCCCAGGCCAACCACAGCCAGGGATCGGTCATCGGACTGCCTCAATCGGCTCGATCTTGATCGGCTCATCCGTGCAGCCCGACCGACGGACCTCGATCTGCGCTAGACCGATGTTACGCTCGATGAAGCCACCCTCGCAGTAGGCCATGTAGAAATCCCACAGCCGGAGCAGCTCGCGCGGGTAGCCCCGCTCCAGAACGCGCTCACGGTTGGCCTGCAGGTTCTCGGCCCAGCGTCGGAGGGTCGTCGCATAGTGCGGGCCGAGCTCTTCGGAGTGCGTCAGTATCAGGTCGCTTGATTTCATCATCGCCTGCTTGAGGACGCCGATCGACGGGATGCACGAGCCGGGGAACACGTACTTCTTGATAAAGTCGACGCACTTGCGTGCCGCGTCATAGCGGTTGTCCGGGATCGTGATCGACTGGATCACACCCCGGCCGGTCGGCTTGAGCAGCCTTGCACAGCTCTCGAAGAACTGCCCATAGAACTGGTGCCCGACCGCCTCGATCATCTCGACGCTGACCAGCTTGTCGTACCGCCCGGTCAGCTCGCGGTAGTCCGTCATCAGGAGCGTGACACGGTCGCCGAGGTTGTTCTCGTCGATGAGCTTCCTCGCGTGGTCGTGCTGCTGTTGGCTGAGCGTGGTTGTCGTCACCCGGCAGCCGGTGCGCTGCGCGGCACGCACCGCCAGCGCGCCCCAGCCCGTGCCGATTTCCAGGAGGTGCTGGTCCGCGTCGAGCCCGAGCTTGTCGATCAGCCGGTCGAGCTTGGCGACCTGCGCATCCATCAGTGACACCTCCGGCGACTCGAATACCGCGCAGCTGTACGTCAGCGTCGGGTCCAGCAGCAGCTCGAAGAAATCGTTGCCCAGATCGTAGTGCGCCGCGATGTTGCCCCGGCTGCCAGACAGCGTGTTGCGCTTGAGGTAGTGGCCCAGCTTGAGGATCGCTCCGCCGATACGGACAGAGACCTTGTCCATCTGGTCGGACAGAGAGAGGTTGCGTGCGAAGATGCGGACGAGCGCGGTGAGGTCGTCGCAGTCCCACAGGCCGTGGATGAAGCCCTCCGCCGCGCCGAGGTGCCCGCCCAGGACCGCGTCACGGTAGAAACGCGGGTGGTGGACCGTGATGGTGCAGCGCGGATCGCCGCTGCCGGCCTCGCCAAACGTAAGCCGTCGGCCCCGGTCGAGCAGGGTGAGCTGGGCTTGCTCGATGCGGTTGAGCTGGCTAAACAGGAGCTTCCGACAGGCGCGATCGGTCAGCCCGGCATGGTCGGCGGCGGGAAGCGAGCGGGCGGCGGGAATGATCGAACTAGACATGAGAACAGCTTCTAAATGGCGATAACCGAGTTCAGTTTAAGGGAGCGTGAACGTTTTCGCTTAGCTTCCCCCGCCGGATTCAACTTCTTTCTGCCATTTCGGGTGCGGCACGAAGGGCACCCGCTTGAGCCAGAGCTTCAGCGCGTTCCAGTAGATCGCGGTGATAACCTTCACCGTTATGAATGGGTATTTGAGCAGCATAAGGTTCAACCCGGCGGAGGTAATCGGCCTGCGGGTCATACTCAGTGACGCGTCGAAGACCCGCCGGCCCTGGTCCAGGTTCTTCATGCTCACCACGAGTGGGTCGCCGGGCTCGCACCCGGGAGTGTTGAACCGCCAATCGTAGTCGTGGTTCATGGGCATGAAGGGCGAGACGTGAAAGTCTTTTTCGAATTGGAAGCGGTGTGTGCGTTTTGACAGGGTGGGATGGGCGTCCCGCCCGTCTGGGTTGGTTTGAACCGGGTCGTTGACGGGCGGGACGCCGATCCCACCTGAGACTGGCAAGACGTAGACGTGCCGTTCACCCCAGGGCGTGTTGTGGATCTCGACAGCGATCACGGCGAGTTGGTCTTCATCGTCGTAACAATAGAAGAACGTCGCGGGGTTCATCACGTAGCCGAAGTACCGCAGGTGCGCGAGCATCACGACGCGGGCCAGGCGCTTGCCGGCCTCCTGTTCCACCTTGTCGAGCACCGCGTCCTTGATCGGCTTGGCTGGATCACCAAAGTGGTCCTTACGGAGCAGGCAGGCAATGTTGAATCGATTGGCTGACCAGAGCAGCTTGCCAATACCCTTGAACACCGTGTCAAGTTCATCGAGGTCGAGCGCAAGCATGAACATGCGGTAGCGGAGGGCATGGGCCCTGGGCTCATACCGCCGATGCCGGACGACACCCTCGTAGATCGCGGATTTCACGGGTTCATCATAGTGCGGGTTTGAAACCACAGATGTACACCGATAGACACGGATCGAGGCAAGATGGAATCATCTGTGTTCATCCGTGTGAATCTGTGGTTTCAAAACGACTCACAGCGACACCCCGAACGGCTTGACCGCGTTGAGCGCGCTGACCACGCCGTCCTCGTGGAAGCCGTACCGCCAGTACGCACCGCAGAAGCTGGTGCGGTTCGCGTGGTTGATCTTCTCGAACAAAGCGTGAGCGGTCTTGCGCTCGGGCACGAACACGGGGTGCTCATAAGGCACGGTCGCGATGACAGCGTCCGGATCGATCGAGTCTTTGTCGTTGAGCGTGACGCACAGCGTCCTTGGCGCATCGAGCCCCTGCAGGATGTTCATGTTGTACGTCAGGACGACAGGCCGGCCTTCTTCCATGGGCACGCGGTAGTTCCACGCCGCCCAGCACGACTTCAGACCCGGAAGCGATTTTTCGTCCGTGTGCAGGATCGCGAGGTTCTGCTGGTAAGGGATCGACGACAACGCAGCGCGCTCGTCTTCCGTTGCATCCCCACCGAGGACCTCGAGCGCCTGGTCGCTGTGGCAGCCGAAGACGACGTGGTCGAAGCGTTGGCCCGCTTCGCGCTCGGTGTCGAGTTCGATGTGGCCCTCGAATCGCCGCACCGCGGTGACCGCCTCGTTGAGCCGGACCCGGTCGGCGAAAGGCCTGGTCAGCGCGGCCATGTACGTGCGCGACCCGCCAACGATCGTGCGCCACTGCGGACGGTCCCAGACATTCAGCATCCCGTGGTTGCGGAAGAACTCGGCCATGAACCGCATCGGCATCTGCCCGACCCGCACCGGGTCCGCAGACCAGATCGACGCGCTAATCGGGATCAGGTACTTGTCAAAAAACATCTGCCCCAAGCCCTGCTGCTCGACGAACTGCTGCATCGTCGTCTGGTCTCCGCCCTCTTCTGCAAAGCGTTTAGCGAGCTTGTTGAACCTGAGGATGTCGCGCAGCATGCCCCAGAACTTCGCGCTGATCAGGTTGCGCTTCTGCCCGAACAGCCCCGCGATGGATCCGCCGTAGTACTCGAGACCGGTCCGATCGCAGGAGACCGCGAAGCTCATCGTGGAGGCACGCGATTCGACACCGATCTGATCGATCAGCTCGATGAAGTTGGGGTAGGTCCAGTCGTTGAAGACGATGAACCCGGTGTCGACGGGGTAGGCCTTCCCGTCGATCGTGACGTCGAGCGTGTTGGTGTGCCCGCCGACATAGCCGGCCTTATCGAAGACGGTGATCTCGTGGTGGGGGTGCAGCAGGTGCGCCGCGGTCATCGCGCTGATCCCGGTGCCGATGATCGCGATGCGCATAGCGTTAGGCCGTCCCGCCCGCTTTGCGTGCGATGCTCTCGCTGGCCTTCTTGCCCAGCTCGTCGAGCTTGTCCGACGCGTCGTGCGCCCGCTTGCTCAGGGCGTCGGTCGCGTCGCTGGCCTTCTTGCTCAGGCTCTCGCCCGCGACGTGGGCCTTCTGGCCCAGCGAGCTCGCGATGCTCGACTTCTTCTTCGGCGCCGCGACATGGTCGGGCCTCGCGGCCGCGGCCTGTTCAGCCGTGCTCAACGCGCCTTCGTCGTTGCGGTTGGCCATCAGCTTCTTCTCCGGCACACCACGAAGCTCCCAGATCAGCCCGGTCCAGCTCATCGCGCGGAGGAGATAATAGGTAATGTCGATTTCGTACCAGTAAAAGCCCTGCCGGGTAGAGGACTGGTAGTGGTGGTGGTTGTTGTGCCAGCCCTCGCCGAGCGTGAGCAGCGCGAGCCAGAAGTTGTTCCGCGAGTCGTCGCCGGTCTTATAGCGCTGGCTGCCGAACTTGTGGCTGAGCGAGTTGATCGTGTAGGTGCCGTGGTACGTGAGGACGGTCGAGATAAAGAAGCCCCAGACCAGGACCTGGAAGCCCGAGGTGCCCCAGGTCGGGAAGATCGCGTTGAGCGCGACACCGACGAAGAAGAGCGCGACCGCGAAGGCGACATAGATGATCGTGTCGAAGCGGTCGAGGAATCGCAGCTCCGGGTACTTCGCCAAGTCGTGGACGGATTTCTGGTTGGTGCCGAAGGCCGCCTCGGTGGTGAACCAGAACATGTGCGACCAGACCATGCCGTGCTGCTTGGGCGAGTGCAGGTCCGGGTGCTCGTCGCTGTGGCGGTGGTGGTGGCGGTGGTGCGCGGCCCACCACAGCGGCCCGCGCTGGACCGCGGTCAGGCCCCAGATCGCCATCACAAACTGGAAGGCCCGGCTGGTTTTAAATGTCTTGTGCGAGAAGTACCGGTGGTAAAACCCGGTGATCGCGAACATCCGGGCGAAGTACAGCCCGACGCAGATGCCCAGCGCGACCCACGAGAAGCCGACGAAGAACACCAGCAGGCAGGCCGCGTGCATCCCGAAGTAGGGCATGTTCCGGAGCCACTCGACCTTCTTCGGCCCGGGCAACTCGATCTGTTTCACCGCCGCCTTGCCGTCGAAGAACTGCGCGATCGCGCGTCCGAGGTTCCGGAAGGGGGCAGACCATTTGTTTGCAGGCATAAACACATCCTTGGGGGAGACGCATTATAGCTCGGCACAAGCCCCGCGGCGGGCCCACTAATTGGTATCAATCGATGGGGCCATCGGTTATTGAAGAAATATGGGGTTTGGGCCAGACGATTCGCTTGAAACAAGGCCGCGGGGTCAGGCCTCCTGGTGCGTGCCGTTCCGCACGGCGGGGGAAATCATCGCCTTGTGGGCCACGAGCAGACCCTTGCTGAACGACTGCAGCTCCACCATCGAGCGGGCGGTGTGCAGGTTATCCCGGTTCAGACGCATGATATCGTCCGTCAGCTGCAGGCCCCCGACAATAATCTGACAGGGCTCTTTGGCTAACGCGTCGGCCAACTCGCCGAGCTTCTTGGCGTAGTCTGCGTTAGGCTCGTTGGTCATCGAGACCCAGACTAGTGAAGCCCGTTCCTGCCTGGCGACACCGAGGATCTGATCCCAGGGCGTGTTCGCCCCAAGGTTCGCTTCACGCCAGCCCTGCTCGGCGAGGACCAGCGAGACACAGATCGAAGAGATCAGGTGCATGTCCCCGGCAGGGGCCCCGCCGATCGCCAGCGGCGCATTCGCGGCGGATGGCTTGATCAGCGAGTGCATGTAGCTCAGCGTGCGGATGCAGATATCCGTCGCGCGGTGCTCGACCGCGATGCCGTCGGGGTTGTTGTGCCAGAGCTCGCCAATCTTGGCCATCGCCGCGCGGATCGGGCCGTCGATGATCTCGCTCATCTGGTGGTTGTCGAGGTAAAGCCGAGTGACCGCGGCCAGGAAATCCTTGTCCCGGCCAGTCGAAAGCATCTCGTAGAAATGCTCCGAGACCTGCGTGTTGTCCGCCCGTCCGGTCTCGTCGTCCGCAGCAGTCAGGCCGAGGACCGACGGGTCCTTAACCGTGTAGCCACGCTGACGAACAAACCGGATCGCCTCGGCCAGCTCAACCCGCCGGTGCCCGCCGGTCGTACGGACCACATCGATCATGCCATCGTCGATCCAACGCTTAAGCGAGGACTCGCTGACGCCAATCGCTTGGCCGAGTTGTTTGGGAGACAAGTATTTCACGCTAACAAGCCTTTAACCCTTATCAGGCAATCGTCCAACTCGTTCATTGTATTCGGCGTTTTCGAGCTTGGCGAACTTTATATGCATAATATTATGCTCAACAACGCCTCAAAACGGCCATTTCGCGGTTTAAAGGGTTATTCTCAGATAGAAAACACCGGCTAGCCCCCGGCGAAGGCCCGCCCCACACACCGCCCCCATCGAGCTTGGTCAAGCGTATGAGCAACCAACTGCTACTCCTGACCCACGCCGCCGCCACGCTCTACATGACCGGGCTCATCTGGTTTGTCCAGCTCGTGCACTACCCACTCATGGCCCGAGTCGGAAAGCAGCACTACACCGCCTACCAACAGCAGCACGAACGCAGGACCACCCTCGCCGTCGCGCCGGCGATGCTCATCGAGCTGGGCTGCGCGGTCTACCTCGCGCTGCGCGCCCCCGACACGATCGGACCCGTGCTCGCATGGGCCGGCCTGCTGCTCGTTGTCCTGCTCTGGCTCAGTACCGCGCTGCTGCAGGTGCCTTGCCACAAAAAACTCGGCAGGGGCTTTGATGAACGAACCCATCACAGGCTCGTTACCACCAACTGGCTGCGCACACTGCTGTGGTCGGCCCGCGGTGTCATCGCGCTGGTGATGTTGTCGCAGTAATCAAAAAGCAGTAGCCGCGAGGCTACGCCTCGCAGGCAGAGCATGACAAGCGTGTCACAGCAACCCGGCGACGCGTAGCCTCGCGGCTATTGCGATTGTTCGATCGAGTTAACTTCAATAAGACACGGATCACACAACACGTTGATCTTCATGTCCTCCTCGATCACATTCATGTGTGGCACGAGGTCGGCCTTGGTGTGCTTCTTCCGCTTGATCGGGTAGACGTACTTGTCATCAAACAGGGCGACCACGCCACAAACCTCACAGACGCGGTGCTGCTCCTTAAGCGATTCCATCGTTTCTTCGTAGTTGCTCAGCCCGCCTCTGATCAGCGCCCAGCACGGCAGCAGGATCATCGGCCCCGTGCAGCAGACACCCCACAACGAACTGAATAATGCCCCCGCCAGAAACTGCCCGATCGACGGCGACTGCGAGCTCTGAATCAATGCGTATATTCCATACACCCAGCTCGCCAGCACCACCGGCGCCGCGCCGACGAGGTAAGCCGTCCACAAAAACCGCTTTCGGGTCTCCGAACGCTTCGCCCAGCGGTCCAGCTGAGACCGCTTCTCGATCGAGGTTGCGAGTTCAAAGCTGCTGGCCATCGACCCGATTCTACATGCCTAGGTCCGTGTACAGGTCGTACAGGTGGTCGAAGCTCTCGTGCTGATAGAAATCAAAACATCGGAAGTGCCATGCCTTTTCTTCGAGCAGGACCTCAAGGATCTTCGCCTCGTCCACGGACTGCGCGCTGTAATCGACCTGCCCCACCTGGGCCCGGGCCGGATTGGAACACGCGATCACAAGTAATAAGACACCCAACGGAAGAACACGGGCCAGGCGAACCATGCGGCACCCCTCTAGAAACGAAACAAGCTTGCAGGACTAGGCCGAGACACTCATAGACTACAGCAGTTAAGCCGATCATTCTACGCTTTTTGCAAGACAAAACACGGGCTAGGTATCTTGCCCACCATACGAGTGCGGCTTGACACCTGCTTGGAATTAATCTGACAAAGGAATCACACGACCTAGAGGTGTGTCACCATTGAGTAGCATCGGTAAATATTCTCTCTGAAATGCCTGGACGACACCTTCTTCGGTTTGATCATCGCCGTAGCCATATCCACCGATTGCACCTGAACCACTGAAGCCGTAACCCGCCGCCCATTCCTGATACTCATCGAGATAATAAACCGCGAATTCATGATAAATCCCTCGATCTCCTAAGACATAAACACTCAAACGTAGCTGATCTCCAACACCTACGGGTGAATACATCTGGACCTCATCTGCAGATTCAATAACTTCTCTGAGCTTTTGAATCGCTTGATTCTGGCTGTTTTGGTCAATCGTAATGATCTCTTTCTTGACCACACCATCTAAAGGATAAACATAGTGGACTGCAACAAGACTACTTGACAAGGTTGGCTTGTCATTGGCCAGTGGAAAATCCTTGGGATTGAGTTTGTTAATTGACCTGCTTTGGTCCTCAGCCACATCATCTAACTGTTTAAGGTCCATTTCCGGGGCAGTTCGATCAGAAGATGATGAATCACTATCGCCACAGCCCTGTATGAATGAACAAACAACTAGTAAAGCTACGTTTAGCGGTCGCATTTGGCCCCCCTTGAATAGGCCAATCAATCCCCAAACCCATGCACGCTCACGAAGTGCCCGGGCTCGCCCGGTACCTCTTTCAGCGGCGGGCGGTCGAGCAGGCTGGAGCGCGTCACGAACTCGACGCCCTCCATCTTCTCCGCGTTCATCTCCGCCTTCTCCTCGGCGGTTGTCTCGATTGAGTGCTCCCGGCCCTCGGCCTCGTCCGCGAAGTAGCTGATCGGGCTCGGCACGTCGCCCAGCAGCATGATCCGCTTCTTCTCGCGGTTCGGGTCCGGGCTCGGGGCCGCCGACAGCAGCGCCCGGGTGTACGGGTGCAGCGGGTTCCTGTACAGCGTGTCGCGGTCGGCGACCTCGACGATCTTGCCCAGGTACATCACCGCGATCCGGTCGCAGAAGTGCTCGACCACCGCGAGGTTGTGCGCGATGAACAAATAGCTCAGGTTGAACTCGTCTTTCAAGTCCTGCATCAGGTTCAAAACCTGGCTCTGCACCGATACATCCAGTGCGGAGACCGGCTCGTCACAGACGATGAACTTCGGCTCAAGCGCCAGCGCCCGCGCGATGCCGACGCGCTGCTTCTGCCCGCCGGAGAACTCGTGCGGGTAGCGGTCGTAGTGCTGCGGCTGCAGGCCGACCTTCTGCAGGAGGTCCTGGACACGGGATTCGAGCTCGGCCCCGCCACAGACCTTGTGGACCTTCAGCGGTTCGCCAATGATCCGCCCGACGGTCATGCGCGGGTTCAGCGAGCCGCCCGGGTCTTGGAAGATGATCTGCATCTCCTTGCGGAGCTGCTTCATGCGTGAGTTATGCGTGGTGAGCACATCCTCGCCGTCGAAGGTGACGGTGCCGTCGGTCGCGTCGATGAGCCTTAGGATGGATCGGCCGACGGTGGACTTGCCGCAGCCCGACTCGCCGACGAGCCCGAGCGTCTCGCCCTGATGGACGGTGAAGCTGACATCATCGACGGCCTTGACGTTACCGACCTGGCTACGCAGCAGGCCGCGCTTGACCGGGAAGTAGGTCTTGAGGTTGTTGACCTGCAGCAGCGGCTTGGCGGTCTGCTTCGGTGCTTCAACGGCGGGCATCGTGGCGGTACTCATATCAGACATGATAGCGGGTTCACTCGGATAGCCGCGATGCGACGCATTGCCGGAAGATCGTGACCAGCGTATCGGGGTCTGCCTGCGCCGCGTAGCGTCGCGGCTATTCATAGAGCTAGTTACCGCATGTCGAGCTGGACTTCGCGGGCCTCGAACCGGCCCTCGCCCAGCGGGTCCCACTGCTTGACGGTCAGGCGGAGCGTGCCGCCGGCGACGTCTTCTAATGCCTCGGAAAAGCTCTCGAGGTCATAGATGGCGGTGTCTTGGACCGTGGTAATAACCGACATGCGTTTGACGCCGAAGCGGTCGGCGGGCGAGCCGTCCTCGATCAGCCGGACGAGCACGCCCGGCGTGTAGGCCCAGCCGAGGCGCGAAGCCAGGCCAGGCGTAAACGTCTCGAACCGGCTCAGGCCCGCTGCGGTCGCGGGGCTTTCCAGCCCGGGCTCGAAGGGGTTGTCGATCCGGGGCGACGGGGCGAGCGAGCCCACCTCGCGCGGGTCCTCGACCAGCGCGACGCGGATCGTCCGCACCCGGCCGTCACGCCAGACCCGCACCGGCACCTCGCTGCCCGGCGGATGGCTGGACACCGCGATCCGGAGCGCCTCCGCCGAGTCGACCGGCTTGCCCGACACATGGGTCACGATGTCGCCGACACGCATCCCCGCCTGCTCGGCCGGGCCGCCGGGCACGGGCTCGCACAAGACGCCGTTGCCATCGAAGCCGAGCTCCTGCTTCGTCGCGAAGTCGATGTCGTTGACGAAGACGCCGATATACCCGCGTTTGACCTCGCCGTTCTCGATGAGCTGGTTGACGACGTTGACGGTCAGGTCGATGGGGATGGCAAAGCCCAAGCCGGAGAACGTCGCGGCGGGGTTGCCCTCGACGGCGATCGCGGTGTTCATGCCGATGACCTCGCCGCGGACGTTGGTCAAGGGCCCGCCGGAGTTGCCGGGGTTGATCGCGGCGTCGGTCTGGATGTAGCTCTCGTAGCTGTTGATCCGAGCATCGTGCAGGCGTCGGCCGGTCGCGCTCACGATGCCCTGGCTCATCGAGAACTCGAACTGGAACGGGGAGCCAACCGCGAACACGATCTCGCCCTGCACGGCCGGCTTGGTCGCCAGCGCCGCGGGAATCAACCCTGTGCGGTTGATCTTCAAGACAGCGATGTCGGTCTTCGGGTCCGTGCCCACAATGGTCGCACGGTATTCGCCGCCGTCATCAAACCGCACGAGCGCCTGTTCGGCCCGTCCGCGGACCAGGTCCTCGACGACATGGAAGTTCGTGATGATGTAGTCGGTGTACGTGTCCGGGTCGCCCGCGAAATCCGGGAAGTAGCGGTAGACCCAGCCCGACCCGTTGCTGACGCCCTCCAGCCGGCCAAGCCGGGGGTCGCGTGCCAGAAGCGAGATGCTGGTCACGCTCGGCCTCACCACGGTGGCGACATCCTTGAACGCGTCGGACAGGGTCAGCAGCGTCGGGTTCTCGACGAGGTCCTTGCGGACCTGCTCGATCTGCGCCCCTTCGTAGGACTTGGCGATCTGCCGGACCATGCCCGGCCCCACGAGCATCGCGAGGAACAGCGTGCCGAGCAACAGCAGCGTCGGGCCGTACCAGCGGATACGTGTCATAAGGGAACTCCGGGCGGGCAGGCATCCCGCATTGATCTATCACGAAGTCTACGTTCAAAGGATCGAGAATCAATCCTTCATCCCATAAACCCCGCCGTCGGCGAGGTACTCTCCGCTCTCGACCTGCTTGCACCACTTCGTAGCCGCGTCCTCGATCGCCGGGCCCAGCTGCGCAAGCGGCGGGGCGAACGGCGGCTGCCAGTCGCTCATGCCCAGCAGGTCCTGCAGCACGACCACGTGCCCATCGCAGCCCGGGCCTGCACCGCAGCCAACTACCGGGATGCGCTCGCTGGTGCGCGGGTGGCGCGCCTTATCAACGATCCGCTGGCTGACCTCGTCGGGCACCGCCTCGACCAGCAGCACGGTCGCGCCCATCGCGATCATCAGCTGCGCGGTATCGACGAGCACATCCGCATCGCGCTTATCTCGGCCGGCCGCCTTGTACCCGCCATCGACGCGGACCTGCTGCGGCCGGCTGCCGATGTGCGCGACGACCGGCACGCCGGCCTGCGCGAGCTTCTCAACCAGCGTCGCGTGGCTGCCGTCGACCTCGAGCTTGACACAGTCTGCGCCGGCGTCCTGCATGAACGCGATCGCGTTGCGCACCGCCTCGGCCTCGTCCGTCTGGTAGCTGCCGAACGGCATGTCCGCCATCACCAGCGCGTTGGGCGCACCGCGCCGCACCGCGGCGGTGAGTTCGAGCATGAACGGCATCTTCGCCGGCAGCGTCGAGTCGTGGCCGAGGATCAGCTGCGCCGCGGTGTCGCCCACGAGGAAGCTGCTCACCCCGCCGCGCCAGAGCCACTTCGCGGTGGTCGCGTCGTAGCACGTCAGCATCGCGAAGGTCTGCCCGTTCTCCGCCCACTTGCGCCAGTCCCGCAGCGTCACCCGCCGGCCCGGTCGCTGGATCGTTTCAGTCGTCTGCATGGCAGCATTGTAGTCGACCAGACGCTTGGGCTTGCTCAGCCTCGGCGTAGATTGGGATGGGTCGTTGGGGGTTGACCATTGGTGGTTGGCCCCTACAACCGCTACGCCTTACCAACCCGCCGTGACCCGCTAAACCGTGAGCCCGCCGCACCCGATAACACAGCGGAGGCATCAACGAAAGGCTGGCCGATGTCTGTGCAAACCCAACCATTCCGCGTCGTGGGCGTCAACACCGAGACCGGTGAGGATGTATCGGTGGTGATCGAGGCCGCGACCAAGGCCGCCGCCGAGGTCAAGGCCGAGCAGATGCAGATCGAGACGACGCACATCGTCCGGATCAAGCAGGAGGCGCCCGAGCCGCCGGACGAGCACGAACTGTTCTCGGCCGAGGCTGCCGAGGCCTTGGCGGGCAAGCGCACGGACAAGCTGATCGAAGAGGTGGTCCCGCCCGAAGAGCCCAGGCCCGTTGCGCAACCCACCGCGCCGACGCCGACGCCCGCCGACGCGCCGACCCCCAATATCGTCAACGCGATCACCCGGCCGACCTACGCCGCGCCCGCGAACCAGCGCGAACCGATCGGCAGCGAGATCTCCGGCCTGCGCGTCTTCAGCATCGTGCTGCTCCTGCTGCTGGGCATGAGCGCCGGGGCGTACTACGTCCTCATCCACCAGCCCAACGCGATCCAAGCGCAGGATGAAAACCTCGTCTTCGGCCAGGACCTCTTCAGCGATGTCCTCGAGCCGGCCAGCCTCGAACAGACCGACGACGCGATGCGCGACGTCTTCAACGCGCGCGGCGGGAGCAGTGAAGGGCCGTCCGACGACCCGCCCATCGCGGTCGAGCAGCAGCTGCGCATCACCCCGCCCCCGACGCTGCCCACCGAGAACGACAAGCCCGTGCTCCAGCTGCAGTCGGTCGTGACCACGAACAACGGCCGGTTCGCGGTGATCAATGGCAAGCTCTACGAGCAAGGCGGCGCGATCGGCAGCGCGACCCTCGTCAGCGTCGCCGACGACTGGGTCCTGATCGAGCGCGACGGCAAGCAGTTCACGCTGCGGATCGAGGCGGCAAAACCACAATAAAGCAGATCAAGAAACGGCGTAGCGGGCGACGCGAAGCGTCCCGTTCAGTCATGTAAAATCAAAGATGGGTTCGCACGGGACGCTTCGCGTCTCCCGCTACACCAAACTTAACTCACGCGTTCGCGATCGGCGTGAGGTAACCGACCGGGCGGTCCTCCGACTTGTATTTCGGGAAGAAGTCTTCCTTGTCCGCGTGGAAGCCGAACAGCGAGAACAACGCCTCGGCGAAAACCACTCGGAAGTCTACGTGCACCGGGAGGTCTCGGCCCGCGACGAGGTTCTTCTTATCGAGTCCGGTCCACTTGCCGTAGACGTTGCCGCCCTTGACCATGCCGCCGACGGCCATCATGAAGCCGCCCCGGCCGTGGTCCGTGCCGTTGTTGCCGTTCTCATAAACCGTTCGGCCGAACTCGGACATCACCAGCACCAGCGTCTTGTCCATGTGGTTGCC
The DNA here is from genome assembly GCA_039188575.1 of Planctomycetota bacterium. GTDB lineage: Bacteria > Planctomycetota > Phycisphaerae > Phycisphaerales > Phycisphaeraceae > JAHQVV01. The sequence continues at coordinate 9,309 of JBCCYY010000026.1, read as the reverse complement.
GAGGTCGTCGTGGAATGCGCGGATGGCTTCCGACAGCGTGGTGAGCATGTTCGCCATCGTGCCGACGTTGCCGCCCTGGTAGGCGTGGTGGTCCCAGCCGCCGTAGTCGATCGCGGCAATCTCCAGGCCTTCGCCGGCCTTGATGACCTTGGCGATGTCGGACAACTGGCGGGCCAAGCGCGAGTTGGGGTACTTGCCCCCGCCCTGACCGCGGACGATGCCCTTGAGGTGGCGGAGCTTCTCGATACTCTCCTCACCCTTCTCAGCGATGTACTCGTTCAGGTCGTCCTCCGGCCTTTCGACCGGGGCAACCGCCGCGCCGCCGCTGACACGCGGGACATCCCCGTCGGAGGGCTTGCTGTCTTCCTTCATCGTGAGACCGTTCTTCTGGTTGGCCTCGGCGTTGCTGTCGCAGGAGTACATCCGCTCGAACGCGTTCATCGCCGCATCGGCCCCGCCAGTAGGCACAGCCAGGACCGGGTATTGCCCGCGCAGCGAGCGGGGCAGCGTCGGCTGCAGCGAGATCGCACGCAGCGTCCGGTCCGCGTTGGACTGCGTCGCGGTGAGGTAGCGGTTCAGCCAGCCCTCGGTGACGCTCTTGATCCCTGGCGCGGCACGCTCCATGAAGTCCTGCGCATCGAAGTGGCTGCGCGTCGGGTGGGTGGACCCGGTGTTCATGATCGCGGCCATACGATTGTCTTGATAGAGCTTGTGCAGCGGCTTCATCGCCGGGTGCATGCCGAACAGGTTGGTCATCGGGATGACCGCGGGGTTGTTCGCGTCGTCCGACTTGGCGGGGATCGCAATGGTCGGGCGGACCTTGTAGTAGTCCGGGTCGCCGGCCGGGCAGATCGCATTCAACGGGTCGGCCCCGCCACGCAGGTAGATGGTCACAAGCGTCGGCGGGTGCCCCTGCTCGCGCAACGCCTGCGCGAGAGCGGCGGGTGACAAGCCAAGCGCCGCTGCGCCCATAAATGCGCTGGAGCCTGCCAGAAACTGTCGTCGGGTTGGGGACATCTGCTGCTCCTGTTCTTACTGCTGTTGGAAGTCAGGCGAGCCCAGCATCGTCGCGAGCATCTGCTCTGCGTTCGGTCTTCGGCCCAGCTCTTCATCAATGATTCGACTAGTTCGATCGTTCAGTCCTGCGGGCAGGACTGTCTTCTGCATCTTCTCTTTTAGCTCTTTCACGGGCAGGTTTGCCAGAAGTGCATCCGGCACGCGGACGCCGCTGATCCGGTTGCCCGCCAGGTCCAGCGCAAACGTCCAGCGGTACACCAGCACGCCCGGGTCCAGCCAGGCCTCTTTCTGGTCATACCAGCCTGTCGGGTCGGGGCAGCGGTAGGTCGGCTGGCCCATGAGTTCCAAAGCACGGTCAACGCGGTCATAACTCTCAACCTCGGCGCCGGTCGCCCGCAACGCGGACACGACGTATTCAAAAGGCGTCTTGAACTTCACCCGGTGGTTCTGCCGGTAGAAGAACTCGTCTGAAAACACGATCGCCTCGTAGACCTTGGGCAGGTCGCCCTTGGTCTTGCGGAAGACGCCGGCGATTTCCTTGACAAGCTTTTCAGACGGCGTGTCACGCAGGAGATACGCGCAGAGCTTGCGTGCGATGAAGTCGGCAGTGTACTTGTGCTTGGCCAACGCGCGGATCACGGTGATGCCCTGGTCCTCGCCGCCGCCACGCAGCTGCGAGCCGAGCACGAGTTTATTGCGTGTGTCGTGCACGTTCTCGTTGAAATAGAAGGTGTAGTCGCCCTGCTGTCTCTGCCCGTTGCCGGTCCACCGCGCGGTCCAACCGGTGAAGACGCGGGAGAGCTCGGTGACGTCGCGCTGCCGGTACTCCCGGTCGACGCCGAGCGTGTGCAGCTCCATGAGCTCGCGGGCGTAGTTCTCGTTGAGCCCGCGTTGCCGACGCAGCGCCCTGACGGAGCGCGGCACGTTCTCGCGGTCCTCGAAGCGGTCAACCATCCGCTGCTCGCTCTCGGTCAGCGGCTTCTGCGACACGATGTTATCGAGGTAAACCAGCATCGCCGGGTGCCTAGCCGACGACATCAGCAGGTGCTCGAACTTGCCGAACGCGTACTTGCGGATGACCTCTTCTTCCCAGTTGTTGGCGAGCAGGCCGACCTCGCCCTTCTGCTGGTCGATGGAGAAGTGCTCACGCCAGAACGCGACAATCACTTCCTGGAACTGCCTCTGAGAGTAGACCGCGCGGTGAAGGACGCTGTCGCGCAGCTGCTTCTCGACCTGAGCCTCCATGCGGTTGCGCTTCTGCTGCTCTTCTCGACGCTTTTCGCGCTCGGCTTTGGTCGGCGGGTTGTTCTTGTAGGGCGTGTAAGGCGGGCGGAACTCGCGGTACAGCTCGCCGTTGGTCATCGACAGCGTCGGTGTTTTCTCGGCAAGGTACTCATCGACATATACATCGTCGATCGACTCGGGGTCGAGCTGCTGCCGCATCCAGTTCTCGATACCCATCTCCATGACGCGCTCGACCTGGCCGGGCCTCGCGCCGAAGGCCATGCGGTTGAGCGCGTGGGTCGCGCGTTCGCGGATCGTCAATTCCGGGCCTTCGTCGTACCCGTCACCGCTGCCTCGGTCCGGCGGGCGGGTCGCCTGCGCCGTCGCTGCGCTCGAGAGAACCATCATCGCGAGCACGAGGGTCAAGCAGGCATAGAATTTTCTTGTTGGATTAGGCATAGCAATTAGGTGATCAGGTTTGCAGAATCGGGCAAAACATCTTATGTCACAATTGTCGTATTTCCTAGCAAAAATGCAATAGTCCAAACCATGTACGATGCGGCGATGGACCACGAAACGACAGTGAACGTCTTGGCATCGGGCCGGTTTATGCAGATGGTCCAGCAGGGCCGTTGGGAGTACGTCCGTCGGCATACAGCGGAGGGCGCGGTCGCTATTATCGCGACCACGGGCGCTGAAGAGCTTGTTCTGGTCGAGCAGCACCGCGTGCCGATGGGTATGACCTGCCTTGAGCTGCCCGCCGGGCTGGTGGGCGATAGCGAGAAGGATAAAGGCGAAGCGCTGCTCGTCGCGGCCCAAAGAGAGCTGCTCGAAGAAGCCGGCTACACCGCCAGATCACTCGAGCACCTCTACCCCGTCGCGACCAGCCCGGGACTAAGCAGCGAGACGATCGACCTGTTCCGTGCAACAGGCCTGACCCAAAAGCATGCCGGCGGAGGGGTCGACCACGAGGACATCACCGTCCACCTGGTGAAGATCGATGAGCTCGATGGCTGGCTCGCCGAGCAGCAAAAGCGGGGCACCGTGATCGACATCAAGGTGTATCTGGCCGCGTCGCTGCTGCAAAGGTGCTAGGTGAATCTGTCAGTTCTCATTTGCACCCAAACCTAAGCGGCCTAACGCCGCTAGAGTTGTCTTCGCATGCCACCCGACTCGACGCCCCCACAACCTACCCAACCGAGCACCGCCGCGATCCTGTGGCGGCTAATCAGGCTGACCTGGCGGTATAAGACCGGCGCGCTGATCATCGTCGCTCTGCAGGTCGGGCTGCTCGCGTTCGCCCTCTCCGGTCTCGGGCTGGTCGGGCTGGGCATCGATGTCATCGGTGAGGGCGTCGGCGCATCCGACAAGACGCCGCGCTGGCCCTTCGGGATCGAGCCGCCCGGCGAGTGGTCCGCGATGACCAGCGTGCTTGTCATTGCAGGGGCCGTGCTCGTGCTCGCGGTCCTGCGCTTCCTGGTCGAGCGTGCATCGACGATCTACAAGGCCTACCTCGTCCGCGACATCGTCGTCGACCTCCGCAACGCGGTCTACGACAAGATGCAAAGGCTCAGCTTCCGCTTCTTCGACCGCAACGAGTCCGGCTCGATCATCAACCGCGTCACAGGCGACGTCCAGGCAGTCCGCCGGTTCATCGACGGTGTCATGATCGAGCTGCTCATCCTGATCATCTCGCTCACATTCTTCCTCGGCTACATGCTCTCGATCCACGTGACGCTGACGCTCGCCTGCCTCGCGACTACGCCGCTGCTCTGGTTCCTGACGGTGCTGTTCTCGCGCATCGTCCGCCCGGCCTACCGCGAGAACCGGCGGCTGTTCGACAAGGCCGTGCTCGCGCTGTCCGAGAACGCGCAAGGCGTGCACGTCGTCAAGGGCTTTGCCCTGCAGGACAGCGAGACAGAGAAGTTCAGGAAGGCCAACGACGCGGTCGCCGACCAGCACCGATGGATCTTCAAGCAGGTCGCGCTGTTTATCCCCTCGGTCGGGATGATCACCGCGATCAACCTGCTCGTCTTGCTGGTCTACGGCGGGTACCTCTACGCGAACGACCCCAACTTCGCTTTCGGGTCCGGGCTGTTCGTCTTCGCCGGCCTGCTGATGCAGTTCTCCAACCAGGTCGGCAACCTCGCGCAGATCACCAACGCGGTGCAGCGCTCGGTCATCGGCGCCCAGCGCGTCTTCGAGGTCCTCGACGAACCCATGGAGGTCGAGAGTAAACCCGATGCAACGCGGCTCGATCGGGCCAACGGGCAGGTCACCTTTGACCAAGTGACCTTTACTTATAGCGAAGACGACAGCCACGCGGTCCACGGCATCAGCTTCACCGCCGAGCCCGGCGAAACCATCGCCATCCTCGGCGCGACCGGTGCGGGCAAGTCCACGCTACTCTCGCTCATCCCGCGTTTCTACGACCCGAATCAAGGCTCGATCCGGATCGATGGCCACGACCTCCGCGGCCTCGACCTCGATTCCTTGCGACGAAACATCGGCACCGTCTTCCAGGAGACCTTCCTCTTCTCCAACACCGTCAACAGCAACATCGCCTTCGGCCACCCCACCGCCACCCAGGACCAGATCGAGCAGGCCGCGAAGATCGCCCAGGCCCACGACTTCGTCACGACCGAACTCGACCACGGCTACGACACCGTCCTAACCGAGGGTGGCAACGGCCTGTCCGGCGGGCAACGCCAACGCCTGGCCATCGCCCGCGCGCTGCTGCTCGACCCGCCGATCCTTTTGATGGACGACCCGACCGCAGCGATCGACCCGGAGACCGAGCACCAGATCATGTCCGCGATGGAGAGCGCCATGACCGGCCGGACGACCTTCATCGTCGCCCACCGCCTAAGCACGCTCAAACGCGCCGACCGCGTCATCGTGCTCGAGCAAGGCAGGGTCACCGAAACCGGCACCCACGACGAACTCATGCAAACCAGCGAGCACTACCGCAACGCCGCAGAGATCCAGCTGGCGGACGAGGACTCGAAACGTTTGCTGGGGATCGGGGAAGGTAAGTGAACCACAGAGACACAGAGAGCACAGAGATGGAACCACCAATCCAAAATGAAATCAAAGAAATATTGACTCAGAGTCCTGACCTTCATCAATTACGTGCTTATTTATTGGATTGGAAAGCAAGAGGACTCGATCAGCAGGAATGTTATGAAGCAATCAACTCCTTCCGGAACAAGTCAGCCCTTGATGAGGAAACAGATGACCTAATCCTTGAATGGCTTGACATCGTGGTTGGTTTTTGCTCACCACACATGATTGTTTGGTGATTACTCCGTATTCCTCCGTGTCTCTGTGGTTCAAAAAACCAACCCATGAAAGACTCAACCCAACAACCCCGCCTGCTGACACACGTCAGCAACAAAGACGGTGAAGCGAAGCAGCGGCCGCTGAGCTTCGCGGTGATCAAACGCTTATTGGGATACACCCGCCCGTACGCGCTCAAGCGCAACACGCTCATCACGCTCGCGCTCATCCGAGCGATCCAACTTCCCGCCCTGGCGTGGGCACTCGCCGCGGTACTCAACGGGCCCGTCCTCGCGCAGGACTGGCAGGGTACCCTCTGGGGGGCTGGCGGCTTCTTCCTGCTCGCGTTGTCCACCGCCGTCGTCTTTCACTACCGCATGAAGCTCGCGCTCGAACTGGGCGAAGACGTGATCCACGACCTGCGGGCCGAGATCTTCGAGCACCTGCAGACCATGTCGATGCGGTTCTACGACACGACCAAGCTCGGACGCATCATCAGCCGGGTCACATCCGACGCGGAGAACGTCCGCATGGGCGTGCAGAGCGTGTTGTTCATCACGCTGGTGCAGCTGGGCGCGATGGTCGTCGCCGCCGCGATCATGCTGTACTACGACCCGCCGCTGTTTGTAGTCGTGCTCGCGATGGCGCCGGTGCTCTGGTTCGTGAGTAAGTTCTTCCGGGACCGGCTCAGCAGCGCCTACCGCGCGACGCAGGAGAGCTTCTCCCGAGTCACCGCGACGCTCGCTGAAAGCGTCAACGGCATCCGCGTCACGCAGGGCTTCGTCCGACAGGACACCAACGCCGAACTCTTCGGCGAACTCGTCGACGATCACGCGTCCTACCACGTGCGTTCGTCCAAACTACAGGCGATCTTTCTCCCGTTCCTCGAGTTCAACAGCCAGGTATTCATGGCGGTCCTGCTCGCGCTGGGCGGGGCGCAGGTGCTGCTCACGATGTTTTTCGCCGAGTACGCCGCGGCGGACCCGATCAATCGGTTCGAGTCACTGGTCGTGTTCGCGCTGCTGATGCCGCAGTTCTTCAACCCGATCGCGACGATCGGCCGGCAGTATAACGACGCGCTGACCGCGATGGCCGGCGCCGAGCGCGTCTTCGGCCTGCTCGACACCGAGCCCGAACGCCTCGACGACGAAGGCGCGATCGACCTACCCACGATCGAAGGCCGGGTCGAGCTCGACCAAGTCACCTTCGGCTACCTGCCCGGCAAGCCCGTGCTCCACGGCATCTCGCTCAAAGCAGAGCCCGGACAAACCATCGCGCTCGTCGGTGAGACCGGCAGCGGCAAGACCTCCATCATCAACCTCATCGCCAAGTTCTACCTGCCCGACGAAGGCCGGGTCCTCATCGACGGCATCAATACCCGCGGCGTCACCAGCCACTCGCTCGCCCGGCAGCTCGGCATCGTCCTGCAACGCAACTACTTATTCACCGGAAACGTGATGGACAACATCCGTGTCGGCCGGCCGGAAGCGTCGGATGAAGAAGTCCTCGCCTCCGCGGAGGCGCTTGACTGTCTGGACATCCTCGAAGCCCTGCCGCAGGGGCTGGAGACCGAGGTCGGCGAGAAGGGCGGCAACCTCTCGCTGGGCCAGCGGCAGATCGTCTGCTTCTGCCGGGCGATGCTGGCCAACCCGCGCATCCTGATCCTGGACGAGGCGACCAGCGCGGTGGACACGATGACCGAGGCGAAGGTACAGGTCGCGCTCGCAAGGCTGCTCGCCGGCCGGACCAGCTTCGTCGTCGCCCACCGCCTGAGCACGATCCGCCACGCCAACCGCGTCCTGCTCTTAGACAACGGCGAGATTATCGAACGCGGGACGCACAACGAGCTCCTCGAACAGCAAGGCCGGTACGCCAGGCTCTACCGCCAGTTCATCCAGGCGAGTGAGGCGTGAGGAAGCTTCGGGGTCAGCCGCCAAGGACGCAAAATCGCCAAGGTCTTGATAAATAGGTTGATCTCATCGCGGCCACGCTTCATATTGATGTGATGCGGCTGGATATGAAAGTGATGTGGCTGTTGTTTCTAGGCCCAATGCTGCTTGGCTTAGCGGTATATGGCCTTCTTGGCTTTGTATCCTTCTTCCGCTCGCTCTGACCATCTGGTCAATGGGCCCCACTTTGGCGTTAGTTGGCGGCCTTTGCGGCCAAAAAACGCCTCACTGCGCGCTCAAGTGGCCTGCGGGTTGTGCCGATCCTAACGATGGCACGGTTCAGAAAACCCATACCCAAGGACCCGCGATGGAAGGCGAACAGCAGCACCACGAACAAAAGGCCCCGGGCAATGTCGGCGGACTCATCGCCGAGGTCGAGAACAAGATGTCCGAGCTCATGGCCTGGCACAAGACCCAGGTCGGCCAATTCGAGAACGACAAGGCCAAGTTCGAAGACGAGATAACCCTGCAGCGCGAGGCGCTGAAGGCCGAGAGCGAAGAGCAGGCCAAGACCCTCAAAGAGCAGGCCGAGCAGCAGTCGCAGGCTATCGAATCGCAGCAAAAGACGCTCAAGCAGCACCTGTACGAGGTCGAGCAGCAGCGCATCAAGCTCGTCGAGCTGACCAGCAAGCTGCGTGCTGAAGAGTCGGCGATGTCGCGCGAGTGGGGCGAGGTGCAGAAGGAACGCGAGGCGATCCAGAAGCAGGCCGCCGAGGTCGCCAAGATGCGCGAGCAGACCCGCGATCGTGCCAAGGCCTGGCTGGAAACCACCGCGTCCGACCTGAGCGAGCCGCTCAAGCTCATCACCGAGCTCACAGAAACGCAAGACGAGCCGAAGGCTGATCACCATCAGGAAGCGGCGTAAACCGCATCAAAAAAGTGGGATGAGCGTCTCGCCCGCCGCTCGAGCGGAGCTCGAATCAAGACACCTCATGACTCCGTCATGACGGCAGGCGTGACGCCTATCCCACCCGATCCACTACTTATCAACACCGTACGCCTCGACCTCGAACGGGTTGTCCCGGTAGGGGTCTTTGCCACGCGCCCACATCCACACGCTGGCCCCGACATACGCCACCACAAAGACTGGCCCCCACCGCTCGTACTGCCGGACGTGTACACGCTCATGCTCGCGCGTCACATCCAGCGCCGCTTGCGTCTGAGCCAGCACGACATGCCCGATCGTGATCGCGAGTGCGCCGTTCTTCACGAAGGGCAGCCGCTGCAGGATCGGCTTGACCCACCCGCCGTGCGCTTCGACGACGCCCGTGTGCACCGACCAACCCCCGCCGGTGAGCCGGGCCAGCAGCGCCCAGATCAAACCGAGGAGTGTGTTTGGAGAGGCCCAGAGATAGAGAAACAACTGCCGCATGTTTAGCAGTGTGACAATAACCGCGGTGCTACGCATCGCCGGAGAGTGGTTTCAGATCCCGAAAGCTTGGCCTGCGATGCGTACCATCGCGGCTATTTGCAGAGGAACTTTTATCGCAGCTTGATCGTTGACAGCGCGATCGCCGCCAGCAGCACGGTGATCAGCCAGAATCGCACGACGACCTGTTGCTCGGTCCAGCCGACCATATGGAAGTGGTGGTGGACCGGGGCGCACTTGAAGATGCGTTTGCCGCCTCGGAGCTTGAACGAGCCGACCTGAAGGATGACAGAGAGCATCTCGAAGAAGAAGACCCCGCCGATGATGAGGAGCAGGAGCTCCTGCCGTGTGACGATCGCGAGGTAGCCGAGCGTCCCGCCCAGCGCGAGCGAGCCCGTATCGCCCATAAAGACCTGTGCCGGGTGGCAGTTGAACCAGAGGAAGCCCAGACACGCCCCGGCCATCGCCCCG
>JBCCYY010000025.1:0-51220 GCA_039188575.1 Planctomycetota bacterium | reverse complement strand
TTCCTGGTACTGCCAGGACTGGCGCCAGTGCTTGACGACATGGGCCTTGTCGCCGTGCGTCACGACGAGCAGGTGCTGCAGGGAGATATAGTCGCCGGTGTCTTTGACGACAACGACCATCTCGCTGGCCTTGGACAGGTAGGGGTCTTTGAGTTCGTAGCCCTCGCGCACGGCCATGGTCTCCTCGAAGGCGAAGGTCACATCGAACTCGCCAACCATGCCAAGGATCGCCTGCCGGTCCTGCTCGAACTTGGCCTTGTCGGCCTGGTCCATTTCAGCGATGACGGGCTTGGCGTCGCAGCCGGTCTTGCAGGATGTGCAGCTGTCGCCGGTCGAGGTCGCGACGGTCTGCGTGGATGAGCAGCCGGTCATCACAGCGGCTGCGGCAATCGTGGGGAGGATCAAACGGAACGGGATGGCAAGCATCTTGAAACCTTTCGTATTGAAATACTTATCCCGGCTGGGACATTGCTTTACTGCGTAGTGTAATCGTAGTCTGCAGAATCTGCCTTGTTGGCCCATAGCCGCATATCAGAGAGTTCTTCGTAAGAGACCGTCCGGGCGCTGCCATCGAAAAAGCCTGTGGTGGTGCCATCAGCGACGTAGCCTTCGGGCAGGCCGATGTTAGTACCTGGCTTCAGGTTCTCCATCTCTGAGCCATTAGCACGCCACTGTTGTTCGCCACGGAGGCGTGGTGGTGTTGAGAAGTAGTTCCCCACGTCGCCGGCGCGGGGTTCTGTGCCCGGAGGTGGAGGTAGATCGCTTTTGCTGTCGGTGAAAACGAGCAATTCTGATGGCCTAAGGACTTCGCTGGCCTGAAAAACAACATGCTGCCCGCGGTTTGGGGTGTAACTAGGCGGAAAATTTGTACCAACTCGAACAAAACCCTGACCCGCGAGGTCACCGCCGACATAGATTGTGTTGAGACCGAACCCAGGCTCGATACTGATGTTGTAAGCCTTATCGAAAGCATCGGCGAACGGCTCTCCCTCTTTGGGCGCTTCTGGGGTTTGCTGGTGACTGTGAAGGATGTCCCAAACCCCACTGATGTATGGAGCGATACGCCAGGGGTACCGCTGGGCGATGATGGAGCCGAATTCATGGCCAGCGACCCTGATTGTCGAAGGCGTTCCGTCCACATCGCCGATAAAAGGGAGTTTTCCGTAAATGAGGCGATCTTTATTGTCTGTGTAGTTGGCCGTATAGCCAATCATCATCTGACGCATATCACTTAGGCGGGCACTCTGTGCGGCGGTATCACGCGCGATACCAAGCACCGGCAGAAGGAGCGCGATCAGAAGCCCGATTATCGAGATCACAACGAGTAATTCGATGAGGGTGAAGCCGCGATGGTTCGGGGCTGTAGCAGTTAAATGTTTTCCCTGAAAGATTGGCATATTAGTCAACCTATAGACTATAAGCAGTTTTGGACTGAGTGGACGGTACCACTATCACCTTGTTACTGAAACACCAGTGCAGACAGTACAGAATCAAGTCCACCGGCGACGTGAGAGCAAGACAAAACCAGCTAATCCAATCAGGGTTAGCGACGACGGCTCAGGCACGGTGGTAAAAATCGCTTCGATCTCAGAGTCGGGCGTACCGATGCTAGAAAGCAGATCTACAAACCCAAAAATATCAAGGTTCGAAAGCTCGCCGTCACCAGTAAAATCACCGAATTCGTTAGGGTTGAAACCGTATGTATTAGCATAGCCCTGCTCGTCGGTTAATGCCTGCACGAACGCTGGAATATCAAGGCTGTCTACCGTCCCATCAATGTTCATATCGCCGAGAAGCACAACCTCTTCGTTAACGAAGCCGTTAGCAAGGGTCGCGGTATCTACGGTAAGTTGATCCAGACTCAGGGAACTGCCGGCGGCGTCAAACTTATACGTAACAAGGTCGGTGGTCAAAGGATCACCATCGCCAACATCTGGAATATTGAAGATATAACGCCAAACCTGGTAGATACCACCAAAGTTACCAGTAATATCGAACTCGAAGATTAGGGCAGAATCGACGGGCGTGTAGTCTGTAGAGCCGGATGTCACCATGACCGTAGACTGGTCGGGGATATTCCCGAGGGTAGCAATCTGAACCGCAAGCGTCACGTCATTATCTGTCCCCGTATTGAGCTCGGGAACCGGGATGGCCACTTCAAACATATTGGTTGAGCTGAACGAGTAGATGTTCAGCGAACTCGTAATGAACGCACCTGGATTGGTCTGTTCAAGATTGGCCGTCCCAGCGCGGTTCACGTCTGCGACATCGGGATCGTTACCAGGCGCCCCAAGGAACACCGAGAAGATGTCCCAGGCTTGGTGACTGGTAATCGCGTTAGTGTCCCCATCGATATCGTTAACATTCGCCACAGTAGGGCGTTCCCACTGATAGGGCGCAAGGGTCTGGGCGGTGATAGAAAGTGAAGAGGTGATAGCCACCAATGATGTGATGGCAATGCCAGCTGAGGGATGGAACATTTTGGGCTCCTTGCCGACACAATGCCGGCGCATTGGCTGCACGGCCGTGGCCGGGCGATCTCATCCAAAAATAAGCAACCGGGATGAGGAATTGTGTTTTAAAAGGTAGTTGCTATTGCGAGGCTATTTCAATTTCTCTGTCGGTGGATATTAGCCAATCATCAATCAGAGTCAAGCTGAATTGAGAACGAGTTGCATTTTATGTATACATCAGTCTCAAATGCTCCGGTATTCTACTGTTAGACAGAGATTTCCAGCTGAGGCGCCCCTATTGAATAGCAGCCAAAAGACAAAAGCACCCGTCCTCAAAATGGAGGCCGGGTACACATTTATTTGGTTGCCAAACCTGCGGCTAGGCATGCCTGGCACCGGAAGGATCACTCACCCGCGGCGACGACGCGCCATAAGTAAGCCACCCAGCCCCAAGAGGGCCAGAGAGGTCGGCTCGGGGATGACCGTGCCGCTCGCGACGGAGAACACATCACTTTGCTCGAGTTGAAGCGCGACGACGGCAACGCTCGAACCTGCGGTCCAGTCTAGATTAAAGCTGGTGACACCCAAGCCGGTGACGTCCCATTGATAGGTCGTTGCCGTCACCGGCACCGCTGGCGCGGATGAACTATTTGGATTATCAATGGTACCAAAACCGCCGCCGGGTATAACGGTAGCAGCAAGTGCTTGAGACCCACCGTTATAGTCTAGAACTGGAGCGACAGAAGGCGAAGAACCCGCCGTGGCTGCGATCGTGAAGACGATGGTTTCAATATTGGCGATCGCTGAAGCATCGCCGACAGTAAAACCACTGGGGCCCGCGAAGCTGTACAGAGATTGACTCGCGGACCAGTGCGTGCCGGAAGTACGATCCAGCGTTGCGTCACCGGAACCGGTTTCCATGGAACCGATCGGGTTTGGCCACGTCGGAGAAGGGTTCGGCGGAGCAACGGGACCATTGAAATCTGGGCCAACGTCTTCAAAGCCGTATCCAGCGATTCCGCTCAGCACATCCCAGCCATCGAACTGGACAGTACCGGTCAGATCGTTTTCAGTAATCTTGGACTCCGCATCCGCGGCAGTCAAGAGGACTGCTGCCGTGGTAAGTGTCAAACCGTATTTCACGGTAGTTTTCATCTCTTTGTCCTTTCTAAGACAAAAATAGAACAGTTAAGCTTGCAGGCCGAAACAGTCAGCCGCAGTCAATAAACCTAGACTCAGTCAGAGCTTTGCGAATGCCGGTCGCCGACGCTGTAGCATTAATCAACACACCGGTATTCATTGCCCTTTCTCTCCGTGCTCCATGAGAGTGACTTGATTGCGATGGGACGACTTCTCTCCGGTCCGCCACACCGAGACACGCACCGTGCATGCCCGTTGGTTCAGCCCCGACACAGGCCAAAACAGAATCGACCTGGATCATGAAACTGAGTTGCAGGTACTTTATCCAGGTGAGACTGACTATCAATCACCCGATGGCATTATTTTGAAGGATTTTTTGACATAAGTGCAATCAAAACACGAATCTACAAGCATCGGGTGATAAGGCAGGAGTTACTTCTTACTCGGTATTGAGCGTCAGGAATCTACGGCTGAAGCAACAAGCCGCCGTCCGTACCCGCGCCTGGATGTGCGCGGAACACAACAGGCGGGAAGGGGCCGCCAAGCGTCGTTAACGTGCGCTGCTCCCGATGCAGGCAGCACCATCGGGGCCAAGCGTTGAAAAAGTCGGTGCGAGACTCCCCCCGGTTGCGAACCCAGCGCCACCCCCGAGAAGTCTTTAACGGACTCCAGGTCCACGGCGTGGCTTTGGGTGGCAGTCGCGAGGGCGGTAAGCGCAGCAAGCGCATATCGCGTGTTCATGCAGGGCTGCCGTTGCCCGGCGCGTGTCAAGACTCCGGCCTGAGGTGCGTGGATCGATGGGAGTGCTTGAGGGTGTGCTCGCCAAGCGATGCGAGGTGGTGGGTATTCAATGATTCTTTATGTTCGTCAAAAGCCTGATTCGTGTTAAGCAAACTCACAGGCATATGACTAATCACCGACGGGCCATCGTGATAGGCATCATTGAAACCAGTTGTGAGTAGGCGCAACTTCAGTTGACGGGTGTTGCGGCACAAACCGTGCTGGAATACAGCGCGATGTAGGGCCAAGACGCCTGCGCCGCCTTGGGCGCTGGTAGATAGTACGTTTTGTGCGCGCGGGGTTGTTGCCTGGTTCTTCTTGGAAGGTTTGAGGTGAACTTCAAATTGGATATAGGGGCCACTGTGCGGTCGAACGGGGAGCAGGTAGTGGGCCACCCCACCACCCATCCACAGAGGCAAGCAGAACAGCGCGCCCCGGTGCATCGGTTGTGTGCGTCGGGGCTTTTCAATACGTGAAAGAGAAGACGTGATGTACACGTTCTTGCTCACTTCGCAGTCTCCGTAATGTGCACAGCGCATAAAAAACCCCGCAGCAGCCTGCGGGGCTTGAGACCCAAACGCCTTTGGATCGAGTGTTTAGTAGCGGTAGTGCTCGGGCTTGTACGGGCCCTCGACCGGGACGCCGATGTAGTCGGCCTGCTCTTGGGTAAGCTCTGTCAGCTTGACACCGAGTTGGTCGAGGTGAAGACGCGCGACCTTCTCGTCCAGCTTCTTAGGCAGCAGGTAGACCTTATTCTCGTACTGGTCGTTGTTCTGGGCCAGCTCGATCTGGGCGATGACCTGGTTGGTGAAGGATGCGGACATGACGAAGCTGGGGTGCCCCGTCGCGCAGCCGAGGTTTAGGAGCCGGCCCTCGGCCAGCACCAGGACGCTGCGGCCGGTCGCGTCGAAGGTCCACATGTCGTACTGCGGCTTGATGTTGGTCTTCTTGGCGATCTTGGCCATCTCCGCCATCTCGATCTCGTTATCGAAGTGACCAATGTTGCCGACGATGGCCTTGTCTTTCATCTTCGCCATATGGTCGGCGGTGATGATCTTGAAGTTGCCGGTCGTCGTGATGAAGATGTCTGCGGTCTCGACAACCTCGTCCAACGTCGTGACCTGGAAACCCTCCATCGAGGCCTGCAGGGCACAGATCGGGTCGATCTCGGTGACGATGACGCGGGCGCCCTGCCCCTTGAGTGACTGAGCACAGCCCTTGCCGACGTCGCCGTAGCCGCAGACGACGGCGGTCTTGCCGGACATCATGACGTCGGTCGCACGGTTTAAGCCGTCGATGAGCGAGTGTCGGCAGCCGTAGAGGTTGTCGAACTTGCTCTTGGTGCACGAGTCGTTGACGTTGATCGCGGGGAACAGCAGCTTGCCTTCATTGGCAAACTTGACGAGGTTTTTGATGCCGGTGGTAGTCTCTTCTGAGACGCCTTTGCAGGCCTCGGCGACCTTGGCCCATCGGCCGGGGTTCTCGGCAAGGTTCTCCCGGAGGGTCTCTAAGATGACGCCCCACTCTTCGGGCTCGTTGTCGGCATCAAATGAGGGGACTTCGCCAGCGGCTTCAAACTCGACGCCCTTGTGGATCAGCAGGGTGGCGTCACCCCCGTCGTCGACGATGAGGTCCGGGCCGACGCCGTCACCAAAGTCGAGCGCGGTGTCGGTACACCACCAGTACTCGGGCAGGGTCTCGCCCTTCCATGCAAAAACCGGAACACCCTTAGGCTCGGCGATCGTGCCGGTCGGCCCCGCGACGACCGCGGCCGCGGCGTTGTCCTGTGTGGAGAAGATATTGCAGCTCACCCAGCGGACTTCCGCGCCGAGTTCGACGAGTGTCTCGATCAGCACGGCGGTTTGCACGGTCATGTGCAGGCTGCCCATGATCTTCTTGCCGGCCAGGGGCTTGGAGGCCCCGTATTCTTCACGGCAGGCCATCAGCCCAGGCATCTCCTGCTCAGCGAGCATGAGTTCCTTGCGGCCCTGCTCGGCGAGGGCTTGAAGGATCTCGACGGTCGCCCCGGGCTTGAGCTTGTACTGCAGGCCATTGGCGGCGGTATCGACAGTGAGTTCGGGGTAGGTCGGAGCGGTTTGGGTAGCAGTCATATTTCTTTCCTGTTGGGTGGAGAGTGGTTTGAAAAAAGTTTATGGCTTACTCGCGGTGGCGAGCAGCAAAGCAGGTCCTGTCGCGTCGGGCGAAGGTGGCAGCGGCATGCAGTTGATCTGGGTCAGGCCCGCCTGGGTAAATAGGTCCACGATACGTTCGGTGGTAAAACCGCTGTGGACCTGGCCCATTTGCCTGCGGAATGGGTCGCGGTTGTGCGCGAGCAGGTCGATGACGATCGCGCGTCCAGCGGGCTTAAGGATGCGTGCCATTTCGCGGATAGCCTGTTGGACATCTTCGAGATAAGTCAGCACGATGACGCACAGACTCGCGTCCACAGTCGCATCGGCTAGCGGCAGGTCCGCGAGGTCACCCTGCTTAAGGGCGATGTTGTCGATACCTTGGGTCCTCGTCCGCGCAGCACTTAGCATCGGCTTAGAGTTGTCAACCCCAATAATGCGGTCGACGAACGGAGCGAGCTTGGTCGCCAACGCTGCGCTGCCGCAGCCCAAATCCGCGATCGTCCAGGTCGGCGGGATCAGGCTGAGCATCGCGTCTTGAGTGAACGAGTTCCCATAGAGCTCGCTTCGGATCGCGTCCCACTGATCAGCAGCGTCGGCGAAGAACGCGCCGGCGTCCTGCTGTTTATTCAAGACGAGCTGTTGCAGACGGAGCTTGTCCTGCTGCAGCGTCGCCCAATCGCTGGACTCATCACGCGTGATCAGCCAGAGCTCACGCTGACGCTGATCAAGCTCATCCAGCACGACCTGATAAAGATTCGTCGTGCCTTGGCGCTGGCTGATGACCCAGCCCTCATCCGCGAGGATCTTCAGGTGCCGAGACACCGTCGACTGGGGAAGCTGCACAACGTCACAAAGGTCGGAGACCCCCAACTCATGCTCGGCGAGCAGGGCCAATAGCCGCAGCCGCGTCGCGTCAGCGAGGCAGTTCATCCAGCGTAGAAGCCGGTCGGGTTGGGCTGCGGTGGCTTGGGGCATTTATTACATCCGTTTATCCGGATGAATAAGTATATCGGTGATTCCTGTGGTCATCTACAAATCTCGCACGAAAAATCTTAGCGTTGAACCCTGGGGCCGCCTGGAACGTCTTCATCATTTGAATCGGCAGGGTATAAACGGGTACTCATATGAGATACAATTGCCCAATTGCACTGTAGTTATGACGATATCAAACACCCGAATAATCTGTGTTGTGTTTATACTCTCAGCGCTGCTGATGGTCGGCTGTGAGATGGAGCGGCGGGTGATCAAGGAGAGCGGCTGGACGCGGATGTTCAAGCAGAGCGAGTGGTACGACGGGCCCGCCGCCGGTTCGGATGGGTCCCAGGCGACCAACCGCAACAACCGCGGATACGCGATCGAGTTGGGCCGGTACAGCGGGGCCAAGGCGTATCACGGCGTACACAACCTAATGATGGAAGCACGCAAGGAGGCCGGCCTAGCCAACCTTTGGTACGCGACCGTCGGCAGCGAGACGACGGTCTATCTGGGCCGGTTCAAAGACGAGGACAGCAAGGAGGCCAAGACCGCGCTCAAGCAGGTCCGCGCCGCAGAGATCGGTGGTGAGACCCTCTTCGCCAAGGCAAAGATCGTGAAGCTCAACGCGGAGCGCGGCGAGGCATTGGACCCGCGGGACCTGCGCAGCCTCAAGGGCAAGGGGCTCTACACCCTGCAGATCGGGTACTACGACGGTGCGTTCGGCCCGGACTTCCGCCGCGCTGCGGAGACCGCGGTCGATGTCTTGCGTGATAGCGGCGAAAAGGCCTACTACTACCACGGACCACACCGCTCGATGGTGCTGCTAAATGCTTGGACCTACGCAGAGGCGTTTACGCTGGTCGGCCAGGTCGACCGCTACAGCAACGCGGTCCGCGTGACGCAGGAGAAGCACCCGCACAACGTGCCCAACGGCGTCGCGTTCGGCCCGGATGACGACCCGGAGTATGTCAAGAGCCAGCGGTCGTTCCTAGTGCCGATCCGGTAGCGCAACGCGCGGATTCGTGTGTGTTTTGCAGGCAATTTGAGAGCGCTTTCTTCAACACGTCTTTGACTTGCGTCATGTTTGGGCAGTCATCGCCGAGCAGTTTCTGCATGCTGGTAACGGGCCTGCCCGCGAGACCACACGGGACGATCAGGTCGAAGTGAGACATATTGGGTTTGATATTGAGCGCGAAGCCGTGCATCGTGGTGTTCTTGCGGATGCGGACGCCCATAGCGCAGATTTTGGCGTTGTCGTCTACGTGCTGATGGCTGCGCACGGGACGCGTCGCGTCTCCCGCTACACCTTTCCTTTGGACCCACACACCCGTCGCACCGCATTCGGTTTGTCCCGTGATCCCCCAGCTGGCGATCGTGTCGATGACAACCCTTTCGAGCAAGCGCATGTAGCTGCTGAGGTTGAGCCTGAAATGACCCAGTTTGAGGATGGGGTAGACGACGAGTTGTCCAGGCCCGTGGTAGGTGATGTCTCCGCCGCGGTCGGTCCCGGCGGTCATGACGCCGAGTTTCGCCAGGGTCGCTTCGTCGGCGAGCAGGTGCTTGGCGGCCCGCCGGGTCAGCGTAATGACCGGCGGATGCTCGACGAGCAGCACGGTCGGCGCTGCCTTGCCATCGATCACAGCCTGGTTGAGCCCGCGCTGCAGCGTCAAGGCCTCTTCATAGTCGACGAGGCCGAGGTCTTTGAACTGGATGGGCTGGGCTTGGTTCACTCTGGCGTGCTCGGCGGGCGTTTGCCGATGGTTTGAATTATGATACGCGGCTCGTCGCGTTAATCACGATATGCCGCAGATCCACCGCACCGCCACCGTTGATGAACAGGCCCGTCTGGCTGATGACGTGGTTGTCGGACCGCAGTGCGTGATCGAAGGTCCGGTCACCATCGGCCCCGGAACCCGGCTGATCGCCCAGGCCTACCTCAAAGGCCCGCTCACCATCGGTGCGAACAACACGATCTACCCCATGGTCACGATCGGCCTCGAGCCTCAGGACTGGAAGGCCGACCCCGACAAACAGGGCCTGGGCACCGTCATCGGCGACAACAACATGCTCCGCGAAGGCGTCTCCATCCACCGCGCCTCACGAGACGAGCACCCCACGACCGTCGGCGACCACAACTACCTCATGGCCGCCAGCCACATCGCGCACGACTGTATCGTCGGCAACGACTGCATGTTCGCCAACTCCGCCCTGCTCGGCGGGCACTGCCAGGTCGGCGACAAGGTCATCCTCGGCGGGAACTGCGGCGTCCAGCAGTTCTGCCGGATCGGACGCATGGCGATGCTCGGCGGCGCAGAGGGCATCACCGCCGACCTCCCGCCCTTCTGCATGGTCCACCACACCAAGCAGGTCTCCGCCCTCAACCTCATCGGCCTCCGCCGGGCGGGCTACCGCCAACACATCAAGCCGCTCCGCGAAGCATTCAACCTCTACTACCGCAAAGGCATCCCGGGCACCAAAGCCCTGCAGATGATCGACGAACAGATCGAGGACCCCCTCGTCACCGAGTTCACCACCTTCATCCGAGAGTCCCAACGCGGCGTCACCGGCTACGGCGAGTCCTTCAAGCACCGCCCCTGGCTCAAGCCGGAGTTCTACCAGGGCAACGGAGCCGTAAACGGCAACGGTGACGCAGACAACACCGACGCCTAAACCAATCGATTCCCACTCTCAGCCATTTCGGCGCGGTAGTGCGTAAAGGCTCACGGGCCATGGCCTATCATCGATCACAGGGGACACCAAACGCGCAACAAAAAACGCACGCCTATAAAGCGTGCGGAGAGACAGCGGCCCCTGCGCGAGCAGACGCAGGTTAACTCGATTGACACTAACAAAGAAGTACCAGGGCCCAACCCTGCGCGCACAAACCCAGAGCAATCAAGCACCCAATAAGCGAAACCCAAGCCGGGCAGGGACTTGCGACAACGCTTCGAGACAGGCAAGCCAGAAGCGGCCTGCGGAACCCTCACCGGTTGCGCGCACAGCACCCAATCCACTAAACAGGGGCTTTCCGGCTCTGTTACAGCCCTCTTCGCCTAGACAATCATCAGGTTAGATGGGTCGATACTCCAATCCTACGCGTAGCCGGCAAGTGCTTTTTACGACCTTGAATGTGAAACCTCACCGCCCCTCGCTAGTCATCAACAGCTGGCCCGAATTGAAGTACATCTGTTCAACGATCGTTTCAGGGTCGTACACCGCGTCGGGGTCGTAGGACGGCCGGCCCTTGAATCGCTCGGCGACAAGCCTGCGGTACAGAGCGGGGTCCGGCGGATTCTTACGGTGTTCATCGGCGTAGAGCCCGATCGACTCGAAGGCGATGTCGGGTAGTCGCTTGGCGGCCGATGCGGACTTGTACCGGAAGTCCAACACATCAGAGGCCTTAAAGACCGAGGGGCTGATACGCCGGTTGCCGTGCGCCTTGATGAATGAGACCTCTTTGATGGGCTTGATACCGGCGTCGCCGCCCGCGACGCGGTAGCGGATGTTGTCGGCGTTGCCATCAAAGTAGTTCCGGCTGAAGTCGCATTCGATCGGCCAGAACCGCATCTTCTCCTGCGACATGATGCTGTGGAACGCGGGGTACTTCTCTTTCCAGACCGGTGTGGCCCAGCCTTGCTTGCCGATCGCCTGCTCGGTCCGCCAGACCATATCGCCCTTGTCGCCGCGCTTGAGTTCGCCGCTGTCGTAGCGGGCTTGGGCTTCGAACTTGCGCTGGGCGCCGATCTCGTTGTTGTAGATCCCGACGTAGCCGTTCAGGAAGATGTTTTCCCGCACGTTGTGCCCCCCACCGCCGTTGATGAGGACCGCCCGGTGCGCGGCTTTGTAGAAGATGTTCTGCTCGATGGTGTCGCCCATGTCGCCGTCGTCGGGGTAGATGCCCCCGCGTGGGTGCATCTGTGGCGAGCACATCAGGTGGTGGATGAAGTTCTGCCGGTAGACATTACCCCAGCTCCACATCTGTGAGCCGCTGTAGATCGCCCCGCCGTCGCCCTCGGCGTAGCCGATGTTAAAGAGCTCGTTGCGCTCGACGAGGTGGTCGTTGCCGCCGACAACCATGACCTGGCCGCTGAAGTTGTGCACGAGGTTGTTGCGGAACACCTGGCCGACGCCGCGCAGCGAGATCCTGCCATAGAAGTCGGTGGCGTCGACCTGCGTGAAGTGGCAGTTCTTGGCGAAGTGTTTGGAAGCCTTGAGCGTCCTGGTTTCGCCACCATCGAGTTGCAGGTGCATAGGCAGGTCGTAGAGGTCGCAGGACAGGAGGCCGCAGGCAGAACCCCCTGTGATGAGTACGCCGGGCCGGCTGCTCTTACGGACGCTGCAGCCGGCCAGCACGACCGATGTGCTGTCTTTAATGTCCACAACGGCCCGCCCGGAAGAGACGCCCTGGAAGACAAGCCCTTGGATGTGGATGTTCGAGGTGTTGCTCGCGACGAGCATCGATCCGCCGGCCCACACGGTCAGCGGCGTCTTGCCCGCGTCCGCCTCACGGGGCCAAAACAGCAGCAGGTGACGTGTTTCGTCGTAGAAGAACTCGCCGGGGGCATCTAGCTCGCAGAGCAGGTTGGTCGCGTAGAAACGGCGTGCCGGTTTACGCGGCTCGACGCCATACCGGCTGTAGGTTTGGAGTTGCACCGCCCCGTCCTCCACGCGGGCGATGGGGTGCGACTCGAAATACCAGTCGTGCGCTAGGTAGCCTTTGACCTTGGCTTTCTGGAAACGCCTGAGTTCTTGCTGCCACGCCGATACATCGTGCCCTTGAACCGTAAAACGCCCACCGATCGGTTTGGCAAACGACGACTGAGGCGCGGCGCCGGGTGTCCGCCCCCTTGCGTAGACAGCGCCTTTGTCCAGGACCGCCTCGATATGCGCAAAGCCGATGTTGGGGTAGCGGGCGACCCGCATCATCCGGTCGCCCTGGGACATACGCGCTCCGCCTGCGGAGAGCAGCCTCTGGATCAGCGGGTCCGTGATGCCGAGCTGCCAGACCTTGCCGTGTGCGGGCTCAGGGAGCAAGGGGTCTTCCGCAACTGTCGCGGCCTGCCAATCAATCGCCAGCCCGCCATCGAATACGGGCTTACGGCCCCCAACACCCCGGATCACCACCGGTCGGTCGGGACGCCCGGCGTGCTTCTTATCCAGGCGGATCTGCTGCCCAAAATAAGAGCCGGGCAAGATACGTATCTCGTGGGCCCGCCCAAGCGCCACCCGGTCCAAAGCAGCCTGTATGTTCGCGAGGGGCTCTCGAGGATCCTTGCCCGGATGGTTGTCGTCACCATTGGGGCCGACGTAGAGCACATCGGCCTTGGCATGTGGAGATGCCGATAGCGCAAGGAAGCAAAAGGTCCAGGCTGCGATCAAAAACAGATGCTGTTTCAAGCGACACCTAAGCAAAGCGGAATTGCAATGACCGATCGAAACCAAGCGACGCTTCTTGAAGCAGCCGGTTACACGACTTAACAGGGTCAAGGCGATTTAAGTTGACAGGCATTCAATGAGGCTGCGCGCGGACCCTCACATCAAAAGCCCGCCGCAACGCTCGGCGGGCTCGCTTCTTCCTTCGCATCGCTTTGCCCTTTTCGCCTGAAGAGAGCAGGCCCATCTTTACCGCCGTGTTCTCGATCAAGCCCGCGTCAGCACAGCGGGGGCAAAAAAGAAGAAGGCGCGCCCTCCCGGTTATTCGAACTTGATCGACTCACACCACGCGCGGACCGCGGGGGCCAGGGCCTCGACTTGATCCGCCTTGCAGGTCAGTTTGAAGGTCCAGGTCTGGTCGGGGTTCTCGGGGTTTTCGCCGATCGGTACCCAGACCGCGAGGATCGCGAGGTTGGCGTCCTCGTTCATGAGCGGGATCCATGTCGCGGTGGTGCCGTCGATGTTGAACTTCTCGAAGTCCGACGCAGCAGCGGTCATCAGGCCGGGGATCGGGGGCAGCCCGGCCTGCCGGGCCCACCGCTGGACATTGCTCGCGAAGCCGCCGACGTCGCCAGGCCAACGCGAGATCGCGAGGTCCGTATCACCAGCATCGGGCGGGATCAATGTGAGCAGACGCATCTGGCGTTCAGGGCCGATGGCCCAGCCCTCGGGGAGCACGTAAGTCAGCCCAGGCGCGGACGAACGCCCTGCTTCGTCTTCCGATGCAGGCGGTGTCGGCAAGGGCAGCGGCGGCAACACGGGCTCGGGGGATTCCTCCACCACGGGTTCGGGCTCTGGCGTCGACTCGTACTCGGCGGGATCGGGCTCGTCGGTCTCGCCCGGCGTTGTCACCTCGCTGCGGTCCGGCTCGGTTGGTGCGGTGCCTTCGGGCAGGGCGTCATCCGATGAAGACTCGCCGCAGGCAGTGAGGAGGAACGCGAAGCAGGCGAGCAGGCTTAGGGAGTGGCGTTGTTTCATCGTGTGTGCTTTGGTCGTGGTTCAAGACGGTTCGCATGGGACGCTTCGCGTCGACCGCTACGCAGCGGGGGATCAAACTTTCAGTGTGGGATCATAGTCCAGGCCGTCGCGGTACCGCTGTCGGATCGGCTCGACGACGTCGGCGATAAACGCATCGACCTGCTCGGGTGATCGGCCGACGTACTGCTTCGCGTCGAGAACATCCGACAGATCGACGCTTTTAAAGCCCGGCTCGTTTCCGAGCCGGGCTAAAAGATCGTTGTCGGCTCCGTGCTCTTTGACATTGGTCGCCACGTCGATCGCGTGCTTCCGGATGACTTCGTGCAGCTCCTGCCGATCGCCGCCCTGCTGGACCGCGGCCATCATGATGTTCTCGGTGGCCATGAACGGCAGGTACTTGGCGAGGTTGGCCTCGACCATCTTGTCGTAGACCACCAGGCCGGATGTCACGTTGATCGCGATATCGAGCACGCCGTCGAGCGCGAGGAACGGCTCGGGCAGGGTCAACCGTCGGCAGCTCGAATCATCCAGCGTGCGCTCCATCCACTGCTCGCTCGCGGTGGTATAGGGCGCTTGGACCAGCGAGATGACGAAGCGCGACAGGCCGCACATCCGCTCGCAGCGCATCGGGTTGCGCTTGTAAGGCATGGCGGATGAGCCGATCTGCTTCTTCTCAAAGGGCTCATCCATCTCCAGCCGGTTTGAGAGCAGGCGGATGTCGGTGGCCAGCTTCATCAGCGCCGCGGCGACCGTGCCCAGGCTCGAACCAACCATCGCATCGAGCAGGCGGGGGTACGTCTGCCCCGTGACCGCGAACCTCTTTTCCCGGGGCCAGCCCATCTTTTCGGTGACGAGCTGGTCGAGTTGTTCGACCTTTCCGTGATCACCATCGAACAGTGCTAGGAAGGAGGCCTGTGTGCCGGTCGTGCCCTTGACGCCGCGGAACCTGATCGTGCTGAGGCGGTGCTCGATTTCTTCGAGCGCCATGGCGAGTTCCTGCGCCCAGAGTGTCGCGCGTTTGCCCACGGTGGTGGGCTGGGCGGGCTGGTAGTGAGTGAAGCCTAGCGCGGGCATGTCGCGGTATTGCTTGGCGAACGTGCCGAACCGGTCGATCACGATCGCGAGCTTGTTGGCGACGAGCGTCAACGCCTCTCGTAGCATGATCAATTCACTGTTGCAGACGACGAACTGGCTGGTCGCGCCCAAGTGGATGATGGGCATGGCCTTGGGGGCGGCGTCGCCGAAAGTATGGACGTGGGCCATCACATCGTGACGGAGTTTCTTCTCGTATTCAGCCGCGGTGTCGTAGTCGATGTCTTCGAGGTGCTCACGCATCTCGCTGAGCTGCTCATCCGTGATCGCCAGGCCGAGCTGCTGCTCGCTCTCTGCCAGGGCGAGCCAGAGCTTTCGCCAGGTCGTGAACTTGAATCGCGGCGACCAGACCCGCTGCATCGCGGGCGAGGCGTTTCGGGTGGCCAGGGGTGATTGGTACGTCAGGTCGTCGGGCATGCGTGGCGGGCGGTCGGCGGGTTATTCAGTGCGGACCGCCATGGTACACTTGGACGCAGGAGACCGCCGATAGGCAAGGTGAGGCATGGATGCCGACGGGCCCGGGTTTGAACCCCCCACAAGGCCCGGCCGTAGCGATGGTGATGCGTGGCCATGGAGGGCCGATGAAGGGGTTTGCGTGAGATGAGTCAGCCAAGCGAACCATTGCTGATCGAACAGGTCAGGGACGGGGATCGTGCCGCGCTGGGCCAGCTCCTCGAGATGCACCAGAACAGGCTTTTTTCGATCGCCCTGAGGATGGTCAGCAACCGCGACGACGCCGCCGAGGTGACGCAGGACGCGATGCTGAAGATCATCCAGCACATCGACACGTTCCGCTCTGAGGCCCAGATCACGACCTGGATGACCCGGATCGTGATGAACCAGGCGATCACCCGCCTCCGACGACGCAAGCTCCGCGACCACGCCTCGCTCGATTCAACCCGCACGACCCACTCAGACGGCGACCAGGCCAGTTCGCTACGCAAAGTCTTGGAAGACCACCGGGAACCCGGGCCCGCCGAGCGCGTCCAAGATGATGAGATGATCAGCCAACTGCTCAGCGCGATTGACCGGCTGGACACGGACTTCCGCGCCGTGCTGGTGCTCCGCGACCTCGAGGAGATGGACTACCAGCAGATCGCCGACACGCTGGAGATCAAGGTCGGCACGGTGAAAAGCCGGTTGTTCCGGGCCCGGCTTGCACTGAGGCAGGAGATGCAGAAAATCGCACCCGCGGCGGCCAACTAGTGACCCCTGAAAGGCCAGACGGGCCGGCCTAGGATGCAACGCCAGAGCAATGATACGGATCCGACCGATACGCACATAGACGACCATGCTTGACCGATACGACCAAGACCTGCTGCTGGACTACCTCGAGGACGAACTCGACGCGGACCGTCGTGCGCAGCTGGACGCACTGCTGGAGCAGGACCCGCAACTCGCGGCGCTGCTCG
This sequence comes from Planctomycetota bacterium, assembly GCA_039188575.1. GTDB lineage: Bacteria > Planctomycetota > Phycisphaerae > Phycisphaerales > Phycisphaeraceae > JAHQVV01. The sequence continues at coordinate 34,825 of JBCCYY010000025.1, read as the reverse complement.
CCGAGATGGCCAAGGACCGGGCGGCGTTGCGGTCGCTCCCCGAGGCCGAGGCGCCGGGTGACCTGGTCCACGATGTGACCCAGACGCTCGAGCGCCGGATGCTGCTGGATGAGCCCGTCGAGGAAACCGGCCCGATCCCGATCGCGCGCGGCCGGGGCCTGGCGGGCGAGCCGCCTCGCAGCATCAGCTGGGCAAGGGTCATCGGGCTGACCGGCCTTGCGGCTTCGGTCGCGCTCGCCGCCGGGATCGTCGTTATCACCCTGGACGACCCACTCGAACGCACCGCGGACAACCTTGCATCGGAGCCGCCTGGGGAAGAGGCGGCCGAGCCGCTAGCGTTTACTGACAAGAACTCGGCCGTCGCGGAGACGCTCGAGAGCACCGACCCTTCGGTCACGCTCGAGGGGATCGTCGCGGATCAGGACGGCCTTGCGAGAGGCATCACCGAAGGCTTGCCCGATGAGGCACTCGCGCTACGCAATGACCCGCCCGGCCCTATTACCGGCGTGCCGGTGCCGCCCGGGACGCGTGCCGAATCAAATCGCTTTGGCGGCGGCGCAGCTGACGAGCCAATCACCAGCGTGGCCATCGGCTCCACCGGCGCGATCAGCGCGATCCAACCCCGGCAGCAACTCGTGCTCCTGACCGAATCACCCGAGGTGAGCTTCGAGCAGCTCATGGCGTTCTGCGTCGCGAACGGGATCCCGATCGTGCAGCCCGATGACCAGGCCGCTTTCAACCGATCGAATCGGGTTGAGATAGATCGGCTCCGCGCATTGCGGAGTGGCCTCGAAGACGCGGACGCGGTTGTGGAAGGCAATGATGATGTTGTTGCAGACTACGCCCTGCTGATCAACGAGAGCCAGCTTGAAACGCTGGTTTATACGCTGAACAAGGCCGTCGCGATTGAGCCCGAGCGCGCCGGCAAGGCATCGCTTTTCTCCAACCAGGCCGCGCTGCTCGAAGAGCTGCCCGAAGATGCCTACCATCAAGCCGCCGAGCTGCGTGGGGTTTCAAACAAGCAAGCGGACGCCCAGCAAGGGCAGGCCCAACGAGAGCTACAAGAGCGGCCTGAACTCACTCAAAAGCTGACGCAGCAGCAGGCCGTGCAACTCAGGCTGCCGCCTGACCTCGGCTCGGAGTACGCCAACCGCCGCAACGCATACAACCTGCAAGTCCAGGAGCAGCAGGCCGGTTACGGTCAGCGTGCAGCGCCAAACGCGAGAGGCGACCTCGCGTTGGGTCGACCGGCTGAGCCTGCCCCCGATCTGGTCGGCCTGGTGGCACCCGAGCCAGAAACCGAGTTAGAGAGAGCCCCGGCCAAGAAAGCTGAAGACCGCCTTGCCCAACTCGATGAAGCCGCTGAGGATGCTGGCGATGAGACGGGCAACAACAAAAGGCTAGCCACCCCGAAGCCCCCGGTAGACGCCGAAGCCGTGCCAGCAGAGATGCCAGTACAACCCCCAGCTCGACCCGCCCCGCCGATCAACCCAACGCGCGGCAACTGGCTCAGTGCGCACCTGCCCGCCGCAGAAGCAACCCCGCTGCTGCTGCAATGGCGAAACAACGAAGCCGACAGCGCGACCACCCTGGTCCCGGTAACGATCCAGCGTGCCGCGCCGGATAAGGTCAACACGCTTCGCTTGCGGCAGCAGACCGAGTTGTCGAAGCGCCAGAGAGGGGCAGACCGCGAAGAAGCGGACGCCGTCACGGACAGCGATAACGCCGAGGCAGAACCAACCGCGCAGGCCGAGCCGGTGGAGCCCGCTGAATCCGAACCGGCCGAACCCGCAGAGTGACCCGCCGGTTCAGGGGCAGCTATCGCGGTGGGTTGACCATTGCATGCCGCCATCCTGCTTGATCAACAGCTGAACCATCCCTCGCTCAAATGTCTTGAATCGCTTGATCTTCTTCTGCTCTAGTAAAGCACCCCAGCGATCCTCATCCAGCCGCCGTGGGCCGGAGGACTGCAGCACAACGCTGGGCCCGACCGCCTCCAGCCAGTCCGGCGAGGATTCTACAAAGCTGCCGTGGTGGGCCAGATCGGTCACATCGGCTTTCAAGGGTTGATCGGAGGCAAGCAGCTGCTGGATCGCCTCGTCCTGGATATCGCCGTTGAGGAGCACGCGACGGCCGGCTGATTCAATAGACAGAACGAGGGAGTTGTTGTTGTTCTTTTCAGACGCGTAGCCCGGCGCGGGCCAGAGCAAAGCTAAGTCGCTGTCGCCCATCGTCATCGACCAACCCTGCTCGACGGGTCGCGGCTCGTAGCCCTCCTTACGGATGGCGGCGACAAGATAGCCGGCTGCGCTCGTTGGGCGGTCGCGCGCCTCGCGCAGGACATCGGGCGATACGAGAACGTCCCCGACCTCAACCGCGTCCAGCAGGTCGAGCACGCCGACGAAGTGGTCGAGGTCCGCGTGTGAAAGCATGAGCGTGTCGATGCGCTTGATCGATAGTGCGTTGAGCGCTGGTACGATGCTGCGTTCGCCGATCTGCCAGTAGCCCTGCGAGCCGCAGTCGAACATCAGCGCCTCATCGCCGCTGCGGATCAGGTAGCACGACCCATCGCCGACCGCGAACATGTTGAGCACCAAGGCAGGCCGACCCGATCCCGCCATCACGGAGTTTGGACGCTGCTCAAACCACGCCCAAGCCACTAAGACGATCACGCAGCAGGCCAGGGCCGGCTTACGCATGAAGAACAACCCCGCGAACAGCGCAATAACCACCGCCACACACCCGAGTGTCCACGCAATCGAAGGCTGGCTACTTAGCGTGATGCTCGCGCCGGGCCACCGCTGAGCCTGCGTCACCAGCCCCGACAGCGAATCGCCGGCCCAGGCCATCGGCACCGCCAGCAGCGAACCCGCCGCGGGCGACACCAGCCCGACCAGGACCTTCAGGTACCCCACCGCCAAGACCGCGGTCAGCGCCGGCAACGCAAGCATCGATAATAAAACAGCCAGCGGGCTGATCAATTGGAAGTGGTACATCACGACCGGCATCGCGATCGCAAACGCCACCACACTGACCGCGAAAAAGTCAACAAGCCAACGCATCACCAGGTCCCACGAAGACGGGTGGATCACCTTGACCTCTGGCTCGGGCAGGATCCACCTCGATACCGCGACGGTAAAAAGCAGGATGCCGCCGACGACGCCGAAGCTCAACTGGAACCCCGCGGAGAAGAGGTCCGTCGGCTTCCAGATCAGGACGATCAGGGTGGCGGTCGAGAGCACCTGGACACCGGTCAGCCGACGCCCGAACCCGTACCCGAAGCAGAAGACCGAGGCCATGATCGCGGCGCGCAGGATCGGTGTCCGCCAGGGCACGGCCAGGAGGAAGAACATGAGCACGATCAGGACGAGCACCGTTACCACGCTCGGCCTGCCGATGAACAGCCGCCCCAACGCCCAGACCAGACACAGCAGGATGCCGAGGTGCGCCCCGCTGATCGAGAGCACGTGGCTGAGGCCGACCGCGCGGAACGAATCGCTGAGGTCCGCCATCTCGCCGGTGCGGCGCCCCAGTAGCAGCGCATCGAGCAAAGCCTGCTGCTCTTCATCATCGGGCATGCCCAGCTTGAGCGACGCAGCAGCAGCGTCGCCAAGGGCCCGCCGGACCCCCGTTAAGGTCCACCGTGGCGGCGGGCCAAGCGGCTGCCAGTTGCCACGGCTCATCAGCGAGATACGGCCGCTCACGCCCCGCCGCTGCAGGTACGCGCGGTAGTCGAACTCGCCGGGGTTTTGTGTTGGGCCGATCGCGCTCATCCAGCCGATCAGTTCGACGCGTTGGCCCAGCTTCGGGCGGTGGTCGTGCTGTTTGATCCGCACCAGCACTTTACCGCTGACCGGCTCGAAGCCGGTGCCCGGGTCGACCGCTTCGATATCGAGTTCAAAGAGCGTGCCGGGGGCCTGGTAGTTGAATGCGCCAAACGTGCCCTGGTCCGGTTTGATCTCGCGCGGCGGACTCGACACCGTGCCGCGCAGCGCCGCGATAGCAGGCTCGTCGTGGATATAGCGTGCGATATGATCACTGGCCACGTAGTCCCGCTGAACAATCAACCACAGCCCGCCTAACAACGCGAACGCGATCAAAGCCACCCCGTACACTGCGCGGTGGCGACGCACCAATAAAACGCTCGTACCGAAGATGGCGAGCAACGCCGCGAATCCGAAGACCCAGCGATTCGGCAACTGCCCAGCTAAAACAATGCCGGCGATCCACGCGATGGCGAGACAGGACAACCCGGTCCAAGCTTTCTGATCCCTGAGCTCCTTCCCCGTCGTGTCGGTGTGCCCGAACATCCTCAGCAGTGTACCGATCGGTGCAGCACAAACCTGTCACAGGCGTATGATGGTGCCATGCGTCGACCCGACCCGATCGCCGGCCTGGATGGGCTCTACTTCGCGGCGAAGCAGTTGGTCGACGGGCTCTATACCGGCCGCCATGCATCCCCCCTGCGCGGCAGCGGGATCGAGTTCCACGACTACCGCCCCTACACGGCCGGAGACGACCTGCGCGGGATCGACTGGAAACGCTACGGCCGGACCGACCGGTACTACCTCAAACGCTATCGACGCGAGACCGACCTCAACCTGCATGTCATGGTCGACGGCTCGGCATCGATGGACTTCGCGCAGGTGGGTGCTAAGCCGCAAACGGTAATCCAGACGAAGTTCGCGATTGCCCAGCAGATCGCCGCGGCGTTGACCACGCTGACGATCCGGCAAGGCGACCGCGCGGCGCTAGGTGTCTTCGACAAGAAACTACGCTGCCTGCACCAGCCGACCGGCTCACTGAGACAACTGCAGGTCATGCTGGCCGGCTTGGAAAATATCGAAACCGCCAGCGGCGAGGTGGACCTGCCCGCCTCGTTAGAACAGCTCGCGCACACGCTGCGCGGGCACAAGGCCGCGATCGCGGTGGTCAGCGACCTCCTGGACGACATCGAGCCGATGATGGACGTGTTTGATCGGTTGCGTTTCGCGGGGCACGAGGTGCTGGTATTCCAAGTGCTTTCGCCGGACGAACTGTCGCTGCCGACCGAGACGCGCGGCCTGCGCATGATCGACCCGGAGCTCGGCCCGGCTGTAAACACCCGCCCCCAACAGGTCGCGGCGAGCTATCGCGAAATCATCGAGGGCCACAACGCCCACCTGCGCCGGTCCCTGCAGGCGAGGGGCATGGACTACATGCTGGTCAACACGGGTAAGCCGTTGATCAAGACCCTGCGGCGCTACCTGCAACTGCGTACGGCGAGGGTGCGTTAATAACGCTCGCTTTTCTGTTGTCTCTCTGCAACAAGCAGGATATTCAGCATTAAGTCTTTCGCGGATTCAGTGCGGTGCCCTAGGGCTTCGTCATTATTGACCCCGATCATACGCAGCGAGATGTCTTCAAAAGAAAGCAGCACCGGGTATCGTTCGTTCACTTCCCAGCCACGAAGCAGCAAAACTCCGTCAGGATTGACCTGCTTTACAGCATCACAATAGAAGAGCCGACGGATACTCTTCGAACCCTCTGGTAAATTTCGACCGGTTATGATGTCGCTTCGACTGCTGATTCGATCATCGAAGCCAGAAAACACACCGATAAATTGATCGCGGATAGACATTACAAATCCGCCTTCACCGCCCAGATTTTCGATTAGTGTCGTGCCGCCCGATGCAACATAAGCTTCGATGGCTTGCTTCTCCCATAACTCAAAGTCGACTGAATCCGACCCCACGAGGTGTAGAAGTGCCGGATCGAAGTCTTGCAGGTCATCGAGCCAGACGTGTTCAACTTCTAGTCGCTTACCTGTTTCTTGATAGAAGTACAGGCTCATGTGTTCATAAACTTCAGGACCTATCGCATCCGGCTGCGGATTTTTAAAAATAGGTATCGCGACACGGATAGTTTCCGTTTCGTTTTCCAGAGTTGGCTTTGATACATGTACAGGATGCGCGGCGCGCTCTTTCGACGAGCAACCGATACACAACACAAGAGATAAACCAATGCATACCCGGATAAAGATCATAGTGCGTGGCTCTCGTGCCAAGAACGAGTGGGGGACGCAGGGGTCTCCAGACTCAGTCAATCCGCCGCCGACACGCCGCCGCCGGTTTTGGCCTGGTGGGCGTCGAGGAGGATGTTGACCATAAGGTCTCGGGCGCTGTCGATGCTGTAGCCGTTGATGCCGTACTGCTTGACGCCGAGCATGCCCAGCGAGATGTCCTCGTAGGACAGGACAACTGGCACGCGCTTGTCGTTATTTGGGTCGGCCCAGCCGCGAAGCATCAACCGCCCGGTCGGGTTGGCCCGCTCGATGACCAGCCGTCGATAGACGATGCGGCGGTTGCTCTTGGAACCGTCGGGCAGGCTCCGGCCGGTGATGATGTTGGCCCGGGTGCTGACTTTGTCCTCGGTGCCGGGGAACAATGCACCTAGCTGATCGCGGACGGAGGTCGCGAAGTCGCCGGTCCCGCCGAGGTTCTCAATGAGGACCGTGCCACCGCCTCGGACGAAGGACTGGATGGCGTCGCGTTCTTCATTGGTGATCTTGACGGCATTGACGCCCATCATGTGCAGCAGCGCGGCGTCAGAGGCTCCTAATTCGGACAGCGGCAGCGACTGCACATTGAGACCCAGGCCGGTCTCGTTCTGCATGTAGTTTTTCATCACCTGATACACATCGTTTTCATACAGCTTGCCGGCCCCGTCCGACCACTGCGGGACAAAAACGTTGACGGTGCCGTTAGTCGCCCGGCCCTTGTTCGCAACCCACGGGGTCGAGAGCCTGGGGGTCAGTTCACCACGGTCGGTCACGACGCCATAGATGTTGACGATATCGCGCCAGGCCGAGACCTTGTCGGGGTTGGGCTTGGGGTCTTTCTGGAAGGTCATGCCCCAGTCGTTCTTCGGCATGATCATGAGCACACGGGCGCCGTTGCTGAGGACTTCAAATTCCGACCGCTTGCTCGTGCGCGGGCTGCCCTCGAGCAGGTTCGTCATCGGGTGGCCCTCGGGCACGGTCTCGAACTTCAGCTCGGGGTTGATCTTCTCGGCCAGTTCTTCGATGCTGGCACGGAAGCTGGAAGAGCGTTCTTCGGGGTTGGCGATGATGGTGCCGCCCAGGTCGATGTACTCCTTGATCTTGGCCACGCGTTCGTCGGTCCACTCGATCGCACCGTCGGAGCTGATCCACATCAGCGGCGCGGACATCCATTCCTTGGGGTCGGAATCGACGCCGACAACCTGCCAGTTCACTTCGTGCTCGCGGTACTCGGAGATGAAGCGGTTGAGGAAGTAGACGTCGTTAGGCCGGTTGTTCCAAGCGGTGCCGGGGATGGCGAGCTTGTTGATCCACACAGGGACCCTGCCTCGGGCGAGGAACATCAGATCGAAAGCGGCGGTGTGGATCGAGCTGCCGTAGTTCGCTTTGCGGTCGACGATCTTCTTGGCGATCTCCTGGAACCAGTCCTTGCCGCCGAAGTACTTGATGCCCGAAGCCAGGCCGACACGCTCGTAGCCGTACCACATGTAGCTGATGCCGCCGTGCACGCCGTCCTGCCTACCGAAATTGGCATTGAGGAACTTGAGGCCCTCCTGGATCGACTTGGTGATCATGGGGTTGGGCTTGCTCTGGTTGCGGAAGAGTTCTTGCTGGGCAACAAACATCACGGTGAGCCCGGCGAGGGTCATCGACTCGGTTGTGTTCCGCGCATCGGAGTAGGCCCATCCGCCATCGGGCCCCTGCAGTTCGAGGAAGTTATCGACGGCGAGTTCCCAGAAACGATCGGGGATGTTGGCGCCGCGCTTAGCCGCCTGCCAAAGTGCCAGCACGCCGTATTGCGTGGTTGAGTTGTCGACCCGGCCGCCGTTGTTGGGGGAGCTAGCGCTGCCGCCGTACTGATCGTTGAAAGATTCACCATATGGCGCGACAGGGTAGTTAAACCGTGCCCAGCCATACCAGGAGTTGTACATCGACTCGGCGTCTTTCTCGAGGAGCTTGCCGAAGATGTCTTGGGGCAGATAGGACCACACGTGGGTCCGCATCGAGAGCGAGTAGACGCCGGTGATCTCGACCTCTGCGAGTTTCTCGAGCGCTTTCTTCAGTTTTGGGTTCTGGGGCGACTCGCCCGCCACGATCAGAGACAGGGCACCCATCGCGGTCGGGCCCCAGTTGTTCTTTGCCTCGGGCTCTTGCGGACCATTGTGGTAGGAGCCGTACCAGCCGCCATCATCGGCTTGGGCGTTGTACAGAAACTTCTTGATCGCCTCAATGCTTTCCGTGATTTGTTTGTCGGTCAGCTTGTTGGCTTGTGCCTGTGTTGTGGGGGCCACAACGGCGCAGCCCAAAGCCAACAAAACTACCCACAGACCGCTAAAGAGGCGTAAATTGATCATGTTCGAAGTATAACCCTGCGACCTACCTAACGGCAAGGTCATCAAACGAAGAAAAATCACGTAATCCCAATGAATCAGGGCACTTCTGAACACAGAGCCGGTCCTCCAACCGGCTCTGGGTCGTCATTTTTTGGCCAGTGATCCGTCCTCGATCTCGGACGGGTTGGGCTCGGCCGCTTGGGCACGCTTGGCCTGGCCAGCGGCGATCTCGACCCGGTCCATCACAGCCTGCATGTGGTCCGGTCGGTCCTGCGGGTCCTTGGCCACGCACTCGACCACGAGGTTGGACAAAGCCGGCGGGCAATCAGGCACCAACTCGATCGGCGGCGCCAGCGGACCGCGCTCCGCCTCCTCCGAGCGGAGCTGGATCGTTTCGCCGCGCTCCTTGCGTGGCATCATGGTTGGCACACGCTCGCCAGTGAGCAGCCAGTACATCGTCGCACCAAGGTTGAATAGGTCGGTCTTCGGGGTGATCGGCCGCCGCTTAACCTGCTCGGGGGCGATGTAGTCCGGCGTACCCTGGATCCGCTCCTTGACCGTGCCGTTCTTACAGCTCTGGCCGAAATCAATGAGCTTCACCTGGCCCTCGTCCGTCACCATGATGTTGTTGGGCTTGATGTCGGCGTGGACGTACCCGGCATCGTGCATGACCTTCAGGCCCTTCGCGGCGGCGTGGAAGACCTTGCAGTACCCCACCATGCTCTTGAACTTGAGTGTTTCGAGGGTCCGGCCTTCAACCAACTCCATAAGCACCAATACCTCGCTCGTCCGGAGCAGGGCCCGCTGGCGGATAAGCTTGTGCGATTTGCGGATCAGCGGCGAATCGAGGTTCTTACTGACCTCGTATTCGGTTACCGCCTGGTCGATAAACCGTTGTTCGTTGGATGCGTTCTTGACAACACGCTTGAGGCAGAACTCTTTGCCGTGCTTGTCTCGGACACGATACAGCTTGCTGGCAGCGCCCTCGCCGAGGGTGGCTACCACGTCAAAGCCCGCGATCTGGTGAAACTCAGCCATAGCCGGGCAACGCGAGAAGACTTAAATCCTTATTAAAGGACGACTTACATCGCGATGCAATCCCTGGATGTCTCGGAATAACCGTATAACGTATGTGCATACCATAAGCCAGGATGGGCTCCACGGCAACAGGCCTATCGTCAAATAATAAGACGTGGAAGTCCACCTATCCATTGCAGATATCGGCTAAGTTCTTGATCAAGTTAAGTTTAGATGAAAAAACGGCCTGTAGGACAGGCCGCGGATGGGGTTAATACCTGAGTTAGATCGTTTACGGGCTACTCGCGAATCTGTTTGCGGAACTCGCCGGCCGGGAAGAACGGGGCGAGCGAGTCGGCAGACCGCCCGGTGTGAAGGAAGACCTTGCTGCGGGGGATATCGTACGCCTGCTGGAGCAGGCGTACGAGCTTGATGGTCGCGTCCATCTGATCATCGCTGAACGGCCTGCTGTCGGCATCGCCCATGAGACAGACACCGATCGCATCACGGTTCCACTTGTCGGCCTGCTCACCACTAATGTAGTCGCCGGCCTGCTGGTCTTTCCAGCGGCGGGCGATCTCGACTTCGCCGTCAGATCGGCCTTCGCGGTCGTTGATCACGAAGTGGTAGCCCGCGCCCCTCGTCGCAGGTAGACCTTGCCGCTCGTATTCGAGGTTCCAAGCATCATTAAGCTGCTTCTCGCCGCCAACAACGCCTCGGGAGTCGTGAATGATGATGTATTGCCAATCCTTGCCGTTGGTCACGTCGAGGATTTCGTCCCTGGCGTTATCGCTGGACATGTCCATTGCGGAGAGGGACCAGGCGTTCTGCCGGTAGCCGGGGTCGGGCTCGAGTGCGAGGAGGATCGCGCTGACGAGGGTCATCCCGACAACAAGGGAGCCTAAGACTCGTAGAGTGCGCTGATCGAGCAACCGCTTCTTCCCGCTGGCAAGTCGATGAAAGGCGACGCCATGTTCCACCCGGCGTCTTGTAACCCTACGTTTCATCGACTGATACCTTTTTTATCTTTGAAACTTCTGCGGGAAAGTGTGATAAATCTCACACGATCAGTACTCTTGGCCCAGTCTTTGCCTGTCGGGCAAGCTGGAGAAGCCGTCCATGGGGGTTGGTCAGGGCCGGTCCATCGGCTGGAGTCGTGCACGCAGGGCCGGGCGGGAGTTGCCGAACGAATCCAGCTCTTCCTGGGGCGGTTCACCCCCGCGTAAGGCCTGGTAACGGCCATACGGCGTGCGGGGCAGGTCACTGCTCAGCGGGTTCGTGCCACACCCAACCAACCAAACCAGCCCGGCCAGAGCTACCGCAAGAACCCAACCCGTCCTGATCATCGCCTGAATTCCAGAGGTGCTTGACCTATCCCAAGTCTAGCCCGTCATTAAAGGTGTCACAACCCGAATAAAAGGAAAAACCGCTTTGCCCCGTCCGGTACACTCCGGCACATGCCTGATCCTGCCGCCAGCGCCCGCGTCGCCGCGATCCAGATCATCGCCAAGCTCAGCGCGAAGGGCCAGACCGCCTACCTCGCGGGTGGCTGTGTGCGCGATGCGCTGATGGATACCGAGCCTAAAGACTACGACGTCGCGACGGATGCGACGCCCGGCGTCGTCCAGACGCTTTTTCCAAACTCGGCGGCGGTCGGGGCGGCGTTTGGCGTCGTCATCGTGTACATCCCCGCGACCGGGGGCCGGCCGCGGTGGGCGATCGAGGTCGCGACGTTCCGGGCCGAGGGCGCCTACTCCGATGGGCGTCGCCCGGATGAGGTCCGGTTCACCAACGCCGAGGAGGACGCCAGCCGGCGCGACTTCACGATCAACGGCTTGTTTGCCCAACCCGATCCGGCTCAGCCGGACAACCCCGCCGCCGACAAGATCATCGACTACGTGCGCGGCCGGGCCGATCTGGAGAACGGGGTCATCCGCGCTATCGGTGACCCCGGCGAGCGTTTCGGCGAGGACTACCTCCGGATGCTTCGGGCGGTGCGCTTCGCCTCCCGGCTTGGATTTGTGATCGAAGCGAAGACCAGCGCCGCGATCCGGGCCCACGCACGCTACCTCGGCCAGATCAGCCGGGAACGCATCGGCCAGGAACTGCTCGCCATGCTGCAGGGGCCCAGGCCTACGCTGGCGCTCGACCTCTTGCAGCAGCACAAGCTCGACGCACCCACGCTCAATGAAGATCCCAACGGCCACCACCTCGTGGCCAGCGAAAGGCTTTCGGACCGAGCACACGTGCCGAACCGCCTCGCCGCCTGGCTGGTTGATCGGCACGGCGAGCAGGCGCGGGACGCCCGCACCGTGAAGCGGTGGCGGAGCGCACTGGCCCTGAGCAACGACCACCGCGATGAGCTGAACCGGCTGCTGCAGTTGATGCCGACGCTGGACGAATGGGCCGACCTTAGTATCGCAGCACGCAAGCGGCTGGCCGCGCATCCCGGCTGGGATCAATCGCTGCTGCTGTATGAGGCGATCGGTGGCGACGCAAAGCCCCTTCGAAGAGAGACCGATACGTTCGCGAGCGATGGGATCGGCCTTTGTCCGGAGCCACTAATCAACGGTGACGACCTGCTGGCCAAGGGCTTGGAGCCCGGGCCGCGGTTCAAGACGCTGCTCGATCAGTCGTACGATATGCAGTTGGAAGGGAAGCAGGTGGATCGCGATCAAGCCCTGGCCTGGCTTGATTCCCAGATCAGGTAATCCCCGGTGTTCGCCCAACACGCCCGCAGCTCAGCCGGTACCCTACGCGCGTGATCATCGATTGGCTCAACCAATACGCGCCCAACGCGCCCTACCTGGTGATCTTCGGCGTCCTCCTCGCCACGGGGTTTGGGCTGCCGCTTCCGGAAGACATCCCACTGATCGTGGGCGGCTATCTCTGTGGCCAAGCCGCCGCCTCGGCTGACCACGCGCACCCGGTCCTCTGGATCATGCTGCCCGGGGCGATGCTCGCGATCGTCGGTAGCGATGTACTCATCTACCTGGCCGGGCGGAAGTTAGGCCCATCGATCCACCGCCACCCGATCCTCAAGCGCATCGTGGGCAGCAGGAATCTGGCGCGCACGCGCGTCGCGTTCGCGAGGCACCGGGCGAAGTTTGTGTTCTTCGCGCGCTTCCTGCCGGGGCTGCGGGCGCCCGCCTTCTTTACCGCAGGCACGTTCAAGATGCCGTTCAAGAAGTTCCTGCTCTGGGACGGGCTGGCCGCGTGCATCAGCGTGCCGCCTGCCATGCTCGTCGGCTTCTTCTTCCACGACAATATCGAGTGGGCCCGCACCAAGCTCAGCCAGGGACAGACCGTCGGGTTTGTGATCATCGGCGTCGTGATCCTGCTCTTTATTGGCTTCCACCTCTTCGTCAGCAAGAAGTTCGCAAAAGTGATCCCGGAGACCGAGGGTAAGCCAAGGAAAGGCAAGCCGGACGCGGACCCGTCGGACTGAAAACGTCCAGGACCCTATGCGGCCTTGCAACCGGGTGTGTGCCGACTTACTCTTTACAGTATGAGCACGGATCGCTCGTCTATACTTTCGACGCCCATGGATCTCAAGGACGCCTACGATCAGGTTTCTGAGCGCATCGCTTCTGCTGCGGCTCGCGGCGGGCGGAGAGCCGAAGACGTTGTCCTCGTCGCTGTCACCAAGTATGCCACTGTTGACCAGATCCAAAAGACCCTGGAGCTAGGTGTCATGGACTTCGGCGAAAGCCGGGGCCAGAACCTTGCCCAGCGCGTCGCGCAGATCGACGAGTTCATCCAGCGTCGCGCGCAGCTCGCCGCGGCGGCACCGCGTTCCAAGCAGCTCGTGCCCGAGCAGGTCCGCTGGCACATGATCGGCCACCTGCAGCGGAACAAGGTCAAACAGGTCGTCCCGCTCGTCTCGCTGGTGCACAGCGTCGATTCGCTGCGCCTTGCGGAAGAACTGCACAACTACGCGTCCCGCCACGACCTGACCATCGACATCCTCATGCAGGTCAACACCGCGGGTGAAGCACAAAAGACCGGCGTCGCCGCGCCGGCTGCGATCCACCTCGCCGAGCAGATCGACACGATGATGCACCTCCGCCTCCGCGGGCTCATGTGCATGGCCCCCTACACCGAAGAGCCGGAAACAACACGGCCTTTCTTTGCAAGGACGCGCGAAATCTTCGAAGACATCCGTACCTCCGGTTATGTCGACGAGTCCTTCAACGTGCTCTCAATGGGCATGTCCGGTGACTTCGAAATCGCCATCGAAGAAGGCGCCAACGTCATCCGCCTCGGCAGCGCGCTCTACGGGCCCAAGCCCGCGGGGCCTGTTGACTAAAAAAGTTGCTTTCCGTTGGGTCTTGTATGGGTGCTCGAAAAAAGAAACGAGTGCGATTCGAATACCGAGGCAAGTATTTCCATTGGTACAACGATGGGGATCGATACATACGTATTGCATCTGAAGACAAGAAGTTTGTCGTCGCTTACCTCCTTGGTGATCTCTATGGAATGCAGTCTCATCTTGAAGTGACTGGCCAAGATTTCCCGGGCATCGCGGCCACCGAAGAGCGTCCGGTACGGATCTGCGTTCCAAAGTTTGTTGAGGATGAGTTCAAAACATCCTTCGGTGCATTTGTAAACGCATTGATCCGATGGTGCTTGCAAGAAACCCATCAGATTAAACGCTACAAGCCAAACTCAAATCGCGTATAAAAAAACCCGGCGGGCGCCAGCAGTTGCGGCGCGCCACCGAGCTTCCGGGGGCGAGATTATGTAGAGATCATAGAAAGCGCATCATCATTTGTCTAGTTCGAAACGATCTAAATCCATCACTTTATTCCAGGCCTTCACGAAATCGTATACGAACTTTTTGTGCGCATCCGCTCCGGCAAACACCTCAGAAATCGCTCGTAACTGAGCATTAGAGCCGAAGATCAAATCAACAGAGGTAGCAGTCCATTTTGTTTCATTTGTTCCACGGTCAATGCCATTGAATAATCTGTCGTCAACTTTTTCCCATTCCCACTTCATATCGAGCAGGTTGACGAAGAAGTCGTTGGTCAGCGTACCAGGCGTATCGGTCAAGACCCCGGCGTCGCCATCACTCACGCCCAACGCCCGCATACCCGCGACAAGCACGGCCATCTGCGGCGCGGTGAGCGTTAAGAAGCGTGCCTTTTCGATCAGCAGCTCTTCTGCGGGCCGGCTGTGCTTCGCGCTGAGATAGTTGGTGAAGCCGTCCGCCGTCGTTTCGAGCACGGCCATCGCGTCTGCATCGGTCATATCCTGCGTCGCATCGGTCCGACCCGGCGTGAACGGCACCGTGATCTGGATGCCCGCTTTTTTCGCGGCCTCTTCCACCGCTGCACAACCACCAAGCACGACCGTGTCGGCGAAGCTGATCTTCTTGCCACCACTTGCGGAAGCATTGAAATCATTCGCAACCGTTTCCAGCACGGGGATCGACTTCTCGAGCAGCGCGGGGTTGTTGCACGCCCAGCTCTTCTGTGGCTCAAGTCGGATGCGTCCGCCGTTGGCGCCGCCGCGCAGGTCGGTGCCGCGGAACGAGGACGCCGCCGCCCAAGCGGTCGCGGCCAACTCAGAAATCGATAGGCCGCTGCCGATCAGCGTCTGCTTGAGCGCGGCAACATCGGTATCGTCTACGAGTTCGTGATCTACCGCAGGGACCGGGTCCTGCCAGATCTGCGCCTCGGGGACGTCCGGCCCGAGCAGCCGGCTGTGCGGACCCATGTCACGGTGCAGCAGCTTGTACCACGCGCGGGCGTAGGCATCGGCGAATGCGTCCGGGTCCGCCTGGAACTTACGGCTGACCTTCTCGTACGCCGGGTCCATCCGCAGCGACAGGTCGGTCGTGAACATCATCGGCTTGTGCGTGACGCCCTCGACGTGTGCATCGGGCACCATCGTCGCAACGCCGCCGTCGTCGTCGACCGGCTCCCACTGCGTCGCGCCGGCCGGGCTCTTGGTCTGCTGCCACTCGTAGTTGAAGAGGTTGTCGAAGTATTCGTTGTCCCACTCGGTGGGCTTACTGGTCCAAGCTCCTTCGAGGCCGGAGGTCCAGGCGTCTTTGCCCTTGCCTTCGCCGGAGCTGTTCTCCCAGCCGAAGCCCTGCGCTTCGAGCGGTGCGCCGTCGGGCTCGGGGCCGATGTAGGGCTCCTGCTCGTTCGCGCCGTGGGCCTTGCCGAAGGTGTGCCCGCCCGCGATGAGCGCGACGGTCTCTTCGTCGTTCATCGCCATCCGCCCAAAGGTCTCGCGGATATCGTGCGCCGCGGCGACCGGGTCGGGGTTGGCATTCGGGCCCTCGGGGTTCACATAGATAAGGCCCATCTGCACCGCGCCGAGCGGGGTCTCAAGCTCACGGTCGCCGGTATATCGCTCGTCGTCCAGCCACTCGGTTTCCGGGCCCCAGTAGACGTCTTCTTCGGGCTCGTAAACATCCGGCCGGCCAAACGCGAATCCAAAGGTCTTAAAGCCCATCTGCTCCATCGCTTGGTTCCCAGCAAAAAGCAGCAGGTCCGCCCACGAGAGGCTGTTGCCATACTTCTGCTTGATGGGCCAGAGCAGCCGGCGGGCCTTATCCAGGCTGACGTTGTCCGGCCAGGAACTCAGCGGGGGGAAGCGGTTCTGCCCATCGGACCCGCCGCCGCGCCCGTCATGGATACGGTAGGTGCCCGCCGCGTGCCAGGACAGCCGGATCATCAGCGGGCCGTAGTTGCCGTAGTCCGCCGGCCACCAGTCCTGCGAAGTGGTCAGCACCTCATCCATGTCTTTTTTGAGGGATTCGACGTCGAGTTTTTTCACTTCTTCCGCGTAGTCGAAGTCCGGGCCCATGGGGTCGCTCTTCTCGCTGAACGCGGAGAGGATGCGTAGGTTCAGCTGGTTGGGCCACCAACGCTGGTTATCGGTGACGGCCTTGGCCTGCGGGCCTGCGGTGTGGCCAAACGGGCATTTAGTGGGCGTAAATGCTTTCTGAACTTCGGCTTGTGACATGAAGTGTCCTCTTGGTTTTTGGTTTGCGGTAATACTAAAACTACTCTGGAATGATTCCAGTATAGGCGCAGCATAGGCACTCGCCCAGGATCTTAGACCCGATGTGTAAACAATCAAGAATTGCAAGCCGCTCGTCCGTTCAGCGACTCAGCCATGCGCTACCCAGCGCAACGCCATGGTTCAGCTTGCGGACACGGTCCCAGCGACTCGGCCGCCATGCGCTTTCAGACAGGCGAATGCGGTCAGGATCGTAGAGCGAGATATGGTGATACTGGCTGACCGGGACACACCCGGCTTCTTTCAAGAGGATCGATTCAGCCTGAGCCATCCGTTGCATCCGGCTGTCGTGGTCCGGTGATCTGAGCGCAGCGATGTACTGCTTACCAAACGCTTCGCTGTCGTAGCCCGAGTCCGTATCTGACCAAGGCGCGTAAAGATCGAGGAAACTCGAAGGGTCGTGGTAGTCCGCATACCAGCCCGCGCGACGAAGATGAAAATCTCCCGCCGTCGCCCGCTCAAGAAATATACGGAAGTCCGGCGTCTCCAAACGCACATCAAAACCAACTGCCTTGAGTTGCTTGATAAGAGGCTGAGCCATCTCAACATGCGACGATTCTTCGTTGATCAACAAAACGAGCGGCCCAAGTTTTCCGAGATCGTCATAGCCAGCTTCCTGCAGCAACTGCTTCGCGAGATCGACATCGAACCGTGCCGCACTGTCTTCCGCCGGTTCATACCCAGGCATCGTGCTAGGCGGGACAAGTGTCCGCATCGGCGAGTGGTAGGTCGAAGCGATCGATGCCATGGCCTCGCGATCGAACAGGTGCGCGATCGCCCGCCGAAGCTTGGGATCGGCGTACGGATTGTCCTTGTCATCGATCTTCGCCCGACAGTTAAACTCGTAGTAGTACGTGCCCGCATGCGCTGTGCGGTGCACATCAGAACGCTTCTCACGGACCATCTTTTCAACAACGGGGGAAGACCCGATCGTCGGTATCCAGTCGATTTCCTGCTGGTCATAGGCTTTGAGCAGTGCCTGCTGATCATCGAAGACTCTTACATGGATCTTCTTGGAAGCGACACTCTCGCTATTCCAATAGCGCCCGTTGGCAACAAGATGTAGATCACCTCCCTTCTCCGGCCATCGCTCAAGCCGATAGGGCCCGTTGTAAACAGCACGCTCTGGGTCGGAAAAAAAGGCTGAACTGATCCGTGTCCGGCCCGCAAAATTGATCATCAGGTCAAACCGGTGCTCCATCATTCTGCCCGGTTGAGGGGCGAAGGCTGGATTCACCAACAGGTAAGGAAACGAACTGTTCGCACGACCCAGCCTCACCTTGAGTGTGTGGTCGTCCTCCGCCCAGACTGATTTTGTATATCCCTCGCGCAGCTGCTTCCAGTTTTGAAATATCAACTTGTTCGGCGCGTTCTCGTCCTTGTCAATCCATTGCTGGATAAAAGCCTGCCGCTGATCGCGCAATTCAACCGCACCCTTGATCGCGTAGTGCAGCCATGCATAATCCGACTCGGTGTCAGGCATGAGCGCGCGGAACCAGCCCGAGGCGAAGTGATCCGCCAAAACGGGTTTGCCGTCCGACCACTTTGCGTTCTTTCGTAGGTGGAAGGTGTAAACTAGGCCGTCGTTAGAAACCTCCCACGCCTTGGCAACACCGGACTCGAGCGTCACCCCGTCATCGCCGAGAATAAGCAGCGTCTCAAACAACGCCGAATTGAGATGCATATCCCAGGTGCGATACGCCAGTGCCGGGTCAAAGACGAACTCGCCTGCCATCGTCCCGATCACAAGTGGCGGTGGCTTGGGTAGTGGTGCTTGTGCGGCGGTGGACCACGCCAGCAGGACAGTCAACCAAAAAACAAGATGACGCAAGCTTTTCATATGACACTCCGCGGAAAGAATCAATGCATCCTATAACAACGACACCGGGTCAACATCCACCGCGGTGTGCTGGTCGCTGATCAGCTTGCCGTGGTTACGGAGCTCGGTCATCAAGCGCTGCAGCGGTGCGGCAGACTTCGCGAGCAGCTGCACCTCGAAGCGGTGGTGGTCCGCAACGCGAGCGATCGCGCAGGGGAACGGGCCTCGAAGGTGCACGTCGAGCTTGAGCGTCGCCCTGGCGTGCTCGAGGTTGTGGGCCAGCTCGGTCGCGCGGGACAGGGCCTTGACGTGGTCGGTATCGCGCAGGACGACGCGGACCATCCGCCCGGCAGGGGGCAGGCCCATCTCCAGGCGTGTGGCGAGTTCCATCCGGGCGAAGCCCGCGTAGTCGTGCTTCGCCGCCAACGCGACCGCGGGGCTGTCGGGGGAGAATGTCTGCAACACGACTCGGCCGATCTGCTCGCTCCGGCCAGACCGCCCTGCGACCTGCGAGATGAGCTGGAAGGTGCGCTCGGCCGCACGGAAGTCGGGCAGGTTCAGTGCCGTGTCCGCGCTGACCACGCCGACCAGCCGGACGCCGGGGAAGTCGAGCCCCTTCGCGATCATCTGCGTGCCCAGCAGCACGTCGATCTCGCCGGCCCGGAAACGTTCTAAGACACTGCGGTAGTCTTCGGCACGGCGCATCGTGTCCGAATCCATCCTAGCGACACGCAGCCCGTCGAACTTCGCCGCGAGCTCTTCTTCGACGCGCTGCGTGCCCAGGCCGAACGTGGTGACCTTCTTGCTGCACTCCGGGCAGGCCGCGGGCAACGCCTGCTCGGCCAGGCAGTGGTGGCAACGAACGACGCCGCCGAGCGGCAGCGTCTTGTCTTTGTGGTAGACCATCGTCGCGTCGCAGTGGTTGCAGGTCATCATCCAGCCGCAGCGGTGGTCCGGGCAGGCGATGTAGTTCGCGTAGCCCCGGCGGTTGAGAAGCAGCATCGCCTGGCCCTTGTTCACGATCGCCTGCTGTAGGCGCTGCTCGAGCCGACGCGACAGCAGGTGCACCCCCCGGCGGAATTTGCGCTCCTCGGTAAGGTCAACGATTTCAATCGTTGGCAGCTTCATGCCCGGTACCCGATCGGGCAGGCTGTGGTAGTGGTAGCCGGGCCGGGGCTCGCCAACCGCGTTGTAGTACGACTCAAGCGAAGGCGTTGCGCTGCCAAGCACGACCGACACCCCCGACATCTGAGCCCGCTTGATCGCGACATCGCGGGCGTGGTAGCGCGGCAGCTGGTCCTGCTTGTACGACGAGTCGTGTTCTTCATCGACGATGACCAGCCCAAGACGTTTAACCGGTGCGAAGATCGCAGAGCGCGCACCGACAACGATGGGCGTCTCATCGCGTTCGATGCGCCGCCACTGCGCGTGACGCTGCGCGGCGGTCAGGCCGGAATGCAGCACGGCGACGGAGTCGGGCCCGAAGCGTGCGAGAAAACGGCCGACGGTCTGCGGCGTCAAGGCGATCTCGGGGACAAGCACGATCGTTGAGGGCGTCTGGCCCTCTATCGGATCATTCAAGACTTGTTCGATCAGCTGGAGGTAGACCTCGGTCTTGCCGCTGCCAGTGACGCCGTGCAGGACGTGGACACCAAACGATTGGGTGCTGTGACTCAACACATCGAGCGCGGCCTGCTGGCCCGGGCTGAGCCGATCGGGCTTGACGTCTTTGAGCTCGGCATGGGCGCGCAGGTCCAGGTCGCTGTGCACGGCTTCCAGCGTCCGTGTTTCGAGTAAGCCCTTCTCAATCAGCGTCTTGATCGGACCGGTTGTCTTGATCTCCGCGAGGTCGGCGAGCTCGCGCATGACGACCCAGCCGCCTTGCTGCTTGGCCGCTTCGATAACACGTCCTTGAACCTTGGTAAGCTTGGGCGGATCAGTGGTCGGCCGTGCGGGCCGAACCTGCTGCTGTTGCCGGGTCCCGGTCCCGCGTGTGACCGCGGCGGGGAGCATCGTACCGAAGACCATCCCCAGCGGGCAGACGTAGTAGTTCGCGATCCAACGTGCCAGCTCGACAAGGTCATCAGGCAGTGCGACAGCTCCAGGCGCACGGTCGAGCACAGGCTTGATCTTGCGCGGCTCGAGCTCTGGCGCATCGGCGGGCACCTGGATGACGTAGCCATGGGCTTTCTTCTTCCCGAGCGGCACAACCACACGCTCACCGACGCTCAGCCCGGCCAACCTGTCCGGGACACGGTAAGTCAGCCCCGTGGGCGAGAGGTCGATCCCGCGCTCAATGGCGATGTTCGCGTAACTCGCCCGACCAGACTGGATCAAAGTCTTGGTTTCAAAAAGATCGGCCACGTGCAGATTCTAGATCGCCACCCCAATCCGTGGTACGTCCATTTTTGACACTACTTCCGTCCCAATACCACAACTTATCTCTTTACATTGTCAAAATTGGGATATTAGAAATAGAGTAAGACGCAAAAATGTTATAAATTGGCGGATTTGGTTATGGACCTTGGCAGGATTGGAGCTATCTTGTAATTCAATTGAAGAAGTTGAATAGTAGTAGTAGCTTTCTTGAATCACCGTGAATCCACGGCCGTGACAGTACTCCTTCAAGTGGCGCCACGTTCCGCAAGGGGCGTGGCGCCTTTTTTGGGCGCGGTTCACTCTTCAGGTGGGATGGGCGTCCCGCTCGTCCTAGAGACCGTCGATGATTCGTGACAGGCGGGACACCCACCCCACCAAAGCCAGCGTGAACCACGGCACTTTTTTCGTTTCGATGTATCACAGACTTGGGGTTACTACGAATAACCTTGCTGATCGTAAAAGTTTTTGAGTTTAGTGGTGCTATCGCGGTAAACATCGGTCGTTGAAAACGCGTTATGGTCTGCCCCACCGCCCCGAGCTTGTCGAGGGTTTTAGGCTGCTAGCGGTTGATCCGCAACCTTTATCCGCGTGGTGCATGCCGGTCATCATGCTGAAGCGCACGCCAGGCTTACCCGGGATACCAGCCGCTGAACCCACTTCGATACTACCGACTGCTGCGCTGTCGCAAGAGGATAGCAGGAGCCCATAATCAGAAGAGCAAAACTAGTATATCTCGTTTGTCCACACGGGCCTCCAATCCACGCTTTGACTTCGCACGCTGGATTTCGATGATGTCTCGCCAGACCGGACAAGCCGGTCTAACGCGTTACTTCAGCGCAACTTTCACTTGCTTGATCAGGTCGGCCAGCATCCCGTGGTTGTATGAGCGCGTGTCTCTACCTTCGAGATACATCGTAACGATATGGGTCGCCGCGTAGATGCGCGCGATCTCCTCATCATCGGTTTCAGGGAAGTCGATCGTGTAGTGCACGCACGATGCGCCGTGCCGGTTGTCGTTGCCATAGGCGGGCTGTTCGGTTCGGGGCCAGATAGCGACTGTTGCGAAGAATAAGGCCGCGCTGACGATTAGGGCGTGCTTCCACTGCATGATGTTAGCTCCGGATAAAGGTGATGGTGATTCAACTACAAAGACAGATAACATTGATTCAGCTTACACCCGATCGGGCGAGCAGGTCCATGAACTGGTCGGTGAAGACGAAGTTCTCTTCCGGGAACTCGAGGCCCTGCATGTTCTGATCGATGTGGGAGAACATCATTTCGATCGTGGCGAGCAGCTTTGGCTCGGCAGACGGGTCGGCGGGGTCAAGCAGTTCGACCGTGCCTTTTGTTGAAGAGCCACGCTCATCGAGGTGGGTGAGCTCGGCGGTATGGCGGATGGTGGTGCCGGGCGTGGCCAGGACGCCGGTGAACTGGGCCTTGCCGATCTTGGCAAGGATGACTTTTTCTTTGAAGTCGTTGGCGTGACCGGTCAGGATGCCCGCGGTCTGTGCGTAGCCCTCGATGATCAGGCTGTTGGGCATGACCGGGTAGGCCGAGTGCAAGGCATCCGGTGCGCAACCGGTCGGCCCGCCATTGAACCCTCCCACCGCCTTGCTTGCAGCGAAGTGATCGTGCAGGACATCTTCCGCCGCGGTGACGTTGCGGAGGGCGACGCAGCGTTTGGCTTTATCGAGTTCAAGAATACGGTCGAGCCAGAGCCAGCGCATGGCCGTCTCCTTAGCCGATCTTCGACTTCACGAACTTGCAGACCATGTCGACGGTGAACACGTCGCCGAGCTTATCGACCTGCGGGTCACTGGCGAAGGCATCGAGGTCGGCGTGCGGCATCTTCTCACGAAGCGCGGCGATGCCCGCCTCCGTCACGACGCCGTCCTGAGCATACTCTTCGTTTGAAAGCACGTTGGGGTCGAACATCTCCGACTCGCCGATCTTGATATCGAATGCCTTCTCCAGGCGGAAGCTGATATCGAGGTAGTCGATCGACTCGGCTCCGAGGTCTTCGCCGATGGTCGCCTCGGGCGTGACTTCATCCTCATCGACGCCTAGCGCCTCTTCCATGACTTGCTGGACCTTCTCAATGATTTCTTCATCGCTCAGTGACATCGTTGCTTTCCTTGCTTGGTGTCTGTCTAACGTTCCTACCTATCGTTTCTATCGAGGCTAGCCCGCGATGGGCTCCAATGAGAACCGCCCCTGGACGGCGACCCGCTCTCCAACCCTGCCAACGCCCTGAAAGTCGTAGGCGTGGCCGTCCCGCTTGCGGAGCGTGACGGTCACCTCCAGCGCCTCGCCCGGCCGGACCATCCCGGCGTACTTCACGTTCCGCACCGCTCTGATGACCAACGGCTTGGTCGGCGGGTCCTCACTACCAGCGGCAAAATGCCTCGCCGCCTGCACCAGCGTCTCGAGCATCATCACGCCCGGCAAAATCGGGAAGCCGGGGAAGTGATCGCCGAGGTACTCCTCGGCCGCGGAGACGTTCTTGACCGCAGACAGCGACGACTCATCACGCTGGGTCACACGGTCGATCAGGTCAAACTTCATGTGTTTCCCCAATCGAGCGCGGCCCCGCCGAACGCCGGCGGGTAAGCGAAAAGTGTACTGAGGCTATGGAAAGCGGGCAAATGTGGGCGTCGGCTTACGACTTGTCCGAATCATATGATGCTTAGATGTCCGCCCCTACCGTCTACCTCGATGGCCAGTACCTGCACCGCACCCACGCGACGCTGAGCGTGGACGAGCGCGGCGTCCACTTTGCCGACGGCGTCTACGAGGTCGTGCGGTATTTCAACGGCAAGGCCTTCACCATGACCGAGCACCTGGAGCGGCTCCGGCGCTCGCTCGACGGGATCGACCTGAAGTGTGATGCCGAGGCGGTCGCCAAGATCAGCGACGAGCTAGTCCACCGCAACGGCCTGACCGAGGCGCGGGTGTACTGGCAGGTGACGCGGGGCAGTGGGCTGCGGAACCACGTAATCGCAGACGACCTGACGCCGACGGTTTATCTCAGTGCCGAGCAGGCCCAGCCGCTAGGGAATGAGCCGGAGCTGCCGGTAATCAGCGCGATCACGACGCTGGACGACCGCTGGCACAACTGCTGGATCAAGTCGCTGATGCTGCTGCCCAACACGCTGGCGAAGACCAAGGCCGCAAAGGCCGGCGCGGGCGAGGCGGTGTTTGTGCGTGACGGCCGCGTCACGGAGGGCTCCTCCACAAATGTCTTCGCGGTGTTCGATGGCGAGCTCTACACCCACCCCGCCGACCGTTTCATCCTCGAGGGCATCACCCGCAACGTCGTGATCGAGCTGGCCAAAGAGCTGGGCATCCCCGTTCACGAGCAGGCGTTCTCATCCGCCGACCTGCCTAGCGCGGACGAAGCCTTCATCACCGGCACGGGCACGCTGCTGATGGGCGTGACCGAAGTCGATGGCAACAAAATCGCGGACGGCCAGGCGGGCGGGGTTACGCAGCAGCTCTGGGATGCGTTTGTCGAACGGGTGCGAGCGGATTGCGTTAGGTGAGTTGGCTGCGACTCGGTTTTGAACCGCCAAGGCGCCAAGTGCGCCAAGGAAGGCAACTAAGCCAAAAAATCATGAACAGCACGTAATGTTGCTTTAGCGAGATAAGGGGAAACTGGAGCGGGATCTTTAACGACCCCATGACTGCTCATGAGTTCTTTCGGTAAATTCCACAGTCCATACCTTTTTGCAACGACAAGCTTTTCCCCTCGATTCGCACTCGTCACCACACTATCAATCAACCATCTTCTAGTGAATGCAGCAGAAGGGAGTTTTTTGATCAACTTCCTATTTTCAGGCTCCGCACTTATTTTTGGGCTTCGATACGCGCAGGCGTTCACCGTCGCCACGATCCCTCTACAAATGAAGTCTGCATAGTTGACATCCGAATAATACTTCGCGACCGATCGCCAATCTGATCCTGATGGATTTGTAAGCCGTACTACATATTCGTGCTCGGTGCGCGGATCAGGAAACTCATGAGGCGTTACCGCTTGTTTGTACCCACCATTCGCTGTCAAAATCACTACTTTGGCATTAATGATGTCACCAACGAATGCTGGCGGCGGATAATCCAAATTGAAACTGTGAGGTGATGAAACAAAGAGATGCCGATCTTCGGGGTGAACCCAATACCCCTCACTAGTTTTTTGAATAGCGCCCCAATAATTAGATAGAGATTCGATTTGCATCTGCTGAAACCCACAATCAAAAGTAACTTGCCTTCCTTGGCGACCTTGGCGCCTTGGCGGTTCAAAAAATCGAACCGCCGTAAACCGCCCGGGCGTGGCCCCGCGGCTACCCCTCACCCCTGCACGACCGATGCCTGGTCTTCGAACTTGATCATCGTCTCGTTGCCGTGCGTCTCTTGCAGGTGCGTCTTGAGCATCGCGATGTAGCTCGAGCGGATCAAGGGCTCATCAGACAGGCCGAGCTTCGCCTGCACCGCTAGGACATCGGCCTCGCTGTCGCCCTCGATCTCGATGAACCGGCCGATGATCGGCAGTTCGTCCAGCTCGACCTTGCAGCCGTCCAACTCGTAGCGGATCCGCCGCTTCTCAAAGCTCAGCACGTGCTGGTAGCCCAGCGCCCCGAGCAGCAGCGCGGCATCACGGGCGTTGTCGACGACGACCTCGTTCTCGACACGAGACTTGAGCTGCCCCATCGTGCGCGGGCCCTTGTGCGTGATCGTGGTGGTGATCGCCTCGTCGGGTGTGCCGGCGTTCGCGACCTCGACCCGCGTCCGCAGGCCCTGGTCGGTCGAC
Organism: Planctomycetota bacterium; assembly: GCA_039188575.1. Lineage (GTDB taxonomy): Bacteria > Planctomycetota > Phycisphaerae > Phycisphaerales > Phycisphaeraceae > JAHQVV01. The sequence continues at coordinate 9,395 of JBCCYY010000025.1, read as the reverse complement.
TTCAGCTCGCCCTGCGGCGTGTCGAAGTATGAGTTCGTCTCGCTGAGCTGGTCGGTCAGGGTCGCGCCGAGCTCGCGCAGCCGGGTAATCAGCGCGTCCGGGTGGTGCAGACGCATCTTCGCTTCGATTTCAACGGCCATGAGGTCTCCTGATCGGATGGTTGGTGACAGTGTAGTCGGCTAGGCGAAAGGCGTTGCTTGACGCGTAGCGTCAGGGACCGACCAGGCCGGTAAGATCATTTGGCGGGTATACGTCGGTGTATAAAACAAGTAGTTCTTAAGCTTGAAGGCATTAAGCAAGATGAAGCACCAAGTATCGAACCCGGGCCGCAGGGCCTTGATCAAGCAGCTAGGCGTTGGGGCACTCGCGCTCGCTGGTTTTTCGACCGCACCCTCCGCTTGGGCGAAAAATAACGACAAGCTCTGGAAACGGGAAGGCACCGACCTGACCTTCAAGCAATTGCTCAAACGCAGGGCCTTCCCGATCGGCAAGAACTCAACCGGCGGGGTCAAGGGCTCGACGATCCACATCAACCACGAGCTGCTCCGCAAGGCCCCCAACAGCGAAAAGCCGGTGCCCAAGGACATCAATATCCACACGCTCTGCCACAGCAGCATCAAGCGGACGGACTTCCCCAAGTGGACCCGCTGGTACCAGGAGGACGGCAGCACGCAGGTCTTCCGCCTGTTCAAAGACGAACACAACGTCCGCAACAGCCGGAAGAACGCGGCACGCATCGAGGCGTTCTCCCACCTCGCTTGGGAACGCGGCGGCTGGCACGCCTGGCAGGGCACTTACACGGTCATCAAGCCGCACGGCGCGATGATCTTCCAGGCCAAAAACGATAACAACGACTGGGGTGTCTCCATCGGGCTCTCCGAAGATGGCGACATCCGCCTCAACCACCGCAGAGGCACGGACAAAACCATCGCCCGAAACATGACCGGCAAGCGCTTCACCCTCGGTGTCCGCGACAACGGCCACGACTACGAGGTGTATTACAACAAAGAGAAAGTCGGCGAAGGAACCTACAACCGACCCAACGGCAAGACCAAGTTCCGCTGGGGCATGTACGTGGGCGACAACGAAGTTAGGCATGACGCGATGCTCTTCGTGACGGGTGTGCGGCTCGAGTAGTTGTTGGATCAACACATCGCGAGAGCCAACAAGGGTAAGGTGAACAATACAGAGGGGGATTTTATTCTTTTTTTCTTGAGAACTTGATTTCTTATGAACTTCATCTTTTAAGAAATAAATCCGCCCCACTTATGATCGAGCATTGTTCATTCTCGAGAACCTGAGATTATGATAGGCTCTACTTACCGTAGCAGCCGGGAATGGACTTCCGCCTCAGGCCACACGGACTCGTATCGCCAAAGCTCCCTCCGGACCCGCGCTTGCCGCTTTCAGAAACCAAGCAGCTCGAAGCCATTATCCGCGGCTTTGCCAACCACCACCGCATCGCCCTGCTGCTGCTGCTGGACGAGCAGCCCGGGCTGACGCTAGATGGCTGCGCCAAGGGGCTCGGGCTCAACGTCAAGACCGCGTCCGGCCACCTCCGCGAACTGAGCATCAACGGGTTTGTCGACAAAGAGGCGGACGGCAGATCGGTCCACCACACGCTGACCGGGCGCGGCGAAGCCGCGGTCTCTTTTATCGAGGCGATGCAGGGAAGCACGACCTGATCTGGTCGGCTAAGTCCTGCAGCACCTGATCAGGGTATAAGGCAAAGCACCAGTCCCGCCGCATGGCGACTGCGGCGTTGCCGATGCCGATGCGGGCCTCTTCGGCCTGCTGATTTGCAGCGTCGTGCATCGCGCCATGTTGCTGCCGCAGCTCCGCGTTGATGGCGTGGATGCGCTGAAAAGCCTTGGCTCGGCGGCGGTGATCCCGGTCGTCATTCATCTGGTCGAGCACGCGACGCTTCTCTTCGATGAGCGCGGCCTCGGCCTCGTTTGATGCCTGGATGTACCGGTCGATGTTGTGCGGCAGGTGGTGGGCGTACCACTGGGCATGCTCGTACTCGGTACGCGTCGCGACAGGGACATCGAAGGGCAGGTAGACATCCGCGCTAACCACGGCCTTGGGCGCGAGGCCTTCGCCGGTCCAGTCCTGCCACCAGCGCTCGGTGACCCGGTCGTAGACGCCCCCACCGGTGCCGTGGATGAAGAGGTCGCAGTGCTCGGAGCGCATGATGGCCGAGAGGGTGATCGCGCGTGGGCGCAGGTGCTGCAGCGCGTCCGGCCGACTGATGTCAAGGTCTTGGCCTTGCGTAAACAGCTCGGGCTTGCTGTCGCCCAGGTCGGCAAAGACGGGGGTGCGATCGCTGGTGTGCTGCGCCCATAGCGGCAACTCGACCGAATCGCGCCCCACATAAAGTGGGCGGATACCGGCCTCGGGGTACGTGAGCGCTGCGCGGTTGTACGCGGTCGCGCAAGCTACGGGGGAATCCAGCAACCGATCAACAAAGTGTTGCGTGACGATGGTGCTCGCGTTTCGTATCGACAGATCGCCGACGAGAGGCCGACGCATCGCGTCTATCACCGCGGTGGTCTGCGCTGCTTGATTCGGCCGGCTATGCCCCGCCTCTTGATAAGCGTCAGCAATCAGGGTGAGCCCCGCCGCGACACTCTCCGGGACGTGCATGGCCGACCATTGACGCAGACGATGAGCCGCTTCATCGATATCGATTGCCGGCAAGCTATTGGCAGGCCTAGTCATTGTCGATGAGGGTGCGCCCAGCGCGTACCGATCGGCGCGGAGTCGGCTGCCATCGATAGCCGGCAGATCGAGTATCGGCGGGCCGAGTGTGTCGTAGTCAACAACGATATGCAGTGCGCTGCCGTCGAGGTGTCTCGCCACAGCGATTGCGGCGAGGTCCTTCGCCAAGATCCCCGGATGCCAGAGTGTTGGCTGGTGTCCAGTCGCGATGGTTGGAGTCGTGCGACCGTTGCGTGGGATGACCTGCCACTGATCCATCGGAGGGTCGATATGCAGACGGGTTGATGGTAGGTCGGGCATCAAGAGATGAGTGTAGCTGTAGACGCCGCGTAACAGACAGGTGACGAGCCACTCTGTCACTCCACCCCCGCGTGATACGCGGCCGCTAGAGTCACGCCTTCGCGGCGTCTTGCATCAGCTTGGCGATGACCGATTCACCGAACTCCGGGTGCCGGGCCAGCTCGTTCTCAAAGACTTCGCGGTAGTGCGATAGGCGTTCTTCTGCGTTGTCGAGCACCCCGCCGAACGTGCGGTTCGGGTCGTTGTAGATCAGCTTGATCGGGACATCTTTGACGCGCAGGCCGTTGGCGGCGAACTGGACCCACTGCTGCAGCGGAATCGCGTAGCCGTCTTCATCGAGGTCGAGCTTGTCGAGTGCGCTGACGCGGTAGGCACGGAAGCCACAGAACGCGTCGGTGATGTGGTAGCCCAGGCCCTGGTTGACCCAGCCAGTGATCGTCTGATTGATCTTACGGCGCTCTGGCGGGGGCAGGCTCTCGCTGAGCTCTGGGCTGAGGTACCGGCTGCCGTTGATGATGTCCGCGTTGTCGGCCCTGATCGCGTCGAAGAAGTCGGGCAGCGACTCGGGCTCGTGCTGGTCGTCGCAGTCCATGGTGATGACCCACTCGTAGTGGTACATCTGCGCCCAGCGGAAGGCCATGCGGAGGGCCGTTCCGTAGCCGCGGTTCTCCCGGTTGCGGATCACATCAACGGGCTGCATCGCGAGCAGCATCGGCGTGTAGTCGGTCGACCCATCATCGATCGCGAGGATGCACTTAGCGTGCTCAGCGACACGCTCGATCACCTTCGCGACGTACTTCTGCTCGTTGTAGACGGGGATCGCGACGAGGTTCTTCGTACCGCACGGCATTTCCATAATCCAACTGTAGGTACGCCGAAGCTCAATTGCAATCCGTCTTAGCGCTCACTTTTAGCGCCCACCCGAAAGGGCGGGGTAGATGCTTGGACACAAAAACCCCACCCTTTCGAGCGGGCTCTAAACTTGCCGTGCCAACAGACAAAGCTGCTCGACGGACAACTGCTCCGGCCGCATCGTCGCCTCGATGGCCTCAGGCAGCAGCGCATCACGCCCGAGGATCGAGCCGAGCTGCTTGCGCCTTTTGCTGAAGAGCGTGTGCAGCAGCTCGCCGAGCGCTTTGGCGTCTTCACAGAGCGGCTCGCTGCGTCGATGCATCGCGACCACGGCCGAATCGATAGAGGGCGGCGGATAAAAACAACCCGGCTTGAGCACGCCCACCCGTTGCACGTCAAACAGCGCCTGGATCAGCACACCAAGCGGCCCGAAGGCCTTGGTCCCTGGCCCAGCAAGCAAGCGGTCGGCGACTTCCTTCTGGATCATGACGACCGCCGCGGTCATGTTCAGGTGATCAACCGCGAGGTTGGCCAAGAGCGGCGATGCGATGTTGTAAGGCAGGTTGGCGATGAGCTTGAAAGCGGGGGCTGAGGCTTGTGTCTTGTGGCCTGAGGATTGGCCCCCTCTCCCCACGGGAGAGGGCTGGGGTGAGGAGTCGGGCGAAGACCGATCGGTTTGCGTTGATTGATCTGCCGAATCACGCGGCTCCGCCTCGCCCCTCACCCCCTGCCCCTCTCCCATTGGGAGAGGGGTGTTGAGCAATCTGAGTACCTCACTATTAATCGCGTGCTTGCCGTCGAGTGCATCGCCCATGTGCAGCGTGATCTGGTCACCCAAGCGTGCCTGCAGGATCGGCTGCATGTCGCGATCGATCTCAACCGCTACAACGCTGGCCCCGGCTTCGACGAGCCGCTCGGTCAGCGCCCCGGTGCCGGGCCCGACCTCGAGCACGACATCGCCGGGCTTAAGCTGCGCCGCTTCCATGATCCTGGCCATGTGGTTGCCATCATGCAGAAAGTTCTGGCCGAACTTCTTCTTAGGCCGCAGGCCGCAGTCGGCGAGGAGCTGCTTGATATCGGATAGGGTCTGGGCCATGACGGGTTATGAGTTTAGCCTCAGAGCCACGCCGATCGCTTGCACCAGCATCGCCGCTTTTAGAAATACAATGTGTCGATGCGTGTAATGCTCAAAGTGATCCTTGTGCCGGCGCTGCTGCTCGCAGCTTGCGTGGCTGCCGGACTGTACGGAGTTGTGCACGACCAGGTGACCTACACCGTGTCACCGGATTACTACCACCACTTCAAATTCGAACAATTCAGAATCCCTGAGCAGCAGTGGGATCGGACGGGTGCTGCGGCCGTCGGATGGGCCGCGACGTATTGGATGGGGCTAGTCGTCGGGCTGCCGCTGCTCGTGATCGGCTTTCTCTTGCTGAAACTGGATCGTTATGTGAAAGCCGTCGGGATCGCGTTCGGCCTAGCCATGATGACCGCTGCCTGCATTGGTCTACTCGCCTTGGTCATTGTGCTGCCGCTGCAACTTGAGACCCTGCTGACAGGCTATCGGCTGCCTGAGGGCGTGGCCGACCGTGAGGGGTTTCTAGAGGTCGGGATGATCCACAACGCGAGCTACCTGGGTGGCGGGCTAGGCTTTTTTGTCGCGCTGGGCTACCTGTTTAAGCAGCGATGGGGCAAACCTGTCGAAACCGAGAAGACAACGCCTCAACCGGATGCGGTGGTTTAGAATCACACGATGCCCATCCGCACCCTGCCGACGCTTGTCATCAACCAGATCGCCGCGGGCGAGGTGATCGAGCGGCCGGCGAGCGTGGTCAAGGAACTGGTCGAGAACGCGCTCGACGCGGGGGCGAACCACATCAACCTTACCGTCGAAGAAGGCGGGGCCCAGCTCATCCGCATCAGCGACGACGGCATAGGCATCCCGGCTGACGAGCTGACGCTCGCCGTCTCACCGCACGCAACAAGCAAGATCACCGCTGCGGATGAGCTCGAAGCGATCGGCACGCTGGGGTTCCGCGGCGAGGCGCTAGCCTCTATTGCGTCGATCTCTCGTCTGCGGATCACGTCCCGACCGACCACCGAGCAGGGTATCGCCGAGGCCGCGGCGGTGCTCGAGGTCGAGGGGGATCAGGTCAATGGGCCAACACCCGCATCAGGCAAGCCGGGCACGGTGATTGAAGTGCGTGACCTGTTTTTCAACACGCCCGCAAGGCGGAAATTCATGCGCAGCCCGGCCAGCGAGTTCGGGCAAATCAACGACACGCTCGCCCGCATCGCGATGGTCAACCCCGACTGCGGGTTCACCTTGACGCATAACGGCAGGACCGTCCGCGACCTGCCACGCAACCAATCCCGCAAAGAACGCTGCATCGACCTACTCGGCAAAGACCTCGAAGAGGGCCTGCTCGAGTTCGACCACCACGACGATCCGACCCGCGGCAGCGCGCACGCCTGGGGACTAGCAGGCCTGCCTTCGCTGGCCAGGGCGACGAGCAAGTTCCAGCACGTCTGCATCAACGGCCGGCCGATCAAGGACCGGAACCTGATGCACGCGGTCAAGGAGGCCTACCGCGGGCTGATGCCGCCGGACAAGTTCCCGATGGTCGTGCTGTTTATTGACCTGGACCCGAGTGCGGTCGACGTGAATGTGCACCCGCAGAAGGCGGAGGTGCGCTTCCGGCACCCGTCGCATGTGCATGGCTTAGTGCTGACGGCGCTGCGTCAAAGGCTGCTTGGTGCGGACCTGACCCCTGCCGCAACGTTCCGGCCACCGATCCCCGCGATCGCCTCAACCGAGCCGGTAGCTACAGCGGCGACGCCGATCCGCTCGACCGACGAGTTCGTCGACTACTTCAAGGCGATGGACCCGAAGCAGAAGGGGTTTGTCTACCAGGAAGTCAAGGAGCAGCTCAAGCAGGAGCTGGCTGAAGAGGTTGCGGAAGCAAACGAGGAGGACAAAGCGTTAGAGCAGTCACTGCTAAGCCGACAAGCGGCTGACGAAGCAGAGCATATCGAACATCGAACATCCCACATCGAACATATCTTGCAGGTCCACGACAGCTATGTCGTCACACAGGATGAACAAGGGCTGGTGATCATCGACCAGCACGCGCTGCACGAACGGATCATGTTCGAGGAGCTCCGCCAGCGCATCCTCGAAGACAAGGCTTCCTTAGAGAGCCAACGCCTGCTCATGCCCGAGGTCGTCGTGGCGGATGACGCCCGGCAGGCCAAGCTGGATGAGTTGCGGCCGCTACTGGACCGATTGGGGATCGAGGCCGACCCGATCGGCCCGGGTCAGGTCGCGGTGCACGCGTTCCCATCGCTGCTGTTCTCAAGGAACGTGAAGGTCGGGCCGTTCATGGAGGAACTCTTGGATAAGGCCGAGGCTGGAGCGTTCGATAAGCTCGAACTCGGCGGCGGCACCGATCAACAACTCCCGGAAGAAGCAGCGCTGCACGAGGTGCTGGACATGATGAGTTGCAAGGCCGCGATCAAGGCCGGCGACAAGATGAGCGAGCAAGAACTCGCCGCCCTGCTCGCCAAGCGTGATGAGATCGAGCGCTCCAGCAACTGCCCGCACGGGCGGCCGACGACGCTGCGGTTGACGCTGAAGGATTTGGAACGGCAGTTCGGGCGGAGCTGATATCGATTTAGCCACTCAGTCTAAATAATCCATCGATATCTGCCTTTACAATTAATCCATCTTTTAAACCACGCATGATGATGAATGGCTGTATAAGTGGATTTCTGAATCGATATCGAAACCTTCTATCTTTACCGGTTTGCTGTAGTATATTCCCACGTTCTTCTGTACTAAAATCAGTTAAATGCGATGAAAAAGTACCATACTTGGCTTCTTTTGAAAGTATGCGTGAAAGTCTATCCTTAATATCGGAAGGAGCAAAGTAGCCTAAAGTATCTGTTGTAGCCATTGTGCAAGCCAACAGAACTTGACGATGGATCGCCTCTGGACGTGGACTACTGGTCGCAGTATGGTAAGCGCGTTTCAGGCTTTGTTGGCTATTCTCAATCACGACTTCAATCGCACGCTCCACATGGCTTAGATCAACTATCCAGCAACGATCAGATGCAGCCTCTCTAACAGCATAAAGACCCAGAGAATGTGTATAGTGAGGCAAACCCTGCGCGATTGCCACAATCATGTTTCTAGCGTCTTCTGAGAAACTAACGCCTGTTGTAGGAACACTGTTATCGAGAATCTGAATCGACTCGTTAGCGTCCATGCGTGGCATTAGAACCTGTACCAAAGCTCGTTCAACAGATTCATGTTCTGAAATCAAATCATCGATAGTGTCGCCCACACCAACTAAAATAATCGTGGTACTCCGCGAATGATCAGATAGAGCTTTTATCGTATCCGTAAAAAGCCTGATCGAAACCTCATCTTCAACTCGATCAAATTCGTCAATGATTGGTATAAAGAGATGGGTTTGAGTTATGGTTTCGGCCAATGATCGAATACAATGTGGTGTCAATGAGCCTTCAGCATCATCAACAACGTTATCAATCTCTTGCATGCATTGATCTGAGAGACTTGCTGTTGGACGCTTTCGGTCTTTCTCGCCAATCACCTTCATCCATATGGAATGAAATACATCATCACCATCACAAGTAATATGTGGAGCGAATATTCGTTGATTCGAAATCGATAAATAGAAGTCATCCATGACGTTCGCAAGGGATGTCTTGCCTACGCCACGTTCACCGTAAATCAGTACGCTTTGACCTGCTTGATTAATGGCGTCAACAACCCTGTGGATTTGTGGTGTTCTCCCAGCAAAAACTTCTTTGTGAGTGATTGGCGCAGACGGACTAAATGCTTGACCAGCGAGCAGCCCGACTCGCTGAGAATCTTCCATGGACATGGGTTCATCATGATTTGGCATCGATATCGTTTTCCTTGTAAATTTAAATGCATGTACACCTCACAAGCCAACTCTAACTGAGTCATACTAATCGTGCAACCTCGCGGGCATCTCGCACACTCTAGTTGGTGCGCCTCACCCTTGACCCGGTGACTCATCCCGCTAACATATGCGATTCTCCCTCATTTGAGGCCTGCGCGGTATGTGCCGGCCGGCCCGCAAAACGGGCCTGAGAGGGGCAAAAAACGCGATAAACGCTAAGTAGATCGGCCGAGAACCCTCGGCACACCAAGCCCGCCAGACGGTAAACACCACGGGCCGATAGACGGTGCAGACGGACCGCACCGCAACCCAACCACCCCCTAACCAGGCTAAGACGATGTCCACCGCCGCCCCCGCCAAGCTCTCCCGACTCGAGAAGACCCGCAACTTCGGGATCTGCGCCCACATCGACGCGGGCAAGACCACCACCACCGAACGCGTGCTCTTCTACACCGGCAAGTCCTACAAGGTCGGCGAGGTCCACGAGGGCACCGCCACCATGGACCACATGCAGGACGAGCAGGAGCGCGGCATCACCATCACCTCCGCCGCCACCACCTGCCCATGGAC
>JBCCYY010000024.1:0-51270 GCA_039188575.1 Planctomycetota bacterium | reverse complement strand
GGGATGAAACGGACGATGGGCAGCACGCTGAACGCGACGAGTGAGCGTGGGCTGATGACCGACGCGATGATGAAGGTGCTGGCCTACGCCATCCGGCGTTAGCCGGGGACGCTGCGGTTGGGGATGGTGTCAACAGAGCATAATGACAGCAACTCAGGATTCTGAGCATTCTCAGACAAGGCCTCGGTATACCGTCGTTCGATGCGGACAAGTTCGGCTCCGAGGAGATCCCCAGCTGCACGCTTCTTAGCTTCGTCCAAGGCAAAAAGGTTCTGCTGTACCAGCGGTCGGATCGCCTCACGACGCTGAGCCTCAGCACGCTCATCTAATCTTTTTTGTGCGGCCTCTGCATTTCGATCAGCTTCGCGGGCAAGTATCTCGGTAAAGCTATTCTCAATCACCGATAGGGCATCAGCAACAATATCAGGCGTCTCATGACCAGCATCTGCGATTCCCTTGATCGATTGAAATTCCTTGACTAGGTGCGACAAGGTTTCCTGATCCTCATGGCCGCCAAATCTTCTCAGGATTGCGTCGCTGTCGCTGAGCACAGCCATCGCCCCGAGGCGTTGATCAACCGTTGCTTGAGCGCGGGCCTCTTCGATTCGATGCAGTTCTGGAGCGATGCTTCGTGGTAAGAAGCCGTGTAGTTCTTTTGCAATCAGCTCGGCCTGCGCGAAGCTGTTAGCAGCGAGCGCATCTTCGAATTGCCGCTTGAGCTGATCTGCAACAAGACTATCTTCAGTGTTCGCAGCCGCGGCGCTAAACAAACCAACGACCTCAGCTACACCAAACGAGCCAACCACTCCTAACCGTTGATGAGCTTCCGCTGCTGCAAGCTCCTGCTCGCGTGTCGTCTGGCCAACATATGCCCGCAATCGAGCGCCGATCGAGTCAAGAAATCCACTGACTCCACCAGTCGATTCTAAAGACTCGCCAATACCAAGGTGTCCGGGATTCGCTTTCGCATTTTCCTTGTTCTGCCGGGCCGAATTCAGAAGCCGCACATACGCCGAAACATCGTCCTGCAGGTTCACTCGTAGCTTGTTCTCGAGCATGCCGTCAGGCATGTCCTCGAACGCCTGGAGCTCGTCTCGAAGTTCCCCGATCCGATCCTTGAGAGACAAGACCAGCGTGACAGCCTCGTCGCCAAAGATGCGTTTGAGCGTGTCTGGGTCATGCTGGCTCACCTGCTCGAGTCGATCGATGAATGACCCCTGGAGCTCGATACCTTCCTTTGTGGCATTGTTCATGCGCAAGAAGGTGTTGCGGAGCATGGTGTAGGTCTGCTCGTTCTTGCCGCCGACACGGGTCGCCACGGCGAGCGTAGCCAAGGTCTCATTCAGTGAGAAATTGAACGCCTCCGACGCCGGCAGGACCCGGGGTAGCAGCGAGGCCATGTCGCCGTAGGTCTGCATGCCCCTCTCGGCGGAGAGGAACAACTTGTCCTGGAGTTCGTCAACGCTCTTCACCTCATGCCCGAAGATTTTCCAAGCCTTGATCAGCGCGTTGGCGTTGTCGTTGAGTGAGGCGTTCGTTACTTCGCCGGCGAGTAGGGACGAACTGAGGATCTGGTCCTGGATGGCCTGATCCATGCCTGCCGAGCCGGACTGGATGAAGAACAGCAAGTCCGCGATCTCTTGGCGCGATCGCCCCGCACTACCCGACAAGCCAAGGACCTGTTCGCGGATCCTGCCCTGATTGGCTGCGTTGTTCCCGAGAGACAAGAGCTCTTTGATTTCGCCCTGTAGCTGAACCACACCCTCGACATGCTCTCGCACCGAACGTGTAGCGCCGCCCACTAGGGCTCTGACTGTGTGGAAGCCGGCGTATGCTGCAACAAGCCCTGTTACAGCACCGCCCGCACGCCGTGCGAGGCTCGCTTGCCGGGCAAGCTGCTGGTTCTGGCGGCGGCCGCCGTTGGTATCGCCGAACAGCCGTCGGACGGTGAGGCGGTCAAGTTGCTGGCGGTGCTGGGCTTCCAGCCGAGCGAGTTGTCGCTCGGCCGCCAGCTTCTGCTTGGATGTGGCCAGTTCGTCACGCAGGATGCGCTGGAGTTGTTTCTTCTCCTCCTTGTAGCGACGTGCGACCTGAAGCTGCTCAAGCTCGACCTTGGCACCCTGACGCCCCAGTGCGACGGCACGGCGGGCATTCTCCAACTCGCTGTTGCTGATGATCGCTTGGATCTCTGACCGACGGCGACCGCGGCGCTGTTCTGTGCGCCGCTGCTGAGCATCGATCGCCCTGAACTGATCGATCTGACGCTTCTGCATGGCCTGGACCCTGCGATCGTACTCCTCCGTATCGCGGGCCGCATCACGTGCCGCGCCGGTCACCTGGTTGTGACCTTTAAAGAAGAGGTCGATTCGTTTTTCGTTTGCCATGATGTACCTATGCTCGTCGAGTGGGGTTAGAAATCATCCGCCTCTGGAATCTCTGGCCTCAAGCAAATCGTAAAAGCGCGGCAGTAGCTTTCCTAAATCGACGGTTTCCCCGTGTAGAGGTAGACCGTACAAATCGGCTTGCTGTTTGATTTCGTTCATGGTGAGGCCGGTCATGCTGGCGTACTCCCCGATAGGAATCGCTCGATAATGGCGATTGCGATCGACCTGTCCACAGGTTCGGACTGCTCGCCTGAGGGCTTCCATTTCGCGGGCGCTGGGTTGACCACCGGTTTCTAGCTTATCGATCGCACTCGTGACTAGGCCTTTATCGATCTGCTCTACAGCTTCGAAGTTTGCTTTCACAACCTGGATGTTCAGATCCGGAGGGCTTTTTGGTTGGCTAGCACTCATTCAAATGTCTCCATGCCCCGGCGCGTGTGTGTGAATCTTGTCATTTCAAAAGTTGTTTGTGCGCGAAACTGGCGCAGCGTCGAACCCCCGCAGAGACCCCGGGGGGCTTGGAAGGACCCATCGCGATTGTTTGACATCGAGGCTTTCTGCGTTGTTCATGGCGATACTCCCATGCTTAGTCTCATGCGGTGGAGAAATCGAATCGGCATTCTCGTTACGTAAGGCGTTCAGAAACTCCGTAGATCTCATGCAGACACCGCCCCGGTCAAGGTGATGAGCTTTTCAAGCGTCCACTTCTCGAGACGATGAGCAATTAGCTTCGGTGGATCGGCGGCTTTTGGATCGGCCTGAGTCGCTGCGATAACATCCGCTACAAGATCAGGCGTAAGGTCTTTGCGTTGCGAGACATGCTTGCGGATCTTGTCGCTATCGACGCCGGCAGAGTCGAGGAGCCTGAGTATCTCGGAGGCATGTAGGTTGAAGCGAGCACCAAGCTTATGCATGGCATCGCCCATCGTGCCCGGTCTTGCCCCACCCCTATCCCCTGCTGGAACAACATCAGCCCCAGATCCCACCGCCTGGACGGGCTGGGGCTCTGGGGGGGTAAGGGCTAAGGCTGGGGCTGGGGAGGGCCGGGGTGGGGTGGGTGGTGTGCTTTCTGTGCACACGGTGTGGCCTGTTTCACATATCGTGCTATTTTCGACACTTATGGTGTCGCCGCTATTCGTGTGCACAGCGTGTGCATGATGTGTGCTTTGCTCATTAAGCTTCGCTTGAATCTTCAATCTGCATTCAGCCTTTTCGTCTTTACCGAGCCGTTTCATCCTGGGCCACAAGCCCACCGCGTAGGTGTCGCCAGCCCTGGCGAGTTTCATATCGACAGCATCCTCGCAGTGCTCCGGCCAGTCATGGACGACAAGGCGGTGCTCATCGTGAGCATCAAGCCACTTGGTCGACACCATCGCATTGATCAAGGCATCGGGGTCGCCATTCCAATCAAGCCGGCGGGCGATCGCCTTGTTCGTAAACTTCCCGATATTGCCTCGAGGTGAATGCGCCGCAGCGTTATGCCAAAGCAGTTCTAGTAGACCGACCACCGCGTATCGGGGCAGATCTAGCTCATCCATGAGGGCTTCAAGCTTCGGAGATTCTGGGGTTTTACTTTTCACGCCGCCCCCCGATTCTTCGACCAGGCCCGATGCTGTTGGATAGCCTCAAGTGCATCGCCAGCCTCGGCAATCAGGTAGCCCACTACACCGCGTAGCCGGCGGTCATCGATCGACAGCAACCCGTCAACAGCATCCGCGAGAAGACGCTTCTTATTCGCGGCACCGGCGACGCTTGAAGAGGCCGCAAGGCATCCCTCGTTGACTAATAATCTGTTGTTTCGCCACCACACCGCAAGGGGTGAGGTTTGATTGCCTTGTATAATTGACATGACAAATCCTTATGGCGGGATCCCAGTCACCGCGGTCGCTTGAGTTGGAGAGCTCTGGAACGACCCGATTAACTCGGTTCCCGCTTTTTCATTGGATCGCGTAGAACTCGACCTAAGCAACAGCCTCGCGTGCTTGTGCAACTTCATTCATGAACTTGCTAAGCGCGGGCTCGCTCGTATAGACACGACGACCGAGTCGAGCATGTTGAAGCTTCACGCCGTCCACACCTACGGTAATCCAGCGGAAGATCGTGCTCGGCGAGACGCCAGCGAGCCTACCGGCTTCGACTAGACTCTTGCGGTTGTTAATATCGATGTTTTGTGGCTGCATGGTCACTCCGTGCTTATGAATGGAACAGCACGGAGTATCAGATAGGTTTATGGCGCTCGTCTAATGCGCTCGCGCGAGCGCTTCCGAGCGCATCATGAGCCAACCCAGATGTATCCTTCCTTACCCGACTTGATATTGTCCTTGATTTCGTTTGGCAGCCGACCAATTGCTGAACGAACTGCCTTATCAGTACATATCTTTCCGGTCTCAAGCTGAATTTGAGATGCTATTTGCGCTGCAGTGATCGACTCCCCGCCAGCCTCGCGTATCTTCTCTGCCGCCCGATCAGACCGCGTCATCGTCTCGGTAACTCTTTGTTCCTCGGGCTTTCGGGAAGCAGCGGTGATGAGAAATTCTTCGGCCTGTTGATGACACCAAAATGCAGCGGATTGAAGATCAAGCACATACTGTCGCTGGTTTGATACCGTACCAGTCGAAGCAACAGACATTTGATCCTTCAACCAGCTCGAAATTTCTTTCAACCGAGTTGCAAAAAACTCACATCTAAGATGGCCAAGGTCATCGACAATACCCCAGACCGTAGACCAATCAAAACTGTCTTCGATAACAATTTGGGATACAGGTGATTCATCACTTTCTGAGCTGATTATCGATATTCTATTCGCTGCCGAATTGAATGCATCGCCCGTCCACATCAAGAGAATTGCCTCGCGAGGCGGATCCTCACTCTCCTGAAGCTCGGGGTGCCCCTGGACCGTAAAGTCTATTTCTCGAAGCGTTAAGGGCATGTTCTCACCTTTCACGGCATTCGCGCCGGCCGAGACTAGCAGGTGAGATCACCAGTCCGGCCGACGCGCCGCGGGGGATCAATCCCACGGGCCGAGTATTCATTCTAGCGATCTTTAGGTCTGACCAAATCTTCTCAACGCCGCAACATATAAACGGCGAGTTTTCTCGATCTCGTCGTGGATATGCTGACGTTCTGCATCCGTTTTCCCGTTCATATCAACCTGCGAAAGCGCGTTCATGTGATCTTCCAGATTGTTAATACTGGTTGATCGCACCAACTGGACTCGTGTCTCAAAATCGAGCTCGCAGAACTCTCTCCAAGCAATCGCCACGAATGTTGGAAGCAGGTTAGGCACTACCTCGTTCAATTCGCTTAACCCTGTTTGAGACAGGCAACTGAGCGCGAGAGGCACATAGATGACGTCGTCTTTAGATTCTTGCACTTATCGTCTCCTTTTATCAACTAGGTGCTTCATCCGGTATTGCTTAGGCCGGGGCGGTCGCGTTGCCGCCTTCTGACAGAGGCTCTGCTTCTCGAACTCCTCAACGTCGATAAGCGAAACCCGCAGGAGCCGGCGACGCGCACCAGGCTTAGCCAAGTCGATCGCCGGCAGACGGCCCTTGTCGATCATGTCGACGATGGTGGCGGAACTTACTCCCCAACGCTCGGCAAGCTCTTTAGGAGACAGCCTCATGCCGCACCCCCTTCCTCGCTATCAGCGGGTGCTTGTGCTGCAGTTCGATCGACATCGTTCGCTGTTGTATCCACAGGCACGATCCATTGGTTGTAACCAATTACGGGTTCCCTGGGCTTGTCCGGTCTATCGACTGGCTTGAGGGCACGAACCTTGATACCCAGTGAACCTACTGCCAAGATTTCAGCGTCTTCGTAGGTCCCGTCTTCCTGTGCTTCGCATTGGACGATCTGCCCAATGTGAAACTTGGCCATCTGCGGAATGCGAGATGGGTCCGACACGTCGGCGAGCGCTGCTTTAAGTGCTACCGATTCAAGAAGTTGATTGACCGCGTCGATACCCGAGACGGCGGAATTCAAATCTATCCCTGCGCTTTGACCATTCTGCTCGACTAGCGTTTTTAATCGAGCAATTGCTGTATGTAGACCGGCGATTTCATGCGTCGTAGGAATGGCAGAGTGATTCGTTACGATGGTAGTAGCTTCGGACATGGGGATCTCCATGTTTGAGGTAATGGCCCGCCGATGCTCCGAACATTGGGCGGGCCACTTTTACGCCGGCCGGACCACCCGGCCAGTGGTGATCTATGCGGACTCCAACGCAATACGGTCCAGCATTGCGTTGTCTCTTTCCAGGTAATGCCGTAGCGTTACTGTCGCGTCGGCGTGGTCGGCATACTTGGATGCCGCCTCGAGGCCATGCAGTTGTTCAAGCCTGTTCAGCCCGTTCTTTCGTAACTGCCTCGGGGTCCATCGCACTGTCTTCGCCGCGTCACAAGCGCGTGTCACAGCACGACGGTAGCTATCGACTGTGTAGTGCTCGCCTATGGCCCGCTGCGTTTTCCGCTTGTTGGGCTTCTGGTTTGCTCGCCGGCGGGTTGTTGCGTTCGCAGCCTTCTGTTCGGCGTGAGCCTGTTTGGGATCGAACAGGTAGGCATCGACGCGCTGCCCCAACATGAAAGGCTTGATGATCTCGATACAGCGTGGGCCAAGTCGGACACGGCGGTCCTTACCCAAGTGCGCAGTCTTGTGTGTCGGTGGGTCGTAGTACCAGACTTTGCCCGCCGCAGTAATGTCCACCGCCCGCATGATCACAACCTCTCCTGGCCGCATGCCAGTGAGTAGCTGCAGATCGATCATCGCGACAATCTGCCGCGGTAGTTGCTCGCAGGCTTTAGCGATGGCAGCGTCGGGTGCGAGGGGCACACCGTCACCATCTTTCGTGCCCAGTTCGCCCTGCTTGAGCCCTTGGACCTTGCAAAGCTGACTATGTACTGACGCCTGTACAAGTTCCTCAGACGCCGCCCACTCAAACGCCCGCGTGATGATCTGAACGCCCTTGTTGATGGTGTCACGTTGCCAGCCCAGGCCGACCATCGTGAGCCTGACATCCTTGAGCTTGAGCGGTCCGAACCTCGCCGCCGACGTATCGCCGTACTGATCGATCGTCAGTTGCAGCGCCCGGGCGATTGTCATGCCATGTGTGGGGCTCACGAGCGGCTGGATGTACTCACGGTACTGGTCCAGGGCTGACCGCACCGAGACACCACCGACTGCCTGAATGTCCTCAGACTGATCCTCGAGCCGCCGGCCGTTGGCCTCCCAAGCACCGATGACATTGTGGTACTTCGCCCTGCTTTCAGGCGTGTCGTGCTTACCGAGCCAGACGTCGCGCCGGCGGTGCGTCTTCGCATCAACGAGCGTAACTACCGCCCTGCCGGACGTTTTGTGCAGTCGATATTTGGGTTGTTTGGATCCGGGTTTCGCGGGCATGGTGCGTGCTCCGACGTTTTCCGGTCACTTTGACCGAAAAACCTTGTCGTGAGCCGCTCCGAATTCCGCATCCGGGTAAGTCGCTAAGTGGCGACTTCGGCGTAACTTGTGTGCCTCTAAAGGCAATGGGCCTGGCAGGATTCGAACCTGCGACCTCACCCTTATCAGGGGTGCGCTCTAACCAACTGAGCTACAAGCCCGACTTGTTTGGCGGGCCGAAGCCCAGCCGGGGAACGAAACATTATCGAGAACCCGCCGAGGGTGTCAAGCTTGTTGGCTTGGCGTGTCAGACGCCGGCTTCTTCAATGACCTTCAGAGTTTTTTCCAGGCCTGTTTTCGCGACGCCCAAGTGGTTCTGCTCCCAGTAGTTGGGGTTGTAGAGCTCCAGCGAGATGCAGCCGGTGTAGCCGGTCGCTTTGAGGTCGCGCAGTATGTCGGGTAGCGGGAGGATGCCGTCGCCGGGGTAGACACGGTCCTTGTCTTTCATGTCGGCGACGACCATGTCCTTGGGCGCGTCGTTGAATTGGAAGATGGCCATGAAGTCACCGTTGAGGTGCTTTAGGCCGTTGAACCCCGAGTCGCCGATGAGCATGTGGAAGATGTCGGGGATGATCTTGGCTTCGGGGTGGTCGGCGTCGATGGCGATCGCGGCGGCCTGTCCCATGCGTTTGACGCCGGGCAGGAACTCGACGAAGACCAACGCGGGCTTGATGTTGTAGTCGTTGATGCCGATCTCGATGAGTTCGCGGTAGCGGTCGGCGGCCCACTTCGGGTCGAAGTCTTCCCATGGCCGGTTGGGCTGGGGCACGACCTGGATGTGCTCGGCGCCGATGTCGGCGGCTTGTCGCATCCGTCGCCTCGTGGCTTCGAGTGACTTATCAAACGCCTCGCGCGTCGCGGGGATCGCGCCCCATAGGCCGATGACGCTGGGCACGAACATACCCATATCCTTGATTCGTTTACCGAGGTCCTTGAGGTCGCCGCCTTCTTGCTCGAACTTGTGCAGGTCTCCTTCCCAAGGCTCGATCGCGTCGTACCCCGCGGCGGCAGCGATGCGCACCTTAGCGATCGTCGGGCTCGGGCGGATGGTTGCGAAGTCGAGGCAGATCGGCCAGGGGCTCTTCCCATTCTGATAGCGGTTGCTTTGCCCTTGCTTGTTAGCGGGGGTGGTGGATGCACAGCCCGCGTTTGCGAAGCCGGTCGCTACAACGCCACCTAGTGCGGTGGACTTGATCAGATCACGACGCGTTACTGGCTTCATGAAAAGTTCCTTGCTTAGTGTTCACCGCCTGAGTTGGTTTCGACGGTGTAGTTCGGGCTCTCGCGGGTGATGGCGATATCGTGGGGGTGGTTCTCGGCGAGCGAGTTGCCGGAGATGCGGACGAACCTGGCGTGTTCACGGAGCGACTCGATGTCTGGCGTGCCGCAGTAGCCCATGCCCGCGCGGAGGCCGCCGACCATCTGATAGACGAAATCAGAAAGCGGGCCGCGGTACGGGACCCGGCCCTCGACGCCCTCTGGGACAAGTTTGTCTTTGGTTTTCACGCCTTTCTGCGCGTAGCGGTCGGCCGAGCCGGCAAGCATCGCGCCTTCCGAGCCCATGCCGCGGTACTGCTTGTAGCGTCGACCGGCATGGATGATCAACTCGCCAGGGGATTCGTCGAGCCCTGCGAAGAGTGAGCCGAGCATGACGATGGAGGCGCCGGCAGCAATGGCCTTGGTGATATCGCCGGAGTGCCGGATCCCGCCGTCGGCGATGATCGGCACGCCAAGCGGTTCGGCGGCCTTGATCGCGTTCATGACGGCCGTGATCTGTGGGACACCGACGCCAGAGACCACACGCGTGGTGCAGATCGAGCCCGGGCCGATGCCGACCTTGACTGCATCAGCCCCAGCCTCGATCAGGTCGCGTGCGCCGTGCTCGGTCGCGATGTTGCCGGCGATGACATCAATGTCAAACCGGGCCTTGATGTCGCGGATGGATTGGAGGATATTCTCGCTGTGGCCGTGCGCGCTATCGAGGACGATGACATCGACCTCTGCGTTGATGAGTGCTTCGACCCGGTCGAGTTGGTGCACACCGACTGCCGCACCGACGCGCAGGCGTCCACGGTCGTCCCGGCAGGCCAGCGGGAACTGGTGAAGCTTCGACACGTCGCGCATCGTGATCAGACCGGCGAGCTTGAAGTCGTCATCAACCAGCAGCAGCTTCTCGACCTTGTTCTTGTTGAGCACCTGTTCGGCTTCTTCAAGGGTCGTGCTGGGCGGTGCGGTGACGAGCCGGTCCTTGGTCATCACCTCGTAGATCGGCACATCGTCATCGGAGAGGAAGACCATGTCCCGCCGAGTGAGGATACCGACGACCTTGCCGTTGGGCTGGCCGTTGTCGGTGATAGGCACGCCGGAGATGTGCTGCTCCTCCATGAGGTGCCGGACCTCCGAGGCCATCGCCTCGGGCGGGAGTGTGACGGGGTCGGCGATGACGCCGTTGGCCGAGCGTTTGACCTTGATGACCTCTCGGACCTGCTTCTTGACGGAGAGGTTCTTGTGGATGACACCGAGCCCGCCCTGCTGCGCGAGCGCGATCGCCAACGCGGACTCGGTGACGGTGTCCATCGGTGCCGAGAGCAGCGGGATATTGAGCGTAATGTTGCGAGTCAGCCGGGAGGAGGTATCGGCCTGGCTGGGGACGACGGAACTGCGGTCCGGGAGGAGCAGGACGTCGTCGAACGTGATGCCTTCGGCGATGATTTTGGCTTCCATGGCCTAGTATCGCTGGGTTTGGGGGTGGGCGTCAAGTTGAGCGGTCGATGCCCTGCCTCTGCGCTCAGATCATCCAGATCGAATGTAGCCAAGCCAAGCACTGGTCACAGGGGTCGTAACTCAAGTAGGGTTTCAATCGTCCGCCTACAAAGCACCTTCTAAAGCCCGTGACATTCCTCTCTTGGTGAGTTCTTGAATGAAAACACAGTTTAAAAATGCGATGTTTACGTGCCTCATGCTCTGTTTGACCGGTATCCCGCAACACGCAAAAGAGTGGCATATTGCGCCAGATGGCAACGACCGAGCAGCCGGCACCGCCGCGGATCCTTTCGCAACGCTGGTCCGTGCACGCGATGCCATCCGAGCGTTCCGAAACGCGAACCCTGAGGCGAATATAGCGCACACCGTTGTGCTGCAAGCGGGTCGGTACCGGATCGATCAGACAATCAGCCTCGCGGCGGAGGACAGCGGGTGGGCTGATTCGCCGGTCATCTACCGCGCTGCGGCCGGCGCTGAGGTCATCCTGCACGGCGGAACACCGATACCGAGCGAACGGTTCAAGCCGCCGACGGCAGAAGAACGGCCACTGCTGCACGAAGAAGCGAGGTCACACGTACGTGTCGCAGACCTCACCGGCCACCCTGCTGCTCAGGCGTTTGGCATGGGCCAGGGTCGTTACGGCATGCTCACCTCCGGGGCGTATACGCTACAACTTGCACGGTGGCCCAACCGCGGGTTCGTCCACCTTGATCGGGTCGTCGATATGGGGCCGACGCTTCGGTGGCTGGAGCAAGGCGAGGTGCCAAAGCCGTATAGCTACGACAAGCCTACCGGTGGGCGTTTCACTGTCCGCGAAACGATAAGGCTTAACGCCTGGCAGCGGGAACTCGCTCGAACGAGTGATATCATGCAGTGCGGCTACCTCAGCAACGACTGGACCGAAGATAAGAACCAGGTTGCATGCATCGCCGAAGACGGCGTGATCCAGTTACTCGATTCGACACGCTACGGCATCGGTGGGATCCGGTACCGTGGCGGCTTTGCAGACGATAGCGCTGAGCCGCGGCTCAAAGAAAACCGCCGGCTGTACTTCATCAACCTGCTTTGCGAACTCGATATGCCCGGCGAGTGGTACTTCGACAGGAAAACCAACAGGCTGTACCTCTGGCCAATCGAGAAAGACGGGCCTAAAAACGCACTCGCCATCCCAGGCGGCCCGGCGCTTATCGAGTTGAACAACGCGTCGCATATCCGTTTCCAAAACATCCTTTTTGAGAACGGTGGGTCCACCGGTGTTGAGGTCTCCGGCGGTGAACACATCGCCATAGTAGGGTGTACGTTCCGTAACTTCCTTGGCAGGGCTATCCAGATCGAAGGCGGCAGGCACCACCGTATCGATGCGTGCACCGTCTACAACGTAAACACCGGCATGACGATCCGCGGGGGAGACTTGAAGCAGCTCGAACGCTGCCATCATACCGTGGTGAACTCCGAATTCCGACACTTCCGCGGCCGTGGTTACGGCGGGATCGGGCTCTACGGCTGCGGGATCGAGTTCCGCAATAACCTATACCACAGTATGAACACGGCGATCAAATACGAAGGCGCGTACATCCGCTTTATCAATAACGAGTTCTTCAACGTCGGCTGGGAGATGGGCGACTGGAACGTGCTATATCAAGGTGCTAACAAGTGGTGCAACGGAAACGTCATCGAGAACAACTTCTTCCACCACATGATGGAAGAGCCACAGCGCTTCCCCATCATCGCCGTACGCAATGACGACGGCGGAACAGGTACCATCTATCGCAGCAACCTCTTCTACAAGACCGGAAGGGGTGCGATCTCCTTCGGCGGGCCCAACTCGCACATCCTCGACAACATCGTCCTAAACAGTTCCGTCCTTTGGTGGACCGCCCGACTCCCTACAAGCGAAGAGGATATCCAGCGCGAGTTTGATCAGATTGCGCAGCAGTTTGAGAGCGGTCGTTATCCACGAGGCGGCAAGGAAGACGCGATCTATAACGTTGAAAAGATCGTCGGCAAAAAAGGCTGGAACAAGCCGCCCTGGAGCACCGCGTTTCCGAAATTCGCCAAGTATATGGACGGCAACCCCTTCGCCCAATCGTACGGCTCGATGCTGAATAACTACCACAACCTCGCCGACCCGGAGGACCCGTTTGGCGTTGTACACATCCATAAGCACTGGGCACTGCCGCAGGAGGACGCCGACGAGCGCGAGACGTCCATGTCCGACATGCCCGAGACCTTTACCTACAACGCGCCAATGCCGATCGATATCGAGGAGGCGTTTATCGATCCGAGCAAACTGGACTTCAGGTTCAAGCCCGGATTCAAACTCTCTGAAGGGTTCAAAGCTTTCGACCTAGACAGGGTCGGGCTGTTCAAGAGTGCTAACCGGCCGAACGCACCGGATCCAAGCGCATATCGCTCAGCGATCTACCAGCGGCACAAAGGCACCAAGTCCTGGGGCGGGAAGTACAACCCTGATACCGCGTACCTGCGTTACCCGCGGCAGCCTTGGATGGAGTAACCGCCAGCCAATGAGGTCACTCAATCCAATGCTTTGACATAGATGTTCCGCCAGGAGACCTTCCAGTCCGGGTCGCCGCGGACGGAGTGGACCTGCAGGCCGATCACACCCTTGGCGAATGTCTCCTGGAAGTCGTCGGGCAGGACGGTGGTTGCGATCTCGTGTCCGTTGATCTTGGTGGTGATGGTGTTGCCCTTGGCAACGACGTGGTAGGTGTTCCACTCGCCGGTCTTGAAGTGCTCGTGCCGGAGTTCCTTGACGTTCTCCGTCATCCAGCGGCGTGTAGAGGCTTCTCCGTAGATGAAGCCGGAGTTGCCGTTGGACGCGATCTCGACCTGCGGGCCGCCGATGCGTCCGCCCCACTTGTTGTCGTGGTCCTTGACGACCTTAGATCGGATCTGGACGCCGGAGTTGAGCCCGCCGTCGTGCAGCAGCGTATCGAACTTGAGCTCGAAGTCGCTAAACTCGGTCGGTGTGCAGAGGAAGGTGTTGCCGCTGCCCTTGGCGGTGGTGCCGGTGATCACGCCGTCTTTGACTTCGTAGGTGCAGAAGCCGGACTTGACGGCCCAGCCCTCGATGTCTTTGCCGTTAAATAGCGCGGTCCAGCCCTCGGGGGCGACGTTGTGCTTGGCTTCGGCGGCGGTCGCGGCCTTGGCCTTGCACGCCTCACACTTCTTACAAGCGTTGGCGTTGGTCGCGGTGGCGACAGACAAGAAGGCGAGCAGCGCGACAAGCGCGGTCAGAGTCATCAGGCGTCGGGCCATGGGGCGGGTCCTCTCTTGGTAGCGTTCCGTAGTGAAAGAGTCCTTCAAAGGTCCTCATCTTACAGGTATCTCTTGGAGTAGATGCAATAGCAGTTCTGAAAACGGCTTAGCGTGCGAGCCGATAGAATCCGCGGATGCTCCCAACGATCACTCAGCGGCTCCTTATGCTGGTCGTACTGGTCATCAGCACGATGTGCCTGCTGCCGATCCTGCCCGCGCTGACCGCGGCGGATGGCTCGTCGGGGCTGTCGCTGCTGGACGCGCGGGTCGGGGTGTTCGGGGCGGTAGGTTTGTTGGTCCTGGCGGGGCTGCCTGCCCTGCTGCTCGGGCTGTATGTCTCCTCCTCCGGCAACCCACTGTCGGGCATCTTCACGGCCGGGTTCGCACTTATGGTGCTCGCGGGGCATGGCGGGTCGATGACCGGGCTGATCTGGCGGCAGGCCGAGCGACCCAGCACCCAACCCAGAGGCGGGTCCATCTTCATGCAGCTCGAGGTCGAGATGGCGCTCTGGGCGCTGGCCTGGTGCGGGATGATGTTCCTGCTCAGGCGGTTCCGGCACCGGATCCGCAAGACGCTCGTCCCTCCCAAGCTACAGACCTACTTCTCGACACAGCTGCCGATCGAAGAGGACGATACGCCGCGCTTCGTATTGCACGTCCGCCCGGGTATGGCGGGGGTCTTCTGCGCGGCGATCGGCTTTGTGCTCTGCAAGGTGCTGATGCAGACGCCCACCAGCGGGCAGGTCATCGGCTCGATCCTGCTTTCATTCATCATCGCGGGGTTAGCAGCGAGACTCATCATCCCGACGGGCAACGTCGTGTACCTCTTGCTGAGCCCCCTAGCTGTGGGCTTCGCGACCTACGCCATAGGCGCGGTGCTGCACGGATCGGCGTCGGCTGACGACCTGATGATGAGCTGGCAGCGGGGCGAGATCACCGGGCCTATGTTTGCGATGCCGATCCACTGGGCCTCGGCAGGACTCATCGGCGTCAGCATCGGTATCGGTATGGCCCAGGCGATCGACCGCGTGCGCATCGAGGACGCGTACTACCGGCAGGGCAAGCCCGGCGATCAACCGCCAAGCGAACCGATCGGCAGCGAGCCAGGGCAGCAAACACCTGCATCGTGACTGCTCTACACTCTGGCGATGCCGGATAAGCTGCGACGAATCAAGCAGAAGCTGACAAAGCTGCGAAAGACCGCGGGGTTCTCGGCGGACTGGTTCCTCATGCCGCTGGCCGCGGTCATCGGGGCGATGGGCGGGCTGGTTGCGGCGGGCTTTGCCACCATCATCGAACTCGCTGGCGGGGGCCTCTTCCACCTGCAGCACAGCGGATCGGCATGGCAGACCGCGCTGCTCTTACTCGCGATCCCCGCGGTAGGCGGTCTCATCGTGGGGCTCATCCAGTTCAAGCTGACTAAGTCCGGCGTAATCCAAGGCGTGCCCGAAGTCATCGAGTCGCTGGCACGCAACAAGGGCGAGATCAAGGCAAGCGTCGGCGCGAATAGGGCCGTCACCGCGACAGCGACGCTGGCCTCAGGCGGGTCAGCAGGCATCGAGGGGCCCATCATCTCGATCGGCTCGTCGCTGGGCTCGGTGATCGCCCGCAAACTTCACCTCAAGCCCGAGCACATGCCCACACTCATCGGCTGCGGCGCCGCTTCCGCGACCGCGGGCATCTTCAACGCGCCGATCGCGGGCGTGCTCTTTGTCCTCGAGGTCATCCTGCGCGACTTCTCGGTCCGCACGTTCATGCCGATCGTCGTCGCCGCGGTCTTCGGCACAGCGGTCGCGCAGCAGACACTCGAACTGTACCACGGCAGCAACACCCCGACCGGTGTCATCGCGGATGCGATCTTCGCGGTGCCCGAGGAGATGCAGAACTATGACTTTGCGCTGATCGAGGCACCGGCCTATCTCGCACTGGGCCTGTGCTGCGGGCTGGTCGGGCTTACACTGGCCGGGTCACTCCGGACAAGCAATAAGCTCTGGCAGCGCACCCCCCTGCCCGCGTGGTTCCGGCCCGCGGTCGGCGGGCTCATGCTCGGCGCGATGGGGCTCGCCTTCCTGCACCTTCTGCCCGGGGCAGAGCCCTTCGAGGAGGTAACCGGCTATGAGCAGCCCGTCTTCATGGGCAACGGCTACCCCATCATCGAGGCGTTGCTCGACCCGGACAACTACAGCGGCACGCAGCTCTCGATCGCCCTGCTGCTGGCCATCCTTGTCTTCAAGATCGTTGGCACCGCTCTGACACTCGGCTCGGGGGGTTCCGGCGGGGTCATCGCGCCGAGCCTCTTCGTCGGCGCCGCGCTCGGCGGGCTCTTCGCGGTGACCCTCGACAAACTCGGGATCTTCCCCGGTGCGACGCCGGCCACCTACGCGCTGGCCGCGATGGCAGGCGTCATCGCAGCGACGCTCCACTGCCCGCTGACCGCGTTCCTGCTCGTATTCGAGATCACACAGGACTACAAGGTCATCCTCCCGGTCATGCTCGTCGCGATCGTCTCGACTACGTGCGCTCAGTTCCTGCACCACGACTCGATCTACTCCGATTTCCTCCGTCGCAAAGGGATCCGCTTCGGTCAGCTTGCAGATATGACGCTGCTTCGGCGGATGACCGTCGCGGATGTGCAGGCCACCGAGCCGGTCTCGGTCATGCCCAGCGACCCGGCCCAGCGGCTGGTCGACCTGGCCACGGAGCACGCGGTCAACGACTTTGTCGTCATCGACGAGAAGCAGCGGTGCCTGGGCATGGTGGTCGGCGATGACCTGCGGACCGCGCTGGTCCAGCGCGAGGCGGTGCCGCTCATGATCGTGGCGGAGCTGATGCGCACGGACCTGCCGACGGTTCGGCCCGGCGATACGCTGGACATCGTGCTGGACATGTTCGCGAAGCACGAGGTATCGAGCCTGCCGATCGTGGATGCGCGCGACCGTGTGACCGGGATGATCACACGGTCAAAGCTGCTGAGCGAGTACCAACAGCAGCTCAATCAGCGCGGGTGACAGGTGACACGAGTTGAAATAGCCGCGGCGCTACGCGTCGCAGGCCTTTTGATAATGACGTTTAGCGCTCGCCTGCGGCGCTACGCGTCGCGGCTATTTCTGTCGTATGCGCTTGGTCATCAGCGCCTGCACCTTCGTATCGAACCGCAGCACAAAGACGGTGTAGGTCGTCGAGCCATCGCCGCGCAGCCGACGCTGTTCGATATCGGGGTCGCAGGCCTTGCCGCGTGTCTTGACTTCGATAAGCCCGCCGTCGTTGGCCGCGAGCCACTGCTTGATCCTTTTGGGTCGCCAGGGCATCCGCTCAATGAGCTCGAAGCCATCGATCCAGGGTGATGTGGTGATGGTGTTGCTCGTGAGTAGGCCGAGCTTGGGGTGGATCGCCGGGGCATCGAGCAGCGTCGAGAGTTGCCCGACCAGGCCGGCCCGCTCGACCGATGGATCAAAAGTGTAGAGGTAGCGCTGGGGCGCTTGGTACGCCGGCGGTGCCGCCTCCCCAGCGAGTTGATGGATGGCACCGCTAACGATGAGCGTCGCACGCCGCGCGGCCTGAGCGAAGCCGCCTGTCCAAAGCACGGCCTGCACGAGCCGACCTCCCTCGCTGATGAACTCGACCTCGCCGGGCCAGGGCAGCGCTGCAAGATCGACCCCGGGGCTGAGTTTGATCGCCGTCGCCGCAGCGCTGTCAATTAAACGCTCAATGAACTCGGGCCCAGGCTGGTAATCCTCCAGCCGCCATGCCCGCTTGCTGGTTGCCTCGTTGCGCCTTGCCGGATCGATGTGTACCGCTTTCCCATCAAGCACGAGCGATCGAACATCCGCGCAGATACCCTGTACGCGCTGAGACGTGTTTTGCATGGCCATCCAGACACGCAGCGGATCACGGTCTACACACACGACGCCGAAACCCGCATCCGCAAGGGCCATGCTATCGCCGCCGATCCCACAGCAAAGATCCGCGATCAGTTCCCCGTTGCCGAGCGTTTGTGCGATCCGACCCGCCTTGTACGCCGCGACCCCGACTCCGCTCGCCTGCTCGACGCCCAGAGCATCCGCGACGAGTCGCTGGCCGAACTCGCCAAACTTGCGGGCCGCCTTGGCTCGCGCTTCGACAAGCCCGAACGCGACCGATACGGCATCTGCATCGTAATCACGGCGCAGCGCGGCAACCGCAGACACATCCGATGGGTCAATCGCCTCGGCCCGTTGCAGCAGGCCGGTATCTCCAGCCACCGCACGCCACAGCTCGATCTCACGCGACATCGCCGGCCATCATAACGGTGGGCCAATCAGATATCGCTGTATCGCGACAGCAGCGAAATAATCGCCTGCTGGCCCGGCTTGAGGTCCAGGGACTTCGACCAGGCCTTGATCGCCTGGTCGCGTTGGAAGGTGTTGTCCCGGCCGCCCTCGATGTAGAGGGTCATGTACGCCACGCCGAGCCCGTTCAGAGCGGCGGTGTCGTCGGGGTCGAGTTCGACGGCCCGCTTGAACTGACGAAGCGCATCCTCGTACTGCCGCTGCTTGAAGAGGCAGACGCCCAGGCGTTCGTGCGCGGTCGACGAGGGGCTGGTGTTGATCAGCGTATTGAGCGTGTTGGTCGCACGGGTGTAGTTGCCCAGACGGATGTGCGCGTCGGACAGGCCGATCAGCACGGGCTCGAGAGCGTCTTCGGGCTCAGCGGCTTCGGACGCCCCGCGGAACGCATCGATCGCGTCGGTGTACCGCTCCAGCCGGGAGTAGATAAAGCCAAGGTTGGCCCAGGCGCCGAAGGACTCGTCACCAAGCTCGATCGCCTCCTGGGCGAAGGACAGCGCGAGACCCGGCTTGCCGTCTTGGAGGTAGGCCGAGGCGAGGTCGCGGTTCGCCTCTGCTGAGTCGGGGAGGAGGTTGATCGCACGGCGGTAGGCCTTGATCGCGTAGGGGATATCGCCGAGGACCTGCTTACACACGCCAAGGTTGTAGTGGGCGTCGAAGTTGGTGGGCTCGATGGCGGCGGCGAGCTCGAAGCGGACCGCGGCCCGGTCGTAGTCGCCACGGCCCTTGTAGATGTCGCCGATGCCGATATGGGCATCCACCACGCGCGGGTTCTCGAGCAGCGCCTGACCGAACATCGCGAACGCCGAGTCTTCCAGGCCCTGGCCGATATACAGGTCGGCGCGGTCCAGGTAGTCCTGGATACGAGCTTGCCGCTCGGCGGCCCGCCGGGCCTCACAGCCGGGCAACGCAAACGCGGCCAGCATTACCAGAACGGTCAACTTCAACAGGGTTCGCTTCATCACTGATTCCTTCCGCGGCTCTTACGGCCGGGGCCTGAGATCGGTTCAACAACGCCTTAACAGGCTACCATGCCCGACAGGTTCTAGAATCTTGTCGAAGATATCGACCCCAGACATTAAACCAAAAACCGCATGCGCATCGCACTGGCCCAGATCAACCCCACCGTCGGCGACATCCCCGGCAACACGGTACTTATTCAAAACGCTATCAAGCGGGCCAAGGCACGAAACGCCCGCCTCGTGGTGTTCCCGGAATTAGCGATTATCGGCTACCCACCAAAGGACCTGCTGCTCAAACCCGATGCCATCGATCAGTGCCGAGCAGCGGTCGAGAAGCTCGCAAAGGACTGCGTCGGTACCACCGCGGTTATCGGCCTGCCGGTGCGTTCAGAAAATACCACAGGCCGAGAGCTGCACAACGCCGCCGCACTCTGCAGCGACGGCCGGATCGCCAGCCTGCACCTCAAGCACCTGCTGCCGACCTACGACGTCTTCGACGAGCGGCGGTACTTCGAGCCCGGGCCACGCATCGACCTCAGCGAGGTCGACGGCACCAAGCTCGGCATCAGCATCTGCGAAGACCTCTGGAACGATCAGGACACGTTCACCCGCCAGCTCTACCACGACAACCCGGTGGATGAGCTCGCCTCGGCCGGGGCCCAGCTGTTTATCAACTGCTCCGCGTCGCCCTACATCGTCCGCAAGCACGCGTTCCGCCTCAAGCTCATGGCCAACGTCGCGCGCAAGCACAAGATCCCGATGGTCTACTGCAACCAGGTCGGCGGCAACGACGAGCTTGTCTTTGATGGCAATTCGTGCGTGCTTGATGCGCATGGCAACCTTATCGCGCACGCTAAGGACTTTGAAGAAGACTTATTGATTGCAGACGTACCGATCGAAGGTGTTGAGCCTGTCACCAACCGCATCGAGAAACCCAAACAAGGCCTGGCCTCAGTTTATGAAGCGCTCGTGCTTGGCTTGCGTGACTACGTGCGCAAGTGCGGCTTTAAGAAGATCGTCATGGGCCTGTCCGGCGGGATCGACTCGGCGGTGAGCTGCGCGATCGCCGTCGCCGCGATCGGTAGCGAGAACGTCCACGGCATCGGTATGCCCTCGCGATACTCAAGCGGCGGCAGCGTCGATGATGCAAGAGAGCTGGCCGAGAACCTCAACGTTAAGTTCGATGTCATCCCGATTGAGCCGGCCCATACAGCGATGGAAGGGATGCTTGCCGATCAGTTTGCCGGGACCGAGCCCGGCGTGACGGAAGAAAACATCCAGGCCCGCCTGCGCGGCGGCATCATGATGGCGCTGAGCAACAAGACCGGGGCCCTGCTCGTCACGACCGGCAACAAGAGCGAGATGGCCGTGGGCTACTGCACGCTCTACGGCGACATGTGTGGCGGCTTCTCCGTCCTAGTCGACGTCCCCAAGACGATGGTCTACGACCTCGCTCGATGGATCAACGACGACACGGATTCGCCTTTAAGACAACAGTTTGGCGGCGTCACGATCCCCGTCGACACGATCACCAAGCCGCCGAGCGCGGAGCTCCGCCCGGACCAGACCGACCAGGACTCACTCCCGGAGTACGACGTGCTGGATGAAATCATCGAGCGCTACGTCGAACGCGAACAGAGCGTGCCCAGGATCATCAAAGAGACCGGCCTCGATCAGGCGGCCGTCTCACGTATCGCCCGGCTGATCGACATCAACGAGTACAAGCGTAAGCAGGCGGCGCCGGGCCTGAAGATCACCGGCCGGGCGTTTGGGTTTGGTAGACGCATGCCGATCGCGCAGCGGTACGACAGCAACGCGTCGGTCTAGTCGGTCTGCTTCAGCTCCAACGTCACATCTGCGAGCGCTTTGTCCTGTGCCGCAACCAGCTGCATCAGAAGCTCATGGCCCGGCAGGCTGTTGGCGTTCTCGGGGCTGGTCGCGATCAGGTCTGCGATCCGGATCCTGCTCGGCGGCATCGCGAGGGTTAGGTCGCCTGGGCCGTCGTCGTTCGGCAGGCGGTGCAGGAGCTTGCGGTGGACCAGTTCGTCAACGATCTGTGAGACAGTCGCGATCGGGGCACCGACCTGCTCAGCGATCGTGTCGATGCCGCAGGCCTCGCCCTTATCGAAAGACTGGGCGACCGCGCTCATGACGGGGATGACTAGCCAGGGGTCGCGCGCCACCGGTGCGGGGCGTGACGCCTCGAACCGGCCGCGACGATGCGCGGGCAGGGTCTGCAAGATGTATGCCACCTCCAGCCCGGCGATAACGACGAGCCACGACAGGTAGACCCAGAACAGCAGCACGGGGATCAGCGCAAGCGAGCCATAGAGCTGGGCCTGCGTCGGCGAGAGGACCGCGTTCTCAACGTACCATCGCAGCGCAACCTTCATCAGCTCCCAAGCCAACGCGGACACCATCGCGCCGGCCATCGCCGGGCGGATGGCGACCTGCGCGTTGGGCATCAGCTTGAAGAGCAGCACGAACAGCAGCCAGGTCACCAACAACGCGGTGAAGTGGTTGACGATGCCCATCAGCGTGCTCACCGCGGGCAGGTGCTCAACGGCGTCGACGAGTTGGGTCGAGATGTAGAAGCTGCCCCAGATCAGCACCGGGCCGAGCGTGATGATCGCCCAGTAGATCGGGATGCGGACGTGCCATGGCCGGCCCTGCGGTGCGCGGAAGATCACATTGAAGGTCTTCTCAACGGTCACGATGAGCCCGACCGCCGCCCAGATCAGCAGCAGCATGCCGACGACACCGATGCTGCCGATCGAGATCGAGGTCGCGCCCTCGGCGAGGCCGCCGACGAACTCGTCGATCCGCTTGCGCATCTCGGCGTTGGCGCGTTCTTGCTCGAGCGCTTCCGCTTGGGCGAGAGCCGCTTCATCTCCGAGCACGAGGTCGATCTGCGTACCCAACCAGGACGGCGGCGACTCTGGCGGGTCGGCTTGTTGATCGGTGTTGGGGTCGAGTACTGCGGGGCCTTCCTCAACGGCGGCCGCGGTGTCGATGTTGAGCTCGAAGTACTCGTAGACGAGGTCGGTGAGCCCCTGCTTGGAGTCGTCGAAGCCGCCGAACGCGCGGAAGACGATCAGGGCCATGACGACAAGGGGGATGAGCCCGAAGATCGTGCGGTAGGTGAGCGCGGCGGCCATGGTGGTCGCGCTGTTCTCGCGCATGAGCCGGCGTGCATGCAGAGCAAGGTCGAGGTTGAGCTGCAGGAAGCGCTGGCCGCGCGTCAGCTGCGCACCGGGCTTGGTGAGCGTGACACGCAGCTCCTGCTCGATCGTCTTGACCCATCGCTTCATCGGTCGCCCCCAGAAGACTCGGCTTCGTTCTGTTTCGCTGCGCGGCGTTGAGCGACCGTATGCAACTGATCGACGGCCTTGGAAAGGTGCTCGGCGTAGGCGTCTAGTGACAACACCTCGTGCGGATAGACGATGACAACGAGGTCATACCGCCCCGGCCATGTATTTTGATTAAGACGGAAGGCTTCACGCAGCAGTCGCTTGATCTTGTGGCGCTTGACCGCGTTGCCGACACGTCGGGGGACGGTCATGCCGAATCGGTGGTGAGGTTGTTGGTTCGGCAGCGCGAGGACCGCGAGCGGGCCGCTGCTCTTGCGGAGCTTGTTGGTAAAGACAGCCTGGAACTGCTTGTCGCCGCCGAGCCGCTGTGCACGGGTGTACTTGAAGCGCTCGACGGGTTGCGACTCGGAAACATGCATCTATTCAGTGTAGCGGGTGACGCGGAGCGTCCCATGCGAAGTGTGATGGATGGTTTGCGCGGGACGCTCCGCGTCTCCCGCTACATCGCGGGGTCGATCATTTTCAACAAATCGGAAACACCAAAGCCGAGCTCGCGCACCGCGTGATAGTCGATCACGACGTCCGCCAGATCGCGGTAGCGCTCAGCGCGGTTGGTAAGCAAGTCGGCGTAGCAGTGTGCCAACGCGTCGGCCTGCGACGCGCCTTGATCGGGGCGATACCCGCCCTGCCAGAGCACGGGCTTGGGTTCGCGGAGATACAGTTCGACCATCTGCTGGCGGACCTCGTCGGGCACGTCGAAATACAGCACGCGTGTGGCTTGTTTCAGCCGGCCTTGCAGGTCATCGCTGGTGTAGATCACACTTCCACTTGTGTCGATGACAACGGACTGGCCGCCTTGCTCGCTGAGTTGATCGATCGCCCGGCTAGTCGCAGTCGATTCAAGCTCGAGGTAGCGGGCCTCGTTGGCTTCGTAGCCAGCGTCCCACGGCATCCCCATCCACCGCCCGACCGCGTGGACCGGGTCCTCATCATCGCCGACCTCGATGATCTCACCAAGCCGTTCAGCGATCATGGCGTCGCAATCCAGGTGCAGCCACCCCGCCTGGGCGAGTTGCTTGGCCCAGTAGGACTTGCCGACGCCGGACATGCCGATGAAGGAGAGGTGCATCACCGTTGTTTTACTCGACTTCCATCACCGCCGCGCCGAAGGTGAACCCGCCGCCGAAGGCGCACAGGCCGATGGTGTCGCCGGCGTTGAACTTGGCTGCAGACTTAGCGATGGAGAGCGGGATCGAAGAAGACGACGTGTTGCCGTGCTCGGCGATGAGGTCGATGACCTTCTCGTCGGGGACCTTGAGGCGTTTCTGCACGGACTCGAAGATCCGGCGGTTGGCCTGGTGCGGGACGAGCCAGTTGATTTCCTCGAGCGGGATGCCGGACTCATCGAAAGCCTGCTTGACCATCTTGGTCATCGCGCGGACGGCCTCGGTGTAGACGCTCTTGCCATCCATGTGGATGTGGCCCTGGCCCTGGAAGGCGACGGTGAGGATGTCGCCCTTGTCCGCCTTGCCCGAGAGGACGGGGCGTTTGAGCACCATCGATGAGCCCGAGCCGTCGGCCATGTTGTCGCCGTTGGTGCAGCCCCGGACAATGGTGGCGGTGGCGGCGTCGCCGAAGAGGATCGCGGTGCCGAAGTCCTTGGGGTCGACGACGCGCGAGAGCGCCTCGGTCGTGACGACAAGCACGGCCTTGTGCGGCTGGGTCAGGATCGTGTGATACGCGGTGTCGAGCGCGTAGAGCCAGCCGGAGCAGGCGGCGTTGACGTCGTAGACCATCAGCTCGTGCCTGGCCTCGGGGTCGAGCTCGCGGAGGATCATGCAGGCCATGGAAGGCGTGTTCAGCGGCGGCGTAGTCGTGTGGCAGACGATGCCGGTCAGGTCATCGAGGGTGAGGCCCTCGGCGGCGAGCGCGGCCTTCGCGGCTTCGACGCCGATCGTGATCGCTGACTGATCGCGCGCCAGGATCGGGCGGGACTCGATGCCCGTCCGCTTGACGATGTCGTCGGCGGAGTAGTCGGGGAAGCGCTGTTCGAGCACCTCGTTGGTCAGGCGGTCTCGCCCCTCTGCGATATGGATCGGCGAGAGGTAGACGCGGACCTGTTGGGCAGACGCCGGGGCAATGACACGGCTGGTCGCGCTGTCACGCTTGGTGATCACTGGGTGTCCCAGGTCTTCGCGCGTCTGACGTTTGACGACCTTCGCTTCGCCCTCATTTGTCTCGGTTTTGATCTTGATGACCGGTGTGCCGACGGGGACCTTCTCATCCGGCTCGATCAGGATCTCAGCAACCACGCCATCGCAGGGCGAACCGAACTCAAAAGTCGCCTTATCAGCTTCCATGTCCGCGATGATCTGACCGGTCGTCACTTCGTCGCCGACCTTGACGTTCCATACGCTGACCATGACCTCCTGGTCGGCAGGCGAAGAGCCCTGCGCCTCGACGATCTCGATGCTGCCGTCGTCATCCAGCGCGACCGTAGGCGCGGGCCAATCGATGTCCAGCCCGAGCATCTCGCACGCGGCGGTCAGCGTCTTGCGGTAGCTGGGCAGCACCTCGAGCTGGTTCGTGTAGTTGCAAGGCACCCAGGTGTCGTCGCGCGTGACACGCTTGGCGACGACGCCCTGCCCAAGCTCTTCGACAACACCCGCGACGACTTCGGCGCCGAAGCCTGCGGTCAGGTTGTCTTCATGCACGACGAGCAGCTTGCCCGTTTTCTTCACAGACGCGGTGATCTGGTCCTTATCCCATGGCGTGATACAACGCAGGTCGATCAGGTCGACGCCGACCTCTTTCGTTGCGAGCATCTCGGCGACGCCCATGCCTGCCGTCACGGTGCTGCCCCAGGTGACGAGGGTAAGGTCATTGCCCTGGTGCAACATGCGGGCGGTGCCGACGGGCGTTATGTGCTTCTCGACATCCGGCGAAGTCACCTTCCACGGTGCACGGTCGTTGAGGCAGACCTTCGGGTAGAGGAACACCGTCGGGCGGTTCGACTTGAACGCGGCGTTGAGCATGGCCGCGGCGTCGGACGCGCTGCTGGGCATCATCACGTCGACGCCCGGGATATGGGCCAACGTTGATTCCAAGGTCTGCGAATGGAACGGGCCAAGCCCCGGGCGGTAGGCGCCGCAGGTGATCATGAGGATGACCGGGCACTCAAACTGTCCGTTGGTCCGCCAGTAGATCGAGCCGAGCTCGCTCATGAGTTGGCCGATACCGGTGGGCAGGAAGTCGGCGAACTGGATAAAGCCGATCGGCCTGCCGCCGGCTAGCGCCCGGCCGATGCTGCTGCCGATGATGGTGGACTCAGACAGCGGCGCGTTGACGACCCGGCCAGGGTAGTCGGTGGACAGGCCTTTGGTGACGCCAAAGACATCGCCCTTGGGGTCCTCGATGTCTTGTCCCAGCAGGGTGACGCGGCCGTCGGTGGCGAGCTTGTCACGCAGGACGCGGCGCATCGCGTCGATCATCGTGATGGCATCATCGCCTTGCACCGCATCATCGCCGAGATACTCGTCGGCACCGGGCATTACTTCCGGGGGTAGTGGCCGGTGCGCGGTCGAGCAGGGATCGGGGTCGCCGACACGTCGCGAGGCTTCGACGGCTTCCCGGCACTCGGCTTCGATCGCCTGATCAGCCTCATTGAGCTTGGTTTCATCGACGCCAGCCGCGATGAGCGACTTACGCAGGTTGAGGACGGCGTTGCTCGTCTCGTCCAGCTCCGTGATCATCTCGGCGGTGCGGTAGATGCGTTGGTCGTCCGCATTCGAGTGGCTGCACAGCCGATCCACGCGCATCACACCAATGCGCGGGCCGCGCGACTGGCGGACCTCGTCGACGAGTGCGCCGATGCGTTCGAGCTCGGGCAGGACGTCCCGCCCGTCGAAGTGGTTGATCGCCATGCCCCAGAACGGCTGGTCCTTGCTGGCGGGGAAGTTGTAGAACGTCTTGCCGGCGGTATCCGTCGAGATCGCGACCTCGTTGTCCTCGATCCAAAACAGCACGGGCAGGTTGGACCGCGCGGCCTCGGCCATGGCCTCCATGACTTCGCCCTGCTGCGTCGTGCCGTCGCCGAGCCCACAGATGACGATCGGCTTGGCCGGGTCGTCCTTGACCTGCATCGCGATGCCGACCGCCTGCAACGCGTTATTGCCGACGGGGATCACGGTGCTGGGCAGGTTCAGCTCTTTGCTGGCCATGAAGCAGCACATCTGCCGGCCGGCGGAGTAGCTGTCCGCGTTGGTCAAGACCGAGTCGAACCAGGCCTTCGGCTTGATCCCGCGCGCGATCATCAGCGCCTTATCACGGTAGTGTGGGTGCAGCCAGTCCTCGGGCTTCAGAAAGAGGTTGAGCGCGGCGGCGGCTTCGTGCCCGAGCCCGGCGATCTGGAAGAAGGCCTCGCCGGACGCGCAGAGCTCCTGCTCGATGCGGTCGACGGCCTGCGCCGTCCGCATGGGCCGGTAGAGCGCTTCGACGAGCGCATCGGGGGCCGGAGCCTTCGCCGAGGCGGGTGCGGGGCTGCCGTTTTGTGTGGCGAGGTCTTGGGCTGCCATGTGGCTGGTTCGCGTCCGGAGCATGCCAAACTGCACCTCACAGGTTACCGCGCGGGGGTTTCGGACGCACCCGCCACGGCGGTCGCCTCGGCAGGCGTCTGCTCGATCCGTTTGAGCAGCAACGATGCGATGATGCTCAGCACCACGGACGCGGCGAAGGCGAACAGGCCCCAGCCGATGGTGACCTTGGTCTCGCCGGGCAGGCCCTTGATCGCGACGACGAGGACGGCGATGACCATCACGTCGAGCATCGAGAACTTGCCGGCGTGGTGGGTGAACCAGAGCGCTGCGCGGCCGGCCTGTCCCAGCCGTTGAGCGCTGAGCGCCCACCACAGGGTCGCTAGCTTGAAAGCCGGGAACACCACGGAGAAGGCGAGGAGCACCAGTCCGAGGGCGAGGCTTTCGGTCCGCATCAGTTCGAGGATCCCGCCGAGGATCGAGTAGGTCGTCGGTTCGAGTTCGCTGGGTTCGAGCAGTTGCAGCCAGCTGTCGAAGGTCTCACCCATGCTCGGCTGGATCGTCATACACGGCGCAACGAGCCCGAGCCCGAGCAGGCACGAGGCGACCGCCAGGATGGTATAGATCGTGGCTGTGGATCGGGTCATGGCTTGGTCGCTTGATCGACGAGTTCGCGGAGCGGCAGCGACTTGTCGATCACACGGACGACGATGCGCTTGATCGCGTTCTGGTCTGATGGGTCGTACGTGAAGGTTGTGTCCCCGAGCGTGAGTTCATCGAGCTTTAAGACGGTGTTGCCCGCGGCGTTGCTGCCCGGGACGTCGCTGTCCCACACCTTGAGGAGTACCTCGGTGTCTTCCTCGACAGGGATGATGGCGGCGTCGATCGAGCTGGCCAGGTCGACGCTGCCCTGCAAAACTGCTTTCTTGACGTCGATGGACAGCGCATCCCACGCGCCAACTAAGGTGTCGCTTCTCTTCTGGCTCTCGAAGACGATGTTGTCCTGCCAGGCCAGGCTGTACTGGATGTCTGGTCCGCTACCGTCGGTTCGGTCCCACGCCTTTTCCCCACCCGGGCGTTTGGGGTAGAGCTCGATCGTGCGGACCATGAGGTAGTAGTCCTTGCCTAGTTCGAGCGTCTGAGGCCCGGGGTCGGGGGCGGGCTCTTCATGATCGGCCCGAATAATCAGTAGGTAGATCCCCGCGGCGATCGCGATGAGCGCGAGCGGGATTACAAGGCCAATCCAGGCTCTCCCCGGGCGATTACGGGGCGGGTTGTAAGGGCTCGCTATCTGCTTCACTATGTAGAGAATAGGCTATTCGGTATCGCGGCAGTGAGAAATCGGGTTTAGCTGTCTTCACCGTTGGCAATGAGCTTCTCGAGTTTTCGACGAGCGGCCTGTACCGAATCGCGGCGGACATCACCCCGGCCACGTATACCGGTCGTCACGTCTGCGGTTTCGATGGCGTGCCGGTAGGCGGGTTCGGTCTTGGCCTGGTGCAGATCGGCCAGCGTCTGCAGGTAGAGGTCACGGAAGTCGCGTTGGGTGCGGTACCAGCCGGGGCGGATGCGGCGGAGGACGTGCAGGCGGGCGAGGGTTTTCATGGCCCGTTCGCCGAGCGTGATGGTAAACGGCCCGATGCGCCGCTTCAAGAGGTCGAACTCCGGGCGGAGCAGGTGGACGTAGCTGATCTTGTCGCCCTGCTCCAGCGAAATGTTGAATCGCTGTCGATCGCGTCGGTAGCGCTGCGGCGCGGTGAGGAGCGCGGCGAGGTACACCTCGTCGGGGATGAGCATCGCTTGATCCAGGCCGGCGATGGCAGCGCGGGTAAGCTTGTGATCGTGTTCGGGCAGGTCGATCCCGATGATATGGTCGATGGCGTCGATGTAGCGTTTGCAATAAGCCGGGCCGCTTTTGACCCCGGCCCAAAAGACGCATCGCTGCGCGGTCGTAACGATCTCTTGCTGCAGCGATTTAGGCAGGTGCTCGCAACGATCGATCAGCGGTTGGACGAGCGACTGGAACGCGCCGGCGAGCGATGAGCCCCTGCGGCTGCCCGCCATCTCGGCGAGGTCGGCGGCGAGGGTGCGTATCAGCGTGTTGATATCCGGGTCGTCCTGCCTCAGTGCCCGGTCGGCGTAGCCGGGGTCGAGGGCGAGCTTTCGGCCGACGCGGATCGCTTCGCTGGAGCGCGGGTCGGTGATGCCGAGCACGCGCTGTCCCGCCGCCTCGATCGCCTGCGTCGTGAGCGGCGCGAGGCCGCGCTGAACGAGGTAGCCGAGGTACACCCACGCGGCGTAGCGCTGGTGCCCCCAGAGCCATTCAGCAAGCTGCGCGATCGGCAAGACGTTCATACGCGGATTGGACGGGCCCGTTGCGTCTTCATAGCCGACACGATGGAGCAGTTCCTGCGGGTCCTGCACCTCGCCGGAGGCGAGCGTCGGGATCGAAGGGACAATCCAATCATCGAGAAGGGTTTCGGTCTGCTGCGGGCCGTGCGGCGAGTCGTCAGCGTTGATCAGCCGGACCGCCTCGGTCAGTTCCGTACCGAGCAATAGGTCGGTATAGCCGGGCAAGGGTTCGGTCGTAAACGTAGGCGCGGTCGTCCGGCCTGGCGCCGAGGGTACGTGCGGCGTGTTGGCGGGCTCGTGGCGGGTGTAAAGGATGTCGGCGCGCCGCGGCTCGGGGCCATCGGTCGGCTCGTTGGCGACCGAGGATCGGACGAGGTAGCCCATCGAAGCGCCCGCCTCCAGCAGCAATTGCAGCGTCAGATCGAACGCGGTGCCGGTAATGCCGGTGAGGCTCGCTCGCCAGGCGTCGGCGTTGGCGTGACGGGGCTTGGTCGGCTCGGGCAGGTCGTCGAGGTCCTGCGGGACAACACGCGAGCGCTCGGGCTTGGTGCGTTCAAGGATCGCCAGGCCGACGGCGGGCTCCGAGAGCGCGTGCATCACGGTCTCATCGTGCCAGGACCATGAGACGCTGACGGTCCAGGGGTCAGACGTGTTCGCGTTGGGCTCGACCCCGAGGATGCCCAGCTCGAGCCTGCGGCGGGCGGAAAGCGGGCCCGCCTCGGGGCAGTGAACGAGGCAGCCCTGCTTGGCGACGTAGCCGCGGCGGGCGGACTGTCTGCGGTGGACCTCGGACGCTTTGCGGTAGTAGCGCGGGCCGCGACGCCGTCGGGCGATCACGACGTGAACACCCTGGCTGAGGACAAGCCGCTCTAGAAGCCGCCGCATCCGTGGGCGGTCTGACGGATCGATCGTTGTGACGCTGGGCGTGGGCTCGCGTCGGCCGGCGTTGATCCCCTCGATCACCGCCTGCATGTCCAGCGCGTTGACCTTCTTGCGGCGCTTGAACCGACGTCTGGGACCGATCGCCTCGGCGGGGTCTTCGGTATGGATCACGTACACCGCGCTCCGGCCTGCCCGCACACTGTCTGCGATCGCTGACACGCCCAGGGCGAAAAAACGGCGGCTGGTCATCAGCACGATCGATCGCCGTGCCTGGTCATCCGACACCAAACCGGCGGACGCGGCACCGGCCAGCCGGCCATCACAATCAAGGCCGCCATGCAGCGCTTTCCACCGCGACAGCAGACGGATCGCAGTGTTGTCGAGCTCGCCGAAGATGGCGAGGTCGATCGGCCCGCTGCGGTGCTGCTGGAGCATGTGCTGGGCATCGCCAAGGTCTTGCCGAAGCCTGCCTAAGACGACCGACACATCGACGAGTGAACTACCCGGCGGCGGGGAGTCGCTCCGCATCGGCAGTGGCTCGGACTCGACGACGAAGGCCCGGTCCTCGCTGATCCTTGCAAGCCCGGCGCGCACCATCTCGCTGGGCAGCGTGGGGTGTGATTCGAGCCAGGGCCGCAGCGCCCGGATCAGTCCGCCGGGCCCAGCGCCGGGGCCGAGCGGGATCGTGGTGACCTGCATGGTGGCCTGCTTGTCGAGGAACTCTTCGGACGAGCGCTGCGATGCCTTGGTCAGGCTTTCCTGGATCGCGTCCGCCACGCCGAGGCGGGTCGGGTCCAGGATTAGCACCTGTTGACAGCTCTCGGCATGCCGCTTGATCAGATCTACATCAAGCGGTGTCAACAGCCCGAGCCGGAGGATCGGGATACGACCGGCAATACTCAGCTCCGCCATCGCCTGCCTGACCCAGCCGAAGGATCGACCGATGGCGATCAGTGCGAGCGGGAGGTCTTCGCCTTTACCAGAGGGGTTCACAGCGAGGTTAACGCGCTGATTGCGTGCCTCGGAAAGCGCGGTCGCGATGGGTTCAGTATTGTCTATGGCCCGCTCGCTGGGCTTGTTACTGCTTTCGCTCGGGGGGTACCGGTTTGCATCGCATGGCACGGTTGCAGCGCCGAACATCAGGCCGCGCGGCAAGGCAAGCGCGACAGGCTGGCCTGACACAAGGCTGATCTCGATCCCCGCTTTCGCAAAGCTCTTGACCTCGTCCTGCAAGGCCGGCTCAATGACCAACCAGCCCGCGCGACGCAGGAGTGCCCCCGCTGCCTCGCCCTCAGAGGTGTCGCTGCTGGCATAGCACAGCACCGCCGCACCGGGCTCGGTCGCCTGATCCAATGAGCGGTGGGGAGAGAGCATTAATCCCGCCGCATCGACGACGCCAAGCGCATCGACCACTGTCAGCGACGACTGCCCGCCGCGGTAGGCGCTGACCAGCGAGGTGATCGCCTGCCGCGCGTCGGGCTGGACGAGTGTCTGAACGCCCTTGTCCAGCAAGAATGCCGAGTGCTCAACGAGCAACTCGGTGTAGCGCATCGGCCCGTCGAGCTGTGCCCCTGCGAGCAGCCGGACCCCGCTCTCCAACGCCGCTTTGATCAGCATCTCGATGCCGCTGAGCACCGCGAGGCCGTCGTTCTGGAGCAGGCGGGGATGGACGGACATAGGCTTTATCACGAAGCAAAAACCAAGAACAGGCCAAGCGACCCAAGGCGTCAGGGCCGCTATCATCGGCCGCCCCGCTTCTATGAGCAAACCACCTCCCACCCCAAGCAGAGACACAGCCGAGACCGCACGCGTCGTCGTCGCGGGCTGGGGTTTGATGACGCCGCTGGGTATCAGCGCCT
Organism: Planctomycetota bacterium; assembly: GCA_039188575.1. Taxonomy (GTDB): domain Bacteria; phylum Planctomycetota; class Phycisphaerae; order Phycisphaerales; family Phycisphaeraceae; genus JAHQVV01. The sequence continues at coordinate 19,185 of JBCCYY010000024.1, read as the reverse complement.
GGGCAACGTTTACCCGGCTGCTGCAGGGGGGCACGCTACGCGACCGTGCGGACGAGTTGCCTGCCGACACCGCGCCGGTCGACTTAGCAAGAGCGCTGGGTTGTGTGGCTTCGGTCCAGCACACGCACGCGGACCCTGCGATCGAACTGGCCGAGCGCGCGATACGCGAAGCGGCGACTATGGCCGGGCTTGAACCCACAGGCCTGCCGCTCTGGCTGGGCACCAGCAAGGGCGCGATCTCTAAAGTGTCGCAACACCTCGGGCTCGGTCGGCCGCTGGATGGCGAGACCGCGCAATGCTTGACGGTGGGTCCGCACGCGTGGATGTCGTATCAGCTCACGAGGCGGTTGCATACCCAAGCGGTGGGGCACCATGTCGCGGCGTGCTCGTCCGGCCTGGCAGCATTGGATGCGGCACGACGTGCGCTGCTGTTCGGCGAACCAGAGGCATCACCTTATACGCTGGTCGCGTCGGCCGATGCGGCGATCACGCCTACGCTCGTGTCCAGCTATCAACGGCTCGGCGTGCTGGGCACGATGACCCGAGACGCGTACACCCAGCTGCCGCTGGATGAGCGGCGGCACGGCTTCATGCTCAGCGAGTTGGGCGCAGCGGTACTGCTCAAACGCATCGACCCGGGCGAATCAATGCCCGCATCGAGCATCGAGCTGGTCGATACCGCGACGGCCTGCGAACCGTACGACATCATCCGTTCCCCTCGTGAGATGAAAAGCTTGTCGATGCTGTGGCGGCAGATCAGCCGTGGCCGGAAGATCGACGCGGTCCACCCGCACGCCCCGGGCACCCGCGAGCACGACCCTGCCGAGCTCGGTGTCCTCCTCCAGACACCGAGTTCAACGGGGCAGCACCCGCCCGACCTCTACGCCGTCAAAGGCGCGATCGGGCACAGCCTCGGCGCGTCCGGCCTGGCTTCGCTTGTCGTCGCCGCGATGTCGTTGCGTAGCGGCCGACGCCCACCCATGCCTTGGTTGTCCCAACCCATGCAGCTGCCCGATGGATCACGGCTCACGATCGATCCTGGCATGCGTCCATGCGATCAAGACGGGACCCACGCCGTCCTGGCCGCGGGATTCGGCGGGCACCTCGCCGCGGCCGTCCTTCAAGGGCATGGCCACGGCGAGGCTCCACCGAGTTCCTCCCGCTCGCAACGCTAGGGCTGCGCATCTCCTTCAAGCGGCGCCGCGTCGTTCTCCTCCGCCTCTCGCTTGGTATCCGTTTTAATGTCGGTAGCGTCATGCGTCGTATCGTCTGCACGACCCGTAACGGGATAGAGCTGGCTCAACTGCAGATAGCCGAGCACTACGATCACGACCGCGATCAGGACACCAAAGAATGTGAATCGGTCTTGCTGTACAGACATGAAAAACAGGCTCCGTTGCCGCCCCGCGTGGTCGAACGCTTGCGGGAGATAATGCGGCGAGCCGATTGTCGGCTCCGAACCCACCCATCGGGTACGTATAGTGTGTCGCAGGAGCGTGCGGAGGTCAAGAAAAATCTACCAAAACACGTAAAAAGTTCGAGGCCGTGATAGAGCACACAACCAGATCGATCACCGCTTACTCATAGTGATCGTCGCATCGTGCCCGAATCGGAAGTAGTCTTGGCGCAAACGCACCGAAGGCGTCTGCTGCATCGCCCACTCCAACAGCTTGAGCGCCGGCAATCGACGCGCGGGGTCGGTCTGGCTCGGCGCCTCATCCGATGCGCGGTCAGAAAGAAAGTTAAACACCAGGGTCTCACTTGTCGCTTGCCAGGCACTATCGAGCAGGCCGATCGCGGTGTCGTCCTCCATCGTGTTGAGCGTGCCGGAGATCGTGATGATCTGCGGCTGATCGATCGAGAGGAGTGACGCGTCGGAGACAAAGTCTCCGGCGACAAAGGCGGCCCGCTCAAGCCCCCTGCTGTTCGCATAGTCGATGACAGGCTCGACCGCGTCCAAACCCGTGTAGGACCCGTAGGCAATGTCCTTACTCAGCAGGTACGCCGCGAAGTCGCCCCGGCTGCAGCCCGCATCCAACACGCGTTTGCCGACCATAAAGATCATCTCGGTCATCACGCGGAAGCGCAGCCGCTGCGAACGCTCGTTGGCCCAGAGCGTGACTTTGAAGTCAGAGCCGTGGTCTTCGTGCGCTTCGCGGTACGGCTGGAGATAGTGGTCATGGTTACTCATCGGTGAAGGCATATCGTAGGCCGGTGTTGGCCGATCGACACAGCGGTTTGCGGTATGCTCTCCAGCCATGGCCGTCCCCGTGCTCGATCAAGCCCTTGCCAAACGCCTTCGTGGCAAGTTCCTCGTGTTCGATGGGCCGGACGGCAGCGGCAAGTCCACGCAGCTCAACCGGTTCATCGCCGCCGCCGAACAGGCTGGCGTCCGCGTCTGCGAGGTCCGCGAGCCCGGCGGGACGCACATCGGCGAAGAGATCCGCAAGGTCCTGCTCGATGCGAAGCACGAGAAGTCGCACCCGATGGACATCCACTGCGAGATGCTTCTGTTCATGGCCAGCCGGGCGCAGCTCATCGCCCAGCGCGTCGCGCCGGCGATCGAGCGCGGCGAGCTGGTGATCGCCGACCGGTTCATCTCCTCGACGATGGCGTACCAGGGCTCTGCCGGGGGTTTGCCGATCCCCGATATCCTCGCGGTCGGCCGGGTCGCGCTGGGCAGGTACTGGCCCGACCTGGTCGTGGTGTTTGATGTCGACGCGAAGACCGCGAAGGCGCGCATGAATCCGCTGCTCCGTGGCCAGGAGTTCGACACGTCCAAGGACCGAATGGAATCCAAGGGCGACGCGTACCACCGGCAGGTCCGCAAGGGCTACCTCGAGCAGGCGACGCAGGACCCCAACCGCTACCTCGTGATCGACGCGACACGCGAGCCGGGCCCGATCTACGCGGATTTGATGATGGGGATCGATGAGAAGTTATAACTCGATCGCGAAGTACAATATTTCGTAGATTGATTCAACCAAAGACACCGGGACAGTGTCATGGAAAAGCAATCTCTGAACGCTGTACTCTTCACCGCATGCTTGGCCATGCTGGTCGGCTGCACAACACCGCAGATTGACAGCGGGCCATCCAACCTCTCGCTCGGCCTGATGATGATTCCAGGCGATAACGGCAAGACGATGCGTCCCGCTGTGATGCTGGTCGGAGACGGCATGCTGTTGGTTGAAAAGGTTTCGGAGTGGGCATTGATTGGCTCGCTGCCTGATGGCGAGCCGGTCTTTATGGGCGGTGAATCGTTTGGTACGGATAGCCTGAAGACCACGCTGCTTGCCAACTATGGTGTTGATGCGTTACCAACGCCCGAGCCGGGTATGGGTTGGTCTGTTCGAGACCCTGTCTGGTTTGGCCCGAAGTACGACGCCAAGCTGATCAATCAACTCGAGTTCATCGCGATTCGATGCAACTTGTCTTATCTGTCTCGTGATTATCGACTCGTTGAAGCGCGCTTTGAATGGCAAGTCCATCCGGAACGTGAGCCCGCTGATTCACTAATCTATATCTCAGATTGAGCGAGATCGCCAGCAACCCATAGTGTTGCGGATGTTTCAGCCCTCTCCCCCGATCAACGCCAAGACCTTCTCGACGTACGCCTTCGTCTGCGGACCGGCGTGCTTGTCGATCATCTCTCTCGACGACAGGCCCGGGTACTTGCGCTGGCCCTTGGCAACAGCGGTCGGACCCATGTGGTATGCCGCGAGCGCCAGCGCAACGTCCCCTTCAAACCGCTCCATCAAGTAAGCCAGGTACAGCGTGCCAACGCGCAGGTTGTAGTCCACATCAAAGAGGTCGCCATCGCCGATACCCTCGCGCTGCTTCACATCTTCTAACGCGATGGGCATCACCTGCATCAACCCCTTGGCACCAAGCGGCGACTCGGCCTGCCAGTCCCAACTGCTCTCCGCCTGGATGACCGAGTGGACCAGCACGCTGTCCAGCCCCTGCTCGTTGGCATGGTAAGACGCGCGCTCAAACAGGTAGGCCTGGTTCTTCTCTTGCCGATCAAGCTGAAGGCTGCCCCAGTACAACCCCCCGCTCACCACCGCGAGCAGGGCCGCCCACCACAGCCAGCCCGGCTCGTAACCGAAAAACATCGGCCCCGATCGTATCCATGCACGCTCACTCATCGCACTGATTTTACTGGGTCCTGCGCCCACCCATCAGGGCTCGGGCTCAAACGGCGAGAACTCGACACGGATCGTCGCGCCCTCCACATCCCGGAGCCTGATCGCGAGCTTGCGCACCGTGTTATTGGGGTCCGCCTCGCCGTAGGTCGGCAGCGAACCGTGCTGGACAAAGCGGACGCCTTCCGCGGCGTTGATCTTGACCGCGCCGTTGTTGGGGTTCTGTCCCTTCGGGTTGGGGGAGGTTGGTAGCGGTTTCGCATCCATTACCGAGAGCTTCACACCCTCCGGCGAAAGGAGGCGGACATGCATCGTCTTGCCCTCTTGCTCAAGCCTGGCGGACCGGCCGTCTTCAGATAATGTGATCGCCGCGCGGCTGTGCGCGAACCACCAGACCTCGCCGGGCTCGTCGAGCGTGATCGTGTCGGTGATCACGGTGTAGTCCTTACTGCCCGGCACGTACTCGAACATACGCCGCACGTCCGCGCTGTAGACGTCAGACAAATCCATATTGATCGACCAGTCCTGTTGCGTGATGCCGGCCTTGACGCCGTAGCGCTGCCCGCCCCCCTCGCCGGGGTTGATGACAAGCGTGTTGTGGCCCTCCGCCCGGCTGCGGTAGTAATGCCACCGGTTGCCGCCCTTGGTGGCCTCGAAGTAGCCGGGCAGGTTGTAGTCGTCCGCGCCGAGGTCGACGACCCAACGCACGCCGTCGTGGTCCAGCACGAACGAGCCGAGGTCCATCTGCGAGTGGCCGACGTGGACACGCCCGCCCTTCGCGCCGAGGAAGGTGGCGTCGCTGCCCCAACCAGAGCGCATCGATGCAACGCCTGCGGACTGGTAGAGGCTCTTCAGGTCGGGGCCGAACTGCACATCCGCGAGGTTCGGGTCGTACCAGAGCAGGGTGAGCGGCGAGGCCTTGACGCGGTCGAGTAGATACCGCGCACTTGTAATGGAAGCGATGGGCTGCTTGCCAGGGTCTTCAAAAAACGCCTTCGCAAACCAGAACAATGCGGGCGATGCAGAAACGCGCTCCTTGTTGTCGCCGAAGTTAAAGAACTTGCCGCTGGTCCCGATCATTTGCACGGGGAAGCTGGCGGTTTGTTTGAAGCCCGGGGCATTGCCGAGGTCGAAGTCCGTGCCCAGTCCAGACTGTAGCGAAGCGATCGCGATCACGTTGTAGATCGTGCCGTAGCCCCAGTAGCCCGGGCCCTCTTCGTAGCCGCCGTCGGGTTTGTACTGGGACATCGGTGCGGCAAGCGCTTGTACGGCAAGGTCGATCATCTGCTCGGCCAACTCGGGCTCATGCTCCGCGATGGCGAGTGACGCGGCGATCAGCCCGCCGTGGCAGACCTGGTTCCAGTTGATCTTGGTGCGGGTCCACCATGCCCCGCGCTGGTGTGCCATCAGCGCGGGCTGGATCGCGTGTCGGACCATCGCGTCGCGCATTGTTTGGCGTTGGTCCTCGGTCCAGTCTTCATGGAGCCAGTCGTAAGCGAGCGCGAAGGCGAACGCCATCTCCGCGACGTCGAGGAAGTGGTCCGGGTGCCAGTCATCAAAGCCCGAGGCGGCCTGCACGTCCGCCCAGACCCGCTCGACGTAACGCTCATCGGGTTCGATGCGGTGCAGCAGCGCCAACGTTTTCACCCGGGCTAAAACCTCCCGACTGACATAGAGCAGCCGACGCTCGTCGCGCAGCTCGTGTACCGCGACCGGTTCGTCCAGCATCTCTTGAGCGCGCGACTTGAGCTGGCCGTACCACCGCTTGGCGAGCGGATCATTCTTGACCAACGCGGCGACACGGTCAAAGTCATCCGAATCAGCAAGGATGCGCGGGTGATCAGGCTTGAGTGTGTCGAGCTTGCGCGCATGGGCCTGGAGCGTGAGCAAAGCAAACGTAAAGAACAGCAGAACCAACAAACTTCGCCTATACATGACTACTCCGACGCCACACGATCACGACTGTTTCACAGCATGCGTAGCGGGAGACGCGGAGCGTCCCGTGGTTCGGCGGTTGCTGATGCGGCCTACACTTTCAATCAAGCGCGGGACGCTCCGCGTCACCCGCTACACCGTTCTGAATTCACCTGCGTCCGTCGGTCGGGCCCTTGAACCGGTCGGTCCGGAACGGGGACGCGGGCAGGCCTTCTTTGCTGATCAGGTTCGCTTCGTCCGGGTTGTCTTCCCAGGCGTAGCGGACATCGGTCGGGTTCTTGATCGCGTCCGACCAGACCATCACTTGCTTAGGCGTGCCGTTGTCCGGCTGGATGATCCTGGCGTTTGCCTTGGCGAACTTGCCGTCTTTACCCGAGATGGTGAAGCCTTGGAGGCTGCCATCACCGCGGATATCAAGGCCGGTTCCAAACTCGATAAAGCTGACGACGATGGCGTTCTTGCCATCGATGGCCTGCGGCTTATGGCCCTGGAAAAGCGGGCTGCTGCCGATCATATCCTTCTTGCCGTACGTGTTGCGTAGCGCCCAGAATGCTAGGCGTTTGCCGACGTCCTGCTTGTTCTTAGGGTGGATATCGTTGGCTGCACCGATGTCGATGGTCACAGCCATGCCCAGGTTCGGCTTGCTTCGCAGCGTGCGCAGCTGGACATGGCGGAGGTGTGCCCAGTCGGTATCGACGACCTTGTCGGTCGGGCTACGGTAGTTCGCGAGTTGAACGAAGACGAAGGGGAAGTCGCCCTGGCCCCATCGCTCGCGCCAGTCCCTGATCATGCCGGGGAAGAGCTTGCCGTACTGCTCGGCGCGAGAGGCGTTGGACTCGCCCTGATACCAGATGGCGCCCTGGATGGTGTAGGGGACGATGGGCGCGATCATGCCGTTGTACAGGCCCGCCGGGGCGTGCGGGTGCTCGGGGCCGAAGAGCGTGCCGGGTTGGCGGGTCGGCCGTGTGTTCGCATTCAATTCGTGGGCGACGAGGTACTTCCAGTCACCTGCGAGGGACAGAGGCTCGTCCTTGTCCTGATCGCGGACGAGGTAGAGCTGCTCGGGCTTACCCCAGATCCCGCCGGCGCCGGAAAGGTCCACCGCGCGGACCGCGATAACGAGCTTTCGGTCCTTCACGGCCTTTGCAGGGATCTGGTAAGAACGGTTCATCTGCCAGGCACCGCGGTTGGACGCGTTGGTGTGCCCGACGCGGACACCGTTGACATAGGTGGTCTCGCCATCGTCTACCGGCCCAAGGTTGATCCTGAGCTTGTCGGTCGCCCAGCCTTCGGGCAGTTCGATGGTCTTACGGAACCACACGACGCCGTCGAGGGTCGTCAGCCCGGCCTTCTCCCAGGTCTGCGGCAGCCTCATGGTCTTCCACTTGCTGTCGTCGAGGTCGGGCTTGGCGTAGCCGGCCTTTTCGCCGGTGTTTTTCGGGCCGTTACGGGTCTCTTCCCAACGCTTGAGTTCCCGGTCATACTGCTTCTTGGCCTTGGGGTAGGCCTTGACCGCCGCGTCATAGCGCTGCAGGATCGGCTTGGCCCAGCCGATCGAATCGAGCTTCTGCCGGCTGGTCCACGCCTCGACGGGTGTCCCGCCCCAGCTTGAATGAAGGATGCCGACCGGGACGCCGAGCTCCTGCTGCAGCTCCCGGGCGTAGTAGTACGCCACCGCCGAGAAGTTGCCGGTCGTCTTCGGCGAAGCGACCGCCCAGCCGCCGACGACATCGAACGCGGGCTCGGTCTTGACGGTCCGCTGCGCGGTCCACATGCGGATCTGATCGTTCGCGCTGTTGGCGATCTCTTCCTGGGGGTTGGCGGACTGGGCGACGGTCCAGGACATGTTCGATTGGCCGGAGGCGACCCAGACCTCGCCCACGAGGACGTCCTTGATCTCGATCTTGTTCTTGCCTTGGATCGTCAGGGTCTGCCCGTTGGCCGACGCGGGCTGTGCGGGGAGCTTCACGCTCCAATTGCCGTTGTTGTCGGCTTTGGTTTTGTTCTGAACGCCAGCAAACGTTACAACAACCTGCTCGCCCGGGTCTGCTTTGCCCCAGACGCGGGCCTCCTTGTCGCGCTGCAGGACCATGTGGTCGCCGAAGACCGACGGCAGGCTCACCTCGGCGAGCGCAAAGGGGGCGCTCAGCAGCAAGGCAAGGAGCGTAGGGATGAGTCGTTGCATGCAACAGGCCTTTCCTTCAAGCGTGCCAGAAGGGTTGAACTCCGGGCCGCTTAAGCGCCGATGATACACAAGCATCGGGCCGACCGGTCCGGCCGCCGCCTGGCAAGCCCCCAATGGAAGCATGACGATGGCAAAACGGGTTTTCTTACCGCTGTCCTTGATCGCGTTGGGGGTCGCCCTCGCGGCGGGCTATCAGTGGGCCAAGGCCAGCGTCGCGCAGGAGATCTACCGGGACCGCCTGGCCGATCTACAGGTCGACTATCAGCAGCTCGCCGAGCAGTACAACCAGGCGATCACCCCACGCCCGGTGACCGAACTGCTCGTCGAAGAAGGCACGGTCTGTGTCATCGTCCGCAAGGGCGACGGCGAGCTGGTCCGCGTGCCAACAACATTTAACGCGTGGGAAGACGAGCTGTTCGTGGACTACGCGCTGGTCGACGGCCGGCTGCTGATCCGGCGGGTCTTCGATGAGCATACCGCGGCCCGTTCTGACCAAGCCGTGGTCATCGACCCGGACCTGGTCGAGGTGGACTGGGAAGACCCGACCATCCCGTTTGGCAAGGCGATCTACCGCAGCAGGATGGCCGATGGCCGGTGGATCATCTCCGTGACGGGCGATGGGTCGCTTGGCCTGCAACAGGTCGGCGACGGCACCGAGGTCGCCCTCGCCACACAGCCGGTGGTCAATCAATACGAGCCGGTCGATGACCGCGCGGACGAGGCGGTCGATCGGATCAGCGTAGTCGATGTCTGGCGGTACCTGACGGATTAAGAAGGCGCAATAACAAATCGTCGCGCTGGCATTGCCTCACAATTAGTCCCACTCCAAGGCTTCAACGACGCCGGCATATGGCCAGTCTACGACCGATCGGACAACCTTGTGGCTCACCGGGCTGAGCCTGATGGATTCACGCCTAAGTTTGTAGTTAACAGGAGTCGTGACGGTTGCAGACCCAAACCGTGGCTGCCATTCAAAGCCCGCATATTCGATACAGGACTTCACGCGGGCTTTCCAATACTGCACCCAGTCCCCGAGATCACAGGCGAAGTCTTGCTGAGCAGCCAGCAATTGGACTTGGTCCGGAAGCATCGCGTAACGCCCAACACACCAGCCACTCGCCTGCTGCCAGGCATCGAGCAGGCAATCGTGGATACGGTCTTCGTCGAGAATTGGAAGCGCGTTCATCGTTTCGACCAACACGTTCACGATGATGGGCTGAGAGCCTGTGTAGGAAACCGAATAGCCAGCACGCTGAAGATGCGGCTGGGTCTGGACCGTTGGCATCCTTAAACCTCATACGAATTGTCCGATCAGGCCGTGCCGATGTCCTCTGCGTGGTCGTCGAACCACTGCTGCAGGCGCTCGTAGTCTGAGCGGTGGAGTTCCCAGAAGGACTCATCGGCTGGGGCGACGATGAACTGCCGCCAGAAGCCTTCCCACTGGATCATCCAGGCGGTGGTGATGACGCGGGCGGTCTTCCCGCCAACGATCGTGTCGTACTGATAAACGACCAGGGCCCATTCGCCGGAGGATCGGACGATCAGGCCTTCGTTGGTGACGGGGTGCTTCTGGCGGGCCTTGATGAACGCGGACAGCCGGGTGAGCACATCGTCCTGGGCCTGCATGTCCAGCGGGTCGAGGACCATCTCGTAGGCTTGTGCGAGTTCCCCCTCGTCGATCGCGGTGAGGTACTCAGAAAACGCCAAAGAGGCAGATGCCTCCAGGGCCGCTTCATCTTCCTGGTTGACGGGGGTCAGGGCCGCGTTGACGGCCGCAGGGCTGACCGTAAGCAGAGTCAGGGCCAGCATCCAGTATGAAAGACGGTGGTGCACAGGAGATTCCGTTCCGTAACTTTGCCAGCTTAACTGTGATCCGGCCTTGAGGCGAGGGAAAAAATCGAAATTATCCTCAGCTTCGAAGTGACTTCGCGTTTTGACCAACGGTGGTTTCAACTTCTCGCGGGCCTTGACTATTCCCCGGGGATGTAGCTAATCACGCCGTCCCAGGGGCTGGATGCGGTGGCGTAGAGCTTTTTCGGGATCCGGCCGGCGAGGTAGCTGAGTCTGCCTGCCTTGCAAGCGTGGTTCATCGCGTGGGCCATGCGGACCGGGTCGGACGCGTGGGCGATCGCGGTATTGAGCAGGACGCCGTCCGCGCCGAGCTCCATCGCGATCGAGACATCGCTCGCCGCGCCGACGCCCGCATCGACGATCACGGGGTAGTCGGCGTCGCCTTCTTTTAAGAGCTCGAGGATGATTCGGGTATTGTTCTGGTTCAGTACGCCCTGGCCCGAGCCGATCGGCGAACCGGCGGGCATCACGCTCGCCGCGCCGGCCTCCTTGATCTTCGCGGCCATGACCGGATCATCACTGGTGTAGCAGAGCACCTTGAAGCCGTCTTTCACGAGCTCCGCCGTCGCCTCGAGCGTGCCGACGGGGTCGGGCAGCAGGGTCTTCTTGTCGTTGAGCACCTCAAGCTTGACCCAGTCCTTGCCGGGGTTGTCGATCTGATCCAGCAGCTCGCGGCCGAGGCGGGAAACACGGACCGCGTCCTCCGCGGTGAAGCATCCGGCCGTGTTCGGCAGGATCGTGTACCGGTCGGTATCGATGTAGTCCAGCAGCGACTCGCCCTGCTCGTTGACCAAGCGCTCTCGTCGGACGGCGACGGTGATCACATCCGCGCCCGATGCGTCGAGGCTCTGCTGCATCAGCTCGTAGGTCTGGTACTTGCCGGTGCCGACGATGAGGCGCGAGGCGAGGGATCGGCCGCCGACGTTGAGGGGGGTGTCGAGTTCGTTGGCAAGTGTTGCTGTCATTTTCTGATCTCTAACTTACCGCCATGGAAAAACTAAAAGGATGGGGTGACACGAATACCCTGGGTAATCTTTGCCATGACAAACCAGAACATGATAAAGGTGATCGACAGGCTCATCATAACCATGAGAAGAACCGTACATATTTTGACATCCAAAGGATCAATAAAACGGCGCATCGCTCGGTAGAGCGCCCATCGCTCGGGGAGCGTAAGCTGCTCTTGCTTGCGGTCAGGCTTATCTTTGTTGAAATAAATCTTGATCATGTTGCCCCTTCTTCATCAGAGAGTCAATTACCATCAAGCCGCCTGATGGGGCAGGGGCTGGATGGTCGTAATGTGCAGCAAGCTGATTGAAACGGGATATTCCACCTGAGCATCCTTGTCCGAAGTCGGGTGGAAGAGGTAGAGCACACCGCCGGGCAACAGCTTTGCGTTTTCAGAGTGACGGATTTCGTGACGATCGCCATCACTAGTCACTAACGCAAAAGGCTGGAAAGGCTGCTCGTTGAGTCGGCGCAGGATTTCATTAGCAGTCATCGTAGTCTCCCAGAATAGGTTTATAACTAATTATAACCATTCACCCCCCGCCGACGAGAGTGACCAGCTCGATCTTGTCGCCATCGTTAAGGGTGGCTTCGCTGTGCTGTTTCTTGGGGACGACGGACTGATTGACCTCGACGGCGACAGCCTGACCGGCCAAACCCAGCTCATCGAGCAGGTCCGCGACGGTCGCCGCGTCGGTTTTTTTCGATTCGCCGTTGACCTCCAGGGCTTTCATGGAGACAGTGTAGCATCGCACCTGAGACAAAGACCAAACCACGGGAGCCGCTATGCTCAAGCCCATGTCGATGATCGTTTGCCTGCTGTCCGCCGCCCTGCTGATGGGTTGCGATGAGGAAGAAGTCGTAGAAACCGGGCCCGAGCCAGCGATGGAGATCACCGTGCTCGACGCCGAGGGCATCACCAAGCTCCGTAAGCAGGTCGCGGCGGACGGTAAGGTGCTGGTCATCGATTGTTGGGCGACATGGTGCAGCTCGTGCGTGGAGATGTTCCCACACCTGCACAAAGCGATCAAAGAACGCGGCGAGGATGTGGTACTCGCGTCGCTGAGCTACGACGAGGGCGAGGCCTCGGCCGTGAAGGCCGGCGAGTTCCTGACGGAGCAGGACGCCTGGGACAACTCATATATCGCAACCGGGGGGTCGGACGCGAGGGACGCGATCGCGGAAGCGCTCAGCGAGACGTGGGACGGCGGCGCGCTGCCCGCGGTCTTCGTCTACGCACCAGATGGCAGCGTCGCCCTTGAGTTCACGGAGACGCGCGGCGACGTGCAGGACTGGGTCAACGAGATCACCTCGGCGGTCGATGCGTCGCTAAGCGAGTAGACTGCTTTTTCAGTGGGGCAGACACTCCTGTCTGCCGTCGGCCGAAGGTCGAATCAAACACTGATTCCGGCTTCGCCGGATGGCAGACAGGAATGTCCGCCCCACTATCCGTCTGACTGAGTTAGTAGCCGCCTATGAAGACGATGAAGACATCCTGGACGAGCAAGTGCTACGACGTCTGGGCGTACTTCTACGACAAGACCTTTGGGGCACTCGTCCACAAACGCCACCTCGCGGCGCTCGCGCACCTGCGTACCAAACCGGGCGACGTCATCCTCGACCTCGGCGTCGGCACAGGGATGACGCTGCCCGAATACCCAGACAACATCACCGTCATCGGCGCGGACCTCTCGACCGGTATGCTCGCCAAGGCCATGCAGAAGAAGCAGGAGCACAAGCTCGACCACGTCACGCTGATCCAGGCGAACGCGATGTTCCCTCCTCTAGCCGAGTATTCCTTCGACCACATCATGATCGCCCACACGATCAGCGTCGTGCACGAGCCCAACAAGCTACTGCGGCTGGCCCAGCGGCTGGTCAAGCCGGGCGGGACGATCGTCCTGCTCAACCACTTCCACGCGCACAACCGCTTCATCGCGTTCTTCGAGACACTGCTCAACCCTATCTTCATGAAGATCGGCTGGAAGAGCGACCTCTCGCTCGAAGACTGCCTCGCGGGCACCAACCTGAAGGTGCACTACCTCTTCAAGACCAGCTGGCTGGATATCTGGCAGATCGCGGTGCTGAGCCCCGAGCCGGACGGGTCGGCGGAGCAAGGGGGCGCGTCCGGTCAGGCCGACGCCGATCAGCCCAAACTGCACTTGGCGGGCGGTTGATCCTTGTGGTGTAGCGGGAGACGCGGAGCGTCCCGTGGTTTGGATGCCTCGGGGGCGGTATGAGTAAATAGATCGTTCGCACGGGACGCTTCGCGTCGCCCGCTACACCGTGCTTGAAATGGGTTCCCTGTGTCGATGGCCTAGCAGCGCGGGTTGGTTTATCATCCACCGTATGAGGCGTTGGCTCACAGTGATCGGGGTGGTGCTCGCGGCGGTCTTCACAGGCCATGCGCAGTCGGCCGAGCCCGTGCTGGACTCGGATGTGAGCCTGCGTGCCGATCGTGCGACTGTTGTTCAGACGGGGGACGCCAAGCTTGTGCTACTGGATGGGGACGTGCGCGTGAGCGTCGGCGGCTACGGCTTCCGCGATCAGCAAGCGATCGTCCGCATCAAACGTCGGCCCGGGCTCGGCGAGAAGACGCGCGACCTGGCCTTTGTCTTTGCCGACCCCGAGTCGGTCGGCGGCGGCGGGGTCCAGGCGGATGCAAAGAACCTGCTCGTCACCGTCGCGAGCCGGGGTAAAGTCGAGCTGACCGCGGAGCTGAGCAAGGCTGACAAGCTGACCGAGTCGCAGTTCACAACAATCGCGATGCAGCGGCTCGCGGAGTACGACGCCCGGTTGGACCGTCCGACGCTGCCTGTCCCGCCTGACGCGGGGTTGACGCCCGATCAGCTACGCCTGCGCGAGATGCGGCGGGCCGCGATCGAGGCCGAGCGGCGGAGCATCGACATCCCAGAGCCCGGCGAAGTGCTTGTCGATGATGAACTGATCGACCGCCCGGTGCTGCCGGTCCGTGGGACGGTGCGGTACGGGCCGGTCGAAAGGCTGGTGTGGCAGCGTAAAATCGAGGGGCTGCCGAACGAGAGCGCGGTGCTGCTGTACGGCGGTGTCGTCGTGACCTACGAAGACGCGGACGAAGACCGCCATGTCGAACTCCAGGCCGAGCGGGTCGTGATCTTCGTCGAAAAAGATCAACGCGAAGGCGGGTTAGAGCCCCCATCCGACGCCAGCAAGATCCGTGGCATCTACCTCGAAGACGACATCCGTATCAGAAGCACACTCAACCACAACGATATCGATGGTGGGGTTACTAACGTCCGTGCGCCGCGCGCGTACTACGACCTGAAATCAAACCGCGCCGTCCTGCTCGATGCGGTCATCTACCGCTACGACACACAGACGCAGGTGCCGCTGTACATGCGGGCCGACGTGATCCGCCAGACCTCGGCCGACAGCTTCAGCGCCGAGCAGGCGATCTTCACGACCAGCGAGTTCGCCAAGCCGCACCTTTCGATCGGCGCAAGCAAGATCACGCTGCAGCAGTTCAGGAACGACGACGAGACGGTTGAAAACTGGGTCAGCGCGGAGGACGTGACGGTCAACGTCGGCGACACGCCCATCTTCTACTGGCCCAAGACCACGGTCGAGGCCGGGGCGATCCCGCTCCGCCGCATCGAGGTCGGCTACGAGAGCGAGAACGGCGGCGAGGTCCAGACCAAGTGGGACATCTTCGCGCTGACCAACACGCGGGCCCCCGAGGGCGTCGAGTGGCTGGCGAACATCGACTTCCGCGGCGAGCACGGCCTCGCGCTCGGCACCGAGCTCGACTACCAGCGAGACGGCGTGCGCGGCGACACCCGCGCCTACTGGCTGCCCAGCGACTCGGGCAACGACGAGATCGCCCGCCGACAGAGCGTCGGCTTCGATAACGAGTCCCGCGGCTTCTTCCGCGCCCGCCACCGCCAGGATCTGCCCGCCAACTGGGAGCTCTGGCTCGAGGCGAACTCGGTCTCCGACCCGACCTTCCTCGAAGAGTTCTTCCCCAACGAGGCCTACGCGGAAAAAGAGTACGAGACCAGCGCGTACTTCAAGAAGGCTCAGGACGACTGGGCCCTGACCGCGCTGATCAAGGGCGAGGTCAACAACTTCACCCCGCAGTACGCCCCCCTGCTCACGCCGGGCTACACCGTCAACAAGCTGCCCGAGTTCGAGTACCGGCTGATCACGAGCATCTTGGACGACCGCGCGACGTTCTTCCACGAGTCGCGCGTCGGGCGCATGCGGGCGGTTTTCGGCGACGACAGCCCCGCCGACCGAGGGTTCAACGCGGCGCAGTCCGCCGCGGCGTTCGGCATCGCGCCGGGGACGAGTTTTGACCAGGCCGCGCTCGCGGCCGGCTTCCCCCGATCGATCGTGACACGGCTGGACACCCGCAACGAGATCAGCGCCCCGTTCCGCTCCGGCGTCTTCGACTTCACGCCCTTCCTCGTCGGCCGGCTCACCGCGTACGACGACGACTTCAGCGCGTTCAACGGCGGCAACAACGACCAGTTCCGCTTCTGGGGCGGCGGCGGGATCAAGGTCTCAACCGCGATCACGAAGACCAACAACACCTTCGAGTCGCGGCTTCTCGACGCCAAAGGCCTGCGACACATCATCGAGCCCGGCATCACACTCGCTTTTTATGACAACACGCTCAACGCGACCGACCTGCCCATCTACGACCCCGAGGTCGAGCGGCTGACCGAGGGTGGCGTCGCCCGCATCGGCGCGCTGCAGACCTGGCAGACCAAGCGCGGCGGGCCTGGGCGCGAACGCTCCGTCGACTGGATCACCCTACGCACCGATCTCATCCTCGCCACCGAGGACGCGCCCAACCCCGCCTCGCTCGGCCGGTACTACGACTACCGCCCCGAGTACACGCTCGGCGACGACCACTTCTACACCGAGCTCATGTGGGCCGTCACCGAGGCCACCGCGATCACCGGCGAGCTGACCCACAACTTCGACGAGGGCAGCGTCGTGCAGTGGCGCCTCGCCGTCGAGAACCAGCACACCGACCGGCTGAGCAGCTTCATCGCCTACCGCGAGATCGACGTGCTCGACGCAAGGCTGCTCAGCTACGGCGCTGATTTGCAGCTGACTAAGAAGTACCGGGCCGGCGTGTTCCAGGTCCTCGACTTCGGCGAGGGCAACTCCCGCACGATCAACTTCACCATCGACCGCCGGCTCCCCCGCGCGAGCCTGGGACTGGTCATCGGCTACGACGACATCGACGGCGAGGCCTCGGTCAGCGTCGTGCTCACCCCCGAGGGCATCAACCGACGCCTCAACGAGGGGTTCTTCAGCGGGCGGTAATGCCATCGGCCTACGCATCGTCCTTTTGTCCCTGACCTTTCTGCCGGGAGCGAGTCGATGCCCTGCAAACCTGTCCTGCAAACCACCATGCTGTGCGGTTCGCTTACGCTGCTGATGACATCGGGCTGCGGGGAGGAAGGCACACCCTCACCAATCGATGAGCCGAACGAAATAGACACGCCTTCTGCTGAATCGGCAGAGGATCAGCCTAAAGCACCCGACACAGCCCGAGCCGCCCCACCGGCGGCCGATCTACCCGCATCGTTTACCGATTCCGTGCAAGGCTACCACCAAAAACAGGTTCCCTTCGAGATGATCCTGATCCCGGGGGATGAGGCCAAAGGTATTAAGCCGTTCTACATCGGGAAGACCGAGGTCTCGCGCGCGATGTTTCTGCGGTGGGCGTACGGCGATGACGTAGAGGATGCCTTCGAGTTGGCCAAGCTCATCGAGAAAGGGCTTCGGCCGAGCCCGATTTACAGCGAACACGTTGCTTTGCATGTCGCGCGTGGCAAAGGGGACTGGCTTGCGTACCCCGCGATCGGCATGTCACACCTGACCGCAAGGTCGTACTGCCTCTGGCTCAGCGAGAAGACCGGCAAACGGTACCGCCTGCCCAACGATGTAGAGTGGTTGCATGCCCTCGAACTCAGTGGTGGTGTCCCGAATGATCGTGAAGCACTACTTCGCCAAGCGATGCTTGAAGACAATACGGAATGGACGATCGATGGTTTCTTCCCCGAACCCCGCCGAGTAGCGGAGGGCGAACCCAATCGACTGGGGCTCGTGAACCTGTTGGGCAACGCGACCGAGTGGGTTGAATCGGACGCGGAGGATCGCTGGGTGCGCGGTGGGCATTTCGGGTTGAAAGCCGACGACCTGACCGAAACTTGGAAGGCTATCGAGGATCAGAGCGTATGGAATGAAACGTACCCTCAACTCCCGTACAGCCGCTTCTGGTACCTCGATTTCTACTACACAGGCCTGCGGCTGGTCTGTGAGGTGGAGTCCGTCGAACCGGAGTGATCTATCCGGGAGGGCGAGGCTTCCACCGAGCCGGGGTCTTGTCAGAGCACGAAGCATCGCTCCACAGAAAACCGCGGAACACGAGTACCCTGGAGCATTTTGCGGAGACTTTTCTAGCCCCGCATGTGAATGCGGGGCCCGGCGTGTCGTGATTGAATCGGGCACCGGATTCACATCCGGCGCGATGAAGCATCATCATGCATGTTGCTCTAGCCGGCGGGCTACGGACGCCGGGCGCGAGTACAGGCCGGCTGTGACGACAGGCAACGCTTCACGCGCCCGGAGCCCGTAGGTCCCCGGCTATTTGGCCATTCGATTCGTTTACTTTTCTGCCGCGTCGTTCTGCTCCTCCGGCCTCAGCAACTGCTCCCACGCGCTACGCGTGTCACGCAGCACCTTGTAGTTCACCTTCGGCTCGGCGAGGGTGCCCTTGATGCGGATGCCGATGAGTTCGTTGCGGAAGATCTTGATCAACTCGCTGAAGGGGATCGCCTCGGTCGTGCCGGTGATCTCGGTCTGGAGGCGGAGGTCCAGTTCAGCGTCGGGGTAGGTCACGACGCCAGCGCCCCTGATGCGTAGGCCCTGCTGGAACACGGGGTAGTCGGCGATCTTGACCTCCTTGCCACGCGTCTCCATCCATATCTCGTTGAAGACGATCTGGTTGCCGGCGATGTCGAACTCGGCGGCGCCCTGGTCGAAGCCGCGGCGGTCGGGCAGGTTCAGGTTCATCGCCTGCACGAGGAACAGGCCGACGGGGTTGTCCGCGAGGAACTCTGCATCGCGGAACTGCATGCTGCCCCGGCCGTAGCGATCCCCGTCCTTGGCGTAGTCGGTATCGAGCAGGAGCGACGCGCTGAGCAGGCCTGACACGAGGTCGCGTTCGATCAGTGCGGGGTTGTCCTGGTCGCGCCAGGGCGTGGTGGGGTCGAGCATGGGGGCGAGTTCGGCGTCGTGGATCGAGGCGCTCAGCCGGGTGCCGCCGCCTTCGGTGAAGAGGTCGGTCGAGGCCTCGATAACAAGCGTGCCGCCGTAGACCGACGCGGTGCCCCGGCCGGTACGGAGGACAAGCGGGTCGTTCGTGTTGTCGGCGGTGACGCGGAACTTCTTGATCTCGCGTTTGTTGGCGAGGAAGCGATCGGCCTTGAGCTCGTAGGTCATCTTGGGCAGCGTGTTGCCGGGCCTGTCGTCGACATCGACATCCAGCGCGCCCTTGAACTCGGTGACGGGCAGCCCACCGAGGACGAACGTCCCCTCGGGCAGGTCGAAGCTCCCGACAAACCGCGTGGCCTGCTGCACGCCGCCGGTGTTGGTCATGACGAGCTCGCCGTCGCTTAGCTTGAGCGTGCCCTGGTACCGGATATTATCGATGACGTCCCCCGCCGCGTCGGGCAGGAGCAGGCGCGCGGTCTGCCCGATCGCGCTGGAGCGGCCGGAGAAGTTCAGCCCGATGCGCGGCTCGGACTCGAAGCCGATCTCGCCGCTGGCTTTGAGCCGGCCGGCCGCGCCGTTGGGGTCTGCGAACGAGCCGGCGAGGTCGTTGAGCTGCATGAGGTCGGGGTAGACCGTCACGCTGCCTGCCATATCGGTGTAGCTCATGCGCCCGCCGAGCAGGTTGAGCGCGAGCCGGTAGGGCTTGACGTTGGCATCGAACCCGTCGGGTGTGCCGCCGGGCTTGGGCTGCCAGTTGATGACCGCGTCGACCACGCCCGCCGGCTC
>JBCCYY010000023.1:0-54217 GCA_039188575.1 Planctomycetota bacterium | reverse complement strand
GTGGTTGTCGTTAAACGTAACACCCCCGGTCCACTGCCCGGGCTGATCGGCGGCTTGCAGGCTGATGTGGGTTTCGGCATTGCCCCGATTGACCGCGACACCGCCCGGGCCATCACCCAGCAGACGGTCTGACACAGCGACCGCAGCGGAATTCGCCTCGGCACGCCACTCAAACGCCCGGCCGGGCGACATCTGGTTGGCACCCGGGTTGCGCTGAATCCTGGGCAAGGCGTACGAGAAGAAGGTGCCGGTCGTCTCGGTGTAGACCGTGCCTTGCTCCCAGGGCCGGATCTCCGTATTGATTTCAAGCGGGCTGATCAGGTAGTCAGGCGTGAAGAGGTCGTCCTCCAGGCCGATCGCGTACCGGGCGGCGACATGCCCGCCCGCGTGGGTGCCGCCTGAGCTGTAGCTCTGGATACGGTCTGCGTCCGTGCACGCTTCATCGGACTGGGCGCCCAACTTATCTAACCCCGGGAAGAGGTCTTTGTTGCTCCCGGAATAGATAAACATGCCCTGCTGGATCCCCCGGATCTGTGTGTTGGATTGCAGAGCCTGCGCGCTGCGGCGCGCGGCACCCAGCGCTGGCAGGAGGATCGCGATCAGCAGCGCGATGATGGAAATCACCACCAGCAATTCGATGAGGGTAAACGCCTTTTTTATGTTGAGGGGTACGCTGCAATGATTCATATCGTTGTTGCCCGTTCGGGATTTGCCAAAATCGAGTGGGTCATGGGTAGTCGGGGCTGGTGTGGCTCCACTCGGTGCTGTACACGAACTTCGAGTTGATCTGAAGGTTGGATGGGTTGGCGGGTGTTGAGACGACTAACCCGTCATCCCCGGCACGCTGATAGATGTTGTCGTCTGAGTTGCGGTACTCGCCGAACCGCGTGTCGACCACCGCCGTGTTCTCGAAGGACGTGTGGCCATCGGCCCAGGCCAGGCCCATGTTGAACTTGCCCGGATCGCTTGAAAATACGCCGATGTAGGCGTTCGGGTCCGACCACGCGTTGCCGAGCACGGTGAGGATGCGGTCGGCCACGACCGGCGTTTGTGCATCCAGCTTGTCGATCGTAGCCATGCTCCGTTTGATCGTGAAGCGTGTATCGCCGGGTACGCCCCACTCCTCGACGGCGTAGGAGAAGTTCCGCCAGTCCATGTGCGAGTTATTTGAATCCAGCCCCGTCTTGCCGAACGTCCAAGCCTCGCGGGTCAAAGGCTCGGCGGGGTTGAGCAGGTACTCGGGTGTGATGTAGTCGCCTTCGAGAACCAGCGCGAAGCGGGTGCCCGCCAAGCCGCCGTGATCGTTTGAGGCAGACGTTTGTTGGCCGTTGAGTGTGGCGGGGATGACGTCGACACCGGTATTGGCATTTCTTAGGCCGGGGAACCAGCCGTCATTGGTTTCTGCAAACAGCGCGAAGCTCTGCATGATGCCGCGCTGCTGCGTCGCGTTCTGCATGATACGAGCCTGCAAGCGGGCCGCACCCAGCGCGGGCAGCAGCAATGCGATCAGCAGCGCGATGATCGAGATCACGACAAGTAGCTCGATAAGCGTAAAGGCGTGACGCATTGGGGCTCTCCAGATGACTGCATGCCGTAGCAGAAGCGGGGTCAGAAAGGCGCCGCATCTCTCTCGAAACACGGCGCCACTTGAAGGAGAAGGCATTGATTAACGCCGACGCCGCGCGATCAACAGGCCGCCAAGCCCCAGCAGCGCCAGCGAGCCTGGCTCAGGCACAGCGGTGATAGAGATACCCGCGAGGTTGTAAAGGGCGTTTGGACTAGCGACTCCGGTTAGTGTGAAAGAGTCGCTGGTCAGGCCGGTGATGGTCCCGGCAAAGCCTGAAACGTCACCGTCGAATAGAGCGATTGTTGGCTGTTGTGTGGAGGCGGTATTGCTACCGATCGAGAAGAGAACGGACCTGCCATCGGCATGAGACGTGTAAACCGTCACCGTATAGCCATTCGATGTAAAGTCAGAAGACAAGCCTGTGACGGTAATCGAATCAGATGTGTTATTCATGGCTAAAACACCATCGAACAGTGCATAGTCGTCATCGGCACCCGCCTGCCCAAGCACATCGAATGGGGCACTCAGGTTGAGGGCATTGCGATAGTCGGCGCTCAGCGACGCGCCAGAACTCACGCCGGTATCCAGCAGCAGGTCCGCAATCGAACCGGTGCCCGCACCTGCAACACCCGGGGCAAACGCACCGAGGTTCCAGGTGTCCGTGCCATTGGTGCCGGTCGAAACCACGTCACCATCCAAGAGCGTGTCAACAGTTACGAAGCTCGCGCCACTTGCCGCATCAAAGCTAACGTGAATGGTCGTCGCTTGGGTTGCGGTGGTAACGCCGGCGGCAATGGTAAGAGCGATCGTTGCAGAATAATTCATTGGATTTCTCCGTGATAGGGGTAGGGAAAGAAAACAAGTAGTAAACAAAACAGTTGGTCAATTTGCGGTGAGCTCGAGCACAGGGTCTGCCAGGACGATCCAGTCACGAAAGACTGAATCGCCGCCATCGGTGCTGATCAGCGTCAGGTATCGCCCGCCCGCTTTCAGCGGCAAGTCGATGTCTTGTATGTGCTGATCGATCGGCAGCGACCGTTTAAAGTCAGCCTGAAAGGCGAGTTGGCTGTCGGCAAAGGCCTGGAAGACGGCCTGATAGTCCTTCTCGTCACCGGCCTGGACACGCCCGGCGGTATTGGCAATACGCGCCTTGAGGCCGCTCACACGGAACCCGGGGTGGCGCTTGCTGATCGCGTCGAGGTCAAGGACCAGGCCGGCGTTCGCGTGCATGATGACCGTATCACCCGTCTCAGACAGAGGGCGTCCGCTGAGGGTAAGTGGGATGTCAGCGACCCATGATGGGTTGGTGTTGGGGATCGGCCCGCCACACCAGATTAAGCCGTACCCCACACCACTGGACGGAGCAACACCACCCAGGTTCAGGCCGT
Source organism: Planctomycetota bacterium (assembly GCA_039188575.1). Classification (GTDB taxonomy): domain Bacteria; phylum Planctomycetota; class Phycisphaerae; order Phycisphaerales; family Phycisphaeraceae; genus JAHQVV01. Next base: position 51,262 of record JBCCYY010000023.1, on the reverse strand, counting down.
CTGGTAGGCCGAGTACCCCTCGATTCTTAGAGGGGACGAATGTACGTGCCACAAGTGAAGAGCCTGGAACAGAGCGTGACCGGCCATCACTTGTAAAACTCATCTTGACCGATTTATCCGATGGATTTGACACGTATGTTCCGGTCATTGGATGCAGCCCGACACCACGCCGATCGCCGCTGCCATCACCACCCGCGATCAGATCAACAAGATTTAGCCGCTTGACGATGCGGCGATGGAAAAGCGCCGGATCGAAGTTAACCGCTACGACTTCACCCGACGGGTCGTCCAGTTGTGCCGCCTGTGTCGCGCGGACGATAACGCTTTGAGCTGTACCCGCGACCGATTCAGCCGGTGCGGCGAGGACCTCGCCCTCGAACACATGGACCTGCGTCCCGGCTTGGTTGTCTGTGCTGACCCCGAACTCGGTGCCGAGATCGACGACTCGCATGCCCGGCGTGTAGACAGTAAAGCCCTTGGCACGCGGCGTATGGACCTTCCCCACCAGCTTGCCCGAGTGGAGCCGCAGCCCGTTATCGTCGCCCATCAATTCGACGACAACAGGCGCTTCGAGGACCGAGACCGCTCCGCGCGCGGTGGTGATCTCGGCGAACCCGGCGGCGAGACTCAGGCGGTCACCGGCTCTAAGTTGGGCCCCCGGTGCGTAAGCACCCTCTGCCCACTGAGCGTCGTGCAACGCGGTCAGCTTAGCGACGATTTCATTAGGAACAAACGGCGGTGGTGCGGGTGCGGGCTCGGGTGTTGTCAATGGGCTCGCGGGTACCGGCGTATCGGCGACCTGCGGCGCTTCAGACTCGGGCGTATCCGGCCAGAGCAGCAGCGCGGCGATCACACAAGCAGCGGCCAGCCCGGCGTATACGGCCCATGTGGGGATCACTAGTTCAATGGCCCTGGTTTCACGCGGCTGATTGCGTCGCCGATCAAGGTGGGCCCGCTTCTTATCGACGCGGAGCTGCTTGACTTGCTCGGTGATATCAACAAGCGGCAACTCGTCTTCAAGGCTCTCTTCGAACGTTGCGAGCTCATTCAACAAGTTTTCGGCGGCGGCTGGTCCGAACGGGTCCTCGGCAAGCGGGAGCATCTGGCTGCGGACCTGCTCGGCGTCGATCTGGTTGCCGGCGTGCTCGCGGAAGATCGCGTCCAACTCAGTGAGCTCGGCGAAGCGTTTAAGCAGTGCGCGGTCGGCCTGAATACGGGCGAACAACTCGTCGTGCTCCGCCTCGGTTAGCGTGCCGTCAAGGTAGCCGTCGATCAGGGCTTCCAGGGGATCGAAGTTGTTTGCGGGCTGGCCAGCCATCTTCACTCGCCCCCCGTGTGTTTCATGCGGCGGGTGATGCAGTCTTCGAGCTTGCGGCGGATTACAAACAGCTGCTTGCCTATCGCGTTTGCCGGGCGGCCCTCGTCTGCGGCGATGTCTTTGACAGCCATGTCGCGGAAGTAGCGGCGTTTGAGCAACGAGCGAGCCTTATCGGGGAGTTTTTCAATGCATGCATCGAGGTGGTCGGCACGGGCTTCGCGGGTGGTGGCGAGCTGTTCGTACTCGGACTGGAGGTGGGTGACGGTTTCTTCGCTTAGAGTGAGGCGGTCTCGGCCGGTGGTCCGGAAGTAGCGCATGATCTTGAGCCGGGCGATGCCGAGGACCCAGGCGTCGAAGCTGCGGTCGCGGTCGTAGGTGTCGAACTTAGCGACGGCGGTGATGGCGACCTCCTGGAGCAGGTCCTCGGCGTGGTGGCGGTCACGGACGAGGGACGAGATAAACGCCGCGGCCTTGGGCTGGGCCTTGATCCACAGGAGGGTGAAGCGCTGGGTTGTCTCGATGTTGTTGGGCAAAGCGGGGTCTCGATGGATAAGCGGATCTCGCTTGCAAGAGATAGGCGCTCTCTACACGGTATTGCCCGGCGGAGTGGGTGCATTCCCTTTTGAGGGGAGATTTTTTGAAAAAAGTCTGCTTAGTGGTATCGGCGGCTGAATGGATTACACGAGGGATGCGCGGTAATGACGGAGAGGGTCGAACTTGATCAATATGATTTCAGCTGTAAGTTAATTGCTGACAGAAATTTGTCGAAGTGGTGCGCAAAATGATCAAAACGCGGTAGCGAGATATGACGCTGGGTTGACCTGAGGCTGCTGATAGGGCTGGCTATGGGTGCGTCAATGCGGTTTGAGCGCACGAGTTCAACACTGCCAAAAACAACTTGGCAACCTTGGCAGACAAGCCGTAGGCTTGGATCGCGCGTAGGGCGGTCCGTCTAGTGCTTAGGCGGCGCGGCGGAGCGAGGCCTGCTGGGCCTTGGCCCTTGCGTCGATGTACTGGGCCAGGCGGTGGCGGTCCATCGGGGATTGGAAGGCCTCGAACTGCAGGCCCATGATGGATGGGCCCTGGTCGTGTTCGTCGCTGTGGATGCGGACGACCCGGCCGACGGCGCGGAAGGTGGTGTGCCCGCTGCCGGGTAGCATGCCGCGGAGTTCGAGCTGGGTGCCGACCTCGATAGGCATGTCGAGTTCGAAGCGGACGCCGCCTAGCGAGACGTCGTAGATATGGCCGGTCCAGTTGTAGCGGTTGGAGCCTGTGACGCGTGCTCGGATCAGCGTGTACATCGCCGGGACCTTGATGCGTGGGTGCTGTCGCTGGTCACGGCCGGTGTTGCTGATGTCGGTCACTTTGAAACTCCTTGAGATGCTCTGGCTGGGCCGAGTAAACCCGGCCGGTCAACATCGGCACTGCTGTGAAACCGCTTAATCACTAGGCACACTACGACCGGAAACCCGGCGGTTGCAGCCGATAACCCCGCGATGCCGATATCTACAGCAATGGATTCACTGCCCCGATCACACACCGACACCCCTGGGGAACGGCCTAAAACCGCGCTAATTGGAACCGCGCTCAGCGTTAGACAACTGGCTCACACGCTGGAGATGTCCCAGCCCGAGCCTGTGGTCATCGGCTGTGTGCTCCCGCGGGTGGCTTTAGAGGCTAAGACGAGCCCAAACCTGCCCTGCCAAGCGCTTGGACCGATCGACCAGCTTGAGATGATCCTCGACGCGCACGCACCACAGCTCGTGCTGGTCTCCTTGCCTCTAGCGATGCGCGACGCGATCGGGCAGGCCGCGGCGACGCTCGGCCGGCTGGGCGTGACCTGGCGTTTTATGCCGACCCTCGACGACCAGCTCGCCGGTCGGACCACCAGCAAGATTACCGGCGGGCTGCCGACCTCCGCGACGATTGCGCATGGCCTATCGACCGCCTCGTTTGTCACCGGGCCTATCGATCCGACCCGGCTGATCGACCGCGCTCCAAAGCCGCTGGACGAACAAGCGTTGGCCAAGTGGATCGGCTGCCGACGCGTGCTGATCACCGGGGCTGGCGGGTCCATTGGCTCAGAGCTTGCACGCGTGGTCGCACGGTTTGGGCCTGGCCGGCTGACGCTTGTCGAGCGATCTGAAAATGCACTATTTGAGATCGACCGCGAGTTGGCACGGACGCATCCGGACCTCGGGCGTAGCGCGGTGCTGCACGATGTCACGCAGCGGGAACGGACGTTTGATGTACTTGAGCGGGAGCGGCCCGATGTAGTCCTCCATGCTGCGGCACACAAGCACGTGCCGATGATGGAGGACCACCCCGCCGCCGCGATCGAGAATAACTTCTACGGCACCCGCGCCATTGCAGACGCCACTGCTGCGGTCGGAGCCGAGCGGTTCGTAATGATTTCTACAGACAAGGCCGTCAACCCCTCGTCGATCATGGGGGCGAGCAAGCGGCTGGCAGAGCTCTATGTGCAGCACCTCAATACGGTGTCCGGTACCGCATGCTGTATGGTCCGCTTCGGCAACGTGCTCGGCAGCGCATGCAGTGTCGTTCCGATCTGGACCAAGCAGCTTACCCACGGCGGGCCAATCACTGTCACCCACCAAGACATGACCCGCTACTTCATGACCATCCCCGAGGCCGCGGGCCTAGTGCTGCAGGCCGGCATGTTCTCCGGCACGATCGATACCGCGACCAACGAACGCGGCGGCGAGGTCTTCCTGCTGGACATGGGTGACCCGATCCGCATCCTCGACCTGGCCCGGCGGTTCGTCCGGCTACAAGGCTTCGAGCCCGACACGGATGTCGAGATCAAGATCACCGGCACCCGCCCGGGTGAGAAGCTCTTCGAAGAGCTGGCTTACCACGGCGAAGACATGCTCCCGACCCCGCACGACTCTATCCGCGTCTGGAAGAACCAGCCGCCCAGCCATGCCCAGATGCAGTCGATCATCGACACCTTTGATCGGATCAGGAACAAGACCAGCGATCCTGATCGCAACTGGCGCAATACCACCGCCGAGGCGATCGTCACCGCGCTACGTACCGCGGTCCCCGAGATGGTCCAAGCCGCGGCATGAAGCGCTTCTCGTACCGGGACACCACACCTTATCGGTCGCCTCGCAGCTGACCAACGTGGGCCCGTCATCGCGTCGATAAACCTTTTGTGTCTGCCGCCCTCCTGCCTTTGAGCCTTGGCCTCAACGCGTTCGATCCGAACGCGCGGAGCGATCGTCCGGGCGAGTTGAGATCAAGCACCACACCGAACAACCCCAATTCGCCGCAAAGAAGCACATCAACATCCGCCGACTCGGGCACGATCGCCCCAACCGGCCGGGCCAGCGACAGCGTAACACTCTCAGCCGAAGCTAAAAAAGCCAGCCAGACGACGGCTGTGCAAGGCCCACCCGATACCGCTGAAGCAGAGAATAAGCCAACCAACGAAAGCATCGCCGCTAGCACCAAGCCACGCGGTAAGGACGGGGAGCCGCTGACCGACGTAGAGGTGAAACAAGTACAGGAACTCAAGGCCCGTGATGCCGAGGTCCGCCGACATGAACAAGCCCACGTCGCGGCGGGGGGCCCCTACGTCACTTCAGGCCCAAGCTACAGCTATCAGCAAGGCCCTGACGGCAAGCGCTACGCCGTCGGTGGTAGCGTCGGCATCGACACCTCGCCCGAAGACACCCCCGAGGCCACGATCACCAAGGCCCAGACCATACGCCGCGCAGCGTTGGCCCCAGCCGAGCCTTCGTCACAGGACCGCCGGGTCGCTGCACAGGCATCTCAGATGGAGCAGCAGGCCCGGGCTGAGTTAGCCACAGAACGCCAAGAGCAGGCCCAGCAAGCCGGCGACGATGAGCCAGAACAACGCACCAGCGAACCGCCTAGCATCGAGGCCTCTGCCAACACGGTAAGTCAACTGGAACAGGCCTATACATCAACCAACGCCAGCACCTTTAGTATTACGGCGTAGCCATGATTGAATGTACGACTGAAGGTCACCAATGAAGAAGTGGCCGTGAAGAAAATCACAGGTCTTTGGCTCGCGATGGAAGTGGTATTTAAAGCAGCCTTATGGATACGACTAGCACCTCAGCTTACACGGCGCCTCCGCATAGTCGGCTACGGACCCTGCGCTTCTATCGCTAAAATAACCATTCCCAATTCTTGATTGGAAAGCCAATATCGCGAATCAATTCCTGTATCGCTTCTAGATTCCATACAGAAGAGAATGCGTCCCGGGGTGATGCCGAATAATTCGAACAAAGAAAACATATGTCGATATGGCCTATTACTTCACCTGTTTGGTCGAAGAACAAAAAAGCATGATGCGGATACATGCACAACGCAACCCCATGCTCCGGGTGATGACCTGTTATTGCAGTCTTCAAACTCTCAATCTGCTTGCTGCTTAACTCAACCCCATCCTCTGGAAGTCTCGTCGGATTCAGAGACCCATCCCGCGCAATGATGCTCTCCAAAGCATCTTCATCGTCCCAATTCAATCGATATGCTCGAATAGACCTAGTGCTGCTTGCATCAAAGAGATCTATTCGCTTTGTGGAACCACGCGTATCCATTGATACACCTTACTCTAGCTCCCGTAGCTTCATATTCTTAAACAGCACCTTGCTACCTGGGTCGTGGGCCTGCAGGGCGATGGTGCCGCTGCCGAGTTTCTTGGTCTTCTGGTCCCAGTCGTCGGGTTCGGTCCAGTCCTGGACGAGTTTACTGTCGATCCATATCTTGACGTTCTTGCCCTCGACCTTGAGGTGGTAGTGGAACCAGACATCGTCCTTGGCGGGCGACTCGTCGCGGATGTCGGCGAAGGAGTAGATCGAGCCGGTCTTGCGGGGGTCCTTGAAGCCGTTGCAGACCTGGGCCTCGTAGCCGTGGCTAGGCCAGCCGGACTCCTGGAACTTGGTGTGAAAGAAGATGCCCGAGTTGCTTTTGCCGACGCACTTCACATCGGTCTTGATCTCGAAGTCGGTGAAGACGGCGTCGCCCTCCTTGCCATAGTAGAGGTGCGCCCGCTTGCCATTGGTGACGATACTGCCCTCCTCGACGAAAACCGAGTCGGGGTTGTCCGGGCTGCACTTCCAGCCGGTCAGGTCCTTGCCGTTGAAGAGCAGGACCCAGCCATCCTTCTTCTCGGCGTCGGTGAGGGTGTTGTCGGCGGCCTTCTTACCGTGCCCATCGGCGTAGAGCGTGGTGCCGGCGATCAGGCCGATCATGAGTGCAGGCACGAGGATCGTCTTCCAGTTCATCGTGGGTTCTCCGTTTATTTGGTCTAGTCAATCGACGGCTGAAAGTTTAACAACTTACTTTATGTCAGATTATCCTTGACAGCGGCAAGACCTAAAACCTACCCAGGCATGAATCGAGATCTGCAAAGAAAATGACACGGTATCTTTAGCAACGAGTGTAATCACAAAATTAACATGTCATTAATCTAGAAAGAGCCCAGGATATCTTATGGAATATCCTGGGCACGTTTGTTGAAGAGCCCTCGTGATGGACTAATTATAGCCGATCTCGGCAGATCAAAGATTTTGACCTATCTGCGACGCCGACGGGTAGCAATCAAGCCTCCTATCGCCAGCAGGGCGAGCGAAGTTGGCTCAGGGATTGGATCACCAGGCCGCGTGATGTTGGTGCTGTTCATCGTCGTCGTGCCGCCTGCTGGGTTTGAATAGACCAAATTGCCACCGGTCCACTCAACCCAGACAGAATCAAACAAGCGTGTATTGTCTGCGAGAGTGAATGAAAAGGTCAACTCATCAAACTCACTGGCACCCGAATTAATAGGGTTTGTGCCGTTATAAAAATTCACAATACTAGCACCACCACTAGTAAAGCCGCCTACGATATCGGCTGACGAATTGATGGTCACTGCGCCAGCACCAGGGTTTGCATTTTCGCGATTATCGAATCCCCATAATCCAAGGAAGTTGCCATTGTTCAACTGGTGGACCTGCTGGGTGCCGCCGCCTTCAACCACAAATCCTGTTATAGATGCGGCGTGAGTGAACGTAGCAGAAGCAACCATAGTCAAGAGTGCAGCGGCGGGGAAAGCAATCGTTTTAGTAATCTTCATCGTTCCATGTCTCCATGCCGAAGTGGGTCGGCGGTCCCGTTGGAAGTTCAAGTGCGTGTGATTCACGGTTTAGTGCTGCAGATACAGATCAACGATTATGTCGACGACGCATGGTCATCAAACCGCCGAGGCCGAGCAGCGCCAGGCTTGTTGGTTCGGGGACCGCGGTGACGAAGGTCGAATCAATCGCCAGCCCGCTGTCGGTATCGACATAATTGAACCAGCCATATCGGTCGCCACCGGCCGTAGACAGGGTGTACTGCGCGGGATTGCTTAGTGTCGAAGCCGAAAAGAAGGTATCACCATCGTCGTCGATCACCTCGAAGAGAATATCTACCGAGTCTGGGGTCAACGACTCCGTAAAGGTGACCTGGAAGGTATACCAACCCGACTCCGTGAAGACCATAGGGCTCGTTCCGAAAGGTGAGTTATCGATCTTAAATGTATTGAGTTGGAAATCCGTATTGTGTGACGCATTGAGCGCGACTTCGAAACCACCACCAGTCGCCGTGACAGCACCGACGTGAAAGATGTTATCCTGAGCATGGGAACCTCCGCTGTTGTTGATAGCGATCGAATAGTCAAAGCCGTACGTCCCTGCCGCTATCGCGGTATCTGCCAGGTCAATATAGATATCTGTCCCCGCAACAAAGCCTTGGCCAAATACGACACCATTTGCACCGAAGGAATCAAAGGCTCCTGTTCCATTAGTGAATGCTGGGCCTAGCAAGCCGTAGTTGGCCCCGTCGGTTGCATCGATCCCATTTGTGCCGGTCGAAGCGACACTAATTGTGCTTCCACCACCTGCCCCATCCCAGGACACATAGCCGTTGCTGGAATCTTCAAAGCTCTCGAAATATCCATTTTCTGCGAAGGCCTGAGTAGTGGCGAATGTCAACACAGCGGTCACAGTGGTGGTCGTAACAAGTTTCATCTTCAACATCTCCATGCCGAATTGGGTCGGCGGTCCCGTTGGAAGTTCAAGTGTGATTCACAGATAAGGGCTGCAAATACAGATCAACGATTACGTCGACGACGAGTGAACAGCAAACCGCCGAGGCCGAGCAGCGCCAGGCTGGTCGGCTCGGGGACGACTTGGACATCGATCGCAACGATCTCGACCGCGAAGCCCGAAATAGGGTCGCTGGCAACGATCGCAAAGGTGTATTCGCCCTCGGCGTTGGGATCGAAAGATGGCACCGATCCGCTGGGCGGGGTTAGCACTGGCGGAGCGGGGGTGCCTAGGAAACTGAAAAAGAGGTTCTGCGAGCCCTCAGCGACCGAAATCGGGACGCCTCCGAGCAAGACACCCGCGGTGATATCGATCACGCCGAGGTCAGCGATGGCGGTATCCGACGCGGGATCGAAGTCGTAGTACAGGTCGAACTGGAGGTCCTGGATGGTCCTGCCGCCGCCCTCGACCTTAATGAAATACCCGAAGCTCCAGAGCGCCCCGACCGTTGAACTGGTGCTGCCGGGTCCGCCGGTGTTGGTGCCGGTAAGCGCGGTAAACGTGCCCGCTCCGTCGTTCTCGACGTCGGGGTTGAAGAAGCGCTCATGCGCCGTGAGCGCGGCGGTGATACTTGTCCCATCGAACAGCTGTGTGCCGATGGCGACCGCATCATTGGGGATCCCATCTCCCCCGAACTCGGTCTCGGGCAAGGGCCCAAAGGTGTCGAAGATCGGCGTAGCAAGCACCTGCGTGCTCAGAGCCATTGCTGCGAAAATTGTAAGGAACTGCTTGTACATCGTTTGAGTCTTTAGTGTGTGTGGTTAGTGTGTTGGTGTTGATTTCGATTCATCAATTACCGGCGGCGGCGCAGCATGGTTAGGCCGCCGATGGTGAGCAAGGCGAGGCTGGTGGGCTCTGGGATCTGGAAGTCGTAAGTAGCATCGAGCAGCGTGTTCTGAATCGAGACATTATCGAAATATCCGATCTGGCCTTGATTGAACGTACCGACACCGATACTCACGCTAGTGACACGGGCGTTTGAGAAATCTACCGGGTCTGCGGCTTCAAAGTCGGCGGCCCACTCGCTGAGCGACTTAATCGGGGTACCGCCGCCGCTGCTGCCGATCTCGAAGCCACCGGTCCACCACCAACCGCCGGTGCTCGGGTCGTCACCGCCGCCTGTATTCGCGTCGATCAGGACCGATTGCCATGCATCCGTCGGTGGGTTCTGGGAGCCTCCGCCGGGCTGGTTCCAGTTCGGTTCGAAGATCAGTTGCCCGAAGTTATCGCCTGTGCCGCCGGAGGTCTGGAGCGTGATTTTGATTGTGGGAGCGGCCGCGGCGTTACCGCCGACAACGTTTTGTTTGTAATAATCGTAACCCAGGGTCATTGAGGTAAGCAGCGAGGAAGCGGCACCAAAATCACCATCGAATGCGATCTCGGCCCGATCCGCATTGTCAAATCCCGTAGTCAGTTGCACCACGCCACCGGGCAGGGGTTGTGCCGTACCAAGATTGCCGATCTCACCATCGACATCGACAATACTCGCAGTGCCGCCTCCTGCGAGCAGTGATACATACCAATCACCGCCGGTTGGCGGTGCGGTATCAAGCAACTCGGTCACGGTCTGTTGTGCGTGGAGTTGGCCGGCCACTAACAGGGCTGAGAGCCCTGTGAATACTGTGGTTTTAATAGCAATCTTCATCAGTTCTTTCCTATCTCAGGGGGGACAAGGGGATAGCCTGCAAGCTGCAACGCGCGTGCTTGGTCTTGGATCAAAAATAAATTAAAAAAGGGAGCCCTCAGCCGAGGAGGCTCCTTCACCGGAACTTTCTATTCATGTTTCTTTTCGTAATCCCTCGAACAGGTAGGTGGGTATGATTCAGGCTCTGCGGCTTCGTTCCCCTGTCGAGACGGAACCTTACCAGAGACGCAACAGCGAATGCAGTGTTTTTCCTTTATTTTCTGTGGAATACACCTATAGGTTGATTGCAGGAATGCGAAACTAGTCAGACAGAGTTAACAGAATGGTTCAGTGATTAAACATTAAAGCGTAGGCCAGATGACCTACGCTTTAACACTTGATCACAAATCAATTCAATGCTGAATGATGGGAATGCCTTTGCGGCTTTACATCTCGACCGGGTTGAGCCAGGGCATCATCGCACGCAACTCCTTGCCTACCTTCTCAACACCGTGCTCGGCGTTGGCTTCCCGCTGCTCGAGGAACCACTTAAACCCGTTGTCGTAGTCCTCGCGGAAGGCGTTAGCAAATCCAGCGGACTGGATGTGGCTCAGGGCTTCTTTCATGCGGCTCTTGGTCGCGTCGTCGACGATCTTGGGGCCGGTGTAGTAGTCGCCGAACTCGGCGGTGTTGGAGATCGAGTATCGCATGTACTTGAGCCCGCCCTTGACGACGAGGTCGACGATGAGTTTGACCTCGTGGCAGGTCTCGAAGTAGGCGAGTTCTTCGGGGTAGCCGGCCTCGACGAGGGTCTCGAAGCCCTTCTTGATGAGTTCGGACAGGCCGCCACAAAGGACGACCTGTTCGCCGAAGAGGTCGGTCTCGCACTCGTCCTTGAAGTTGGTGACGAGGATGCCGCCCTTGCCGCCGCCGACGCCGATGGCGTAGGCGAGCGCGGTGTCCTTGGCGTCGCCGGTCGCGTCCTGGTGGATGGCCATGAGGCATGGCACACCGCCGCCACGCTCGAACTCGGAGCGGACGGTGTGGCCCGGGCCCTTGGGCGCGACCATGCAGACGTTGACACCCGCCGGGGGCGTGATGGTGCTGAAGTGGATGTTGAAGCCGTGGGTGAACATCAGCGTCTTGCCGTCGGCGAGGTTGCCCTCGATCGACTCGGCATAAACCGTCGGCTGAACCTCATCGGGCAGCGTGACGACGATGACGTCGGCAGCCTTGACCGCGTCCGCGACGGGCAACGGATCGAAGCCGTGCTCGATGGCGAGCTGACCGTTCTTGGATTCCTTACGGTTGGCGACGATGACGTTGACGCCCGAGTCGCGGAGGTTCTGCGCGTGAGCGTGGCCCTGACTGCCGTAGCCGATGACGGCGACGGTCTTGCCGGCGAGGGGCTGGAGGCTGCCGTCTTTTTCGTAAAGGGTGTCGATGGCCATACTGTTGGTCCTAAAAGAGGGGTTTCCGGCGATTCCGGGGGTTCTGGGTCGGTGTATCGAGCCGCATAGGGTAGTCTGGAGCTAGTAAATCGTCAAAAACATACGATTGTGAAGCATATGACCAAAGACCAAGCCATCGCATTAGCCAAATCCTTCGTTGGCCAAGAGCGTGCAAATAACCAGGCAATTGATCGCGTTGTTTTCCGCAACAAAAAACCGAAAGCGGGAACATCAATAAGTGATCGGCACGATTGGCCAGCTTTCTTACGCCAAGCCCCACATTGGCAAATCAATTTTCGATGCGGCAATCAAGATGTCATACCCTCACACGACATCGTCCTCGTCTTTGAAGACGGAGAAGTTACAGAGTTTCCGATGATGTAGAAAGGTGATAGGGCGTATGCTCAAAGCCGCGCCCGATCGATCGCCTTATGCCAACCGGCGAGGGCATCGACGGCGGCCTGGGCACTGATAGCGGGCTCAAAGGATCGATCGATCATCCAGTTCGCTTCGAGTGAGTCGGTGTCACGCCACAGCCCCACGGATAAGCCCGCGAGGTAGGCGGCGCCCAGTGCGGTTGTCTCCGTCACAGTCGGGCGGACAACGGGCAGCTGCAGCACATCCGCCTGCATCTGCATGAGCAGATCGTTTGCGCACGCCCCGCCGTCGACGCGTAGTTCGTGGATGAACACCTCGTCGGGCAGGTCGGCCTGCATCGCGTGCAAGAGGTCGGCGACCTGATAAGCAATCGATTCGAGCGCCGCGCGGGCGAGGTGGGCCTTGGTCGTGCCGCGCGTCAGGCCACTGATCAGGCCACGCGCATCCTGGTCCCAGTACGGCGCGCCGAGGCCGGCGAAAGCGGGGACGAGGTGCACGCCACCCGCGTCCGGCACCGACGCCGCCAGCGCTTCAACCTCCGGGCTGGTTTCGATGAAGCCGAGCCCGTCGCGGAGCCACTGCACGACCGCCCCACCAATAAAGACGCCGCCTTCCTGTGCATAGAGCCGCTCGCCGCCGCGCTGCAGGGCGACAGTGGAGAGCAGGTTGTTGTTGGAGGGCACGATATCCTCACCGGTGTTCATGAGCATGAAGCAGCCGGTGCCGTAGGTGTTCTTGACCATGCCGGGCTGGGTGCACATCTGCCCGAAGAGCGCGGCCTGCTGGTCGCCTGCGATCCCGGCGATGGGCACACCCTCGAGTTCGTCAATAGCGGACACCTCCGCAAACGGGCCGAAGCTGTCGACGACTTCGGGCAGTGCGCTGCGTGGGATGCCGAAGAGTTCAAGGAGCTCGTCGTCCCATCCGCCCTGCTCGATGTTGTAGAGCATGGTGCGCGAAGCGTTCGACGCGTCGGTGATGAAGGTTTCGCCGTCGGTGAGGTTGTAGATGAGCCAGGTATCGACGGTGCCGACGCAGAGGTTGTTGGACGCAGCAAGCCGCGACGCTTCATCGATGTGCTGCATGATCCATGCGTACTTGGTCGCGGAGAAGTACGCATCAGGGACCAGGCCCGTCTTCTTGCGGAGCAGTTCGCTGTAGCCTTCGGCCTCAAGCCGGTCGATATGCCCCGCGGTTCGGCGGTCCTGCCAGACGATGGCGTTGCAGACCGGCTCGCCGGTCGCGCGGTTCCAGGCGACGGCGGTCTCACGCTGGTTCGTCAGGCCGATGGCAGCGATCTGATCGGCGGAAACCCCGGCCTGCTGCATGGCCTGTACCGCGGTGTCTCGCTGGGTCTGCCAGAGCGTCCCAGGGTCGTGCTCGACCAGGCCGGGCTCGGGGTAGATCTGCTCGAATTCCTGCTGCACAATCGCGATCGGCTGGGAGAAAGAGTCGAACAGGACCGCGCGGGAACTCGTCGTCCCCTGGTCCAGCGCGAGAATCAAGTCCTTGTCCGGCATAGCAGGCTCCTGTCGGGTGGCACATCTTACTATCCTGTTCACCTGTAGAGGGACATCGATCTATTGCAGCAAGGAATCGTATGAGCACGGACAAGCACTACCTGGCTATCGACTTGGGCGCCTCGTCCGGGCGCGTAATGGATGCACGGTTCGATGGCGAACGTATCGCGCTCGAAGAAATGCACCGCTTCGAGAACCGCGTCGTCCGCGTGCACGACGGGAGCGAGCAAGGCCGTTACCAGTGGGATTTCCTAAGGCTGTGGGACGAGATCATCGCGGGCCTGCGTCTCTCGGCGGATCAACTCGGCGAAGTTGCTTCCATCGGCTTCGACACCTGGGGCGTGGACTATGGCCTGATTGGCGCATCCGGCCGGCTCATCCATCAGCCGACCGCGTACCGCGACCCCCGGAAGAATGATCTCTACATGGAAGTGCGTGCGAAGCTGACCGATCAGCGTATTTACGAAGCGACCGGCATCCAGTTCATGCCGATCAACACGCTCTACCAACTCGCCGTCGATGCGCAGGACCCGGACCGGCCGCTGGAGCGCGCCGAGTCGCTGCTCATGGTCCCTGACCTGCTGGCCTACTGGCTGACCGGCGCGAAGGCGAACGAGCACACGTTTGCCAGCACCTCACAGTGCTACGACGCGGCGACGCGGGCCTGGACCGAGGACCTTCTTGCAGAGATCGGCGTACCGATCTCGATCTTCGAACGCATCGTGCAGCCCGGTGACCGGGAGCCGCTGGGTATGATCAATACGATTGTTGCCGAGGACACACGCCTGGCTGTGAGTACTCGGCTGAGCGCGGTCGCGTCGCACGATACCGCCTCGGCCGTGGTTGCGGTGCCGATGTCCGACCCCGCGACGTGTGCCTATATCAGCAGCGGGACCTGGTCGCTGGTCGGACTTGAGCTCGATCAACCCGTGCGGACGCCCGAGGCGCTCGCGGCGAACTTCACCAACGAGGCGGGGATCGGGGGCACAACGCGTTTTCTGAAGAACTGTGCCGGGCTCTGGCTGATCCAGGAGTGTCGACGCGTCTGGGCCGGGCAGGGCAAGCCTTTCAGTTTTGCGGAACTGGCGGCGAAGGCGGGCGAAGCCCCCGCGTTGGTCAGCCTGTTCGATCCGGACGACCCGCGCTTTGCGACACCGGGGGACATGCCTGCGCGGATCCGCCAGGCCTGTACCGATCAAGGCGAGCCCGAACCCAAAGACGAGGGCGGGCTGATCCGCGCGATCCTTGACTCGCTGGCGATGCGTTACGACCAGTTGATCCGCACCGCGGCGCGGGTTGCCAAGAGAGAGGTCAAGACGCTACACATTGTTGGCGGCGGCGCGGCCAACACCGTGCTCAATCAGATCACCGCGGACGCCACGGGTCTCGAAGTCATCGCGGGTCCGGGCGAGGCGACCGCGCTGGGCAACGCGGCGGTCCAAGCGATCGCGTGCGGGGATCTCGCAGGCCTCTCAGAAGCACGGGCTGTCATCGCGGCCTCATCCGAGCCGATGCGGTACGAGCCCGCAAAGAGCACCCCATACGCCGAGGCACGGGGGCGTTTTGTGTCGCTGAGCTAATCTCTGTTTCTATAGCGCAAAGACCTGCTGCTGAAACGTCGAAGCGTTACGCGTGAGATTGCCGCTGCTGTCAGATGCGTACTCGACACTGTAGATACGGAAAGTCGTGCCTGAAACCGCCAAGGTGTACAGCAAGAACGGCTCGGCGTAGTCGTCATCCAAGTCTCCATCAATCTGATCGGCATAGGCCTGGAAGACCAGTATCCCGTCCTGCGTACCCATGTAGTACCAGGTCTCGGTATCGAGTCCATCACGCCAGGTTAGGTCGCCGGTGTTACGTTTATGGATCACGTCCTGCATATACAAGGCCGCGAGCCTTGCCTTGGCTTGATCCGACTGGATGTCACCCTGCTCGATTTGATCCTGGGCGAGTTGCGTCGCCGTCAGGCCGAGCGTGATTAACAGCGTTGTGATCGCGAGTACTAGCACGTAGGCGGTGCCGCGCTGACGACGCAGCGTTTTGGGGTTTGGGTGTGATGCCACTGCCATACTCAATTCACCTCCTGCGGAGCCTGCCACGCATCCGTGCGATAAGCCGTGAGGCTGGAGACGGTCTTCTGACCGAACTGAACCGTCACGGTGATCCTGAGGATGCCCTGATCGGTGAAGCTGGCGACACCGACGTCATCGAGTTGGACATAGCTGATTTCAACCGTGCGGGTATAGCCGTCTGCCCCAGCGATCGCTAAACCGTCTGCATCGACCGGCGGGGACGCGGTCCAGCCATTGAAATCATCGACTGCATCAAAGCCTGAGCGATTACCGGTTGCTTCACTGACCTCCGGTCCGAACCGGAGGCCTTCCTGGTAAGCGTCATACGAAAGCACTTCCGCCATCAGGTCCTCTGCCAGGATCAAACCGAGTTGCCGTTGGGTCATCAGGGCCTGGGCCCCCCTTGCAGAGGCGATGGTATTCAACGCCGCGACAAACGCCCCGCCAAGGATGGCCAGTGACAGGACTGTCTCGACTAGCGTGATACCGGCAAGCTTCGGGATGATTGTGTTGTGTCGCTTGACTAACAAGACTCTACTCCGCCATGGAAAGTTCAATCCCGATGCCTCCAACGTTCAGATCGATATTGCCGCCGGTGGTGCTGCTGCTGCTGGAGACCGTCCCGCCGATCATGACCTCGACCGACCCGAACTCTGAGATGCCTCCACTCGATCCGAAGCGGACCGACGGCTCGAGCGTATCCGGGTTATCGATCTCTTCGAGTTTCACCGCCGCGATCGGCTGATGGTTCACTTCAATCGATATGAGCTCTTTGTCAGGCACCAAGGTCAACTCGATATCTACCATCCCACTGGGAAGGTCCGAAAGCGTGAGTACTTCGGTCTCCATTCTGTTGTCGTTATAAACAACCAGCTCTTGTCCGCCGCGCTGGTTATCACGCAACTGCACAATGACTGGCAGTAAATCCTCGCCATCATCGATGGGGTACGGGATCTGGATCGTGGGCCCAAGCGTGTCGTTGGCTCGCATGCGGGCCTCAACACGGAGCACATCCTTTTTGGTAGGGTCCTTGAGGGTGTAGATCAACTCACCATCGCTTGTCCAGACACCATTGTTAAGCGAGCCTTCCGAGAATGTGCCGCTGCTGTGGGACCAATCGAGGTTGGTATCCGCATCCAGATCCATGCCTACGGGGTTCGCGCTAAAGCCTGTCGTTGCAAATCCGCCCGGGATGGGCGGTGCGGCGAAAAGGACCGCCTTGCGTTTCAAGGGTGAGCGCTTGTCTGCAACACTCTGCAGTATGATATCGACCGCGGTGAGATGCTCGCGTGTGACCGCGTACGTATCGTCGTCGGCCCGTATCTCTTGACCGTAGAGCCGATATGCCAGCGTGGCATCGCTGTCGATGCTCCATGCGAAACCATCACTCGTGGAGATCTGCCCGCCACTGCCGCCGCCAAGCCCAAGCAATCCTCCGCTCGCATCGATGCTACGGAGGCTGACTGGGTCATCACTCCCCGCCTTGTAGACGGCAGTGATCGCGAGGTCACGGTCAGCCGGGACCATACCGGCTGCTGTAAGGGCCAGCGTCCACCAGCCCGCCGTTGTGTCCGGCAGAGTTGATTCGAAGAGAATGATATCTGCGTAATCCGAAGTGCCAGGGTTTACGCCGTCCCAGTCTTTAATCGCAATGGCTGTCTCACCGTCCTTAGTCGACTCACTTGATAAGAAAAGAGCTAGACGGGTCGGGATGAATCCGACCGCTCTGTTTGAGAGCTTAGGCTTCACGACCTGGCCAAGCGATGTGGTGGTGGTCACCGGGATATCGGTGCCGGATATTTCGCTATCAAAGGCATCGATCTCTTTCTCAGCACTCAGTTCCAGTGCCGACGGCAGGGCCTGTGTCGCGGATTCGACCGTGTATGACAAGTCAAACACCGCGACCGCATTGCTGATTTGAACGGCATTGCCGTCGTTCATCTGAAAGAACAGTGGCTCGCCCTGCGTGCCGGACCAGGCATACCGGATACGGTCTGGGATACCGTCGCCTGTACGATCGGGAACGACAACCGTCACTGCGGTGCTGGTCCGTTCGATCACATAGAGCGCCGTCATAAGGTCCTCGGCGATGCGTGTGACCACATCGCTATCCATGAGTAAAGAGCTTTCGGCGGACGCATCCTCGGGCACCGCCTTCGACGCAAACATCACCGCAGAGCCGACCGACACCATCACGATACTCAGCAAGACCAGGCTGAACATCATCTCAAGCAAGGTATGCCCTGCTGACCTCCAGCGACTTGATTGAGGCTGCCGAATCATCTTAAAACAGCCCCCGTCTCATCGAGTGTAATCGTCGACTGGCCTGCCGCTGAGCCGATCGTGATCGTTCCGCTCGCGGTAGGGATGCCGAAGCCATTGAAGGTCACTGTGTTGGGGCCGCCGAAGGAGACCTTGGTGATCTCAACCTGGTACGGGGGCTCGCCGAGTTCAACCACGAAACCCGTCCCAACCGCCGGGGTAAAGGTGTAGTTGTCTTGATTCGTGGTGAACTTAATCGCGGCAGTGTTGCTTGACGCCCTCGCCTGGCGTTGCGCTTTCTCGAGATCGTTCGCAATCCGCCGCGCGGCCGCGTCGATCTGCTGCCTCGCGTTGGCCTGGGCGAATCGAGGCGCAGCGATCGCAGCGATGACAGCCACAATGATCATGACCAGCACCAGCTCAATCAGCGTGAAGCCCTTGCCAGAGTGTCGTGATATCGGTCGCATGATCCGATCCAAATCAAGCACCTCCCCAAGGAAAAACGCCGCACACAATCCTGGCGGGACTGTTGGGCGGCGTTGGAGTCGTTCAACCGGTCTCGGCGGCTGCCGTGCAACCTGTTGGATCAATAGTCGGTATACAGCTTGCCGCTGGCGTCTTTGAGCGTGCCCGTGTTAGGGAGGATTGTGCCGGCAGTTGCGTCGTAGACCCAGCCTACCGTTGATGCTGCGGCGGCAGCGACATCGGTGCTGCCCTTCTCGGTACCAACCTTCAGGGCAGGGATCTTGCGGATATAGGGGCCGTAGATGAAATCTCCGGTCTTCGTGGCATTGGGATTGCCGTTTACGTCGGTGTACGTGGTCAGCTGAGCCACAAAATCGGCGACGGTCGGGTACGTGCCGCCGTGCTCGGTGGCGTACAAGTCTATCGCGTTGCGGAGGACGGCGAGGTCGCCCGCCAGTGCGGAATCGCTGGCACCTTCTGCACCACGGCTCAGCCGCGGGATGGCTATCGCGCCAATGATGCCGATGATAACGACGACGATGACCAGTTCGATCAAGCTAAAGCCACACCGCTTCTTGTTCATGATGCTCGTGTTCATACCAACCTCCGAATTTATGTCATGCCAGTAACCCCACATCCTTTAGCGGGGGTGTCTGTAAGTAATTTCGGCGTTGTATGTAGAGGACTTTATCAGTGACGGGAAAAATGAAGCCAGGCCATTCCAGCCGCAAAAGCGTCCTATAAGACTTCCTCAACCTGCATTACGATGCGGTTGCCTGTCCGCTCAGACTTCCAGATCACGTAGCGTGAGCCAACCTCGACCAGCTTGAACTCGACAGGTGGGCCGATGTCTGTAGGCACCCGGATCTTCTGCCCGATCCGGATCGCCCTTCCGTCCAACCCGCCACCGCTGATGACCGCCAGCATCTCCTCTTTCTCATCGATCAGCGACCGAACGGTGCCATCCAGCTTGAAAATCCGCGTGATCTCCTGGTCGGACGTATCGACCGGCGTCTCCTGCTCGATCGCCGGCTTTCCCTTGTCGGTCTGCCACTGTTCGGGCAAGGCAAAGGGGTCTTCTCGACCTGCATTGTCTTGCTCCATAGCGGACCGCACTTCGATCAAGCGCTCGGTCAATGACGCATACGACGGCAGCACCTTTGCGTCCGCTGCGGGTATTTCAGCCACTGACTCGTCTTCTGAAGCGGGCTCAAAGGCGGGCGTTTCGAACGAGATATCGTCCATCGCTGCCTCAGCGCTGTCAGGCGGACCGATCACAAAACGATCGACCACGAGCGCACAAAGGCCAACGACAATGATCCCCAGCAGCACCTTCCGTTGTTTGGTTATCTCCATGGCCGGTCTTCCTGCGCTATCGCGTCGGCACCGAGGCGGTTGGCTGTGGGTCCGACTCTTCACCTTCCTCCATATCGTCACTTAGGACGTACCAAGCAAGTTTGATCCCAAAGGTCACGCCCGAACCAGATGGCTTGCGTTTGACATCGAAATTAATCACGCCCAGATCACCACGCTTGGTATACAGGCGGTTGAGGAAAGATAACAGGTCGGTGTAACCGCCCTCGCCAGCGAGCTCGATCGGGACGTAATCGTAATACGCCAAGGCCTCGGGTTTACCCGCGCTGGTCCGGGTGACCGACAGTTGGTCCAGCTCAGACCACTTGGCGAGATCGGCAAGAAGCGGGTTGATCTGCGACGCGGACTGCAGCGAGAGAGGCTGCTGATCCAGTTTGTCTTGCACCTCATCGAGCTGCTGGACGATTCGATCCAGCTTGCCCTTGACGTGCTTTGCCTCCACCTCGGCCTGCTCGGCCTGTTCTGTGACGGAGCTAGTCTGTTGTGTATCGCTCATCAAGGGCGAAAGCCCAAGTAACCAACCCGCCATCAGGATCGCCGCACACAGGATTGAACCTCCGATATGGATCGGCAGAACGCCCTGATCGTAGAGGTGATTAAGCTTCATTCTTCGCTCCCCCTGCTGATCTTACAGGCCAGCGTAAAGGCCGTGCGGGAACCGCCAGCGAAGGACTCACGCTGTGAGCCCGTCATGACAACACGCTCGAACAAGCCAAGCGACTCAAGGCGCATGATGAGTCCGGGTACGTTGCTGTTCGCCTCGGCGACCCCCGTCAAGATCATCCAGACCGAGCCGTTCGCCACGTCGTCGCGGATCGCGCCCAGGCTGCTGCGCACGCCGCTGTCCTTGGCCTCACCGAGTTGGCAGCCCGTCATCAGCAGCTGCTCATTGAACTGCCTGGCCACAAGAGCCAGTACGACGCTCCAGTCAGGGCGTTTGGTCAGGTGCTGTTCCGCCTGCAGTTCACGTTTTCGCTGTTTGAGTATCCCTGTCTTGATCTCGATCTGCGCCATGCCTGTTTCAATCCGTGACTTGGCTTGAAAGATCCGCTCCTCGATGAGTTGGCCATGCATATCAACAGGCTGCACGCTCTCTAGACCGATAGATACGAGAGCGATCAGCATGCAGGTCAACACGCCAAGCGTCCAAAGCCTGACCGCGGCCTGTGTCTTGACGCGTTCAATAAATCGGGCTGGTGTCAGGTCGGGCTCTGTCATCAAGCGGCCTCCCCGTACACGGCCGCTCCAACGGCCTGGGTCAATGCTGGGTCGTGACATTCAGATCCAAACTCACTGCCTTGCAACAGTCCGCTAGGCGTGATCACCGCCGTCTCTAACTCAAGGATCGTAGACAGCGTCTCGGACAAGCCCGGCATGTTAGCCCCGCCTCCACTTAGCAGCAGTTGACCCAGATCAGCTTCCGGATACAGATGACTCACGTACGAGAAGGACATGCCGATCTCTTCGGCCAGCGGCTCAATTACATCACCGAGCAACGCGTTCGTCTCGCAAGCTAGCATCCCCTCAGGCGACTCACTCACCCCATACAGCCCAAATGCACGCATGGCAACCGCTGGTTCTACACCGATGATCTCACTAGTTACCTGCGTGAGTTTGTGCAGGTTGAAGTCTGGTAGCGCTCGCTCATGCACAACTCTGCCCGCGTACATCAATGACAAGTGACCACTGTTCGAAGCGAGATCAATTACAGCGGAAATACAGCGGGGATCAACCGGGTAACGCTGCGCAGTGGCGAGCAGCGCAAGCGAGCTTGGGACCGTACGAACAATCCCGAGCCCGAGTTCCGAGAGCACCTGCAAGGAGTCTTCGACCGCGCTGTGCGGCAGGCCCAGCGCATGCACCTGGCCAATCCGTGCACCACTCGATGAGGCAGGCAGGTCCCACCAGACCATCTCAAAGCTGCCGGGAGACAGCTTATGCGCCCGGCTCAGTTCCATCGAAATGATCTTATCGCGCGCCGCGCCCGAATCTGTAGGAGGCACATTCAGGCTGCCACCGACTAGCGCATCGGTTGGCGCGGTCAGTACGAGGCGTGTCGTGGTCAAGCCACGCCGCTCCATGGCACGAACGAGCCGCTCTGCTTCGTCAGGCTCAAGAGACTGCCCAGCTGCCGTACGTCTGAGAACGACACAGCCGTCCAGGCTCGGTCCTTTGTCGTGGTGGGTGACTTGGGCCGCCTTAACGGTTGCCCTGCCGACATCCAAACCGATCACACTGGTTGCAGGTTTCAGCCTACCCATCAGCCGCCCCCCGCCGTTGCGGTCAAGTCAAACATCGGCATAAACATGCTGATCGCAATCCCGCCGACCATCAGGCCGAGGAACACGAGGATCATGGGTTCAAACAGGCTGGTCAACGCACGCAACCGCGTGTCGTTTTCCTCGTCCATGAAGTCCGCCACGGTGATCATGAGCATACTCAACCTGCCGGACTGCTCGCCGTTACGTACCGCCTCATAAAAGGCCGGCTCGATCATCTTCTCATCGGCAAACGCGCCGCTGACCGACTCACCAGTGATAACGATCTCTTCCGCCTCACGCATCATCTTTTCGTATCGTGAGTTGCCGGTCGCGTTGCGAACCAGTTGGATCGTGTCCAGCAGCGGGACATTACATTCGATCAGCACACCCATCAGCCGGGCGATCCGCGCAGTCGCGTAGGCACGTGTGACATCCGAGAGGACGGGCAGTGACAACATCAGCCCATCGACCGCGTATTTGCCGGCTTGGTTGTGTAGCGCGTAGCGCAGCCCAGCAATGCCGGCAATCAAGCACAGCAGAACCGCCCACCAATAGGTGATTAATCCATCGGACGCGGCCATCAAGGCCATGGTCGAAGCGGGCAGCGGGACATCCAGCGACTCGAACATGCCGGTGAATCTCGGCATGACGACGGTAAGCATGATCGCGAGGACAGCGAAACTGATGAAGATCAGCAGACACGGGTAAACGAGGGCACCGCTGATTTGTTGGCGGACCTGGACCTGCTTGCGCGTTAGCACCGCGAGGCGGTCGAGCATGGTCGGCAGCGAGCCAGACTCCTCGCCGGCTTTGATGATGTTGCGGTAGACCTCGTCAAAATACTTCGGTGCCTTGCCCAGCGCTTCATAGAGCGTCAGGCCGTGCTCCACCTGCTCGCGGATACTCGCCAGGTGGGATTTAAAATCGGCGTCCTTGACTTGCCTCTCCAATGCACCAAGGCCATCCGCCAAAGGCGTGCCCGTCGCGACCAGCACATTGAGTTGGCGCGAGAACATCGCCACATCTTTGAGCCGCTTGGTCTTGCTCTTGAATGTGATACCACCGCTCTTGGCCTTGGCTTTCTTGCGTGCTCTCGCATCGGACTCGGGCTCGATCTGCGTGACGAACAAGCCCTTGCCGCGCAGGATATCCATCGCCTCATCCATGCTCACGGCATCGATGATGTCGCTGACCGGCGTGCCCGTCGCGCTCACTGCGTTGTAGGCCAGCCTCATGCCGCCTCCTTACCGCTCGGTGAATCAGGGGCAGGGTCGCTGTCGTTCGGTTGATCGACCATATCGCCCTCATTACGAGTGACGCGGAGGATCTCTTCAAGCGAGGTCGCGCCTGATAAGGCGAGTTCGGCACCCTCCTCGCTGAGCGTGTGCACGCCCTCGTTCCGGGCCATCTCACGCAGCTGGTGAGAGGCCGCACCACGGTGGATCAAACGTCGCAGGCCAGGCGACACCTCCATGACTTCGTAGATACCAAGCCTGCCCTTGAAGCCGGTGTCGTGGCACTCACGGCAGCCGGTCCCGTGACGGAAAGCCCGGCCGACTTTCTCGATCAGCCCCGCCTCTTCGAGTAGTGCGGGTTCGGGGTGGTACTTGGCCGCACATGCCGGGCAGACTTTCCTCGCCAAACGCTGTGCGACCACGCCGACTAACGCACCCGACAACAGGTACGGCTCGATATTCATATCCAACAAACGTGATACCGCACCGGGTGCATCGTTGGTATGAAGCGTCGCTAGCACGAGGTGACCGGTGAGTGCGGCCTGTACAGCGACTCGCGCAGTTTCTTCATCACGGATCTCACCCACCATGATGATGTCCGGGTCCTGACGCAGGATGCTGCGGAGCGCCCGCGCAAAAGTCAGCCCGACAGCATCGTTTACATGGATCTGATTAATGAGGTCCATCTGATACTCGACAGGGTCCTCAACGGTGACGAGGTTGGTCTCCGGGCTCCGTAGGAGATCGAGGGCCGAGTACAGCGTGGTTGTCTTGCCGGAACCCGTTGGGCCGGTCACAAGCACCAGGCCGTAAGGCTGTCGCAGCATCCGCTTAAACGTCGTTAACGGGTCTTCGCGGAACCCCAACTGCTCCATCCGGACATTGAGGTTTGACTTGTCCAGCAGGCGGATCACGAGCTTCTCGCCGAGGAGCGTGGGGATCGACGACACACGCAGGTCGACATCACGGCCCTCAGCGACGATACGCACGCGGCCTTCCTGAGGCAGACGACGCTCGGCGATATCCATCTTGCCAACGACCTTGACACGCGAAACGATGGCGGAGTGCATCCCCGCTGGCGGCTTCATCAACTCACGCATGACGCCATCGATCCGGTACCGGATTCGGGTGCCCTTGCGGTCGGGCTCGATATGGATATCAGACGCCCCGTCCTTAACCGCCTGCAAAAGTGCCACGTTGACAAGGTTTACGATCGGGCTGCCTTCGACCAGGCGGTCAAGGTTTGCGGTGGGCTCGTCCTCGTCCTCATCGCTGGCGATGACCTCGACATCCTCCGATTGGTGCAGTGATGCGAGGAAGTCATCGACATCCAGGTCCTGACCGGCGTTCTGGTCGATGAACTGCTCGATGTTTTGAGGCAGCGCGAGCACAGGCTTGATCTTGCAGCCGGTGAGTTGACGCAGCCGGTCGATCGCAGGAAGCGATTGCGGCTCGGCCATAGCGACGGTCATCGTGTCGCGCACGCGGAACATGGGCACCGCCTGCAGCCGCGTCGCTTCTTCCTGGCCGATCTCTTGCAGCAGTGTGGTATCGATCAGACCATGACGCAGCACAACCCCGCGCAAGCCAAGCTGGCTGGCGAGCACACCGACAAGTGTTGAGCCGCTGACCATCCCCTCACTGATGAGGACCGAGCCCAGCATCTTGCCGGAGCGTTTCTGAAGCGACAGCGCTTGACCGAGTTGCTCCTCAGAAAGCAGGCTCGCCTCGATCAGCAATTCACCCAGCTTTTTCTGCGGGGCACGCAGCTTCACAGGAAGCTCCTCACAGCAAGGTTCGTATCATCGTGGAACTCAAAGCGATTCGTCAGCCCGGTCAGGTCGAGCACTTCGCGTACGGTCGCAGAGACACCGGCGAGGCGTAGCGTTTGCCCCCGGTGGTCGATCTCGTCGGCGAGGTCGAGCAGCGATTCCAAACCCAAGGAATCGATGTACGGCGAAGCAGACAGGTCGATTACAAGCCGGCCCATCAGCGAGCGGGCATGACCGATTGCCGCCTCGCTGAGCGACTCGCCTAGTTCTTGAATGCACGGGCCATCCGGCTTCAGGACCGCGACCGCGCCGTGCCGTTGTTCGGTGATGCCGGCCATGTCACACGCCCTCCGCATCGATCGGGAGCGTTACGCGGAAGGTACTGCCCTCGTTAAGCACGGACTCAACAGCCATATCTCCGCCATGCAGGCGGATAATCTCGTAGGCCAACGCCAGGCCGAGCCCCGATCCGGTGATATCACCGAGCCGTGGATCGTTCGCGCGGTAAAACTTCTCGAAGACGTGCTGCTGGTCCTCCTCGCTGATACCAATACCCGAGTCACGCACTTCAATGTTGAGTTCGGTCGCGGATAGATCGACACCCACGTTGACATTGCCGTTCTCGGGCGTGTATTTGATCGCGTTGCCCAGCAGGTTCTGGACCACAATCGCGAGTTTATCGCGATCACCCTGGATTGCAGGCAGCTTCGGTGGCAGGTCGAAGTGCAGGTCGATGCTCTTCTTCGCCGCGTTCTGCCTGTAGTCCTGCTCAAGCGATTTGAACAGCTGATCCAGCCGAACATCGTCCCTGCGGATCGTCATCGAGCCGGCCTCAATCTCGGAGACCGAAAGCATCTCGTTTACAAGCCGTTCGAGGCGCTGTGACTCGCGGTTAATGACATTCAGGCACTCGCCACGCAGCTCCTTGTCGTCCTCGCCATCGGTCTGTGCGGTCTCGACATACAAACGGATGTTGGTCAATGGGGTGCGCAACTCGTGGGTCGCCTGGCTGACAAAGTCGTGCCGTGAGGCCTCGGCCGTTCGTTGCTGCGTGACATCTTCGATCGTAAGGACGATCGAGCCGCTATCGCGGAGACGCCTGAGGATGACGCGGAACGTGCTAGCATCACTGTCCTGTCCGAGGGCGATGTCCTGCGCGATACGGCCAGGGCCCAAGCCGGCCACCATCTCCTCGATCTGTTCGGCCAAAACGGGTTCGGTTACTGCCGGCCCAAGCTCGCTGCCGACCTGCAGTGCCTCGTTGAGAAGCCCGCAAACAAAGGCAGTACCGTTGTGATAGAGCACCTTGCCTCGCGTATCCGCTAGCACGATGCCGAAGCCCATACCCTCGCAGACCTCTTCGAGACCACTGCTGCCGCGCTGTGTGTTCAGTTTGTTCAGCGTCTTCTCGATCTCGTCCTGCTGCCGCGCCTGCGTCGCTGTCACAAGGCGGTTCCATCCCGCGGCTTCTGCACCCCATGACGGGTTGACGGTCAGCGCGGAAAGATCGGGCATCCCCTGCCCCGCATCTCTTAGTGCGCCCCGGATTAGCGTTAGGACCGCGAGCCGGCCCTGCATCTTGCGCAACACCAGAGCAGCGAAGGCAAGCCCCAGGAAACCGATCAAGGCCGCACCAGGCAGCATGGGGCGGACCATCATCGTGGGGGCCTGCAGGGTGCTCGTTAGCGCCAGCAGCGTGTCGCCCCTGCCCGCGATAGGCACGACACGATCCACCTGCACCACATTATTCATGACACGCGTGCCCGAACTCACTGATTTTTCTTCCGGCCAACTTGCTGGCATCACAGTGAGCTGAGGCTTGTCCAGGTTGGCATCGACCAGCGCCTGTCCGTCACCAAGTAATAGGCGGCATGAGTCAAGCTGCTGCTGATACCCCGCCTCCGTGATGAGCCGCCTGACGGCTGACAGTTCCTCATTCGCAAGGAGCGGCTCGATACTCGACGAAAGGCTGTCCGCCAGCATCTCCAGCCGGCCGACGGCCTGCTCGCGCTGCTGCTTGATCGTGGATTGGGTCACCCACCACAAGCCCGCCGCATAGGTCAACAGGCACACTGCCAATATTGCCACGATGTACGGCCACGTCAACGCCTGGCCTATTGAGCCTAATCGTTTTGTGGTGATCCTGGATTTCACGCTGTTCTAGCCCATCAGCATCGGGGTACTTCAGTACGACACAGTCTGTATCGACTAGGCAAACTCACTGCTGAAGGCCCGGCAACCGGCTAAATCCGCAACACAACCTGACCGATATCGTTAAAAATGGACAAACCAGAACAGACCAACCCGTCAATGACCGTGCTGATTGCGGACGATGAACCGCACATCCGCCACCTGGTCGGTACCAAGCTGAAGATGGCTGGGTTTGAAGTCCTCGTTGCAACCAATGGGCAGGACTGCCTTGAGCTTGCACGCGAACACCACCCCGAGTTGATCGTCACGGACTACCAGATGCCGGTCTTATCGGGTTTTGAAATGAGCCAGGCACTGGCCGCGGATAACGACACCGCGTCGATCCCGGTCATCCTGCTCACAGCCCGCGGTCATAAGCTCTCCGCAGATGACCTCGCAACCACCTCGATCCAAATGATCGTCGATAAGCCGTTCGGGCCCACCGACCTGATCACCCGTGTGAAGGGTGTGCTCGGTCAGGCCGCATGACGCATCAAGGTCCATGGGATTAGCATGCAAGGCAGCCTCCACAAGTCGATCATCGACCAGGCAAGCAGCACGTTCGTCAACCGCTGTGCGAAGCTCCGGATCGCGGTCTATAGCTACGATGGCCAAACACTCGAGCACTTGCCGCCTGATGATATGGGTATCGCGCGGGGCTTCAAGGAGCATATCGATCAGCTCAGCCCGTTGGTAGACAATGCGATTGAACCGCTTATCCAAACCGATCGCCCGCAGGACATTGGCGGCGGCCAACTGGTTGCTTGGGTTGCTGATCACGACGGGCCCAAGCTCGGCTTCGTGCTGCTACCCATGCCAACCTTAACGGTAGGCACACAACCTGCCGCCGAGCAACTCGCACCGACTGTCCAGGCACTCGCGTGGAACCTGTCGGACCTGCGCAGCTCTGATCAGCAGATCTTTGCGGTCGAGGACCTCGCCGAACAGCTGGGACAGTCCTACGAAAACATCACGCTGCTTTACGGCATCGGGCGGTCAATGCGATCCATCGCCGCGCCGGCCAAGCTCGCGCAAGGCATCTGTGAGCAGATCCGCATGACCCAGGGCTTCGGCTGGGCGTCCGTCCGGTTCATCCTCGACGATGAGGACGCCTCCGGGCTCAGCGACGCCTGCCTGTTTTCCGGTGTCATGCCATGCGGCGATGCCGAGTTCCGCCAGGCGACCAATCGGCTTATTGCCCAGCAGCACAACAAGAACTGGCAGAAACTCCTGCAGGTCGGCCAGCATGACCTCGCAGACCTGGTCGATTCGGAAGTCATCCTCGAGCCGATCAAGCACGACGAACATGTCATCGGAGTCGTCCTGGCCGGCGGCAAGACCGGACCGGACAGCGAAGCGACGAGCGGGGATACGCAACTACTAGACGCCATCGCGGGCTTCCTGGGCGCACTGCACGAGAATGCCGCACGATTTATCGAGCAAAAGAATATGTTTATTGGATCTCTTGAGGCGGTCTCCACGGCACTGGATGCCAAGGACCGGTACACGTACGGCCACTCCGAGCGCGTCGCCTGGCTGGGCACGCAGCTTGCCGAAGCCATTGGGCTGGATGCCGACGAGGTTGAGCGCATCCGCATCAGCGGGCTTGTGCATGATGTGGGCAAGATCGGTGTGCCCGAAGCCGTGCTCTGCAAAGCCGGCAAGCTTACCAACGAAGAGTTCGACCAGATCAAGAAGCACCCGCGCATCGGCTACAACATCCTCAAAGGAATCCCGAAGATCGACGACGTCCTCGACGGTGTGCTCTACCACCACGAACGCTGGGACGGCCGTGGCTATCCCACCCGCCTGGCCGGTGAGGCTATCCCGCTTTACGGGCGCATCCTCGCTGTAGCGGACACTTTTGACGCGATGAGTTCGACCCGCTCATACCGCCAAGCCATGCCGCGCGAGAAGGTGCTAGATGAGATCGCCAACTGCTCGGGCACACAGTTCGACCCTTCGCTAACCGACCCGTTCATCGCGCTAGACTTCAGCGAGTACGACGCGATGGTCGCCCGCCACCAGGGTGCATCGGAAGAGAGCCCGCAGGACCTCGCGGCATAAGCGGCCTGTTTTTCAACAGCGTGTGAACCGTTTAGCCATTCAACTGCTATGACGTCATTTAACAGTGATGCGCCTATCAATTTGTTTCGCTTGCATTCCGTCGACACATAAACTGGTTGACCAGTGCCGATTTGCTCACACAGAAGAGTCTTTGGCTATCGTTTGAATCAAGCGCTAGACGCAACTAACCAGATCGAGTATCACACCTTTACGGTATTTTAATTGAAACGCTAAGTGTTACTATTGTGTCATATCCAACCCCCTGTATAGTTATATATGTATCACTAAGTAACTTGTTGGAGGCACTATTCAACCTAGTGCATGCTTGAAGGAAATTAAGCTCAGATATGACTTGAAGGAGACTCGTTTCTGTGGCGAGTTCTTGAAGAGAGACCCAACCCTGGAACAGTCTTATCTCATCTGGACTGTTCTTTAACCTTGTAAGGAGACACTGAAGATGAAAACACGTATCCTTCTGGCCGGTCTGGCCACCTCTGCCCTAGTAGCCAACTCCGCGTACGCCGCGAGCATCACGACAAGCAACATTCAGAGTTTCCAGCCAACGAGCAGCTTTGATGGAACCAACTATGCTGCTGGTGTGGTTGACAAACTCGTTGTGATTGTTGCTGGTGAACACAACTTCGGGGGTAGCACCGATGGTCAGATTACCAGCATCACCTATGGCGGCGTTAATCTTCTGAACGCTGTCGATCGCAACCCGGTCGATGGTAGCAATACTACCGTTGCAGACATTTGGTACCTTGACAACCCGGCAGCCGCAGGTGTTCTTGACGCCACTGTCGGTGGTAACGGCAACAACTATGTCTACACCGTACTTGGCCTGACTGGTACGGTTGACGGTGTTGGCGCGACCGCGATTTCTGCTGTGAACTCAAAGTCCGTTGACCTTAACGCTCTTGGTAGCGACTCTCTGGTCATCACTTCGCATGCGATGGGTGGTGATGGAAACACGGCAAATGTTGGTAGCGTGACTGCTCCAGGCAGTGAAATCGCTTCGTTAGAAGCCGGCAATAACTTTGCGGGTCACGTTGTTGGTGTCACTAACGGAGTCGGTGCCGGCAACGCAACTTACTCCTACACGGGCGGAAGTACAGGCGGCGTGGTCACCATCGCTGCTGAGTTCCAAGCAGTTCCCGAACCTGGCTCGCTCGCCCTGCTTGGTCTTGGCGGCCTGATGATCGCTTCACGCCGTCGACGCGGCTAAACCGAGGCATTAGACACAGCTTTTTCTCCTACAAACGCCCGCCTCGCTTTGAGGCGGCGTTTTTTTATGCCTAATCAAGCAGCAAACAATCCTTTTGAAATAACCGGCGGCCTAAGGACGCCGGCTTGGGCATCGATGGCGATTCATCAAAAGTGTGGTGTTACTCAGCAGGCGGGATTACCAGCGTCTGGCTGCCGACCGGCATCGCGAGGCCGCTGCCCAGCCGCATCGTGTCTTGGGGCTTGGGCAGTTCACCGAGCGGGCCGATGTCGTACTGCTCGATGAGCCGGCCGCCGGCGCTCTCGAATAGGTACACGCTCGGCCCCTTGTTGAACGGGACGACGCCGGGCTGGGCAATCAGGGCGGTGTGTTCACGCCCGATGATCAGGTTGCTCGCGGTGGTGTTCGGCGACTGGATCGCGTCGGACCAGGTCAGCTCGGACCACTGCCCGAAGCGGAAGACCCCCCGCTGGCTCAGGCACCAGACGGTGCCGTCGGCGATCATCAACTGCGTCGGCTGTATGTTGCCGCCGCCACGGACGGTGACCGCGCCCATGGGCTTGCCCTGGTTGGAGGCGTCGAGCATCTGGACCTCGCCGTCGTTGGTTTCGACGGCGATGCGTGGGCCGGCGATAGCGTAGGCACCCGTGAGCATCTTCTCGGCGAAGCGCTGAGACCATTGCACCTTGCCCGTGGGCACCTGCACAGACAGGACGCCGGAGGTGCCGAGCACGGTGACGCTCTGCCGCTGGATATCGACGCCGAAGGGTGTCAACGCGATGCGGGCCTGGCCCTCGTCGAGGATCGGCTGGGCGTCGGACAGGCTAAGGACGGCGAGCTTGCCGCTGCGCAGCTGCTGGGGGTGCCCCGCCCTGCCGACGATGGCGAGCGACCAGTTGTCCGCATCCATCGCGGTCAGCGCAGTCATCTCTAATCGGGTCCGCCAGAGCAGGTCGCCAGAGGCACGGTCGATCGCGATGACTTGTGAGCTGTCTCGGTGGGCGAAGCAGACGACGGTCTCCGAGACCGCGATCAGTATCGAGCGCTCGCTGGGTTGTGCGAACTGGCCAGCAGCTTTGTCGCCAGACGTGTCAAAACTAAGCGGCGCCTGCCAAAGCGCCTCGCCCGTTACCGAATCAAAAGCCAAGACCTGCGAGACTCCGACCGCCCAGAAGAGGGCCTGGCCGCTCTCGTCCGCGAGCAGCAGCAGGCGGCCGCTGTTGGCTGGGACCTTAGCAGACCATTGCGCCCGGCCGGGCTCATTGTGACTACGGCTGGTAATCGTGTCATCCGCCTGGTGCAGGTAGACCCGGCTGGCATCCAGCCCGGCATCCAGGCCCGGCACTTCACTGATGAGCCGGCCGTTGATCAGGATCGGCGTACCGAGAGAGGCGGCAAGGGGGCCAAGATCGACGGGTGCAGCGTTGACCTCGGCGATGCGGTCTCCCCACTCCTCGAGTGTCAGCGTCTGGCCTTCGATCGTGGGCAGCAGGCCCGGGTAGCGGGTCGTCAACCGATCCAGGAGATCGCTCGCGAAGGTCGGTCGGCCGGTCTTGAGATAGAACAGCATCAACCGGCCTGCGGCATGCTGACGCTGGGCATCATCGACCGAGCGCTGGAGCGCCTGTTTGTACAAACTGACCGCGGCGATGGGTTGGCCATCACTGGCCCGGACTTCGGCCGCTTCCAGCAGCAGCTGACCCGCGATCGGGGACAAGGGGTACCGCCGGGCGACCGCGGTCAAAGTAACGGCATTAAGTTCGTCGGCCGCCTTGAGCTCGTTGATCATCGCCTGGGCCATTGCGTCCTGACGGGCGTAGACCTCGCGTCCGTAGCGCTCGATGAGTTGCTCGATACTCTGCTGAGCAATCGAACCCGCGGGACGGGACAGGCCCTCGAGTTCGTACGACGCGGCAGCAAACACTGGCTCGCCGATCACGGCGTGCAGGTGATCGATCGCCCGCTGCGTCTCACCGGCACTCGCAAAGAACAGCCCCGCATCGAGGTGGTACGCCGCTTCCTGAGTCGCCGTCTGCGTGAGGAGGGCAAGGCGGTCGTATAGCTGCCTCCGAAGTGTGGGGTCGTCTGTCTTAGGGATCAGCAGCCGCAGCTGATCGAAAACATGTGACGCCACCGCAGCCTTCCGCCGAGGCTGCTGTCGCGAGACCGCTTTGAGCGCGTGGCCAATGCCTTGCAGGACCGACAGCTCCTGCCCGTCCTGCCGCATCGCGATCGACGCGAGGGAGAGTCCAGCCGAGGGGTCGTCTGGCCGGGTCTCAACCTGCTCGACCAGGCGGTCGTAGACGCGCTCCCAGCTGGTATAGGCGTGCAAGCGACCTTCGCTGATCCCAAGCACCTCACCGTCGTGGACAACGACGCTACCCTTAGCGCTCGGCGCATCATCGATGCGTTGACCCGTCGCGAGGTCAAGCACTAACAGCCGTTGGCTCGTTGGCAGGACGGCGTACCGAAGCGAGACATCACCCATCCCGCGCATCACCTCGCCGGCCGCGAAAGTAAACGTCCACGCGATCGCTGCCTTATCGGCATCCCAGAACGACACGGCGGTCTGCGACACGGCGAGCGCCCCCCCGCCCGCCTCGAGGATGTACTGCGTTTTGTTCAGCACGGGGTCTTCTTTGAAGGACCGCAGCACTGAGCCATCCTCCGGGTCGACCAGCATAAGCCTGTTGTTGCTGAGCGAAAGCGGCACGAGCAGACCCGAAGACGTCATAACGGGCGCGCTGATTGGGCCGCGGGTGCTGGCAACGATACTGCGGGTGTTCTCCGAGCCGACAGGCAGGACACGTAGCCAGCGGTACCCGCCGGTCTGCATATCGATCGCGCCGATGGTTCCGAGCCCATCGCTGATGTACAGCATGTCGCCATGCTGGGTCAGGCGTGGGCCAACGCGCATCGAGTCGGCGTTGGTGTAGCTCAGCGAGACCAGCGCGAGGTGGCGATACCAGATCAGCCCGCCGTCTTCCACGTCGTACACCATCAACCAGCTGGACTGCGAGTCGGCCTCGCTGTTGGCACGGCGCATCAGGACAAAGACCTTGCCCTCACTAATGAGGGGGGTGCCCAGAAAATGCGTGTGCTGCAGGTTGATCCGGCCGATGCGGCGCTCCGACGCCTGCCGTGGCTCGTCGTCTCGGAAGGACGCCGCAGTGCGTTGCCAGAGCAGCTTGCCGGTTTGTTCATCGACGCATGCAAGCTGGTTCGGCGGGACATAAGGGTTGCGGCGTTCGGTAATACCGTGCAGTTCGCCGAGCACCGCGGCGACCCTGCCCTGCCCGCGTGCGACGGCACGGCCATCGAGCCAACGCTGAGCGGTGATGATCCGCTGCACCGCGCTGTCGTCATCCGAAGGGTAGGCCCACGCCCGCTGGCCGGATGCACGGTCGAGCGCGACTACCTGCCGGCCGTTGTTTACCAGCACGATCGAGGGCGTGATCACAGGCGTCACCGATCGGTCATCGAGCTGCCATCGCTGCGCATTGTCAGCCGTTGCCAGCGCCTGGTCCCAGAGCGGCGCGCGGATCGAGATTGGTTTGGGCCCGGCGTCCGCTTGGGCTTGGCCCGCTTGCATCCGCATGGGTTGGATCGATTGAGCAAGGGCAGTGAGTTGCGCTGCCAACCCTGCATCGATCTCGCCTAGGTCTGCCACGACTTCTGCGAGCAGATCGGCGTCTTGCAAATACGCAGCCGTCGAGCCACGAAGCATCGCAAGCGTCGGACCAAACGCCTGCCGATCAGGATGCCTGACCAACTCGGCGATGAGTGTTGCCGCAGACTGTGCCTGTCCGGACTCCAGCAATAGCCCCGCAGCGCTAAGGCCCGCCTCCAGCCCGGCGGGGGTCGCGCGGTAGAGCCGATACACCGTGAGCAGCGCCTGTAATCGCTGGTCTGAGCCGCTTGCCTGCTCGAACACCCGCTCCGCCGCGGCGCTGTAGCGTTCGGTGTAGGCCTGCCGGAGCTCGCCGTCACGCAGCAGCACATCCCCAGCCCATCGGCCAGCGTCGGTGTACTTGCCCTCACCCAACGCAACCAGCTTGAACTGCGACGATTCGATCAGTTCCTGAACCAACTCAACGGCCTCGGCATACCGCTTCGCACGACGCAGTTCCAGCACCTGCTCGAGTTTCTGCTCGGCGGTCGGCTGGTCATCGACTGTCACATTGGGGTTCTGCGCCCAAGCCGGAGCAGACCAAAATGCAACAATGAATACGAGTAGAGGGAGTCGCCAGCGTGTCATTGAAGGCATGGGGTGCAATTCCTTTTGCATCGACGCAAGCCAAGCCTGCATCACATCATACGCTATCACTACTCTACGGCCGACAAGCCGACTCGGCTCGGGGTTTTAGCAGATTTTGCCCCATACTTAAGACGCCGATCCAACTATAATGTTCCATCCGACTCAATGAACCCGCCTGATGGAGACTGACTATGACGTCCACACGGACGCAGCCCGCCTCGCAAAGCCGAACGACCCACCCCACTGTTGCGATCGTGGGCGCAACCGGGGCTGTGGGCCAGGAGTTCCTCCGTGTCTTGGACCAGCGCAGCTTCCCGCTTGGCGGGCTCAAGCTGCTCGCCTCGGCTCGTTCCGCAGGAAAATCAGTCGAGTTTCAGGGTGAGCCGATCGTCATCGATGAGCTGACCGAAAAGAGTTTCGAGGGTGTGGATATCGCGCTCTTTTCGGCTGGAGGATCGATCAGCAAGCAGTATGCGCAGGTCGCGGTGGACGCCGGTGCCGTGGTCGTGGACAACTCGTCAGCTTTCCGCATGACCGATGGCGTGCCGCTTATCGTGCCCGAGGTCAACGCCGAGGCGATTGCAGAAGCGAACATCGGTCTGGGCGAAGGCCAGCAGGCCGGGATCATTGCGAACCCGAACTGCTCGACGATCATCTTGCTTCTCGCGGTCACCCCGATCCACCGCGCGGTGGGTGTGAATCGCCTCGTGGTCAGTACGTATCAGGCCGCCTCCGGTGCGGGTGCCGCAGCAATGGCCGAGCTCGAACAGCAGACCCGTGAGGTACTGGCTGGCGACGAGCCGACCTGCGACATCTTCCCACAGCAATACGCATTTAACCTCTTCAGCCACAACTCGCCGCTCAAGGACAACGGCTACAACGAGGAAGAACTGAAGATGGTGCACGAGACGCACAAGATCTGGGGACAACCCCCGGCAGGTTCAAGTGGCAAACGTACCGCGATCACCGCGACGTGTATCCGTGTCCCGGTCATGCGCGCCCATGCCGAGTCGATCAACCTGACGCTGGACATGCCGCTGACCGAGGACGATGCGCGTCAATTACTAGCAGCAGCACCGGGCGTGTCGCTGATCGATGACCGGGAAAACAACCGGTTCCCGACGCCGCTCGACGCATCGCACATCGACGATGTTTTCGTCGGCCGTATCCGCCGCGACCTGAGCCAGCCGCAGGGGCAGGGCCTAGACCTTTTCGTCTGCGGTGACCAGGTCCGCAAAGGCGCTGCGCTCAACGCGGTTCAGATCGCGGAACTACTTCTGGGTTAGACCAGTCGTTTAAGCGGCCTTGGGCACAAAGACGCGCACGGTGTTTCGGCCGCCGGTCTTCGCGGCGTAGGCACCCTTGTCTGCGGCTTTGACCAGTTGCTCGGGCCGCTTGAAGAGCGTGCCATCGTACGTCGCCACACCGAGCGAGCCGGTGACGGCGGGCTGGGCGGCTGCTTCGCCTAGGGTCATGTGCGACATCGCCTCGATGATGTTCACGCGCAGCTGCTCGGCGAACACCGCGGTGTCACCGCGGGTCATCCCGGTGCAAAGCAGCAGGAACTCATCGCCCCCGTAACGGAACACCTCAGCCCTGCCCTCGGCGGTCTTGGTAAGTGTCTCCGCGATCGTGACTAGCACCTCATCACCTGCGTCTTCGCCATACTTATCGTTGACAGACTTGAAGTGGTCCAGATCAATAAATACCAGGCTCAGCGGCAGGTCCGGCCCGGCTGTCAGGAAAGTCTCATCGAGTTTTTCATCGAAGTGCCGGCGGTTAGAGAGCCCTGTCACGGCGTCGCGTGTCGTCGTTTGCTCCAACTCCAAGTTTGCCTGCTGCAGTTCGTCGATCTCGCTGGCGTTGGCGAGGCTGATCTGCTCGAGCGCCTGCTGAGCGCGGGCCATGATCTCATTGGGATTGATCAGCTCACCCGTTGGGAGCTCGAAGAGACGCTGCGTCTCCTTGGCTTTGCGACAGATGGACTCCAGCAACTCATCGGCTTCAGCGGCTTCGATCCCAAACCAATCCGAATAAAGCGCATAGTACTTCTCGATCCGCTCGTTGTCTTCCGGGTGTTCGAGTACCTCGGCGGCATACGCCCCCGCATGGACCACACGGATCAGTTCGTACATGCCTTCCTCCGCCTCGTCCGCGCGTTCATGGAGCCGGATCGACTCAACCAGCAGCGGTGGCAGGCCCCAGGACTCGGTCAGCACGCCTCCCACCTCGGTATGATCACCGCCCAGTTGCTCGGTTTCGATGGCGCTTAGCACGCGGTGATCACCCCGCGTCGCATTCAAGATTTCGATGTACTCCTTGCCCAGGACCTGAGCGAAAGCAAGCTGGCCAACATCCTGGAGCAGCGAGGCCATGAAGAGCTCTTCCGCCTGAACAATATTGAGCTTTTCGCAGAGCTGCTTCGCAGCTGTCGCGCAGTACAGGCTGCGTCGCCAATACGTCATCTGGTCAAAACCATCACCCTCGGACTCGGTCAACTTCCCGACAAGTGAGAAGCCCAACGCCAACGTCTTCACACTGTTGAGCCCCAGTACTACGATCGCCTGGTGGACCGAGCCAATCGTCTTGGGCAAGCCGTAGAAGCTTGAGTTGACAGTCTTAAGCATCTTTGTAGACAACGCCGGGTCCAGGCTGACGGCCTCCGCGATCTTGTCGACGTTTGCCTCGTCCTGCTGGACCAGATCGATAATCTGCATCGCTACAGCTGGCATACTTGGCAGCTGTGGCGAATTAAACAGACGATCCATCAATTGTGAGTCGATAGCCATCAATATGGTCCCTACCGAGGTGCCTCACAACGCGCAACTCACCCATCAAGATCTACATCTCAATTATTATCGTCAGCTCACAAATGGGGGCTAAAGACATAAAAAACTTGTTTCACGACAAAAAACAGCCCCGCATCGCGGGGCCGTCCGGTGGAATGAATCGTGAGGGTTGTGACGTCTAGCCGTTGGACTCTGCAGGCGAAACCGCCTCTTGATCCGTCTCGTTATCGGGGCCGGCATCGTCTTCATCGACCTCTGGTTTAGGCGGTGCATCGCTCGCCTCGAATACCAGGTGCTCTTTATCTTCGGGGTGTGTCACCTTGATGATCTGCCTGTCGCGGACATCACCACGAAGGATCTGCTCTGACAGCGGGTCTTCAACGTATTGCCCGATCGCACGACGCAGCGGCCTTGCACCGAAGTCCGGGTTATAGCCCTTGTCGATCAGGAACTCCTTAGCGTCCTGGTCCAGTTCAAGCTCCATCTGCCGTTCTTCCAATCGCTTGAACACCTTGGCTAGCTCGAAGTCGACGACTGTATAGAGGTCTTCCTTGGTGAGTGGCCGGAAGACGATCATCTCATCAAGCCGGTTGATGAACTCGGGGCGGAAGTACCGCTCGACCTCGGTCTCAAGCGTCTTTTTGATCTTGCCGTAGTCGGCCTCCGGGTCGTGCTTGGAGAAGCCGAAGCCTCCTTTATTCTTGATCAGGTCCGCGCCGACGTTACTGGTCAGGATCAGGATTACATTGCGGAAGTCGACATGCCGGCCGAATGAGTCGGTCAGCTGGCCCTCTTCCATGACCTGAAGCAGCATGTTGAAGACGTCGGGGTGAGCTTTCTCGATCTCATCAAGCAGCACTACCGAGTATGGACGGCGACGGATCTGCTCCGTCAACTGACCACCTTCTTCGTAGCCGACATACCCGGGCGGTGCGCCGATGAGGCGCGACACGTTGTGCTTCTCCATGTACTCGGACATGTCGATGCGGATCAGCGCATCCTGATCGCCGAACATAAACTCGGCCAGCGCCTTGGCAAGCAGCGTCTTGCCCACACCGGACGGGCCGATAAACATAAACGAGCCGACAGGAAGCCGCGGGTCGCGCAGGCCGGCCCGAGACTTGCGGATCGCGCGGGACACGGCGACGACCGCGTCGTCCTGCGAGGCGACCGTCTTGTGCAGCTGGTCTTCGAGCTGCAGCAGCCGTTCGGACTCTTCTTTTTCCAGCCGGGTGAGCGGCACGCCAGTCATCTTGCTGACGACCTCGGCGACGACTTCCTCGTCAACCACGCCATCGATCTCACGGCTCTTGGCACGCCAATCACGCTGGATCTGCTCCTTATTACGACGCAGCGCCTCCGCCTCGTCACGCAGCTCGGCGGCCTTCTCGTAGTCCGCGGCCTTGACGGCCTCGTCCTTCTCGATGCTTAGACGCTCGATCTGCTCCTCGATATCCGCCAGGTCCGGGGGCTTACTCATCGACTTGAGCCGGATTCGTGCGCCGGCTTCGTCGATCACATCGATCGACTTATCCGGCTGC
This sequence comes from Planctomycetota bacterium, assembly GCA_039188575.1. Taxonomy (GTDB): domain Bacteria; phylum Planctomycetota; class Phycisphaerae; order Phycisphaerales; family Phycisphaeraceae; genus JAHQVV01. The sequence goes on along the minus strand of JBCCYY010000023.1, from coordinate 12,336 downwards.
ACCCGAGAGGTGATATACCGCTCAGACATCTCAACCGCGGCGGCGAGCGCTTCATCGGTGATTTTCACACGGTGGTGCTGCTCGTAGCGCTCGCGGAGCCCCTTTAGGATTTCGATCGTGTCTTCAACGCTCGGCGGGTTGACCGTGATCGGCTGGAATCGGCGGGCCAACGCGTTGTCCTTCTCGATGTACTTGCGGTACTCATCGAATGTCGTTGCGCCGATGCACTGGATTTCGCCACGGCTAAGAGCCGGCTTAAGCACATTGCTCGCATCGATCGCGCCCTCCGCGCCGCCCGCACCCACTAGCGTGTGCAGCTCGTCGATAAACAGGAGCACGTTCTTCGCACGCCGCACCTCGTTCATGACAGCCTTGATGCGTTCTTCAAACTGACCGCGGTACTTCGTACCGGCGACCATCATCGCCAGGTCGAGCACCACAATGCGCTGATCAAGCAGGATCTCGGGGACGTCCTGGGAAATGATCTGCTGCGCAAGACCCTCAACAATCGCGGTCTTGCCTACACCCGCTTCACCAAGCAGGACAGGGTTGTTCTTGCTGCGTCGGCAGAGGATTTGCACCAGGCGTTCGATTTCCTTCGCCCGACCGATCACCGGATCCAGCGAGCCTTCGCGCGCCAGATCGGTCAGGTCGCGGCCGAAGCTGTCGAGGGCCGGGGTCTTGGACTTTCCGCCCTTGCCGGACGAGCGTTCACCGCCAGAGGATTTTTCCTCGCCGCCGGTGGCTTCTTCCGGGTCGACACCCGCGCCGAGTAGTTCGAGCACTTCCTCGCGGACCTCTTCAAGCTTCAGCCCGAGGTTCATCAGGACCTGTGCGGCGACGCCCTCGTGCTCACGCAAGAGGCCGAGCAGGAGGTGCTCCGTGCCGACATAGTTGTGGTTAAGGTTCCGGGCCTCTTCGATCGCGAACTCGATGACCTTCTTGGCCCGCGGCGTCTGGGGCAGCTTGCCCATGGTGACCATATCCGGGCCGGACTTCACGAGTTTCTCAACCTCAAGCCGGACCTTGCGGAGATCGACGTTCAGGTTCTTGAGGACGTTGGCTCCGACGCCCGAGCCCTCCTTCACCAGCCCGAGCAGGATGTGCTCGGTGCCGATGTACTCGTGGTTAAAGCGCTGGGCCTCCTGATTGGCCAGTGCCATGACTTTTCGGGCTCGGTCGGTGAAGCGTTCAAACATCGTGCAATCCGTTGGTGGGTGTTAGGCTCAACAGCATTCTAGGACGGACGATTCATTCCGTCAGGCGGCAATCCTCCACCGCTTGTCCTCGACACCTCGTGCAAAAGACGTACCCGTTTTCTATCGGCTAAACCGCTGTCACGGGCATTATGTTCCCTATCGGCAGGGGCCTGCGGTTTCTGTAAGTGCCAGACCCGGCTGATAACCTGCCCTGATCAGCCATTTTGGCGGGGACAAAAGGCTTGAGTCCTGAGGCTTGAGGCTGTGTCACACTCCACTCAAGCCACAGGACTCAAGCCCCAAGCCTAAAACAAATCAAGCTGAGCCGACGCACTCGGCCGGCGGAACCGGTCCGTACGCAGCGGCCGGATATCGCGGTTGACCCCGTAGCGTCGGCAGTACACATCGAAGACCTGCTTGATCTGCGCCGCGATCGCACCATTGCCTCGGCCGCGTTGACCCTGTTTGGCGCTGTAAAGCTTACCGCCGTGCAACTGCCGCATCAGGGACTCGACGTGCCCGGCCCTGAGCGGAACATGCCGCCGGAGCCAGTCGAGGAAGAGTTCTTTGACCTGGTACGGCAGCCGAAGCATCACCCACGCCACCCGTTTCACCCCCAGGCCCGCGACCACGTCGAGGATGGCGGGCACCTCCTTGTCCGTCAGGCCCGGGATCACCGGCGCGATGTTCACGGATACGTTGACTCCAGCACGGACGAGTTCGCGGATCACACGCAGCCGGCCGCTCGGCGCCGTTGCCCTAGGCTCAAGCTTGCTCGCCAGCACATCGTCGAGCGTCACCAGCGTCACCGTCACGCGCCCGGTATTCATCGCAGATGCCTCTGCCCAGAGCTCGGTATCCCGCAGGACCAGCGTGTTCTTCGTCATCGTTGTCACAGGCTGGGCGCAGGGCACCATCTGCTCCAGGCACCGCCGGGCGATCTGGTGCTCCTTCTCGATCGGTTGGTAGATATCCGTGATCGCGGACATCACGATCGGCTCACCCTTCCACGACTTGCTGCTCAGCTCCTTGAGCAGGAGATCCGGGGCATCGAACTTTGCAACGAGCTTCGTCTCGAAGTCCAGCCCCAGGGAGAAGCCGAGGTACTCGTGGTACGGCCGGGCAAAACAGTAGATACAGCCGTGCTCGCAGCCGCGGTACGGGTTCACCGTCCAATCAAACGGCACGTCCGATGTCGGCGCGACCTTGTTGATCAGCCGCCGCGTCTTGTCTTTGTACACCGTCAACGGCACATGGATCGGCTTGCCATCCTCGCCCTCCCACTCCCGCTCGAGCTGCTGCCGATCACGCTCATCTCCAAGCAGATGCACGCGGTGGTTCTCAAAACGGTTGCCCGGGTTGAGCCCCGCCCCGCGCTTGTGGGCCGTGCCCTGCGGCAACCCCGGGATCGCATCGCGGTGTTCGTAGCCCTGCTCGTCACGTGGTGATTGGTCATGTTCGCCAGATCGCATATACGAACAATAACCAAACATTATATCGTGTCAAGACGTAAAATATATTAAAAGTACAATATGTTTGTTTACCGAAAGACGACGCTCTAAAACACTTGCTCGTTCTGGAGCACATCATGAAAAGTACGACACGCCGCTGTTTCCACCCGCTTCTCATTGCCTTTCTCTTCTCATTGGCAGGCTGCCAGCAAAAGGCACCGACAAGTCCATTGGAACTCACGCTTGTCAGCGCTTCTCTCGGCGAGACGGTCTACGAATCGGAGATGGCGTTCAATGTTGAACTGCTCGACCCCGCGACCGGGCTGCCCCGCTACGCAACGATGGATGAACTCAAGCCCGTTGTCATGCGTGAAGCGCATCGGCTGAAACAGGAACCCCTGCTCCGCCAGGTACTCAACAAGCCAAGGGTCCAGCAGACCAGGTGGTTTAAATCATTCAATGGCAATTTGGACGATGCTTTCGCCGGGCTCCTGGACGCGGTCGCTGTCGACCCCATCCCCAACACATCCCTGACCCGAGTCTCGCTCGTCATGGCAGATCGCAGTGACGCGCAGGCCGTCCTTTCCACACTAGGGGTTGAGTACATGCGGATCAAAGACCTGAATGTCGAAGCAGACACCTCGCAACGGCTGCGGGCTGCTAAGAAAAGCCGAGATGACGCCGAACAGCGGTACGCGTCAGTAGAAGTTCAGATGAAGCGTTTCCTTGAACTCCAGCCCATCGGCACAATGGATGAGCAGCAGAGTGAAGAAGCGATACAGATCCGTACGCTATCTAAATCACTCATCGACTTGGAGCGCCGCTACAGGTCTGCCATAGATGAACGTGAACAGCAACTCAAGCGCCAGCAGGAGGGTGCATTCGACCCCAGCGCGTCTGAGCAGATCGAGATCAGCCAATCAGCGACAGTGCAGGCAATCAGTCATCGGTTGCTCGAGCTACAGTTTGAAGAGGCCGTGCTGGTATCCAAGACCGACCCGGATGAAGAGGCGATCAAACAAGTCGCGGCGCACATCCAACGACTGGAGCGGCAACGGCAGGCAGCATTCGATCGTGAATTCCGTGTGCGCTTCAATGCCGCGATTGAGCGATCCACTCTGGAGGCCGAGACAGTTAGATACCAGATCACAAGCACCAAGGAGCAAATCGCGGAGTGGCGGATCCGGCGACAGGACCGGTTCCAAGCGCTGCAGGAATACAGCAGCTTGCTTAGCGAAATGGGCTTTGCAGAGAAAGAAAGGCAGCGCGCAGCCCAGCACATCAGTAAATTGATCATGAAGACCGAGGCCGGGGCGAACAGCCTGGGCTACCGCGTCCGTGTGGAGTATCCCGCGCAGAAAGCACGTGAAAAGCATAGCAAATAGCCAGCTGTTGCAACTTCACAAATACCGCTATCCCCGGAGATGCGCATGCGGGTACTAAACAGACTGGTTCGTAGCGTCGCGATTCATTTCACGCTTGTCGCGGTAACAATGGCTTTGCTGGGGTGCGGCTCTGAATCGGATGAAACCGTTGAGGGTTCGGGTGATCAAGCAGGCTCGGCAGAACAGGAAGAAGCTGCGAAACAGTCAGCCTATCGCCGCGAGTTGATGCTTGCGCAGCAGAAACGGGAGTCTGCCGAGCAGAGGCTTGCGTTGACCACGCTCAAAATCAAAGACTTCCTGCAAGCAAATCCGGTCGATGAGTACCACGGGCCTGAGCCGGGGGAGGTACAGCGGTTAAGGCTACTTATCACTCAAGCGAATCAAATCGAGGCTGCAATAGCAGCCGCGCAAGCAGACTACGAAGTCTTGACACAGGTCCGCGACTCGGGTGAGACGCTAACAGAAGTCCAAGAAAAACTGATCAAAGAGAGCGCGCAAACGAAAGAAAGTCTCAGCAAGGAACTCGGGGCAGTTGCTGATGAGTTGAAAGGCTGGCGGGAAGTGAGGATGAGGTATAACCGGCTAGTCGAGGAGTACAAGTTGCTTCTCAGTGAACACGAGGCCGCTGAGCAAGAGCGTGATGAAGCAGATCAGGAGGTCGAGGCGTTAGAAAACCTGATAGAGCCTGCCCCACCCTAACCCGCACGCCTCATTCAGTCTCCACCACCTCAAACGTCTGGACCCATACGATCTCACAGGCCCCGTCGCCCGTGTCGTCGCGGGTCATGGGGGTCTCCCAGAGCCAGTCTTCGCCGATCTGGGCGTCGACGAGGTAGCCGGTGAACGCGATGATCTCCCCGGTGCGGACGGCGAGCAGCGCCTCGCGGACCCTGCCGTTCGCGGGCAGCATGTGGAAGTTCGCGCTGCACTGCTCGATCTCGCGCAGCGGGATCGGCGCGTTGCGCGTCCGCCAGTGGTACCACCGGCCGCGCTGCGAGATCGAAATCTGGTCCACCACCCGCTGATCGGACATCCGCTGCCAACCCAGCGCGAGGTCGATCGGTGACAGCTCGGCCGGCGTGTCGTTGCGGTATCGCTCGCGCCCGAGCACCTTTGCCTGCATGCTGAACTCCGCGAGCGCGGTCACCCAGTTCTCGCCGTCCTGGTACACCACAAGCGGGTCGATATTGACCTGCACCGGTTCATCGGGCACCCTGACACCCGGCGGCAGCACGACGCGGTCTTCGTGGATGAAGAGCACATAGACACCACCAATGAGCACCAGCGTGAAGACAAGCTTGATGACCCACGAGAGCGGTCTGGGCATAGGTGCATACTCTTCTGCGGACTCACAGCGAAGGCTTCATCGACGCCGAGTACGATTCTTTACGCATCGTCTGACTGCTCGGCCTCGGCAAGTATCTCAAGGATTTCCTCGCGCTTTTCGCGAAAAAGGCGAATCGGAGTTTGGTACCGCGGCGTGATCATCCCAAGAGGGGACACCACTGACCAATCCGAGAGGTCCTCCAGGCCGTGGGTACGACGGTCACCGGCATTCACACCGGACACATCGAAAGGCTGGCTGATGAGTGTGGCTTGGATCGTGCCGTCCCCCAACTCGTGGACCTCGTGCCACATGTGCTCGTACTCGGGGTTGTCCGGATCGCTTGCATCCGTCTTATATCGGATCTTCACGATAACCAGCGACTGCAGCTCTTTTGTTTCTTCTGCAATGACTCGCAATTGCTTGAAGGTGTTGCGAGCACGTTCGGCGCTAAGGTCGGAAGCCTCCGTTGAGAACTGATGGAGCGCTGTTTCATCGAGCGGTCGGCGTAGCCAGCGTGAGGGTGTCGCCCTCTTGTGAAGCAGCCGAGATAGCCAGCCGGTGGGCTCGCAGAGCACCACCCGCTTGTCGCGGTGGGATTCATCGTGCTCGCGCAGAGCGGTCCACTTCGATGCGGCGGTGGACTGGAATTTCTTTGCATCGACCAACGCAACACTGCCCTTGTTGGTGATATCAAACGTGCCGCCAGGTTTCGCATCACCAGCCATCATGCCAAAGGCAAGGACACGGCCGTGATCAAAAAAACCCGGGTGCGCGGGGTCGCCTGGTGCGAGGATGTCGAAGTCCCACAGCCCCAGAGCCGAGAGACCGTGCGTGTGGCACCACTGGATCGGCACGTCCTCATCATCACCGTACTCGCCATCGGCTGTCACCATGTGCGTCGTGAAGAGCGAGCCGATGTCCAGGTCCGCATCGTGCGACAACTCGTCCTGCAACTCGGCCCGCGACCAGAAACGCTCTGCCTGGTGGTCGAGGCAGGCCACACCCTCCTCACTCATCACCGCCGCGAGCACGGTGAGCATCTGCTTCCGGTCCCGCAGCACCTGCTTCTTCTGGCCACGCATCATGACACTGACCATCGAGCCACAGGCCTTTACATCTTCAGCCTCAAGCGGGCTCAGCCAAGGGTCCGCGTCGATAAGCTCTGGGTGCGGAACCAGCATGTCGTCCATGCACACCAGCGTTGCGTCCCCATAACGGCTGTGCCGCAGCTTCATCAACCAGCCGCCATCGGAGTCCTCTCGCTTACTCGTCACTTCGAAACCTTCGGCCTGTAGCGATTCGAACTCCGCAAGCCTCGGCCGCATGGCACCGCGGAAAAGGACGCTACCACCCATATCAAGACTCTTGTTCAGAAACGGAATCATTGTGCTGCCCCTTGGAAAGTGGAATGTGATTATGACCGTGCTTCCTTCTGTTTCGCCCAGGAGTCCTTGAGCGTAACCGTGCGGTTGAAGATCCGTTTGCTCCCGGATGGATCGCTGTCCGGGTCCAGCGTGAAGTAGCCGATACGCTCGAACTGCAGCGGCGCACCGGCTTCCGCACCAGCCAACGCCGGCTCGGCCATCGCGGTCGTCGTGATGAGCGAATCCGGGTTCAGGTTCTCCCGCCAGTCGCGGCCTTCCTTCGCCCCCTCATTCGGGTCGTCGGTCATGAATAGACGGTCGTACAGCCTTACCTCAACCGGCAAGGCGTGAGGCGCGCTGACCCAGTGGATCGTGCCCTTCACCTTGCGGACCTTGCCGTCTTCGTCCGGCGGCGGGCTCTCGCCACCCCGCGTCTGCGGGTCGTACGTGCAGCGCAGCTCGACGATCTCGCCGGCGTCGTCCTTGATGACTTCCTCGCACTTGATCCAATACCCATAGCGCAAACGCACCTCGCGGCCGACCGACAGGCGGAAGAACTTCCGCGGGGCGTCCTCCATGAAGTCATCCCGTTGGATGTAGAGCTCTTTGCTGAACGGCACCTCGCGCGTGCCATCCGCCTCGTTCTCCGGGTTATTCGTAGCCGTCATCATCTCGACCTGATCATCGGGGTAGTTGGTGATCACGACCTTGATCGGATCGATCACCACGGCCCGCCGCTGGGCGACCTTGTTCAGGTCCTCTCGGACCGCGTTTTCAAAGAGCGCGATCTCGATGGTCTTGTGCCGACGCGACATGCCGACGGTGCTGACGAAGTTTCGGAGTGAAGCCGGCGTCACGCCACGGCGACGCATCGCGGCGAGCGTGGGCATCCGCGGGTCGTCCCAGCCAGCGACCCTGCCCTCCTCGACCAGCGCGAGCAGGTTGCGCTTGCTCATCATCGTGCCCGACAAGTTGAATCGGCCGAACTCGATCTGGCGTGGGTGGTGTTTGCTGTCCATAGGGGCTCCACCGAGCTTGTCGATTGTCTCGACGAACCATTCGTACAGCGGGCGGTGGGCCTCGAACTCGAGCGAGCACAGCGAGTGCGTCACACCCTCGATCCAGTCCGACTCGCCGTGCGCGAAGTCGTACATCGGGTAGATGCACCAGTCGCCGCCCGTCCGCGGGTGCTCGGCGTGGAGGATCCGGTACATCACCGGGTCGCGCAGCAGCATGTTCGGGCTGGCCATGTCGATCTTCGCCCGCAGCACGCGCGAGCCGTCGGGGAACTCCCCCGCTTTCATCCGAGCGAAGAGGTCCAGCGATTCATCGGCCGGCCTATCACGCCATGGTGAAGGGCTTCCAGCGGTGGTCACAGTGCCGCGCGTGCTGCGCATCTCCTCCTGCGTCTGGTCGTCGACGTAGGCGTAGCCGTGCTTGATGAGCAGGCAGGCCCAATCATAAAGCTGGTCAAAATAGTCGGACGCGTGGTACTCGTGCTCGCCCCAGTCGTAACCGAGCCAGCGGATATCGTCCTTGATCGCATCGATGTAGCGCTGCTCTTCCTTGGTCGGGTTGGTGTCATCGAAGCGCAGGTGGCAACGGCCGCCAAAGTCGCGGGCGATACCGAAGTTCAGGCATACGGTCGTGGCGTGGCCGATGTGCAGAAAGCCGTTGGGCTCCGGGGGGAAGCGCGTGACGGGCACAGGGTGCTTGCCGCTGGCCTGGTCGTCGGCGACGATCTTGCGCAGGAAGTTGTCTTCAGCCGATTCGGTTGGGAAAGTGTCGTCACTCATGCGGGGGCATTCTACTGAATCTAATTGATTGAACCGCCAAGGCGCCAAGTTCGCCAAGGAAGACATTGGGTTTTTGAATTCCTTGGCGAACTTGACGCCTTGGCGGTTAAAAATCAAATCGCGAAACCGCTACAATCCCTCGCCTATGCCTGAGCCATCGGCCAAACCCGTTGTCACACGCTTCGCGCCGAGCCCAACCGGTGCGCTGCACATCGGCGGGGCGCGGACCGCGCTGTTCGCCTGGGCCTACGCGCGCGGCCGACAGGGCAGGTTCATCCTGCGGATCGAAGATACGGACCGGAAACGGTCCAGCCCCGAGTCGACGCGGGGCATCATCCGCGACATGCAGTGGCTCGGTTTGAACTGGGACGAGGGGCCGAGCCCAGACGCAGCCGACCCCTACGCGGAGCAGCTCGGCAACAACGGCCCGTACTTCCAGAGCCAGCGGGCCGAACAAGGCATCTACGACCACTACATCCAGCTCCTGCTGGACGCCGGCGAGGCCTACGAAGAAGACGGCGCGGTCCGCCTGAAGATGGGCAGCCACCGCGGGGACATCGCGTTTACGGACGCGGTCTACGGCGACATCGAAGTCAAGGCCGACGACCTCGAAGACTTCGTCATCCGCAAAGGCGAGGACGGCGGCAAGCTCCCGACCTTCCACTTCGCGGTGGTGGTCGACGATGCGCTGATGGGCGTCACCCACGTGATCCGCGGGCAGGAACACCTTAGTAACACAACCAAGCACGCGGCGCTCTACGATGCGCTGGCGAAGCTGACGGAGGACTGTGTCACATGGACTCGTCCGACCTGGGTGCATATGCCGAGCATCATGAACCCCGGCGGGTCGAAGATGAGTAAGAGGGATAAGGCAAAGGCGGCAAGAGAAGCTGGTATCGCTGCAATCGGAAACATGAATGACTTCGTGGCCCGTGATGCATTTGTTGAAGAGGTTATTGTCCACGCATCAAAGAGCGTTGCTCCTTTTAGCAATAAACAGCTAGTGAGCTTCATGGAAAAAGAAATTGATGGCAATGAATACGCCAATGCGATTGCCGGAAGACTGGGCATAACTCTTCCAGAGATCGACGTCGACGACTTCAAAGCCTCGGGCTACCTCCCCGGCGTCTGCCTGAATTACATCGCTTTACTCGGCTGGAACCCCGGCACCGAACAAGAAAAATTCGACCTCGACTTCCTCTGCAAGTATTTCGACTTCGACCGAGTCGGCAAGGCCAACTCGAACTTCGATCGCGATAAGCTCAGGTCGTTCAATGGCGACGCGATCCGAGAGCTTTCTGCGGAAGACTTCGCCTGCGAGCTTGCTGACTATGTCAAGGCCTACCGCCCCGACTGGGGAGACCACGGCATTTTCAATGGCGACGACTGGCAAGCCTTCTGCGCCACCGTGCAGGAGCGGGCCGAGACGCTGCCGCAGCCACTGGATGCCAACGGCTACCTGATCGCGGATGACGACGGCATCGAATACGACTTCTCCCCCAAGCCGATGCGTAAGGCGATGATCAACAGCGACGGCGCGGGCATCAGGCTGCTCGAAGAGCTGCGGGCCGCGTTTGACGGCCTGTCTGAGGACGGGTTTGGCCACGCGGCGCATGAGAAGATCAACGAGCTGGCCGAGGCCGCCGGCATCAATATGGGCAAGTACGCCCAGCCTGCCCGCATCGCGGTATCGGGCGGCACGGTGACCCCGCCGCTGGATGTCACACTGGACCTGCTAGGTAAGTCGTCGGTGCTGGAGCGGATAGACCGATGCCTCGTCGCAGCGAAAGCACACATGGAGAAGCAAGCATGAAGTACTGGCTGATCAAGACCGAGCCGGGCACGTGGTCGTGGGACGACCAGATGAAGTCGCCCAAGAAACAGACCGAGTGGGACGGCGTCAAGAACCACCAGGCCAACAATTTCCTCAAGGAGATGGCCAAAGGCGACCGCTGCTTCTTCTACCACTCGGTCAAGGAGAAGACGATCGTCGGCGTCGTCGAGGTTGTGAAAGCATGGGAGCCCGACCCGAACACGCCGGACGAGCCCTGGGGCTACCCGACGGTCAAGGCGGTCACAGCCGTCAAAAACCCCGTCACGCTGGCGGACATCAAGGCCAAGGCGTCGCTCAAAGACATGGTGCTCGTGAATAACTCGCGCCTGAGTGTCCAGCCGGTGAAAGCCGCAGAGTGGAAGACGATCTGCAAGATGGCGGGCGTCTGAACAATGTGCGATGTTCGATGTGCGATATGCGATGTGTCGCGGTTGGACGCTTGAGCCTCGTTTTACATCGCACATCGAACATCGAACATCGGACATCACACATGAGCCTTATCGTCACCGGCAGCGTCGGCATCGACACCGTGGAAACCCCCGACGGCCAGCGTGCCGACGACGTGCTCGGCGGCTCGTCGATCTACTTCGCGGCCGGGGCGTCGTTCTTCACCCAGGTCCGCCTGGTTGCGGCGGTGGGCGAGGACTTCCCCGAACACTTCCACGAGCAGTTCAAGCGGTTTGATGTCTGCACGGACGGGCTTGAGCAGCGGGCCGGCTCCAAGACCTTCCGCTGGCACGGCCGGTACCACGAGAACATGAACGACCGCGACACGCTCGCGGTCGAGTTGAACGTGCTGGGTGAGGCGCTGCCGCCTGTACCGGAGCACTACAAGGACTCACAATACGTCTTCCTGGCCAACACCCACCCGGCTGGTCAGCTTGCGTTGCGCGATCAGTTCCCGCAGAGCAAACTCGTTGTCGCGGACACGATGGACCTGTGGATCGAGACCGAGCCAGACCTGCTGAAAGAAGTGCTCAAGAAGGTCGATGGCTTCGTCCTCAATGACTCCGAGGCCAAGCAGCTCACCGGCGAGAGCAACGTGATCAGGGCCGCCGACGCGGTGCTGGCGATGGGCCCGACGTTTGTCGTTGTCAAGAAAGGCGAGCATGGCGCGATCCTCCGGCACAAGGACGGCACGGGTGTCTTGCCGGCCTACCCGGCCGACGAAGTCGTCGACCCGACCGGCGCGGGTGATTCCTTTGCCAGCGGGATGATGGGGTACCTCTCGTCCGTCGATGATGTGTCGATTGACTCGATCAAGCGTGCGATGGCGTATGGCACGGTCGTCGCCAGCTATACGATCGAGAAGTTTTCAACGCAGCGTCTTTCGGAAATTGATCGAAGCCACATCGATGCACGGCTTGAGACTTTTGGCTCACACCTCGACATCGGCGCGGGGATCTGAGTCACTCCAAGGCAGCGCTTCGCTTTACCGCAGAGGCGCGGAGATCGCAGAGGTCGCGGATTAAGGCAAAACGGCTTTTATACTTTTCTAAGAACGTATGTGACAAGTGTTTTAGGTTGGGTAGGCTTCCAGCCTGCCGTCACGATCAAGTCGTAAGAACACCCGATTCGAGCTACGCTCGAACGGCGGGCAAGATGCCCAACCCACCTTCTCACACACGTTCTAAAAAAACATACTCTGCGCACTTCGCGCTCTCCGCGCCTCCGCGGTGAAGCGAAGCGCTGCCTTGACGAGTAACTGCAACCTTATGAGTGCAGACTTGTATCCTTCAACAACAGGCGCAAGATTTTCATTATTTCATACAGAAAACGCTTTGCTTTTGGCGATGTTTGAATAAGATTGAAGTAGACAACCTGAACGGGTGGCATTCGAGGAAGCCCAATTAACCGTCATCTTCTTACCGCATCATTCCCTCCTCGGTAGTCCCCACTGACAACTCGTGTTTTTGCCCTGGCGGTTCATGCCGGCGGGGCTTCGCCAGCGACGGCGTCGCATCGGCTGTGCCATCTCCC
>JBCCYY010000022.1:0-54287 GCA_039188575.1 Planctomycetota bacterium | reverse complement strand
CGTCATACGTTCTACCTGCACCTGAAAGAAACCGAGTTCCGCTTCAACCACCGCCGTGATAACCTCTACCTGGCGGTCCTCAAACTACTCCGTGAGAACCCAATTTAGGACGCTTAACTTCCTAAGACCCTTATTTTTTGTTGTTAGATGCTTGTCAGGCCGGGCTCGGCATAACGCCTGGGCCGGTTTCGGATTCGCCCTCGTCAGCACGCGTAGGTGCCGAGGTTTCTTCCTTGGCGTTGGCTGTCGTCTTTTCGCGTTCTGCGGCGAGGAGGTCGCTGACCGTGGTCTTGCCCAGCGACTCGCCCTTCATGAGCTTGCCGACCTCTTCTGCGGTCAGTGTCTCGTACTTCAGCAGGGCCTCTGCGATCGCGACGACCTGCTCTTTGTTGTCTTCGATGATCTGCTTCGCCTGGGCGTAGGTCTCGTCGATGAGGCGTTTGACTTCCTCGTCAATCATCTGCGTTGTTTCGTCGCTGTGCTGATCGCCGGGCGCGTACGGGTTTTCGTTATCGCCTGCAAAGAGTTGGAAGCCGACGCGGTCGGACATCCCGAACTCGGTCACCATGGCACGTGCGATCCCGGTGGCCTGGCGGATATCGCCGGCGGTGCCGTTGTATTGATCGTCACAGAACATTTGCTCGGCGATGCGCCCGCCGTAGGACACACGCATCGAGGCGAGCAGCCGCTTCTTGCCGTAGATCATCCGGTCTCGCTCGGGGAGCATGAAGGTCGCGCCCCCGGCCTGGCCACGCGGGATGATCGTGACCTTGTGCAGCGGCTCTGCGTGCTCCTCATGCATAACGATCACAGCGTGGCCTGCTTCGTGGTACGCGACGACTTTCTTGTCGTCTTCCTCGACGCGGGCACTCTTACGCGATCGGCCGTACTTGACCTTATCGCGGGCCTCCTCCAGGTCTTCCATCTCGACCCAGTCCTTGTCCTGCAGGGTCGCGGCGATTGCAGCTTCATTGATGATCGCCTCGAGCTCGGCACCGCTGAACATCGGCGTGCCACGGGCAAGCTGCTCCAGGTCGACGTCCGGGGACATCTTGACCTTCCGGCTGTGGACCTTGAGGATCTCGGCCCGGCCGAGCACATCGGGCAGGTGGACCTGTACGCTGCGGTCGAATCGGCCCGGGCGGGTCAGCGCGGGGTCTAGCACGTCGGCACGGTTGGTCGAGGCGAGGACGATCACCTGGTCTGAACTGTCGAAGCCGTCCATCTCGACGAGGATGGCGTTGAGGGTCTGTTCGCGTTCGTCGTGCCCGCCGGATGAGAAGCCCGACCCGCGGCGGCGGCCGACTGCGTCGATCTCATCGAGGAAGATGATGCATGGCGCGGTGTCTTTTGCTTGTTTAAAGAGGTCTCGGACTCGGCTGGCACCAACGCCGACAAACATCTCGACGAAGTCGCTGCCGGAGATCGAGAAGAAAGGCACGTCCGCTTCTCCTGCCACGGCCTTAGCGAGCAGGGTCTTGCCGCAGCCGGGCGGTCCGACCAGGAGCACGCCACGGGGCACGCGTCCGCCGAGGCGTTGGAACTTCTTGGGGTTCTTGAGGAACTCGATGATCTCGCCGACCTCGTCCTTGGCTTCCTGGATGCCGGCAACGTCGTCGAGGGTGATCGTGGAGTGTTCCTTGGTGAGGACCTTGTGCTTGGACCGTCCGAAGCTGCCGAGCATCCCACCGGGGCCGCCACCCGCACCGCGCATGGCTCGGAAGAAGAGGAACCAGATCAGCAGGATGATCAACGCGAAGACGATGAAGTTGCCCAGCAGCTGGAGCACGAAGCTGACGCGGGTGACTTTCGGGGCGACATCCGCGCCGGCCTGGCGGAGTTTGAGGTCCCAGGTCGCCATGACCTCGGAGGGGACATCGACCATAATGGTGCCGCCGGTCTGGCCCTCGCGCTTCTCGCTGGGGTGCGGGACATTGTCCTTAAGCTCCGCGATGAACTGGTTGTCTTCAATCTTGTACAGGTCATCCTCGAAGTGGCCCGCTTCGGCGGCCGCGAGGAACTTGGAGAACGAGACACGGTCTGCTTCATTGGAACCGCTGTTCATCGCGATCGCGATGATGATCACCAGCAGGATCACCAGCGCCCAGACGAGCGACCACTTGCTCAGTGGGCTCTGCTGCGGCTTGCCGGCCTGGCCCTTGTTTTGGTCCTCGGGCTTTTCAGACTCGTTCTGGTTTTGGTCTTCGGGCTGATCGGGCATGCATGGGTCTCGGTTTTCGGTCTGCCGGTAAGCGTATTCTAGCCGTGGTTACGACGCCCGGCGGGCGGTGGCGGTTCGTCATCGTGTCTATCGGCCACCAGGGGTCGTACCGAGAGGTACCGTCCGTGACGGGCTGGCAGGGGCGGGATTACCAGCCGTCCTCCCGCATCCTTGCGACGATGTCGCCGGCCAGGCGTGACACGGCGAGTCTGACGCCGTCGTCGTCGAACTCGCCGACCGCACGATTGGGCACGAATTGGCCTGCGGAACTGAGCCCGCGGAAGCCACGCACGACTTCCCCGGTCCTCAGGTCCCGCCACTCGAAATCCACGACGACGGTCACCTCGATCTCCTGGGGCAGCCCCGCAGTCGCGTCCCGGCTGATGAGCCGGCGGTTCACGCGGATGATGGTGCCCGTGAGCTGGGTGTCCGACAGTCCGGTGCCGCTGACGGTCTTGTAAGGCGTGCGCTGCTCGATCTCTTTGATCAGCGCCTCCCGCAGCGTGAACTCCACGTTCCGATCATTGGACCGGTTCTCGAAGTTCGGCACGGTCACGGTCGTGTACTGGGTCGGGTACAACTCGGTCGTGGTGTAGCCGCAGCCGGCTAGCAAGACGACAAGACCAGCAAGGGTAAAGGCAAGCATCTTATCCACCCGGTTCACCCCCGCGATCAAAGCCGGGCGTACCGTCGGTCTCGTCCTCGCCTGTCTGCTCCCGTTCCCGCTTAGCCCGACGCGGGTCCATCACTGGCAGGCCTCGGTCGTTGAGTTCCTTCAATGCTTCTTGTGCTGCGGCGGAGCCGGGGTAGTCCTGCACGACGTTGCGGTACATCGTGATCGCGCCGCGTTCCTGACCACGCTCTTCGTACCACTGCGCGGTGACGAGCTTCTTCTTCGCCAGCGATTCGTTGATGCGGACCATGAGCGCTTCAGAACCGATCTTCTCTGCAGCGGCGGGGTAATCGCGTTGGTACTCGCGCAGACGCTGGGCGGCATCGGTCAGACCCGACGGGTCGAACTGCGGCCCCTTGTAGCGGGCCAGCGACGCCTGGATCAGCCTGAGCATCGCCCACTCGCGCTGCCTGCTCTCGGGGTAGTTCAGCAGGAAAAGGTCGTACGCCTCGGACGCCAATTCCATGTCACCCTCGTCGAAGTAGTAGTCGCCGATATCGATGCTGGCGCGCTCGCCCAGCGCGCTGCCGGGCAGGCGTTCCTGCACGCGGATCAGGAGCTCGATCCCGGTGTCGTCGGCCTCGAATAGGCGGAGGCCGACCCAGGCGGCCTTGCGGTTCAGTCCCCCGACGAACAGCTTGGCGATGTCGTATTCGCGCTCGATCGCGGTCCGGTACTGCTCTGTCCCGGGGTAGAGCCCAATGACCAACTCGTAGTCCTCCAGCGAGCGGTAGTAGTCGCCCTGTGCCGCGGTGGCGTCGCCCTTGAGCAGGTACGCCTCGACAAGCAGCGGGCTGCCGGGGTTCGCCTCGATCCAGTCCTCCGCATCCCGCTCGGCCTGGCTGGCTCTGCCCTCCACGAGCGTGCGGCGGATCAGCTGCAGCTTGCCCTCCGGCGTCGAGGGGTCCGGCTCGGCCTGCTTCACAAACGTATCGGTGTCATCTAGCTCATGCGTCGGCTGAGCGGACGCGGGGGCCATCAAGCCGATCGCCACGATCAGCACCAAGGTGCCCGGCAGGATGCGGTAGGGGAGTGGTCGGATCACTAGGAAATCATACGCGGCAACCTGCCCGCTCTGCAAAAAAGCCGGCAGCAGAGACGCTGTGTCGCATTGCATGCTCAGATACAATACGGTTAAATCGGATACCACCAAGCAGGAGCAACGCCATGTCAGGCATCGACGACCGTCGCAAGGGGATGGAAGCCAAGCTGCACCACGACGGGGAGCTGAAGTTCAAGGTCCACAACCGCCGCAACAAGCTGCTGGGCCAGTGGCTGGCCGGGCATTTCGGGCTCGAGGGCGATGAGGCGACCGAGTACGCCAAGTCGGTCGTGATGTCGGACTTCGAGGAGCCGGGCGATGAAGACGTTGTCCGCAAGGTGATGGCCGACATCCAAGCCAAGGGCGCGAGCATCGAGGAAGCAGCCGTCCGCCAGCAGATGGCGTCGCTGCTCGAGACCGCCCACGATCAGATTACCTCCGAAACGGAGTGAGCTTTTCCGTGCGGTGTAGCGGGAGACGCGAAGCGTCCCGTGCGATTGTTTAGTGAGCCGGGTCTATTGATCCGCTCCGGTGAACTCCACCCACAACGCGCTGTACCGCGCATCAAACGTCAGTCGGAAGTCTTTGATCAGCTGCCCACCGATCCGGCCGACGGGCAGGTCCTTCCGTCTCGGCTCGCGTGTCTTGGGCTCGAACGTCACCGGCACCCCGCCCAGCCGGTAGCCTAATATCTTCAGCTCCTTGAGCCAGCCCTGCACGGTCTGGATGTCACCACCCACGCCACGTGCGCTGCTGGCACCCGTCGTGCCGGTCGCGAGGACGCCCGGCATCGTGGAAACGCTCACCGGCAGTGAGACCGTGTTGTCCGCGCCGGTGTCGATGATCAGCACGACGTCCTGCCCGTTGGCGAGCGTCGCCTTGACCGCGGGCAGCCTGCCGTAGTTGGTCAGCTCGACCCGCTCGCTGCCCTCCGGCGGGATGAACGTCTTGCGGTTGTAGACGATCAGTTCCTGCTTCTTGTAGTCGATCGTGAACGGGTGCGGCAGCAGGGAGATCGAGCCGATGAGCCCCGCCGGGTTCCGCTTCATCCCGCGGAAGAGCTTGTACATGCTCAGCGAGCCCGCGCGCGAGACGCCGAGGTCCAGGTCGCCGATCGTCAGCGATCCGACGGCGTGCTGCGTAAACGTATCGGTACCCGCGATGCCGACCGTAGTACCCTCACCGATTTTTTTGAGCTGGAACCGCGCGACGACGCCCTGGTCGATGATGTTGAGTGTGCTGCCGGTGTCGAAGAGCATCGTCCCCGTGCGTCGGCCGTTGATGGAAGTGTCGAGGAAGAGGTAGCCCTTATCGAACGTGAGCGGGATGCGGAGCTGCTTGGGCAGCTTATCGGCGTCGCCGAGCGAGTAGGCCGGCCCGGTCTGCGTGACCAGCGTCTGTTGAGTGGTCTTGCCGCAGCCCAATAGCAGCACGGCGATCAACAGCAGTGAGGCGAACTTTCGCATCCGACTAGTTTACCTACTCCGTAGCTGGAGATGCGAAGCGTCCTGTGCCCACTCTCGAGAACGGCTAAAGAGCAGACCAAGCCCACGCCGTCACGGCGTGGGCTTCAAAGCATGAAAACGCATCGCGCCTAGGGGTTGTGCTCATACAGCTTCAACATCGGCGCACACTCGATCAGCTCCGACTCAACCCGCCCGTCATCGTGCAGCGTGTGCAGGAAGAACCCGGTCTTATCCGGCATCGGTGGATTCGGCAACCCCGGCGCATGCACCCACGTCCCCGACGCGGGCGGGGCCCAGGCGATCTTGATGCCGTCGACTTCGGTGAGGCGGGTTTGATGGACGTGGCCGGAGCCGATGAGGGTGACTCCAGTTTTACGAATCTTTTCAAAACAATCTATTCTGGATTCGATTGGACCAAGCCAGTAGTCCGCTTCATTATTCTGAGGTTCGTTAGGTGTATTGCAAAAGAAAGGGCTGTGAACAAAAACAGCGCAATAGGAGTGTTTTATATCAAGCTTTTTTTCATACAACGACTTGGAATCTAGCATGTCGCGTATTTGCGATTTCTCGTATGGACTGTTGGACCCATGGATCATGCTATTCAATCCATAGATGAACCAGGCGCTATTTTCTCTTCCAATTTCGAACCGTTGTATTGACCAACTGTTTGAGCCAACTGAAATTGCCCAGTCATGAATCCGATCCTCGTTGGTTCTTCCTGCATTCTGGCTAACAAAATTTCCTACGTCATGATTCCCAGGCACTGCGAACCAATCGCCATCAATCCTCTCTTCTAGCCACTCATTTGCCCACTCCAATTCTTTAATCGAATCCCACCCGTCATCTGTCACATCGCCGCTGATCACAACGAGGTCTGGCTTTATCTCGTTGATCTTTTGCAGGATCGGCTCGACCTGTGCCTGACGCTCGGGCACGCCTGACTGCAGGTGGAGGTCCGAAATTTGGGCGATGGTGGGCATACGATCACTCCAACAAGAAGACGGTTACGATTCGATTTTATAACCGCAAAGGCACAAATGGCGCAAAGGAAGACATCCGTCTTCTTTGTCTTCCTTCGCGCCTTTGCGGTTCAAAATCGAATCTCTCGCTACCTACCGCCGGTCGCGCGTCGGGCCGACGCTTGTCTCGGTCGGTTTGGAGGGGTCGTAGTCCTCGTTGACGACGGGTAGCTTGGCGTCAAGCTCTTTCAGCGCCGCGTCTAGCTCGGCTTCTAGCTCACGGGCGAGGTCAGGCCGTTGCTGGGCGAGGTCGTTCTTCTCGCGGAGGTCGGCTTCGAGGTTAAAGAGCTTGACCTTGCCGGTCTGGTGGGACTTGAGGAGCTTGTAGTCGCCGACGCGGATCGCCGAGTGCGGAGTGACCTGGGTCTGGTAGTGCGGGAAGTGGAAGATGAGCCCCTCACGAGACCGATCGACTCCATCGGATGATCCGTTAAGCAGGCCGGCGATGCTGCCGCCTTCGAGCTTGGCCTGGACGCTGTCGGGGATCTCACGCCCGCCCAATCGAGATACGTCGGGTAGAAGTCGTACCCGACGACGGGGGTGTGTGACCAACTGTTGGGTTGGATCCCCGGCCCGGTGATGACCAGCGGGACGCGGATGCCGCCCTCAAAGAGGTTGCCCTTGCCGCCGGCGAGCGAATCCCGGCTCGGCCCGCCGTTGTCGGACATGAAGATCACGTAGGTGTTGTCCGTCAGACCGAGCTTCTCGATCGACGCGATGACCCGGCCGACGGCGGTATCCATGTTCTCCGTCAGTGCGGCACGAAAAGCCTGCCGGTCACGGCGCAGGCCCGCACCGCGGTACTTCTCGATCGTCTCGGGCAGCGCGTTCTCGGCGGAGTGCAGCGCGAGCCAGGAGAGCTGGATGAAAAACGGCTTGCCGGCCTGCTTGGACTCGGCCATGAAACCTTCGGCCCGCTTGGCCATACCAAAGAGGTCGACGGGGTTGGGTGCCTTGTATTTCCTTGAGGCCTCGTTGCCGATGTTGCCATCGCTGACGTCGAAGCCGTTCGCCTCGGGCCCGCCGCCACCGAGGTGCCACTTACCGAGGTGCGCGGTGCGGTAGCCGGCGTCTTGCAGCAGTTCCGCGAAGGTCACGATGCCGCTGTCCAGCGATCGGTCGCTCTGTGGGGCGAGCATCGGCGGGTTCTTCCGGGCGGTTAACGACGGCCCGGCCTTGGTCCAGCCCAGCGCCGCGGGGCTGCGGCCGGTGATCAGGCTCGCGCGCGTCGGTGAGCAGACTGGCGCCGGTGCGTAGGCAGAGGAGAAGCGCATGCCCCGGTCGGCCATCTCTTGAAGGTGCGGGGTGTGCAGTTCCTTATCGAACGAGAAGCCGTGGTCCGGGTGCATGGGGACCGATGTGCCCGACCAGGCCTGGTCGTCTGAGAGCATGAAGACGATGTTGGGCCGGTCGTCGGCGGCCGCCGTACTTACGAACAGCAGGGCAATGCAAGAGGTGATCAGGTGTAAGCGTGCAGGCATGCCGGGCATAACGCCGCGGCCAGATTACTATTGCCTACTCCCACTCGATCGTCGCCGGCGGCTTGGACGAGATGTCGTAGCAGACGCGGTTGACGCCGCGGACCTCGTTGATGATGCGGTTGCTGATCGTCGCGAGCACGTCGAAGGGGATGCGGGCCCAGTCGGCGGTCATGAAGTCCTGCGACTCGACGGCCCGGATCGCGACGACCTGTTCGTGCGTTCGGCCGTCGCCCATGACGCCCACCGCCTTGACCGGCAAGAGCACCGCGAAGACCTGGGCCGTCTTACGGTACAGGTTGTTGGCCACGATCTCTTCGAGCAGGATCTCGTCACAGTCGCGGAGCAGGTCGAGCTGCGGCTTGTTGACCTCGCCGAGGACGCGGACCGCCAGGCCCGGGCCGGGGAACGGGTGACGCCAGACCATATTCTCGGGCAGGCCGAGCACGAGGCCTAATTGGCGGACCTCGTCTTTGAAGAGGTTGCGCAGGGGCTCGATGAGGTCGAAGCCGAGCTTTTCAGGCAGGCCACCCACGTTGTGGTGCAGCTTGATGTTCGCAGCGGTGCCGGCGTAGCCGTGGCCGGACTCGATGACATCCGGGTAGAGCGTGCCCTGTGCGAGGAACTTGACGCCGTCGATGTCCGCCGAGGCTTCCTTGAACACATCGATAAACCGGTGGCCGATGCGGGTGCGTTTCTCTTGCGGGTCGTCGATCCCGGCGAGGTCGTCGAGGAACTGCTTCTCGGCGTCCACGACGCGCAGGTCGATATCGAAGTGGTCGCGGAAGGTGTTTTCGACGAGCTCGCGCTCGCCCTTACGCAAGAGGCCGTTGTCGACGAAGATGCAGGTGAGCTGCTTGCCGATCGCGCGGTGCAGCATCGCGGCGACGACGGATGAATCGACCCCGCCAGAAAGACCGCAGATGACTTGAGCGTCGCCGACACGCTCGCGGATCGCGTTGGATTCGTGCTCCAAGAAGTCAGCCATGCGCCACGATCCGTCGCATCCGCAGGCCTGGAAGAGGAAGTTGCTGAGGATGTCGTTGCCGTGCGGCGTGTGCGTGACCTCCGGGTGGAACTGCACGCCGAAGAAAGGCTTGGTCTTGTGCTTGACGGCCGCGTAGGGGCAGGTCGGCGTGGTGGCGAGGGGCACGAAGTCGTCGGGGAGGCTGTTGACCTGGTCGCCGTGGGACATCCAGGCGGTGGTGTGCTCGGGGACGCCGCGCATGAGGCCGTCGGTGCTGCCGATGTGCAGGCGGACGCCGCCGTACTCGCGGGCCTGTGCGTTCTTGACCTCGGCGCCGAGGAGTGAGCAGCCGATCTGCATGCCGTAGCAGATGCCGAGCACGGGCACGCCGAGGTCGAAGAGCCTGGGGTCGCAGGTCGGGGCGCCTTCTTCGTAAACGGAGGAGGGCCCGCCGGAGAGGATGATGCCCTTGGGGTTGAGCGCCTGGAGTTGCTCGAAGGTGATGTTCGGGCCGACGAGCATGGAGAAGACGCCCGCCTCGCGGACGCGGCGCGCGATGAGCTGCACGTACTGGCTGCCGAAGTCGAGGATCGGCACGACCTGGCCTCGGACCGATTGGGGGATGTCGGCGATGGCTTGTTCGGTGGCTTGATCGGCGGCTTGGGTCATCCCGGCTGGGCTTCCGGAGGCGGTGGTCATGTCGCGGCTACTACAACGGTACTAGGCGGGTTTCACGGGGAATCGTGGATGATAACGCATGCGGATCGGCGGTGTGCGGCTAAACTAAAACGATGCGAATCGGCTTGATACTGCTACTGTTTTCTGTGTCTTGGGCTTCTTTGGCTGCACCGGAGCTGTCCAAGCCGGACCGCGAGCGTTTGGTCGATGGCACGACCGATCGGGATGACGTTCTCGATACGCAGGACGGGTTCTACGTGCTGCTGCGCAACGCGGCGACGTGGAAGGGCGACGACTTCAGCGGCGATGCGGGTGCCGCGGTCGCGCCGCCACCGGACTACGGGTTTTTGAAGGACAAGCCCGAGCAGGCGCGTGGCAATGTGTACATGATCGAGGGCTGGCTTGCCGGTAGCGAGCGTTGGCCGACGCTGACAAACCACGACAGCGAGAAGCTGCATCGGCCTGGCGACCCGGCGTGGGGCGACCAGGTCACGCGCTGGACGGTCATCACCGAGAAGGACAACAGCGACGCCACCGTGATCGTCCTGTTCAACGACCCGAATGCGAAGATGACCGCGCCTGAGAAGGGCGGCAAGGTGCGCATCGCGGCACGTTTCCACAAGCTATGGACGATCCCCTCATCCAACGGCCTGTCTTTCACATACCCCGTCTTTATCGGCGGGGCGGCCGAGACGGTGCAAGCGTCCAGCACGGGTTCATCTACCGGCGGGCCGGTGTCGTCCCTTACGATCGTGCTCGGCGCGATCCTGCTCGTCGGCGGCTTCTTCGTGGGCATGCGTTTCCTGATGCGGAAGGTCTCGACCAACAGCGGCGGCGGGACGATGCTCCGGGACCGCCTCGAAGAGATGCGCCGTGAACGCGAGGCGCAGGAAGAGCAGAGTGAAGAGGATGAGGGTGTAGAGGACTTGCCCGAGGACCCGGTCGCCGCGTTGGATGTGCTGCGTGAGCGGCACGAGGAGCAGGCCTAGCGGAATCGCGCAGTAAGGCACAGCCATATCAGGTTAACCTGATGCGCCGAATCTTAACCGCCACAGCTAATTCCGCTGTCCATCCGGGTCGATACTCGTTTGTAGTGAACGCAAGCAGTGACCTGTCGCTTGAAGGTGCCCTGTATTACGTTTTCTTAGTCGGGCGCTTTTTTGCGAGGCACAGCGTTGTCACACCGAGCATCCGGGTACCGAGTCAACTACATGATCGCGCTGGGCCTGGTCGCGGCCCTCGTGTTCGCGATGAAGTTCCAGCTGGGCAGCACGCTCAGCCAGATGTCCGACGACAGCAGCGTGATCAACGTGGCGGGGCGCCAGCGGATGCTCAGCCAGCGGATCGCGCGTGAGGCCCTGGTGCTCGCAGTGACGATGAGCCAGCACGACGCTGTGCGTCTGCAGCAAAGCCTGGATACCTGGCGGGAGAGCCATGATGGCCTGGTGACACGCGATGAAGCGCTCGCGCTTTCGGGCCAGAATAGTGAAAACGTCGATGAACTCTTCGCCGCGTTGAAGCCGGCATATGACGCCGTCTGCCGCATGGCTGATCAGCTTATCGCGTACTCAGAACTTCCCGAAACAGACCGACCCGGTCAGGAAGAGCTGATCCAGCTGTCCAATCAGATCGGTAGCGAAGCGGACGTCTTCTTGCCGCTGATGCATAAAATCGTGGGGGCATATGACAAGGAGAGCGGGAGCCGGGTGGCGGCATTGGACCGCACCGAGGCATGGCTCAGCGGCATCATCCTGCTTGTTTTGCTGTTGGAGGCACTGCTGCTCTTTGAGCCCATGATCCGTCGGCTTAACAACTATGTCAGCAAGCTCAATGATGCTGTTGACGAGGCGAACCGGGCGAACCAGACCAAGAGCGAGTTCCTGGCCAACATGAGCCACGAGATCCGCACGCCCATGTCCGCGATCCTGGGCTATACCGACCTGATGAAGCAGCCGGACCAGGACCCCGAGCAGCGCAGGGACTGCATCGATACGATCGATCGCAACGGCAAGCACCTGCTGAGCATCATCAACGATGTCCTGGATATGTCGAAGATCGAGGCGGGGCAGATGTCGGTTGAAACCATCGCGATGAGCCCCGCGCAAATCGCGGAAGAAGCGGTTTCGCTCCTACGTCCGAAGCTCTTCCGCAAGCATGTTGAGCTGCGGATCCGCTACGCCGGCCCGATCCCTTCAACGATCCAGTCCGACCCGACACGCCTGCGGCAGGTCCTGATCAACCTGATTGGAAACGCGATCAAGTTCACCAAGCAGGGCAGTGTCACACTCGAGGCCGGTTGCGATTGGCAGGCCAAGCAGATGACCTTTAAGGTCGTCGATACCGGCGAGGGGATGACGCCCGAGCAGCGCGACTGCATCGCGGCGTTCAAGCCCTTCACGCAGGCCGACGCCAGCACCACACGCAAGCACGGCGGCACGGGGCTGGGCCTGCGTATCTCGAACACGCTGGCAACCATGCTCGGCGGCGGGATCACGGTCGAGTCCACGCTGGGCAAGGGCAGCACCTTTACCGCGACGATCACGACAGGCGATCTGAGCGGGGCCCAGCAGATTGAGCCCGATCAGATCGATACCCTGCTGCAACAACAGAAAACGGTCGTTCAAGGTGTGGCGGGGCAGTCTGATCTGCCGCTGAGCGGGATGCGCATCCTTCTCGTCGAGGACGGCAAGGACAACCAGCGTCTGATCACGTTCCACCTGAAGAAGGCGGGGGCCGAGGTCGAGCTTGCGGAGAATGGGCTGCTGGGTGTCGGGCACCTCAAGGCCTGCCCGCCTGATAGGCTGCCGCACCTGGTGTTGATGGACATGCAGATGCCGGAGATGGATGGGTACACCGCGACGCGGCACCTGCGGAGCCAGGGCTATACGCTGCCGATCGTTGCGTTGACCGCGCACGCGATGGATGGCGACCGGGAGTTCTGCCTGCAGGCGGGATGCAACGACTACCTGACCAAGCCGATCGATAAGGCCCGGCTGCGCGACACGTGCGCCCGGCTGACGAGTTGGTCGATCGCCGCATAAAGGTCTTGACGCGTGGCATAGTGACGATCCGCCGGGATCTACGCCATACCGACGGTTGAACTGAACATCTCCGGGGAGGATCTTGGCTACTCGATCGCGATCAAGCCGGGTACGATCGGCATGCCGGGTGTTCTGTCCGCTAGGACTGTAGCTATCCGGCGGTCTGCTTGGCTACAGGCGCGTGCTCCGTGAACTCCGCTTATAAGCTTCTTGAGCGTGGGCAGAGTGACTAAAAATATCAGCAGGGTTTCCAGACTATTAATATTTAGCATGAGCCGTTTAATCTGTCTGCTCAAAATGTCGATGCTTTACTCAGTTCTGTGATGTCACAGATGAGTATGCTCTGACTGAACGATTCCGATTAAGTGGGATGGGGGGTGCTTTTCTGAGGCAAGCCCATGTCGCGAGGTAAAACCGATTATCGGATTAGCTACATCATCGCCCTTGGCCTGATCGCGGCCCTGGTGTTGACGATGAAGTTTCAGCTCGGCAGCACCCTGAGCCAGATGACCGACGACAGCCGCGTCATCAATGTCGCGGGCCGGCAGCGGATGCTAAGCCAACGGATTGCTCGGCTGTCGCTTGTGCTCGCGACGACGATGAGTAAGGAAGACGCAGAGCGTTTGCGTGTTGATTTGGAGCTCTGGCAGACCAGCCATGAGGGCTTGATCAGCCGGGACGCGAAGCTGGGCTTGTCGGGCCATAACAGCGGGGAGATCGACCAACTCTTTGCAGAACTGACCCCTTCTTACGAAGCGATCTATCAGCAGGCCAATCAGCTGATCGGGTATGCATATCTGGAGCGAGGGGACCGGCCAGCGGATATAGAACTGGCGGCGGTGTCTGAGCAGATCGGTACAGAAGCGGACCTGTTCCTCCCGCTGATGCACCAGATTGTTGGTGCCTATGAGTCTGAGAGCAGCAGCCGTCTTAGCGCGTTGGAGAAGAAAGAGACCTGGCTGAGTGGCATTATTCTCGTCGTTCTGTTGCTCGAGGCGGTCTTGCTCTTTGAGCCGATGATCCGCCGCCTGAAGCGATATGTCGAGCAGTTAACCGAAGCGGCAGCAGAGGCCAAGAAGGCCAACCAAGCCAAAAGCGAGTTCCTAGCGAACATGAGCCACGAGATCCGTACGCCGATGGCATCGATCATCGGTTACATGGAGATTCTAAAAAGCAGTGCACAGATCGATGGCTTGGCGGGTGTCTGCATCGACACCATCGAGCGGAACGGGAATCACCTTATTGATCTGATCAACGACATCCTTGAGATGTCAAAAATCGAAGCGGGTGAGCTAGAGGTTGAGAGCGTATCGATCAACCCCGCGCAACCGGCCGAAGAAGCGGTCTCTCTCATCCGGCCGAAAGCGATTCAGTCTGGTCTCTCGATCAAGATCGAGTACACGACGCCGATCCCCACCTCGATTCATTCAGACCCACTGCGGATGCGTCAGGTCCTGATCAACCTGCTTGGCAACGCAGTTAAATTCACAGAACAAGGGGAGATCACGCTAGAGGTCGGCTACGACCCCGAACGCCGATTGATGAGCTACCGTGTGATTGATTCGGGTATCGGGATGACACCAGAAGAGGTGGAACGGATCGCCGCCTTCAAGCCTTTTACCCAGGCGGACACCAGCACCACACGCCGCTTTGGCGGGACCGGCCTGGGGCTGCGGATCTCCAACGCGCTTGCGGTCAAGCTCGGCGGATCATTAACAGTCGAATCGGTCTATGGTCAGGGAAGCCGCTTTACGTTTACAGCTTACGCAGGTGGTGATCCACCAGCCCAATTGATTCATCCTGCCGAGGTCGCGGGCTTGTCTTTGCCTGGCCCGGCTCAGGCCGAGGCGTACCAGGCCGAAGGGAAGCCTTTAGCCGATCTACGTGTTGTCGTTGTTGAAGACGGCCCTGATATTCAGCGGTTACTCAAATACGAGCTCACCCGCGCCGGCGCACATGTTCGGTTGCTAAGCAACGGCCTGCAGGCGGTCGAGCTGGTCCTTAATTCTGCTACATTCAATCAGCCTGACCTGATCATCATGGATATGCAGATGCCCGGGATGGATGGTTACAAGGCAACGCGCACCATCCGTGAGCGGGGGTACGAGATCCCAATCGTCGCGCTGACCGCTCATGCGATGTCGGGTGATCGCGAACGCTGCATCGATGCTGGCTGTGATGACTATCTGACGAAACCGATTGATAGAAATGATCTGATACAGCTCTGTTGCCGCTTTGTGGCGAAATCCTCGGCAGCGTAACATCTCTGTTATGCCGACAGTTGAACTGAACATCCCTGGGAAGGGCCATGGCTACGCGATCGTGATCGAGCCCGGATCGATCGATACGCTAGGCGAGAAGCTCGCGTCGATCGTCCCGCACGCCAAGGCCGCGGCGATCGTCGATGAGAACATCGAGTCGTCGCATGGCCGGGTCGCGATCCGAGCGCTCAAACGCGGCGGCTACGATATCACCGTCGGCGTCATGCCCGCCAGCGAGAAGGTCAAATCCCTCAAGACCGTTCACGACCTGCTGAATGTCCTGCTCGACGCCAAGCTCGAACGCAAAAGCCCGGTCGTGGCGGTCGGCGGCGGCATCGTCGGCGACACCACGGGCTACGTCGCGGCGAGCTACCTCCGCGGTGTGCCGTTCGTGCAGGTGCCCACCACGCTGCTGTCGATGGTCGACGCGTCGGTCGGCGGGAAGGTCGGCGTCAACGTCCCGCAGGGCAAGAACCTTGTCGGCGCGTTCCATCAGCCTGTCCTGGTGTGCATCGATACGGACGTACTCAAGACCCTCCCCGACCGAGATCTCCGCTGCGGCCTGGCCGAGTGCGTGAAGCACGGGGTCATCCGCGACCCGGGCCTCTTCGCCTGGATCGAGGACAACGTCGATCGGGTCCTGGACCTGGAAAGCGATGCGCTGGTCGAGTTGGTCAAGCGCAATGTTGAGATCAAGGCCGCGGTCGTCATGGAAGATGAGAAGGAGCAGGGCGTGCGGGCGCACCTGAACTTCGGGCACACGTTCGCGCACGCGATCGAGGCGAGCCCGCTCGCCGAGGCGAAGGCCGCGCAGCCGAAGCGGCGTCGTTTCGCACCGCCGCCGAGGTTTGAAGTGCCCAAGCCGCCGCCTGAGGCGAATGCCTACGAAGGGCCTTACGCGCACGGCGAAGCGGTCGCGCTGGGCATGGTCGCCGCGACGACGCTGGCCGTCTCAACCGGGCGGTGCGACGCGTCTTTGCTCGATCGATTGATTGCGCTGCTGGACCGGATCGGCCTGCCGACGTCCAGCGATCAGCTGGCCGACACCGAACTCTTGATGGGCATCATGCAGACGGACAAGAAGGTCAAGGACGGTCACGTACGATTGGTGCTGCCCGACCGGCTGGGGGCGGTGAGTATGGTCAGCGACACGCCCGCCGAAACGACCGCCGAGGCGTGGGATGCGATCCGGGATTAAACCCTTTGTGTTTTCGTTTGAACCACAGAGACACAGAGGACACTGAGTTCTGAAGAAGAAACTACAGATACACAGTGATTCACACGGATCGATGGGCTTGGCATCCGTGTCTATCTGTGTTCATGTGTGGTTCCAGATTGGGTTGTCTCTGTGCCCTCTGTGTCTCTGTGGTTTAAAACCGATTACTGCCAATCTGATCCGAGGGGTACAATGACACCATGCGCCAGGTCCGCCGACATGATCACTCGCCGCGTGTGGAGATGATGCCGCTCATCGATGTGGTGTTCC
Organism: Planctomycetota bacterium; assembly: GCA_039188575.1. Classification (GTDB taxonomy): domain Bacteria; phylum Planctomycetota; class Phycisphaerae; order Phycisphaerales; family Phycisphaeraceae; genus JAHQVV01. The sequence continues at coordinate 37,955 of JBCCYY010000022.1, read as the reverse complement.
TGCTGCTGACGTTCTTCATCTACGCGATGGTGGTTATGGTCGAGCTCAAGAGCTCGGGCGTCGCGTTGGTGTCCGTCGAGGGTGCGAGCGACGCGGTAGACGAGTCGATCGTGCTGCTCGAGGTCGACGGCAACGGCGGGGTGCTGCTGGATGGTGCTGTGGTGCCGGACGACGAGTTGGATGGCCGATTAAGAGAGCTGGCGGGCCTGGCCGCCGCGCCGCCGCTGGTCGTGACGTTGCAGGCGGTGGACAGTCCGATCGACCGCGGTCCGGGGTTGATGCGCTTGTTGGACCGGATCCAGCGGGCGGGCGTAGTCGATATCCGCCTGCCGAAACTTGAGGGCGGCTCAGGCGTCTCACCCTGAAGCCAGTAGAACCTGCCTATGCAAGCCAAACGCGACAACCTGGTGCTGATCGGAGCGTTCGCGGCGGCGATCGCGCTGCACGCGGCGCTGTTGCCCTGGGTCGGGCAGGCGGTAGGGGACTCTGCCGAAGACCCACGGATGAACCTTCGCCACGATTTATTCGATGCTCCGAGCAGCGCGGTCGCCGGGCAAACCATCGAGACACAGATCAGCTTCTCGGCCGAATACGATGGCGAGCAGCTCGCAGGGGGTATCGATCAGCAGGTCTTTCTTTCACGCGACCGTGTTGGCGATCGCATCGAAACGGTTGTGTTTCGCGCGGCCTATCAAGCAGTGTTTAACAGAGAGCAAACGCAAAAAAAGCAAACAAGCGAATTTGACCTGCCGCCTGATGCAGACGGGCCTTACTGGCTGATCTCGCACCTGTCCTTTGTGCAGGTGACCGACGAGAGCGACACAACAGACAACACCCGCATCGCACCGATCTACATAGACGGCCCGCAACGCCCCGAGCTCGCGATACAAGCTTTTAAGACCCCCGAGCGCGCAGCGGCCGGCGGCGCCGTCCTGATCGACTTCGCCATCGACAACGTCGGCGACGGCTGGGCCAGCAGCAACCCCCAGCTCGACGAGCACGGCTGGGCTGACCGTGTCTACCTCTCCGCCGACAACCGGCTCGACGCGACCGACCTGCCGCTACGTACGTTCGAACGCACTTCGCCGCTTGGGCCGGAGGGCGGCTACCGGCACGACGCGGTCGAGCTGGAGCTGCCGCGTGGCACCAGCGGCGCGATGCACCTGATCCTCGTCGCGGATGCCGACCAGGTGCTCGACCAGCCTTCGTTTACTCAGGGTTTCCAAGCAGTTCCGATCGACCTGATCGATACCGATGAGCCGGACCTCGTAGTCGCCACGATCACAAACCCGCCTCGTCTGGTCATCGGTCGGCCAGCGCCGATCGCGTTCTCGGTCGCGAACCTCGGCAGCGTACCTACGGTGAATAGTAGTTGGTTGGATGGTATCTACCTCTCGCGCACCAAATCTCTCGATGACACGGCGATCCCGTTGACTCAGGTCAAAGCCGGGCAGCCCCTTCAGCCGCGCTCACGCTACGAGACCACGGTCGAGCTGACGCTGCCCCCGGACAACCCGTCGATCGATCCCGGCCCGTGGTACCTCGTGGTCAAAGCCGACGATGACAACGCGGTCCATGAAGCCGTGTTTGAGGACAACAACACCTTCGCCGTGCCGGTCGAGGTGCTGACGCCCGGACAGGCGGACGCGGAGATCAATCTCGGCGACCCCGAGCGCCCCGAGCGCCTCGTCGTCCAGTGGATCGAGCACGAGCGCATCGAAGAGCACATCGCGCTGCGCTCGCGCACCGTTCAGCCGGCGATCCAGTCGCAGGCCGAGCCAGATCCGAATGCCCCGCTGGTGGATGACCCCTTACCGCCCGCGCTGGCCGCCACCGATACCGCGACGGGCGACCCCAACCGGCCGACACCGCTGACCGATCCAACCGACCCCAACACAAACCAGCCACCCCCCGATGCGTCAGAGACCGACGTCGCGCCCCGGCCGCAGACACCCGGCAGCTCGACGCAGAGCAAAATCGACGGCCTGCCAGGTGACGCCGGCGCACTACCCCCCAAGCGCGATGGCGTCGACGGCCCAACCACACCCAACCTGCCCATCGACCCGACGCCAGGCCCCAACGACACGCCCACCCCCGACCCCGGTGATCGTGAGGTCCCCTCGCCCGCCGATCCAAACGCGCCGGACACCGACACGACAACCGACTCCGAAACACCCGCAGAGACCGAGTCTGAAACCGACTCGAACAACCCGGAGAAAACGGAGACGGACGTCACGACCGACAACCCAACCGAAGACACCACGACCACGCCGAAGCCCGATACCGAAGAAGCACCGAAACCCGAGGGCGACGACGGCGACCCCGCGACCCCCAGCAAAGAACAGACCCCGACCCGCGCCCCGAAGGACGACAGCGAAGCCCCGCCAACCGATATCAAGATCACGGAGCTGGAGTTGCAGGAAGGCAAGGTCCTGGTGGGCAAGGGCATCAAGATCACGACCAAGCTGCCAACCCCCCCGGGCACGGCCAGCCGTTCTGTTTGGATCCCGCGCAACGCGCGCGTGAGCATCACCTTTGATAAAAAAGGGAAAGTGCATAAGGCGGAGATCGTCCGCTCGACGACTTATAAAGAATGGGACGCCGCGATCGAGGCGTCGCTGTACCGCTGGACCGCTCGGGGCGATGCGATTGATAACGCCAAGCCGCACGTGACGATCGAGTGGGACTACCTGCTGAGCGACCTGTTTGATGACGAGTAACCATGCAACGCATCACCCCCGATGGTATTGTGATCTCCTGTGACTTCTGTGGCGTGGATTGGGACGCCTATGACGAAGAACAGAAAAACCCCATGACCGAGGGCCACCACGGCTCGGTGATCTGTTTGGCCTGCGTCCGGCGTGCGCTCGAAGAGGCCGCGCCGTCCGAGTCCGACTTCAAATGCACGCTCGGCCTGACCGACCATGATGCGGGCGAGGTCTGCTGGCGGCACCCCGACCCGCCTGACCCCGATGCGGCGGGCCTCAACAAGCACGCCGTCGCGCACTGGGACAACATCCGCCAGGCCGGCCGGGCGTTCGGGAAAGACCCGGATATCGATTACACGTGGGAAGCGGGGAAGTACCCGCGGGTGAAGCAGACTGATTGAACCACAGGGACACCGAGGGCATGGAGCAAGGCATCATTCAGTAGAGCGAAGATCGATAAAAGCATCTTGCCGCAGATAGTAATTGATTGCACGATCGAGTTCATCATCTGTGTAATCAGGTTTTTGGAGTCTTATGTTCTCGACGATGTCGTTCAATTGACTCCATAGAAACAATGATCGATATCCCGATTCAGCAATTTGATCCTCCAATTCATCTTGTTCTTCAGGACTCAAATCTCGGCCATCCCAGTCCTGCAAATAGCATGCAGTACCAAGCGATAGCTCGTCGCTTTTTTTAATAAACAGCCATCCATCCTTATTCCACGAAACAATTTGTTTCGCGAACTCACCAATCGTAGATACAGGCTTAAACGGTAACTCCATGCCTTTACTCCGTGCCCTCCATGTCTCAGCAGTTCAAAACTAAGCCCTCAAGCCCCCAGCACCACCAGATTATCCCGGTGGATCACCGCCGCGTAACCTTCGCGCCCAAGCAGCTTCGCGAACTGGTCCGAGCGTTTACCTTTAATGAGGGCAAGTTCGTCGGCCGAGTAGTTCGTCAGGCCTCTCGCCAGCTCCTTGCCGTGTGCATCGCGGACGAGCAGCACATCGCCTCGCATGAACCGGCCGGTCACGTCGGTGATCCCGCTGGCGAGCAGGGACTTGCCGCGCTCGCGGACCGCCCGGCTGGCACCCTCATCCACACTCACGGTGCCGGCGGGTCGTGCGGTCAGGCCGATCCAGCGCTGCCGGCTGTCGAGCTTGCGCGCGGCGGGGGCGAAGACGGTGCCGATCTTCTCGCCCTCGATCAGCTTGAGCAGCACGTCCTTCTTCTTGCCCGGGGCGATGACGACGAGCTCGCCCGCCTCGGTGACGAGCCGGGCCGCGTCGAGCTTGGTCTTGATCCCGCCGCTGCCCCAGCTGGATTTCATGTCGGTCCGCGCGTGCTGCTGGGCATCGAGTACCGAGTCGATGCGGTCGATCACATTGTTGTCCTTGTCGAGCAGGCCCTCCACCGAGGTAAGCAGGATCAACGCGTCGGCCCGCATCGCGTTGGTCATCATCGCGGCGAGCAGATCGTTGTCGCCGAAGCGCAGCTCCTCGATCGCGACGGTGTCGTTCTCGTTGAGCACGGGGACCGCGCCCAGTTCGTGCAGCTTCGCGGCGCAGTTGCGGATGTTCAGGAAGCGGACGCGGTCGTCAAAGTCGCCCCGGGTCAGCAGCATCTGCCCGGCGGCGTGCCCGCGTTTCTTTGCGGCGGTGTGCAAGAGCGCCATCAGCCGGCGCTGCCCGATCGCGGCGACGGCCTGCAGCTCCGCGAGGTCTTTCGGCCGCTGCTCAAGGCCCAGCTCCGCGCAGCCCGCCGCGACCGCGCCGCTGCACACCAGGACGACCTCCCGGCCGCCCTCGATCAGCGTGATCGCCTGACGCATCAGCCGGTTGATCGCCGAAGTGTCGACGCCCGGACCGGCGTCGGTCTGCTTGGTGACCAGCGCGCTGCCGACCTTCACGACCAACCGCTTGGCGTTCTTCAGCTCGTTCTGTCGCAGCGGAGTCGAGGGCATTACGCTTAGGCCTTGTTCAACAAAGCCAAGATCATATCCGCATGCCGCGTGGTGGAACCCTGTCGCTGGCGGATCACGCCCTGGCCGGCGTCGGCAATCCGCTTCGCCTTGTCTGAATCCTCCAATAGCTCACAGATGTGCCTGCCCGGATCATCGGTCACAATCAGCCCGCCGGCCTCGAGCATCGCGTCCACGGTGTCCTGAAAATCACTGTGGTGCGGGCCAATGATCACGGGCTTGCCCAGCGCCGCGGGTTCCATGACATCCGAGCCATAGAGCCCGAGGAAGCTGCGGCCGACCACGACGACGTCCGCCAACGCGTAGGCCTGCCGCAGCTCGCCGATCGTATCGAGGAGGTAGACCGGGCCTTCGCCGGGCTTGCCATCGGTCCACCGAACACAACTGGGTGCCGCGTCCGCCGCCGCGTCAAACCACTCCGGCTTGCGCGGCGCGATGATCAGTTGCGCCCCTTCGGGCAGCGCTTCGATTAGCAGTTTGTCCTCGCCCGGCCCGGTCGACCCCGCGACGACGACCGGCCGAGTCAGGTCGATCCCAAGCGCTTCTGCCAGCTCTGTCACGCCACCAACCGAGTCATCCAGCTTCGCGTTGTCCCACTTCATCGTGTCCAGCACGTGCACATCTTCGACGCCCATCGCCTTGAACCGCTCGGCGTAGTCCGCCGTCTGCACCGCGGCGAACGTGAGCTTTGCGAAACTTGGCCCGATCAGGCGTTTGAACTTCACGTAGCCTCTGAACGATCGCGCGCTGAGCCGGCCGTTGATCACCGCGATCGGGATGCCTTGCTTTATGCACGCGTCCACGAAGTTCGGCCAGACCTCGAGCTCTACACAGCACACCGCGTCCGGCTTGATACGATCCAGAAAGCGCGAAACGACCCACGAGAAGTCCAGCGGGTAGCGCACAACGGCGTGCTCTTCGCCGTAGAGGTCGGTCGCACGCTGGTAACCGGTGTTGGTTGTTGCCGCGATCACGATGCGCAGGGTAGGGTCGCGTTGCGTGAGCTCGTTGATCAAGCCACGTAGCAGCGACACCTCGCCCACGCTGACCGCGTTGAACAGCAAGGTTTTCCCTTCATGGGCCGTTTGCGGCTTAGCGTGCCCGTACCGGCCCTTCCAGTCCGTCCGCCACTTGCCCGTGCGCAGCAGCGACAGCCCCCAGACGGGCGAGGTCAGCGTGACGCCGACGGCATATGCGAGATCACGGAGGTTCGGCACATGTGCCATTGTAAGATCGAACATATGAAGCCGTTGATGATCACGGTTGCTTTAATCACGACGCTCATCTGGTTGCTATGGGCCGCGCGGTACTACGGCGTCCGGGTGCGCAACCGGAGGGTGTATCACCGGTGCCCAGCATGCGGCTATTTGAAACGCGGATCGGTTTCAGAGACCTGCCCCGAGTGCGGCTCGCCTTGGGGTGATGCCGCACAGATCCCGCTCCCGAGCCTTGGCGTTTGGCTAGCCATGCCGGTGAAGAAAGTCGCCCTGTATCTGCTGCTTCCCGCCGCTTTGCTGATGCTCGCATTGTGGACCCTGCGGCACATTTCTTAGGGGCGTTTTGCCAATCCCGATGTAGGATGGGTGTTTGAGCATGCTCTGGCCCATCATCATGTCCTTTATCGCCGCCGCGTCGGTCTTCACCCCGGTGATGGTCGTGGTCTTTACGCTCCGGATGCGCTCGCAGTACGACCCGGACGCCTGCGCCGAGTGCGGCTACCCTAAAGAAGGTTCGGGTTCAGAGATGTGTCCCGAGTGCGGCTACGCCTGGCGGGACAAGACCTACCGGCGGACCTCCGCGAAGGAGGAGTTCCTCGTGCTTGGCGCGTTGATCGGCGTGCCATTCATGGTCTTCGTGGTGATCATGGTGCTTTTGGTGTTTGCCAACTGACCAGCCTATGAGCGCGCGGGTATCATGCCCGTCCTATGGCAAGCCCCGACACGTTCTACGTCACGACCCCGATCTACTACGTCAACGACAAGCCCCACCTCGGGCACGTCTACACGACGATGGTCGCCGACGTCGTCGCGCGGTACCACCGGCTCAAGGGCGACGACACGTTCTTCCTCACCGGGGTGGACGAGCACGCCGCGAAAGTCTCTGATAAGGCCGCGGAGAACGGGCTGTCGCCACAGGCCTGGGCCGACCAGAACGCCGCTGCGTTCCGCGAGACGTTCGAGAAGCTGGAGATGACCAACAATGATTTTGTTCGGACGTCCAGCGACCGGCACAAGCAGAAAGTGACCGAGTACGTCGCGGCGCTTCTCAAGTCCGGCGACGTCTACGAGGGCGAGTACGTCGGCTGGTACGACGCGGGCCAGGAAGAATATGTCCCGGAAAACAAGGCCAAGGAGACTGGCTACAAGTCCCCAGTCAACGGCAAACCCCTGGTCAAGAAGACGGAGAAGAACTACTTCTTCCGGCTGGGCAACTATCGCGACGAGTTGCTTGCGTTCTATTCGAAGCGTGACGAGGCGAGCAAGGGCTATGTCCAGCCCGAGGCCCGCAAGAACGAGATCGTCAACCGCATCAAGGAAGCCAACGACATCCCTATCAGCCGGACGGGTTCGGGCGGCTGGGGGATCCCCGTGCCGGGCGACGAGGAGCAGACGATCTATGTCTGGATCGACGCACTGTTCAACTACCTGACCTATGTCGACGACAACGAGCGTCGCCACTACTGGGAGAGTGGCGCGACACACTTCATCGCTAAGGACATCCTGTGGTTCCACGCCGCGATCTGGCCGGCGTTGCAGATGGCGCTGGCCAAGTGTGACGGCTACGAGTGGGTCTGGGGCGAAGGCGTGCAGCAGAACCAGCTTGTGTATTCGCACAGCTACTGGGTGAGCGAGTCGGGTGAGAAGATGAGCAAGTCGCTCGGCAACTTCCTCGACCCCGCCGCGATCGACAACTACGTCGAAGAGTTCGGCCTCGATGCGCTGCGATACTTTCTCGCGACCCGTGGTCCATTGGGGACAACGGACAGCGCATTCTCGCCGGATTTGTTTGTTGAGGTTTACAACAGCGACCTGGCGAATACGTTTGGTAACTCCGCTTCGCGGGTCTCAAACATGATTGGGAAATACCTTGACCCAGAAGGTCTCCCTCTTGCAGCACTTATCCAGTGGGCACCGGAGGTCACTGAGGTACAACCCGAAATGCATCATCAGTCCTGTGTTGACCAATACAGTTCAACAATTGTAGAACTAGAGCTTGGAAAAAGTGCTACTTCAGCGATTCGTATTGTTCAGTATGTGGATCAACTGATCGATGTGACTCAACCATTTAAGCTTGCAAAAGACATGCAGGAGAACGGGTCAGAAGTACTCGAGATTCTTTCCGAATGTGCCGAGGCCCTGCGGATTGCTTCGGTCCTCCTCTGGCCGTTCATCCCCGACAAGTGCGAGGCGTTCTGGCATCGCATCGGCTTTGGCCACTACGCCGATCAGCTTAAGGACAACGGCAAAGGCGATCTCGAAGCCTGGGTGAAGTGGGGCCAACTCGAGCCCGGCACGCCGATCGAGAAGGGCGATGCGCTGTTCCCGCGCTATCAGGTCGAGAAGAAGTAGATTTTCTGTAGCCACGGATAAACGCGGGCAAACGCAGATTCAAGGCGAGAGTAACGGCTTTGTAGCCACAGGGTTTATCTGCGCTTATTTGTGGTTCCAAAACTCATAATCAGTAATTTAGTTCAACGGGAGCCGCCACGGATGTTGATTGCGGTGTGCGTGTTGGTTTCGAGGTTGACAATCACTCTTTCACAGAAAACAACGATCTCTTGTTCGAAGTCTTCAATCTTCACATCTTTGCCTTTGTCTGTCCATATCTCGATCGTCTTGTTCTCGGCGTCAAAACTCATGTGGTCACCGCTTATCGAGCGCGTGCCTTTTTGCAACAAGCGGACATTGTCGGTCGCCGTGATGTACTCGATCTGTACGTCGGGGGCTTGTTTGGTATCCCCTGGCTCGTCAGCGAGCCAGCCGGCCATGCCGCCGGTGTCGGTCAGGTCGGCGACGAGTTCTTCGCAGTCGAGTTGGACCGGGTCGCCTTGTTTGCCCTGTTCATCCTTGGGGATGTGCGTCATCTGGACGGTGCCGACGAGCGTGGCTGTATTGGTCAACGCGTCGAGCTTCATCGACTCATCCCAGTTAAACAGCGTCATGCCCCGGCCGGTCAGCGCGGCCTTGTTCTCGGCGTCATCTTCGTCAGGTGGGCGGTAGTCCTCGAGCATCAACCGGCCCTCGCCCTCGACGATGAGCGTCTCGTTGGCTTCTTTGCCGTCGGCCGCGGGTTGGTTGGTGATGATGACCTTCGGCCCTTCTAGCAGGATACGGTTGTTGAGCTGTTTCGGCTTGCCAACGTCCCATGACGAGGCGAGGAACCTGACGTTGCCGGTGGCGATGGCCGAGCGGATCTGGCGGTCCAGCTCGTCCTCATCATTGTTGTCTTTGTCCTTCGTCTCCGGGCTGAAGAGCATGACAAGGTGGTCGCAGGTCATCTCGGATGAATCGATGGACCGGCGGGACTCGCTGCGGACGCCGCCGACGAACACGGCCTGGCCGGTGACGTTGTCGAAGGCCATCGATTCGGTCCAGTTGATCGCGAGGAAGGCGTCTTCGATACCGGCGTTTGGGTCGTTGGGGTCCTCAAGGATCGTTGCGAGCGAGCCCTTGCCGGTGACGATCAGCTGCTTGGCCTGATCGTCCATCTCGACGGTTTTGCCGGTGAGCTTTCGGCCGGAGGTCAGGTCGGTGACCTCGGCGGGGTTGTTGGCATGGTCGGCAAAGAGCGTAAGCTTGTCATTCTCAACGTCAGCGACGAGTTGGTCGGCGATGAGGTCGATGTGTCGGCCGTCCTCGTCTTCGAGGTCGGCGCGGACCGTACCGACAGCAAGGATGGAGCTGACTTGGGCGAAGCGGTCGTCCTCGCTCGCTGCTTCTTCCTTGTCAGGCGGGTCGAGCTCAACCAAGACGCGGTTGCAGGTTAGCTTGGTGCCGGGGCGCTCCACACTTACGCCGTCCTCGGCGCGGATCTCCGAGGCGTAGGTCTCGTTGTTGTCATCGAGTTTGAGCTCGATGGTCAGGCGCTGTGCATTGATGTCGAAGGTCTCGTCCTTCGCGTCGCCCCGGGCCTGGATCACGACGCTGCCGGACGCGTTGATTTCGGTGGGGTGGTTGTCGGTTTTCTTTTGCTTGTCGGGCTTGGCGAAGGCGAGGGTGAGTTTGTCGCTGTCGAGATCGAAGTCGGTGTGGCGGGCGGTGACATCGCCGTCGAAGGTAGCGGTCTTGACGCCGAGGATCTTGGTTTGCGAACGATCACGACCAGACGCTTCTTCTTCGTTAGCGTTCTTGGGTTCGGTGTAGAGCTCGAGGTCCAGGCGTTTCTGCCAGGTGAGGGTGAGGGTCTTGCCGTCCTCCTTGCTGGTGTAGGTGAGCCTACCCGGGCCGAGGATAGTCGCGGTGCCCTGGGCCTGGCGGACGGTGAGCTGGCTGCCGGTGATCTCGCCGCCCATCGCTTCGGAGAGGATGCGAAGGGTTCGCTGGTCGTTGGCGTGGGCGGTGGTGCGTTCCTCGGAGACCAGGTACTCGAGCTTGTTGGTTTCGAGGCGTTCGAGGTCGCCGCTGCGGATGGTCTGCGCGTAGGCGTTGGGCCCGGTGAGGGTCAGCAGGGCGTCGTCATCGTCGGCGAGGGGCTCGGGCCGCTCGCCGTGGGGCAGGACGGTCATCGAGCCGGTCCAGGTGACAACGATGTCGCGCGCGGGGTCGTGGTTTAGTAGCGTACGCCGCTGGTTTTTTACAGGGATTGCAAACGCCGGCAGGTCATTGAACGTGCCGATCAATAGAGCAATATCATCATCCTGAGCCAGCTGACCGACGGGGATCAACCGTGGTAGCTGGCCCACCGTATCCGGCGCGATCGGCGTGACCTCGACGGCGTCGGTCCCCAGCGAAAAATCGATCGTCAACTTCTGCCCGGCGAGTTGGGACTCTAGCCCATCGCGGACCAGGACGTTGTCCTCGAAGGTCACCGCGTAGAACTGCTTGGGGACAGGCTGTTGTTCGGCGGTACCAGGGGCTTCGCCGCCTGCGGCTGGCTCAGCGTCGGCGTTGGTGTTTGCGGCGTTGAAGCTGGGAGCCTTGGCGTCCGGGTTGATGATGAGGTACTTGCCTTTGTCGATGATGAGTTGTTCGATGCGTTCGCGCTGGGTGTTGTATGCCAGGCGGAGCCCGATCCCGAAGAAGTCGACCTGGTTGGAGGTGACGTGCACGGGCCCGCGTGTATTGATCGTGTCGTCTTCGATGGAGAAGTCGGTCGCCTCGTCGAGGTAGATGCGTTGTTGGATGAACTGTGCAAAAGCAGGTGGCTTGTCACCATCCTGTTTGATCTCGGCGAAGGGGTCTTCGAGGATGAGCGTGGTGCCGGCCGGGGCCTCATAGATCGTGACGATGACGTTGCCGGTGAACAGGCCCTGGCGGGGCTTGCTGTCCTCCATCTCCATGTCGGCCTTGTCGGCGGTGATGGTGATCGCGCGCTGCGGGCCGAGGCGGATCTCGGCGTGCGGCTTGATGAGCTCGGTGATGCCCTGCGGTTTCAGGTTGGTGCGTGTCGCACGGAGCCGCATGCCGCGGAGTTGGCCGTCGGAATCCAGCTCGAAGGTCGAGTAGTCGAACTTGCTGATCGTAATCGGGGTGTTGTCTGGGTTGTTGGTTGGGTTGTTGACACCTGGCGCGGCGATATTGCTCGGGAGCTTGGGGGTGTTGGATTGAGCGGCGGGCGGCCCGAGCACGATCGATGCGCCGAGGACCAGCCCGGCCACCGCTGTCGCACCGCCCACGACCACGAATCGCTTGCTCATGGCGGTATTGTAGGTGTTCGGATACCGTGACGCCGGTCGCGGGCAGAATCCCTTGGCCGTATCATCTTGGCCCTGCAACCCCCAAAACCAAGAGGAAAACGATGATCTCGAAAGTGTTCAAGGCCTACGACGTCCGTGCGATCTACCCCGAGCCCCTGGGCGAGGACGACGCCTGGAAGATCGGCTTCGGCACCGCGGAGCTGCTCAAGCAGGAGAACGGCGGGCCCGGGAAGATCGTCGTCTCACGCGATCACCGCCCGGCGGCGCCCTCGATGGCGGGCTCCCTCATCGCCGGCATCCGCGCCGCGGGCTGCGATGTGATCGACCTGGGCAGGTGCGACACCTCGGTCCAGTACTTCGCGATCCCGCACCTCGATGCCATCGGTGGGGTGCAGTGCACGGCCAGCCACAACCCGATCGAGTACATCGGCTTCAAGATCAGCCGGGCTGGCGCCAAGCCGGTCGGCAAGGGCACGGGCCTCGATGAGATCCAAGCCACAGCGCAGAAGCTCGAAGACGAGGGCACCTCCTGCGGCGAAGCGACCGGCTCACTCAAAGAGCACGACATCTGGGACACCTACTCGGCCCATATCCGCTCGTTCCTCCAGCCCGCGCTTGCGCACCCCGTCAAGCTCTATGTCGACTGCTGCAACGGCATGGGCACGACGCTGCTCGAAAAGGTTTTCAGCGGCATCGAAAACCTCGAGATTACCGCGATCAACGACTCCTACACCGACCAGTGGGCGCACGAGCCCAACCCGCTGGTCGAGGAGAACATGGTGCCGACGCAGGAGGGCGTGAAGTCGTCCGGGAGCGCGCTCGGTGCCTGCTTTGATGGCGATGCCGACCGCTGCATGCTTGTCGATGAGAAGGGCCAGCTGTGTGGCTGCGACCACCTGACCGCCTGGCTCGCGGATGTGTTCGTGAAAAAGGACCCGGGCAAGCCGATCGTCTACGACCTGCGCTCGTCGAAGGTGGTTGAAGAGACCATCAAGTCGCTCGGCGTCGAGCCGGTCCGTGCGATGGTCGGGCACGTCAATATCAAGAAGTCGCTGCGCGACAGCGACGGCAGCTTCGGCGGCGAGCTGTCCGGGCACTTCTACTTCAAGGACAACTCGTTCGCGGACTCCGGTGCGGTGCTGCTGGCCGTCGCGTTGGGTGTGCTCGGCTCGAGCGACAAGCCGCTGAGCGAGCTGATCGACCCGTACCGCAAGTACCCGCAGTCCGGCGAGCGTAACTTCGAGAACGAAGATAAGGCCGGCACCATGGCCAAGTGTAAAGAGCTATTCGGCGAGGGCGCCGACCTTGTCGACGACCTCGACGGTGTCACGGTCGACTGCTGGTCCGGCAACGGCAGCGCGATTCCCGGCGGGTGGTGGTTCAATGTCCGCGCCTCCAACACCGAGCCGCTGCTGCGTCTTAACGCCGAGGCAAAGGATCAGGCGATACTGGATGCGCTGCTCGCCAAGCTGACCCCGATGCTGGGTACCCCAGCGGTTGGGCACTAGAGCTTTTTACGGTTAGATAAGGGCTTAGCCCTCGCCCTCGTCACCTTCATCGGTATCGGTGTCCGGGTATTCCTCGGTATCGCCCATGCCTTCGTCGGGCTGGGGTTCCGATGCGAGGATGTCGTCGATCACCCTGCGGGCTTCGGGGTCGATGATCATGTTGACCGCGATCGGGTCTTTCTTCGTCGAGACGTTGCCCTGCTCGTCCTGCGTGATGGTGATCGACGTGATGGACAGGAACTGCTCGTCTTCGTGGCCCTCAGCCCAGTTGATGCGGAAGGACGTGTGCATCGCTGCGTCTTCGTAGTCGAGCGGCTCGAACAGGCCGAAGCACGAGACATCACCCGCCGCGAGCTGCTGGCGGATCTGCTTGATCGTGTGGTTCGACATCGCCTTGGCTGGCGGGAGGGTCTCGGTCTGGTCGGCCCAGGCGTCGGCGTTCTCGTTGAAGGGCAGGTGGGTGGGTTTGTCCGCGCCGAGGAACGCGGCGAGGCCGAGGATGATCCCCGCCTCGGCGAGCCAGATCAGCCAGAGCATGATGCCCTTGGGCGTCGTGCCGAAGACCGACCACATGCCGTTCTTCGCGTTGAGCTGCGCGATCTCGAAGATCTCGATCGGGTTGAGGATCAGGCTGGTCCAGTCGCTGGCGGCGAAGAAGTAGCCGGACCAGGCGGCGTAGAGCGCGGCGAAGCTCGCGAGCGTTGGGCCGATGATGATCAGCTCCTTGTTGCGTGTCTTGGCGGCGATGGATAGCTGTGCACACAGCAGGCCGACCCCGGCCCCCAGCCCCGCGCAGCCGAAGATCACGAGGTAGACCGAGGGCACGAGCCAGGCGAGTGCGCCGTAGATGAAGCCCAGGATCACGCCGACCGCGACCATCGCCGCGAACGACCACGCGACGCCGCCTGCCTCGAACCGGCCGGAGTGCTTGTAGAACAGTTCGTTGTCAGGCATGGCCGTCTCCCTGGGAATCCGATGTGTGCTGGAAAAGCCTGCTTTCGAGCGATCGTTATCATACGCGAAACCCTATCTGACAAGGCCCGCCTCATGACCCCACAAGACGTGCTCAATCTCGTCCGCGATCAGGACATCGTCTATGTTGACTGCTGCTTCCAGGAGTTCGGCGGGCCTTGGCAGCACTGCACCTACGCCGCCGGCGAGCTGACCGAAGACAGCTTTACGACTGGCTTCGGGTTCGATGGCTCGGTGATCCGGGGCTGGCAGAACCTCAACGAGTCAGACCTGCTGCTCGTGCCCGTCGCTGAGACCGCGGCGATCGACCCGTTCCGCGACCGGCCGACGCTGCAGCTGATCTGCGACATCAAGGACCCTCTAACCAAGAAGACGTTCTCGCGCGACCCGCGATCTATCGCACGCAAAGCCGAGGCTTATTTGGCGGAGACGGGCATCGCGGACAGCGCGGTGTTTTCGCCGGAAGTCGAGTTCTTTGTATTCGATAGCGTGTCGTTCGATCAGCAGAAAGAGTCGGCGCACTACCGTGTCGATTCGGCCGAGGGCAAGTGGCGGCGCGGCAGCGACAGCCCCGTCAACCTCGGCCACCAGATCCGCGGCTACGAAGGCTACTTCCCCAACGCGCCGGACGACTCGCTGGCTAACCTGCGCAGCCATATGGCCGACCTGCTCGACGGGATGGGCGTGCCGATCGAGTGCCACCACCACGAGGTTGCGACGGGCGGGCAGTGCGAGATCGACTCGCGTGCGACGAAGCTGCTGAACGCGGCGGACAACCTGCAACGCGTCAAGTACGTCGTCCGCAACGCCGCCAACCGATTTGGTAAGTCCGCGACGTTTATGCCCAAGCCGATCCACGAAGACAACGGCAGCGGGCTGCACATGCACTTCTCGCTCAAGCAGGGCGAAGACTCCATCTTCTCCGGCCGGAAATACGCGGGCCTGTCCCAAGAGGGCCTGTGGGCGATCGGCGGGATCCTCAAGCACGCACCCTCGCTCATCGCGTTTACCAACCCGTCCACCAACTCGTACAAACGGCTTGTGCCCGGCTACGAAGCGCCGATCAACCTGATCTACTCCTCTCGCAACCGCAGCGCCGCGATCCGCGTGCCGGTGTACTCCAACGACAAGCACACCAAGCGCTTGGAGGTCCGATTCCCCGACCCCTCGGCCAACCCGTACCTCGCCTTCGCCGCGGTGGTCATGGCCGCGCTCGACGGCATCCAGAACCAGATCGACCCGCCCGAGCCGGTGGACCACGATGTCGAACTGATGGCCCCCGAAGACCGCGTCAAGATCGCCCGCACCCCGACGGGCCTGGGGCGAGCGCTCGCCGCGCTCGAAGCCGACCATGACTATCTGCTGCAGGGAGATGTGTTCAGCAAGCAGCTGATCCGTTACTGGATCGACTACAAGATGGAGAGCGAAGTCATCCCGATGGCGTCGAGGCCAACGCCGTATGAATTCTGCATGTACTACAACGTGTGATTGATATGAATAATCGATTGAAAGCCGTCGTTATTATGCTATCGACTGCGTTGCTTACACTTCCGTGTGCAGCCGAGTCAGCGGATCAGCAAGGCCGATTGCAAGCCCTGCTCGCTGAACTTGAGCAGCGCGAACGAGAGCGAGTTCTTCCCTGGGCCGAACGCTTACTGATGGAGCCACCCGTAACGGTGACCGCATCCCAGTGTGAGCGTAGCGCTGGAGGCAGGCACGATTTTTATTCTGAAGGGGACTACTGGTGGCCAAACCCGGATGAGCCAGACGGCCCTTACATCCGGCGGGACGGCAAATCGAACCCAGATGCCTTTTTTGACCACCGCCAATATATGATGCGGCTTAGCCTGCACGTGCCGGCTCTCGCGGCGGCCTATGTGTTGTCGGAGGATGACCGCTATGCCGAGCATGCAGCTAAGCACCTGCATGCCTGGTTCGTGGATGAAGAGACGAAGATGGCGCCCCACCTGCTGTACGCCCAAGCGATCAAGGGCAAGACTAAGGGCCGGGGCATCGGCATCATCGACACCATCCACCTGGTTGAGGTCGCACGTGCAATCGAAGTACTGATCGAGCAGGACGCGTTGGACAAAGAACTGATCGAGGGCGTCCGTGCCTGGTTCTCGTCCTACCTCGACTGGATGACCACGCACCCGAACGGCAAGAAGGAAGCCAACACAAAGAACAACCACACCACCTGCTACACCATGCAGGTGCTCGCTTTCGCGAGCCTCGCGCAGGAGGATAAGTGGATCGATTGGTGCAATAAGCGTTTCACCGGCCAGCACATCAGCGAGCAGATGGCCAAGGACGGCTCCTTCCCGCTTGAGTTGGCACGCACCAAGCCGTACGGGTACTCGCTCTTTGTCCTCGATGCGAAGGCGACGTGTGCCGAACTGCTGCAGCGTGCCGGCACCGATGCCTGGGGCTACGCAACCGAGGACGGGCGCGGCATGGTTAAGGGCCTGGACTACCTCGTGCCGTTTATTGCCGACAAATCTAGCTGGCCCCGGGACCCCGATGTCATGTACGACGAATACTGGCCGATGCGACACCCTCTTTTAATTTTTGGTGCCATCCGCCTCAATAGGCCCGAGTTGTTAGAGCTGTATTTAAAACTCCCAGCCGAGTCTGGTGTTTTTGAAGTCAATCGAAACTTCTTTGTAAGACAGCCATTGCTCTGGTTGCCGCGGCGTTGATTGCCATTGCCTTTTTCCCCTTGGGCGGCTTGTTTACTCCTCCGGCCCATCCGCCCCGACTTTGTAACGCGTCTTTAAGCCTTGTAGTTGCACCTTCAGCTGTTTGACCGTGTTGGCATAGACGGGGTCTTCGTAGGCGTTTTTGAGTTGCTCGGGGTCTTCGTCCAGGTCGTAGAACTCCCAGTAGCCCTGTTTCGGGCCGTAGAAGTGCATCAGGCTGAACTGCTTGGTGCGGATCCCCTCGTGCGGCGGGACGTTGTGGACGTTGCGCTGGTACTCGTAGTAGTGGTAGTAGACCGCGTTGCGCCAGGGCTTGGTGTCTTCGTCCAGCAGGTCCAGCAGCGACCGGCCATGCATCGGGGTCTCGGGCTTCGTGCCCGCGATGTCGAGGAAGGTCGGCGCGTAGTCGATGTTTTGGACCAACTCCTCCACCCGAGTGCCAGGCTTGATCACGCCCGGCCAGCGAGCAACCAAAGGCATCGCGAGTGATTCTTCGTACATCCACCGCTTGTCGTACCAGCCATGCTCGCCGAGGTAGAAGCCCTGGTCGGACGAGTAGATCACGATCGTGTTCTCTTTGAGCTCGGGGTTGTCGTCCAGGTAGTCGAGCACCCGGCCGATGTTGCGGTCGACGCCCGCGATGCAGCGGAGGTAGTTCTTGACATAACGCTGGTACTTCCAGCGGACGACCTCTTTGTGCGACATGTTCGGCTTGGCATTGCGGAAGGCTTCGTTCTCCGGCTCGAACCACTTGTCCCAATCGGCGCGCTGCTTCTCATTCAGCCGGCCGATCTTGCCTTCGTAGACCTTGTAGAGCGCCTCGTTCTTGTCGATCGGGCAGTAGAGGTCGTAGGCAAAGTACATGTGCCGGTCGATCTCCATCGTCTGATCGGCCGCGGCCGGGCCCCGGCCCTGGTAGTCGTCGAACAGCGTCGGCGGCTCGGGTATGTCTTTGTCTCGGTACAGGTGCAGCTCTTCGGGCGCGGGCATCCATGTGCGGTGCGGGGCCTTGTGCTGGAGCATGAGCATGAAGGGCTTGTCTTTGTCGCGACCTTCTTTGAGCCAGTCGAGGCCGAGATCGGTGACAACGTTGGTGCAGTGGCCCTCGACGCGGATGCGGCCTTCGGGGGTAAGCAGGTCGGGGTTGTAGTACTCGCCCTGGCCGGGCAGGACCATCCAGTGGTCAAAGCCGACGGGGTCGCCCCAGAGGTGGTACTTGCCGATCATGGCGGTGGTGTAGCCGGCCTTCTGCAGGAGCTTGGGGAAGGTCTGCTGGGAGGAATTGAAGCGGTCGGTATTGGTTTTAAAGCCGTTGGCGTGCGAGTGCAAGCCGGTCAGGATCGTGGCGCGGGAGGGGCCGCAGATCGAGTTGCCACAGAAGGAGTTGAGGAAGATCGCGCCTTCGTTGGCGATGCGATCGATATTGGGGGTCTCGTTGATCACGCTGCCGTAGGCCCCGATGGACTGGACGGCGTGGTCATCGGTGAAGATGAAGAGGATGTTGGGCCGTTTCGTAGCCTCATCCGACGCGTTTGTTTGGTGCGCGGCCGGCAATCCGAGCAGGAGGATGAGTAAAAAAAATGTGAGCCGGGGTACCATGGCGTTCTCCGAATGTGCGGCGTCGGCGGGTTGTCCGATAAGGCGGGCCGCTTGTGATTGCGGACCACCGCTTGGGTTAGGCCTTAAGACAGACGATAACAAACCCATCATGCTACTCCCTCTCCGTGCACTTATGTGTCTTGTTCTGTCGGCCTTACTCGCTATGGGTGGCTGCCAAGTGGGCCCTGGGTCTGTCGAGGATGCCGAGTTGGGCGAGGCAGTTGATGCAGAGTCTGTCGCCGTGGCTGAGGCATTGACCGAGAAAGGCAACGACCTCAAGAGCGAGGGCTTCACCGCGCAGGCACTGGCCAAGTTTACCGAGGCGATCGAAGAGAACCCACAGCTGACCGAGGCGCACCTTGGCATCGGCGGCATCTTCCGTGAGCGTGGGCTCTACGACGAGGCCGACACGGCCTACCGCAAAGCGGTCGTCTCCGACCCGAACAACTTTGACGCACGCTACTTCTTGGGCCTGACCAACCAGCTCAAGGGCGACCTGCCGCGCGCGATTTCTTCGTACAAGCGGGCCCTGGTCATCGACAGGGACAGCTACGTCGCCAACCGCGACATGGGCTCGGCGATCCTGCAGTCGGGCCGGCCCGGCGAGGCGATTGAGTACGCGAAGCGCGCTGTTGAGCTCAACCCCGAGTCGCAAGCCGGCTGGGCCAACCTCGCGGCGGCGTACTCGCTTACCGGCGATTACGACAACGCGGTGCAGGCGTACCGGCAGACCATGGAGCTGGGTGACGCCGAGGTCCCGGTCCTGCTCGGGCTCGCGGACGCGCACATCAAGCTCGGCAACTACCAGCGGGCGGAAAACGTTTTGCGCGCGATCGAACGCGAGGGCGGCAACCCGATCGCCCGCGAACGCATGGGGCTGGCTCTCTTCAAGCAGCGCAAGTTCGAATCGGCGGTCGAGGCGTACCGCGGTGTGCTGGCAGACAGCCCCAACGACACTGCCTCGCTCAACGGCCTGGGCATCAGCCTGATGGCTATTTACCTCCGCGATGGCGAAGAGGACGACTCGCTCCGTGTCGAAGCGCTGGCGCTCTGGCGGAAGTCACTGAGCCTGCGCCCCGAGCAGCGTTCGTTGATCGATCTCGTTTCGCGCTACACCAAAGAGTAGGGCGCTCGCTGCTGCGATCGGCCTGCGCTGCTTAAGCCAATCACTGATCAAACGCTCATCAATGGGCGTGCCTTGATGGATTCTCGGACCTAGCGGGAGCCGTTCTTTCGCGCTTCAAGCCCGTTGTTGATGCGGGCCGACTTCCTATGGCAACGCTTGTTGTATGTCTTGCCCGATCTACCCAAGGAATACCTATGTCCAATCCGAAGACTCCGACCCTTGGCCAGCGAATTGATGAAGTACTCGAGCCGCTTTACGCAGAGGCCGAGCAGCACCGCGCGACGATCGCGCTGGTGAAGCAGCAGCAGCAATCGCTTCAGGAGCAGCTGGACGACGCGACGCAGGGGCTGGGCGAGATCGAGTCGCGCATGGCCGAGGTGGTGCGGTCGCTGGCCCAGCAGGAGCCGGTGATCGCGGCGGTATGCGGGCAGACGGCCGCCGCAAGCACCATTGAAGGTACAGCGACGCCTGTCGAAGCGATTGCCGGGCCCGCTGCCGTGACCGTTGAAGCCGAAGCTGAAGGTGAACCTGCGACTGAAGCACCAGCGCCACAGCCCGACGCCGAGCCTACTCCGATTCAAGATACCGCCGAAGCGGCGGAGCCTGAGCCAGCTTCGATTGAAGAAGCGACCGAACCCGAACCAGTGGCAGAGACGCCTGGCCAGGCGGTAGCGCCTACGGATGAGGAACCTACGATTGAGCATGACCCGGTTGCAGATGCCGCAGCGGTCAATGAGGCCGCCGCATTACTAGATGGCCCGCCTGAGCAGGAGGGCGAAGCAGAGGAAGAGCCGAAGGTGGACCTCGCTGCAGCGGCCGAGCGTGCCGCCGCCGCCGCGAAGCAGCTTCGTGAGAAGGCCGGGTCGAAGTAATCCAACCAGACTGATGGGCTGTTTTTATCGCGCTGTATGCGCGAGAACGCCTGTACGCCGTTCGTTTTGCGAGGTGAAGTGAAGTCGGCCCCCTGATCGCACCGATGCTTGAACATCGAGCGCCGATCATGAGCTTTTTCGCCACGCGCACCATCGCGAACAACACGCCGACGACACCACAGGTGTTTGGCAGCCCGCGTGCCTCGCTCGTGGTGTACCGCCACCTTTTGGGCCGGCCGCACTTCCTGCTCATCAGCACGCGTCGGAACCCGGATCGGTTGACGCTGCCGGGTGGCAAGGTCGATTCACATGAGACGGCGTTGCAGTCCGCGATCCGTGAGACGGAGGAGGAGTCCGGCGTGCTGACCGATCGGCACGAGCCTTTGGGGACCTACCTGCACCAAAAGTCCGGCGGGCGTGTGCACCGCACCGAGGTGTTCCTCGCCCGGTACGCGGGCTACCAGCTTGGGCACGAGCCACGCGCGTTGCACTGGCTGACACTGAACAGCCTGTACGAGGTTGGGCAATCGATCCGCCAGCCGATTCGTGAGCAGATCGAATCAGCGCTTGAGGTGCTCCCCGCATTCACCGCGGCGGCTTGAACGCTCGATACGCGTCTGTGGCTTGGAATAATGCTGCGGTGTGGCTGGTTCTGAACATCGAACCAACAACCCTAAGGATATCCCATGCCTGCATCCATCCTGCTTGCCCTCTTCTCGCTCTTGCTGCTCACTGCCTGCGGACAGCAGGACACGCAGGCGCCTGCATCAGACGGCGCGGCGGATGCGCCAAGCCTGCAGAAGGTGCTGGATGCGCGCAAGGCCGAGTGGGCCGAGGGTGCGACCGACGAGGTGAAATCGCTCTACGACGACGGTATCGCCAAGGTCGCGGCGACCGGCGTGCTCGACACCATGAAAAACGTTGGCGACGCCGCACCGGCGTTCACACTCCCGGATGAAGGCGGCGAAGACGTCGCACTTGCCACATTGCTCGCAGACGGCCCGGTCGTCATCGTCTTCTACCGCGGGGCCTGGTGCCCGTACTGCAACCTGACCCTCGCCGCCTGGCAGGAACAGCTCGACACGATCCAGGGGCTCGGTGCGCGGTTCGTCGCGATCAGCCCGCAGCTTCCCGACTACTCGCTCAAGAGCGTGCAGGACAACGGTCTGGCCTTCCCCGTGCTAAGTGATGTCGGCAACAAGGTCGCGGATGCGTTCGGCATCACCACGCAGGTCACGCCCGAGATAGTCACGTTCTGGGAGGGCAAGATCGACCTCGAAAAACACAACGGCGACGCCTCGGCCAAGCTGCCGCTCGCGGCGACCTACTTGATCGACGCCGACGGTACGATCCTGTTCGCCCACGCGCACGAGGACTACCGAACACGGGCCGAGCCCGCTGAAGTGATCGCGAAGCTCGAAGAGATCGCGGGCAAGTAACGCTGTAACGCGCGGGTTACCATACCCGGATGCAAAAAGTGCCTCTCGGCAAAACTGGTCTGCAGGTCTCGCCGCTCACCCTCGGCGGTCTGTTCACCTCCGACCTCGGCGGGGGCGTTGAGGCCACCGTCGAAACACTCACCAAGGCGTTCGATCTTGGCATCAACTTCATCGACACCGCGCCCGCCTACGCCAACTCCGAAGAGACGCTGGGTAAGGCGCTTAAGCGTGTGAGCAATGTCCCCGACGACCTGGTGATCTCAACCAAGCTCGGCGGCCGGCCGATCCCGTTCGACCCGCAGGACAAGGGTGCGCTCATCGGCTCGGCAGAGGAGAGCCTGCGCCTGCTCGGCATCGAGTCGATCGACGTGCTGATCATCCACGAGCCCGATCGGGCGCAGCAGTACCCGTGGTGGACCGACCCGGCCGGCGTGGACGGCCCGGTGATGGACGCGCTCAATCAACTCAAGCGGCAGGGCAAGGTCCGCTACACCGGCCTGGGCGGGACGACGGTCAACGAGATGCACCACCTGGTTTCATCGAAGCGATTCGACGTGCTGCTCTGCGCGTTTAACTTCAGCCTGTTGTTCCGTGAGGCGACGCTTGAGCTCTTGCCCAAGGCGCAGTCGTTGGGGATGGGCGTGATGCTCGGCAGTGTGCTGCAGCAGGGCGGCTTGGCCAAGCGATACGACGAGGCTTTGAAGACCAAGCCGGCGTGGATGTCCGCGCAGCGGCATGCGCAGTTTCTGGCGCTGTATGCTTTGCTCGACGAGATCGACCTCACGCTGCCCGAACTTGCCATCCGCTTCACCAGCGCCCACCCGGCGGTCAGCACCGTGCTGCTGGGCACGTCGAAGGCTGGCCACCTCGAAGCCGGCGTCCGTGATCTGGAGAAGGGCCCGCTGCCTGCGGACCTCGTTGAACAGCTCGACGCCATCGCCGCGATGGTGCCTTATCGCCCGTTCGAGGAGCCGATGATCCTGCCGCTGGGTAAGCCCTACTTCGGCCCGGGCATGGCGAACCTCGGCGAGGGCATCCAGGTCGGCAGGCTGTGATTCGCTCTTTGTAACAGCGCGGACCCAGTCCGTGATCTTTGTTGATCTAAGGCAGTGCTAGACGCACCCACCACGGTCGTGAAGGGCTGAGCGTGAATGAGCCAACGAGGGGGGCTTGGCAGGCTACCTCGACGCCGTAGAACGGCGCGACTTGGTCGATCAGCGTGCGGATGCTGGGCCAGGTCCGGCGCAAACGCCAGGCCGTCGTTAGCCCCGGCAGCTTGATGACCAGCCTTGGCCCCTCCGCGTCGATTGAGATCGGCCGGCCATCGACGCTGCCGGTCAGCTGGCCGGCCAGCATTACTTTGAGCCCGCGGTCCCGTCCTGGGTCGTGATCTTGACCTTGCCGTTGAGCACCCACTTCGCGTGCTCCGCGCCGTCCCCGGTGCCGGAGGGGATGTGCACGTTGAGGTTCTCGAACTCGTAGCTGATCTCGGCGCCTCGGCCAGTGAGGCGGTCGTATAGACCGATCGCGAGGTCGGGCCAGTTGGTGGTGTGTTTGTCGCTCATGGTGTGCTCCTGTTATAGATTTTTAGAGAAGCATAGGCGCAGTAATAGCGCGTGTTGCCTGCTTGTGACATGTTTTCAGTCTGTTGTGTGATGGCGTGAGGGTTTACTTCGCGGGTTGGACGTTGAAGGATGCGAAGCCGCCGTCGGAAACCGGGAGGGTGTAGGTGACGCCTTCGATCTCCGCGACGATCTGCCAGGTCCAGGTGCCGGGCGCGACCCGCAGGCCGGGGACCTCGGCGATCCAGAGGCCCTGGCTCGGTGCCATCGCCTGCGTGACGACGCCGGGCAGGTCGGGGATCGTGTAGCTCAGCGTTGCCTTGCCGACCGCGAAGCCCGCGGGGTCGAGCTTAAAGACGACGGGCCGGCCGGCCTTGTCGTACGACACGCTGCTGGAGATCGATCGTTCGATCAGCTCGGTCGTGTCCACGATCTCGGTCACATAGGGGTACTGTAGAGAGCCAAGGGATTTGGCTTCGCCGCCTGCGAAGACATCGAAGTAGTAGGCGACGCTCTGCCCGGGCGTGAGCGTCTGTGTCTCGAGCGTCGCGACCAGGTTGGTGCCTTGTAGAACGAGTGCGCGTGACTGATAGGGCCCGGCCTGCTCCGCGGGCATGCGGAAGTACAGCGTGCCCGCCGCGTCGTAGGCCCGGTCCTGCGGGATGTTAACGACCAGGTCCAGCGATCGGCCTGCCTCGATCATCGGCACCGCGCGGTGGCTCGGCGTGCAGCCCATCAGCAGCGGACCCATTATCAGGACGGATAGACCGATCAGGTAGTGGTGTGGTTTCATGCCTGCATCCTACAACAAAGCCGCCGGGTTGCCGGGCTGTATGACAACTGCAAAAACGACATCCAGTGTCCTAGAATCCGGCAGCAAACTGAAGGCAGCTCAAACAAAACGACACCCGGAGATTCCCGCCATGAATACTTCCAACTCCCCCAAGGTTACCCTCGGCTTCGGGATCGTGTTAGCTCTACTGGCTCTCGGCTTTTTCGGGTTTACCGGCAAGATGACCGCGATCATCCCTGCTTATTTTGGCGTACCGATCGCGCTGTGTGGTCTTATCGCATTCAAAGACAACCTACGCAAAATTGCCGTACACGCCGCTCTCGTGGTTGCGCTGCTGAGCATCCTGGCCTCGCTCGGTACGATCCCGCGGATGTTGTCCGGGGAGGCCTCTGCCCTAGCCGTCACCGAGATCGGGCTGATGGTTGCGATCAGCGTGAGCTACATCGCGCTGGGCGTGAGGTCGTTTCTCAACGCCCGAAAAGAGCGTGCGGCCAAGGCTGCGTAGCAGGCTCTCTGAATCGCGCGGCGCCCTCCCAAAAATACTCGGAAGAAGTATCGAGCCTAAAACGCACGGCAACACGCTCGCGCGATCGTTTTAACCGCCATACACACGCAGCTTGGGGTCGTCCGGCGTCTCGACATAGCGCTTGGCCAACTGCACGTAGTGGTCCGCCAGCCAGGCAAGGTACTTTTTTTCTCCATCGTTTGTCTCACGCATGATCTTGCCCGGCACGCCCATGACCACGTGGTCGTCCGGCACCTCTAATCCCGGCGGCACTAGGGCCCCGGCCGCGATCAGGCAACGCTCGCCGATGACTGTCTGGCCGAGCACGGTCGCGTGCATGCCGATGAGGCTGCCGTCGCCGATTGAGACGCCATGCACGACCGCGTTGTGCCCGATCGTGACGCGGGCCCCGATCGTGTTGGGCTTGCCCGAGTCGCAGTGCACGGTCGCGTTGTCCTGGATGTTGGTGCCTGCTCCAATCGTGACCTTGGCGACGTCCCCGCGGATGACCGCCGAGGGCCAGACGCTGACCCCATCGCCAAGTTCGACCTCGCCGGTGACACGGGCCGTGTCGGCGAGGTAGGCCGATCGGGTATCGACTTGGATCGCTTGGAACAGCTTATTCACCCAGCTCTTTGATCTTCATGTTGCGGAACCAGATGTTCGCGCCGCCGTGCTTGCCCTGGAAGCCGATCTTGCCCTTGGTGGGCAGGGTGGCCTTGGGTTTGTTCAGCCAGTTGGGGATCTTCGTGCCGTCTGGGTTGAGCTTGGCCGAGGTGAAGCGGCTGAGGTCCATCGAGGTGACGTGCTTGCCGTTGAGGGTGACGTCGATCTGCTGGTCGACGCAGGTGATGGTCATGCGGTTCCACTCGCCGGCGGGCTTGGTGACGGACGCGGTCGGGGCGACGTGGCCGTAGATGGCGCCGCACTTGCCGTTGCCTGCGATCTTCTTCCACTTGTCGCCGTCGTCGTCGAGGATCTGCACCTCGATCGCGCCGGGGATCCAGTTCTTGGTATCGGTGCTGTAGACGATGACGCCGCTATTCGCGTTGGGCCCGGTCTTGAACTCGAGGTCGAGCACGAAGTTGTCGTAGTCGCGCTTGGTCCAGATCGCTTGGTCGGCGCTGGCGGTGATCGCGCCGTCCGCGATCGTCCAGACGCCCTCGGGGAAGTCCGCGTTCGAGAGGTCTGTTGCGAATAGCGGGGGCCAGTCGCTGCTGTCGGGGTGATGGTCGAGTGAGGCCTGCCCGGCGTACGCCGCGTACATCTTGTTCAGTGTTGCGCGGTCGGGCGCGTCACCCTTCGTGATACGGAAGCGGTACTGCACCGTGACTGTGGAGCCGGCTTCGATCTTGATGACAGGGAACTCGCCGAAGCGGCCGTAGTCTCGGTAGGCGGACCAGCGTGCGTTATCGTCCGGGTTGGCGGGGTGCGACATCTGCTGGACCGACCATTTCTGCCCGCCGACTTCGAAGGTCTGCGCGGCCCAGTCCATGCCCGCGTGCTTGGTCTTCCTCGGGTCGTCGACCGGGAAGGCATATTTCGCCGACTTGTTCTCAGCGACCTCCTGGCTTGGGCGGAACTGGATGCCCGCGTGCTCGGGGTCGCCATTGAGTTCGACAGCGCCGTGTGCCGCGGTGAGCTCGCTGACGAAGTCGATCAAGGTGTAGGCGCCGCCTGCATCTTCGTGCACGGTCACAGTCCGGGTCTCTTCGAGAACGGGCTTGCCATCGTTTCCGATCCAGTCGATGCGGCTGGCGACGGTGGTACCCGCGTCGGTTGTCTCCTGCTTGGTGAAGGCGATGTGCTTCTGGGTCGTGTTGCGGACGTGCCAGAGGTCGTGGCTCTTCCCGTTGTGCTTGATCTTGTTCCAGCCGATGTAGATCCCGCGGTGGTGGGGGAACGTCCCGCCAGGGCCTTTGGTCAGCATGGTCTTGCCGTCGGGCGCGACGACCTGGTGGTAGACCTTGGCGGTGTCGAACGTGACTTTGCCGTCTTCGCCGAGCACGTGCGCGTACTCGTAGGTGACAATCGGTTTGCCCTCGGCGTTGAGCACGGACAAGCGTTTGCCCGTCTCATCGCTGACCCTCGCCTCGGCAAATAACGATGGGGCTAGTGACAGCGAGAGCACGCCGATCAATAGCGCGACCAGTTTTTTTTTGTGGGGGGTAGACCATGCGGGTTTGCTCTTGTCGGGGTTGGATTCCTTCAAAAGCGAGATCATACGTGATCGGGCAGGGCGGTTAAAGTTCTTGCACGCTTGGGCTCGGCGGTACGATACCCGCCATGCCCCTGCATCCGCCGGTCCCGCTGCTACGGATTTTCGATGAGACGGTTGCGCGCGACTTTTACGTTGGCTTCCTCGGCTTCACCCCTGACTGGGGCCACCGCCACAAGCCGGGCCTGCCGGTTTATATCCAGGTCTCGCGCGGCCACTGCACCCTCCACCTCACCGAGCATCACGGTGACTGCACCCCCGGCGCACAGGTCCGCATCGAGACCGACGACCTCGACGCCCTCCACGCCGAGCTTAACGCTAAGAAGGCACCGCACAACCGCCCGGGTATCGTCGATCAGCCCTGGGGCGAACGCGCGATGACCGTCCACGACCCGTTCGGCAACCGGCTGTCGTTTGTCCAGCCCAAAGGAGCTAAGTGATCGATGCCTGAAGACCCATTTTTGACCAATCTGATCGGCGGCTGGGCGGGTTCTTGTCAGACCTGGTTCGAGCCGGGCGTTCTAGCGGACACTTCGGAGGTGACGGGTACTTTTTCGTTGCTGCTCGGCGGCCGTATGATCCGCCATACGTACGAAGGCATGCTCTGCGGCGAGCAGCGCTTTGGCGAGGCTTGGCTTGCTCGCAACGCTGTCACGGGTGAGTACCAAGCGTCCTGGATCGATAACCACCACATGAATTTTGCCGTCATGTTTTCCGTAGGCCAGGCTACTGAACAAGGCTGCAGCGTGCTGGGCAGCTACGACACGCACCAGGGCCAGCCTTGGGGCTGGCGGACCGATTACGAGCTTCAAGGCGACGACCGCCTGATCATCACCGCTTACAACATCCCGCCGGGGGGCGAGCCTGCGAAAGCGATCGAACTGGTGTATGGTCGAGTGGCTGCGGTGTGAGATAGCCGCTTTGATCAAGATCTTGCGAACCCGAACGTATGTGAGACGCGATGAACCACCAGAAAGCCTTCGCTATGCCGTTCGCCAAGGTGTACCCCTACTACATCAACAAGGCCGAGAAGAAGGGCCGGACAAAGGCCGAGGTCGATGAGGTGATCCGCTGGTTGACCGGCTACACGCAGCGCAAGCTCAACGCGATCCTCAAGACCGACGCCACCGACCTCGGGGCCTTTTTCAACCAGGCCCCGAAGCTCAACCCCAACCGCAGGCTCATCACCGGCGTCATCTGCGGCGAACGCGTCGAAGACATCGACGAGCCCGCCTGGCAGGAGGTCCGCTACCTCGATAAGCTCATCGACGAGCTGGCGAGAGGTAAGAAGATGGAGAAGCTGCTCCGCAGCGGGGTGAGCGCGTGACCTACACAGACTTCCGAGATACGATCCGATCTGCACTGACCGAGAACCAGAGCGGGCTGACCTGGGCCCAGCTCCGCGACGAGTACGGGCTGCCCTACGACCGCGCGTGCCCGACATGGACCCGGCAGCTCGAAGAAGAGATCGGTCTGAAGCGCGAGAAAGGCCGGGGGCGGGCGCTGGTCTGGCGGCTGGGTGGTTGATGTGATCAGCGGCCGTGAATCGCTTGTTTCGCGTTTTTATCTACTGCGATGGATTCCCAACTAAATCACCTTGCGTGGTCTGTGGCGTTGCTGTCTTGTTCCCTCTCCTCGAGAGGGAGGAGAGCCAAAGCCATGCCAGAAGAACCCAAGACGCACTACCTAATACTCTCTAAAACCAGCGCGGTCATGTGCTGGCTGTACGTGCTGATCTTCCAATGCCCCGGGCTCCAGCCTTGGAGGAATCGTTCGAAGTCCGCCCAGGCGTAGGGGTACAGCCTTCGCCAGTCTGCTTCGAGTTGCTCCGTATCTGCCGTGCTGCCTCGCTCGTGAAGCGCTTGCTTGAGCGCGGCGAAGTAGGTCGCCAGCACGTGCGTTTCTAATTCGAAGCACTCTTCTGAATCTAGGCAGCCGCCAACGAGGTAGGCGAGGTCCTTCATGCCGCAGCCGCCGCCGACGTATTGGAAGTCGACGGCCGCGACCTTGTTGTCGGCCGAGAAGCAGAAGTTTGCGGGCTTCGCGTCGCCGTGGACGAGGGTCTGGTATGGGCTGTTGTCGAGCGCGTTGTCGATTGATCTCGCTGCACGTTTCAACGGGCCTTCCGGCAGCGCGTCGTACTCGTCCGGCCGGGTGCCGAGTTGCCAGTACGTCCCCTTGTCCCATAGGCCGTCTGGCCGCTCGCCGAGGAACGTTGCGTGAAAGGAGGCGAGCCAGCGGATGCAGGCGTCCAGCTGTTCAAGCGAGACCTGCGTCAATCGGCGATCAAACCCGCTCGCGTCGATGTCTTCGAGGATGAGCAGCCGTTCATCAGACCAGCTGGCATGGCCCATGTATCGCGGCACGCGGCAGCTCGCCGAGCATCGGCGGGCCCACTGGGAATACCACCTCGTCTCCACCTCATAGGACCGCACCTTCCGCTGGGCGGACCGGTCCGTGTCCCACCCGCGCGGGTGTCGGAGGCGATCGGGCATCTTCACGTGCTTGATCACGACCGGGCTTGCGTCGTCAAGTATCACCCGGGCCACCCGCCCGCACCCGCTCCAGAGGTTTTGGATCGTTTCCAGCCCGTTCACCCCGGAGACGCCCAGGGCCTGGCAGAGGTGCTGTTCCAGTTGCGGGTCGATCACGCGTTGGCCTCACGGATTCAGGAGCTTGGCAGCATAGCCCAAGCGGTCGGTATGGATCGGCCTTCGCTCTTTTGACCCCTCTCTGATAACGCGAGCATCCACCTCGTGAATGCCCTTAAACTTCCCATATGAATACATCGGCCGCAACCCTTACGCTTGCCACTCCGAGCGATGCGCTGACCCTCGACTACATCATGCTCGGGGTATACCTCGTGCTGGCGATCGGGGTCTCGTTCCTCTGCTCGATGCTCGAGGCCTGCCTGCTGTCGGTGCCCGCATCCCATGTCGAGCTGATGGAGCGCGAGAACCGCCGGGGCGGCGCGCTGCTCAAGTCGATGAAGGCCAGCCTCGATCGGCCGCTCGCGGCGATCCTCACCCTCAACACGATCGCGCATACCGTCGGCGCCGCGGGCGTCGGCGCGCAGGTGCTGGTCATCTGGGGCAGCGGGGCGGTCGCGATCGGCTCTGCCGTGATCACGCTGCTGATCCTTGTCTTCAGCGAGATCATCCCCAAGTCCATCGGCGCGGCGAAGGCCAAGGCCCTCGCCCCGTTCACCGCTTATGCGATCCAGGCGATGATCTACCCGCTCTGGCCGCTGCTGATCGTGTTGCAGTGGATCTCGAGCCGGCTGGGCGGCGGGCACGCGGCGCAGGTCACGCGCGATGAGGTCGCGATCACCGCCGAGCTCGGCCAGTCCGCCGGCGTGATCGACCCGAGCGAAACCCGAGTCATCCGCAACCTCTTCCGCCTCAACCAGATCACGGTCGAAGACATCATGACCCCGCGCCCCGTCGTCTTCATGCTCCCGCACGACGCCACGCCCGATCAGGTCATCGAAGAGCAGGGCCGCATCCGCTTTACCCGCATCCCCGTGCACGGGCCGGGCGGCGTCGACGATATCATCGGCCACGTCACCCGCTACGCCCTGCATCACGCCCGGCACGAGGGCCACGGGCAGCGCCCCCTCGCCGAGCTCGCACAGCCCCTAGGCAACGCGCAGGAGTCCGACTCCGTCGCCGACACCCTGGATCGCTTCATCCGCGACCAGCAGCACATGCTCCGTGTCGAAGACGAGTTCGGCGGGACGGCCGGCCTGGTCACGCTCGAAGACTGCGTCGAGACGCTGCTCGGCGTCGAGATCGTCGACGAAACCGACTCCGCCCAGGACATGCGCGAAGCGGCGCGGAAGCTGCTTGAAAAGCGTCGGGAAGAACGGCAGTAGCGATTGGTTTAGTCGGGGCCTGATCAAATCGATCCTTCCAGAAGAACCTCACCCATGCCCGTCACCATCCGCCCATTCAAGCCCGGAGATCAGCCCGTCTTTGAACGGCTGAACCTCGACTGGATCGAGCAGCACTTCGTGGTCGAGCCGTCTGATCGCATGCAGCTCGGCGACCCCCAAACGCAAATCATCGACCCGGGCGGCGCCGTCTTCATGGCCGAAGTCGATGGCGACGTCGTCGGCACGGTCGGGCTTGTCGCGCAGCAGGGCCGTGACTCTGTGGAACTGATCAAGATGGCGGTCCGCGATGATGCGCGGGGCCAAGGCGTCGGCAGCATACTGATGGAAGCAGTGATCGCGCAAGCCCGGCAATTCGGTGCGAGCCAGATCTGGTTGGAGACCAACACGGTCCTGGATCAAGCCGTCAGGTTGTATAAGAAGTTCGGTTTCCGGGTGCTGGCGGACAGCGAGTGTGTGCAGACGCCTTATGAGCGCTGTAACTGCCAGATGGTGATGGAACTTGGGTGAAGAATCTACGGCCAGTCTTCTGATGTATGGATTGTTCTGTCTTGTATGATCTTGTACGTCGTCTGCAAGCTGTATCCGAAAGGTCGACTATGCCAAACTCTTCGCCTGGCCCTGTTCACGCCAAGCCCGATCCTATCGCGACGATATTGATTCGTGCTGCCGTGGTGCTCTGGGTCATTTGGGGACTCGTGCACGTCCTCGCCGGCGTCATGACGATCAGCAAGGAAACCGCCGGCGCTGTGGCCGGCATCGCAGACGCCGTGGACCCCGCCGAATTCGAGTTGGCGTACCACCCCGCGGTCGGAGCGGTGCTGAACCAGCACGGTTTTAATCTGCTCTGGGCAGGCCTGGTCACGACGATCGCTGCGGTCTTTGTCTGGCGCCGCTCGAAGCTCGCCATCGCGATCGCCGCCGTCGTCTCCGGCTCGTTCGACTTGGGCTACTTCCTCTTTATGGACCTCGGCGGCCACGTCAAGTTCATCCCCGGCACGCTCATGACCCTGACCTGTGCCGCGGCCATCATCCTCGCGCTGGCCGCGGTATTCCGTAAAAGCCCGGCACAGGCCGACTGAAAGCGACGCTCTGGCCCTTTACTTTTCCCGATGTCACTGACAAACCGGGGCTTGTTAGTGACACCCGACACGCGGGGCGGAGGCGTCGGTCGTGCGCTGATGGAAGTGGTGATTCAACAAGCCCGGCACATAGGCGCGCGAGCCCGGTCAGGTTGGGACCAACACCGTCGTCGATCAAGCCTTGGCGACAGCCACTTTGGTTCACGTTCAATCACGCCTGGACCGGTTCGAGCGCGGCGTAGCCGACGCGGGTGAGGTGGGTGTTGATGCGTTTGAGGTTGGTGATCAGGTCGAGCAGGACCGCGCTGACCTCGGGGTCGTCCTGGGCGGTCTGTTTCAGGCGGCGGTCACGGAGCTTAAGCTCGACGCCCTGGAGGTGGGCCTTGTGGTTCAGCAGCGACTCGGCGAGGTTTCGGCTGTCGGTCGAGAAGACGCGTTCGGCGATGAGCAGGTTCTCGTAGACCTTGTTGTAGAAGTCCTCGAGCTCGGCCCAGTGGTCGTCGGTGAACGCTAAGCGGAGGCGCTGCTTCTTGATCGCGAGGCTGACGAGGTTTTTGTCGATGATATCGCCGATGTTCTCAAGCTCGTTGAGGTAGCGTAGCTGGCGGATGTGCTCGGCGATAGCGGACGGCGCGAGGTCGGGGTCGTCCTGCATGGCTTTGCGGAGGAAGCTGCGGATTTCGCCGTCGAGGGTATCGACGCGGTTGTCCATGTCTCGGACCTTGTTTGCCATCTCGATGTCGTCGTTGCGTAGCGCGGTCCAGATGTCTCGGAGCATGTGGCGGACGATGTCGCCGGCGTGGAGGATTTCTTTTTCGGATAGGCCGAGGACGAGTTCGGGCGTGTTGAACGTGCCTTCGTTGAGGTAGCGCGGTCCAAACGGCCGGGGCGTCGCGTTGGGGTTGGGTTGGATGAAACGCTCTGCCGCATGCATCAGCGGGGTGATCGACGCGAGCCCGATCATGGCGACGACGATATTGAACGCGGTGTGCGCGATCGCGATGCGGGCATCGAGCCCGGCCGGGACCAGCGCGATCGCGGCGGCGGCTTGGTCGCTGAGCAGGACGATGCCCGCCGCAACGAGCAGCTTGAGCGCGAAGTTCGCCGAGGCGAGCTGGCGTGCGGCGGTATCGCGCCAGCCGATGATGACGGTGGTCAACGCGGTGCCGAGGTTCGCGCCTGCGACGGCGACAAGCCCGACCGGGAGGGTGACGACCCCGGTCGCGGACAGCCCGATGATCAGCGCGATCGTTGCGGTGCTGGACTGCAGCACGTTCGCGATGACGGCCGACAGCAGCAGCAGGGCCAGCGGGTGGCGCTCGGCGAGGCCCACCAGCACGGCGATCTCGGAGTTCGGCCCGGCACTCACGCCCGTGACACCCTGCTCGATGAACCCGATGCCCAGGAAGATGAAGCCGACCGCGAGCAGGGTCTGGCCGATGCCGCGGGCCCGGTCGTTTTGCATGTACTGGAACATGAGCACGCCCATAAGCACGAGCACCGGGGCGATCGATTCGATGCGCAGCGCGATGATCAGCACCATCGCGGTCAGCCCGATGTTCGCCCCGAGCATCACCGCCAATGCCTGGCGAGCGGTGAGGTGGCTCGACTTCACCGCCGAGACCGCGAGGACGGAGAAGCTGGTCGAAGAGGGCGTGACCACCGAGAGGCCGAGCCCGGTTAGGAACCCGCGCCACCGGCTCCGCGCGAGCCGGTTCATCCACGTGCCCAGCCTCGCGCCGAAGAGCCGGTCCAGGCCCTTGCGCAGGAAACGCACGGCAAACAAGATCAGTGCGACTCCACCCCCAATGGTGAAGAGGGTCCACATAGTGCCAAACCGGTGAGGCTCCGCTCAGATCAACCGGCGGAGACAGGAGATATCGAATGTTAGAGTTTAGCAAGCAATGTGAGCAAACGCGAGCAGCTTCGGAGATACCCGAGGTGATTTTCGTTCATGGTTTGTCGCTAGTCTCTTAATCTGATGGTCGAGTTAGGCAGCCGCTTAAGACTTGAGAGCGACAATCGCCGACGCACTGCGTGGGTCGCTGCTGGTGGTCTAATCGTTGGGCCGATACGATCGTGCTGGTGCTTTGAGGTGCTTCAACCTACCCCGAAGTAGCGGTTGAGAAACGCTCGGCGGTCTTCGCTGCGGGCGTACTCGACCATCGCGTACAGGCGTTGTTGGTCGGCGCGCAGCTTTTCTGAATGGGCGTCTTCGTCGAGTAGCGCATCGGGGAGGTCGTTGGTGACTTCGATGAGGCCGTGGGTGATGGCGTGCTCGATGGTGAGGGGCTTGGCACCGTCGTTGGATTCGCGGGCGTCGATGACGCCGTGGCGGTAGAGCATATTGAGCGCGGTCTCGAGGCGGAAGTCGCCGTGCTGTTTGCCGTGCAGTTTTTCGCGGAGGTAGTCGATGCCGAAGGCGTGGACCTGCTCGGCGTGGTGCTCGAGCAGGTGGGCGACCCGCTGGTAGTACTCCCCGCCGGGGTTGGACCAGCGGATGAAGGTCATCTGGGTTTCGAGGTCGTGCTCGTCGTAGAGCAGCGTGCACCGCGCGGGCAGGCCGTCGCGCCCGGCCCGTCCGATCTCTTGGTAGTACCCCTCGACGGAGCCGGGCACCTCCGCGTGCAGGACAAAGCGGATGTCGGCCTTGTCGATACCCATGCCGAACGCGTTCGTCGCGAGGACGATGGGCTGTGCCTGCACGATTTCACCCAAGCCCGCGGCTTTGGCCCCGCCAACGCCGCGCGGGTCAGCGCTTCCCATGAAGCGATCCTGGGCGCGTCGTCGGGCCTGCCGGTCGAGCTTGCCGTGGTAGGTCAGGTGCGGGACGCCGCGCTGGTGGAGCTGCTCGCTGAACGCCTCGAGCGTGCGGATCAGGGCGAAGTAGACGACGCCCGCGCCGGGGGTCGCGTTGGGGCTGCGCAGCGTGGCCGCGGCTTCGCAGACCGCG
This sequence comes from Planctomycetota bacterium, assembly GCA_039188575.1. Lineage (GTDB taxonomy): Bacteria > Planctomycetota > Phycisphaerae > Phycisphaerales > Phycisphaeraceae > JAHQVV01. Next base: position 3,187 of record JBCCYY010000022.1, on the reverse strand, counting down.
TCCAGCTTCTCGTCGTCGCCCCAGACTTCCGCGACGTCGAGCGCGAGGTTCGGCCGATCGATCCCCTCGCTGAGGACGGCCATCTCGTCGGCCAGCCCAAGCTGTTCCACGATGTCCTGCTGCACCGTCGGCGTCGCGGTCGCCGTCAACGCGATGGTGGTCGGGTTGCCCATGAGGTCGCGCAGCTCGGCGAGGCGGGTGTAGTCCGGTCTGAAGTCGTGGCCCCAGCTGCTGACGCAGTGCGCCTCGTCGATTGCGAGCAGCGAGACCTCGCGTTCCGCCAGCGCCGCGCGGAATTCATCTTTGCGGAAGCGCTCAGGCGTCACGTACACCAGCTTGTATCGCCCCTCAGCGAGCGCGGCGTAGCGCTTGTCGCGCTCATTGCGGGTGAGTGTCGCGTTGATGTACGCCGCGTCGATCCCCCGCGCGACCAGCGCATCGACCTGGTCTTTCATCAGCGCGACCAGCGGCGACAGCACCACCGTCAGCCCGGGCAGCAGCAACGCGGGCACCTGGTAGCACAGCGACTTGCCCCCGCCCGTCGGCATCAGCACCAGCGTGTGCTCCCCCGCCAGCGTCCGTGCAACCGCCTCCGCCTGCCGGCTGCGGAAAGCGTCGTACCCCCACACGCGCTCCAGCACCGCGCGGGCGTCCCCCATCCGTGCTGTCTTACCGTCCGGCTGATTCATGGCGGGACATCCTAGCGATACAAGCTACTGAGCGGCTCCCGCCCGCCGCCTCCGCTTGCGGCGCTGGTTGTTCTTCCGCGTCGCCTCCGGCGACTTGCCGTAGCGCATGTTCAGGCAGTGCCGGCAGCGCAGCATGCGGTCGCCGCCCATGATCGGCCCGTACCGATCGGTCAACACGCTGACCTGGGCCGACCGCTGCGACAGCCCTCGGCTGTCCAGCGACGCGATCCATTGATCGGCCAACCATGCGTCGCTGTGCTCCCCCGGCCGGCCAAGCACCCAGAACAGCTTGTACGCCGTGCGCCCGCACGGGCACACCAGAAAGTACTGTTTGCCCGAGACGCTCGCGTGGTGGTGTTTTTCCAGCCCGAGCCTCTGGGTCCAGTTGCTGTCGAGCCCGAACCGTTTCTCCCGGGTCGCGCCTCGGTTGGGGTTGCCGGCCAGACCGGCGTCCGGCGCGTCAGCCGGCAGCCCCGGCGGCATCGATGCTGGTGCCGGCAAAGGCTCCGTCGCGGGGTGGTCCGCCAGCTTCCGCTCGTACGCCCGCTCGCCCGGCCCGTGCCCGCCTTGCTTCAGTGTCATGCCCAGAGCCGTCGTGCGCTGCGGCGGGCCGCACGTGTCCTGACCGTTGCACGGCGGCTGCCATGACATCCCTGCCTGCTGCTCCGCCCGCCGCATCGCGGGCGCCCGCCCGGTCCGCCAGTCCCCGGCCAGCCTTCGCGGGAACTGCTGCCGCGCCAGGTCGTCCAACTCCTCCGCCGTGATGTCGTAGTGGCCCTTGCTGATCAGCCGCTTGTGCCCGATGGCCCGCCGCTCGTTGGGCAGGTCCGGCACGTTGTAGCCCGCCCGGCTCTGCGCCCGATACCGCTGACCGAACTGCCCCTTCATCAGCGGGATGCACCCGGCGAGGCGTCGGACCTGCGAGACCCGCAGCTCAAAACACGCCGACCGGTCCAGGTTCCCATACGCGTTGAGCCAGCTGGGCCAGTGGGAAAACGTCTTAAGCGTCGGCGGGTCGGTGCGGTGCATCACCCAAGGCCGGGCGGGCGGCCCGGTGCGCACGGATGGATCGGATAGGGTGCAAAAGGTTTGTTTTGGAAGGGGAAACGAGTGAGGGATGATTCAAGATGGTGTGGCGATTGTGCGCCATGTCACCAAAGACAAGATTATTCCTGGGCCACACTGTGCAACGGTTAGGTGGCGTTCTTATCCGTTTGCTGGTCTTCCTTTTGCTATTCGATGGCTATTAACACGGATTGTTAGTACGTGGCCTGCCGTCGTCTTCGTAGTGGTGGATAACGATAAAAAGCCGTGATATGGCATAGAAATTCGCATAAGACTGTGCCGTCTTCATCGCGAGTAAGGAGACGGTAGCGCTGACGATGCACATCAACCATATTGTTAAGAAACGCGAGTCGTAGCCCTTGCTCCACGCAAACCATTGGCCCAACATCTCGGTGTGATCGGAGGCAAATGAATTACAAATAATCAAACAAACACAACTAACGAAGCACAACAATGAACCTACAACGACACTTGATGCAAACCTGACCATTGCAACAATACCGTATAGGAATGTGCCTGCATTGCTTGAAAAAGCCAGGTACTCGATGGCGTTTCTGTGAAAGTCATCGTGCCTATCCTCATTTCTTGCCAGAATATGTTCAGCCTTTTGTTCTGCCCACTTCGCATGCCCTCCGCTTTGCGAGTACTTGTGGTCTACATGAAAAAAACGGAACACCCATGGAGCGGTTTTCCCATGTAGTTTTGTATCTTCTTGTTGTCCGGCCCCGCCTTGGTCTTTTGCGTGGTATCGTTTTTCTGCCATTCGATAACAAAACAGGCTCGATAACGAGCTCGCCACACCAATTCCAAACCCTACCGGTACAAGCAAGCCCGCGATCAGCAAGGACCCAAGCGCCGGATCGGTTTTGTCAGACAGCGTAAACGGTGCATCAGAGTAGGCGAGATGCCAAGGCAACAGAAAGACGACGATGACGTATACACCGCTGAATAAATAGCCTAGTAAGTAAAAAATACCTAATCGTGCTGTGTCCATTCACCTGCTCCGAGCAATTAAAGTGGTGTTTGCACACTATCTGAAAGACTTTAAGGCTGCTTCTAAAAATCCGTGCCTCTTCGTCAGGCCGAACGAAGCAGAAATAATATCAATGAACGCCCATATGTCCACCCAGAGAAGAAAAAGAGAAGTAGAAGAAAAGGGATCGTGAGTTATTTTATCGCTTCGCTTCCCCTCACTCTGAATCTCTCCCGTGGGAGAGGAGGTTAATCTGCTTTGATAGTGGTGAGGGCTTGCTCAGCCGTGTCCTGGCTGTAGGGGTTTATGTCTCAGTGGCCGGCGGGTGGCCGGGGCAGGACGCAGTGATGCCCCCCTATGAAGCCGGGTCTGTCAAGAGGATTTTTGCTTCGGTCCGTCGGCATGATGGCCCAACCTCCTATCCGGGCTCTCACGCTTACGCCTTGTGCGTGGGCCCACT